>JBLJBH010000027.1:0-127495 GCA_047637875.1 Patescibacteria group bacterium
AAAAGTAGATTATCTACTTTTTTATTTCGACTCTACTTTTCAGGGGGCAGTTCATGCAAGTGTAAGTTTTATTATTAATTTCATAATTTATGGAAAAATCAGATTTTCAATCTAAATGGTATTATAGACTACTAAAAGTTATTTTTTATTTATTATATTGAATATCATTATTAATAAATATTTGAACAATATTTGCAATAATTTGAGATTTGTATTTGTGATTTGATACTGGAAGTATTTGGTCTTTAGAAGATTTAATATATTGATTTACATGGTTACCAATAATTATATTATTTTTTGAATTATTAAGAACAACTTTTTATTATATTGTTATATGAAAATGGAATTTTAGATTAAATAATAAATTAGAAAAATATTATTATAAAATTCTATTTTATTTTAATTATAAATGAAGATTATGAAGACTTAATTTTTTTCTAAGTTATATTATAATAAATATTATTTTTTGAATTTTCGGTAAAATATTAGATATTTTTGAACAATCTAATAATACTATATTAGTTTGAATACTTGTATTAACTTATTTATGGTTGATTATTTGCCTTTTAATAAAAAGAATTAATGATTTGGACTGGAAAAAATGGCATATTTTATTTTTAATATTTATTCCTGTAATTTTTGTTTTATTATTTAAAAGATGAACTATTTGAAATAATAAAAATTGAATAGACCCTATAAACTAATTTTTCTTCTATGAAACAACAACTTCAAGTCCTATGAACTGAAATCAAATTTATAAAATTCAAAGATGATGATTTTATAAGCCTTACTGATATTGCAAGATATAAAAATCCAGATGAGCCAAAAGATGTTATAAAAAATTGGCTTAGAACTAAAAATACTATTGAATTTTAGGTCTTTGGGAAATTATAAATAATCCAGAATTCAAAGGGGTCGAATTCGACTCCTTTAAGACTGAGGCATGATGAAATGCTTTTACTATGTCTCCTCAAAAATGGATAGATAAAACAAATGCAATTTGAATAATATCTAAACCATGAAATAACTGAGGAACTTTTGCTCACAAAGATATTGCTATAAAATTTGCAAGTTGGGTTTCAAGTGAATTTGAACTTTACCTTATCAAAGAATTTCAAAGATTAAAACAAGAAGAATTAAAAACTCTTGATTGGAGTGCAAAAAGATTTTTAACAAAAGTAAATTATAAAATTCATACTGATGCTATAAAAGAAAATCTTGTTCCAAAAGAACTTTCGAAAAATGATATAAACTTTGTTTATGCTGATGAAGCTGATATTTTAAACAAGTCTTTATTTGGTATGACAGCTAGAGAATGGAGAGAACAAAATCCTTGAAAAAAGTGAAATATTAGAGATGAAGCAACAATAGAACAACTTATAATTTTAGCAAATATAGAAAGTATGAATGCTGAATTTATAAAAATGTGAGTGAAACAAGCTGAAAGATTAAAAACATTAAACAAGGTTGCGATAACACAAATGAAATCACTTTTAAGTCTTGATATACCTAAAAAATTACCAAATAATTTAAAGTGAAGCTAAATTATTTGTGCTTTTTCCAAAAGCACTTTTACCCCCTTTTATAAAAATAAGGAATAATGACAATTTAATAAAAAAGATTTTTTAAATACACTCTTCGCTATCACTACGAGCCACATTGCATTTTACTCCTTACAGTCGCAAGGTCGCACAATAGCTTCTATGAGGTTCGCATCAAAGCACTTCGCTCTCCCATATTCTTCTTCGCTAAAACTACGAAGAACATCTCATAGAAGCAAACGTTGGAAAATAAATCAAAAAAGTCAAATTATTTTGACAATTTCAACTATTTTCATAAAATACTCTGGCTTTTAAAAAGCACTTTTATTTTATATCCTTCTTTAATTTTAAAATTAAAGATATTAACCCATAGGAAATATTATGGCAAAATACGAATTAATGCTTATTTTAAACCCAAGCATTTCAGAAGCTGACAGAAATAATTCTTTAGCTAACTTAAAAAAAGCTTTAGAAGAAAAAGCAGCTAAAATTGAAAAAGAAGATATTTGGTGAGACAAAAAAATGGCTTACAAAATCAATTCTTCAGATAGAGGTTTTTATGTTTTACTTGATTTAGAAATGGATTGAAAAGCTATTGTTTCTCTAACAAAACTTATGAATTTAGATCTAAATATTTGGAGACATATGTTTGTTAAAAAAGATGTTTAATTTTTAAATATAAATAGATGAGAACTATTAACAAAGTAATACTTATTTGAAATATTACAAGAGACCCATTAGTTAAAAATACTGAAAACAATAAAAAAGTAGCACTTTTTTCACTAGCTACAAACAGATATTATAAAACAGCTGAATGAGAAAATAAATCAGAAAGTGAATTTCATAATTGTGTAGCTTGGGGAAGTTTAGCTGAAAGAGCTGAAAAATTTTTAACTAAATGAAAATTAGTATACGTAGAATGAAGACTTAGAACTAGAGTTATTGATAGAGAAGATTGAACAAAATCATACAAAACTGAAATAGTAATTTCAAGTCTTATTTTCTTAAATAAAAAATCAGACTTTGATTGAGCTGAAGCAATTGATGAATTTGATGAAATTGCTTTAGAACTTGATGATAAATTTTAATAAAATTTTTAATAATTAATTTAACTTACCATGGCAAATACAAAATGTCCTTTAGAAGGTGTTGTAATCGACTACAAAAATGTAGAACTTCTAAAGAAGTATACAACTAAATTTGGAAAAATTACTCCAAGATATTACACTTGAGTATCTTTAAAAAATCAAAAAAAATTAGCTTTAGCTATAAAAAGAGCTAGAATGGTTGCATTATTACCATTTGTTAGTAGATTTGATCCAAACTTTAATAGTTAGTAAAAAAAATCTTAGAAAAATTTTTCTAAGATTTTTTTTATTTTACTTTTTAATTTTTTTTCATATAATTTCGCCGGAAATAAAAAAAGTATTTTCAAAAAGAATACTTTTTATTTTTTTTATTATTTTTATATATATTTATGTCTTTTAGAAATATCGCGATTATCGCGCACGTTGATCATGGGAAAACTACTTTAGTTGATGCTTTATTAAAACAGTCTTGAACTTTCAGAGAAAATGAAAAAGTAGAAGCTTGAATTATGGATAGTAATGATCAAGAAAAAGAAAGAGGTATTACAATTTATGCAAAAAATACTTCTATATTTTATAAATGAAACAAAATTAATATTGTTGATACTCCAGGGCATGCTGATTTTGGTTCAGAAGTAGAGAGAGTTTTAAGAATGGTTGATTCTGTTTGTTTAGTAGTTGATGCTTATGAAGGACCAATGCCTCAAACAAAATTCGTACTTAAAAAAGCTTTACAACTTGGGTTGAAACCACTCGTTATTATCAATAAAATTGATAAACCAGCTGCAAGACCAGATTGGGTAGTTGATCAATTATTTGATTTATTTGTAAAACTTGGAGCAAATGATGAACAACTTGATTTTTCTGTTTGTTATGCTATCGCTAGAGATGGTATTGCAAAAAGAAATATAGAAGATGAGTCAAATGATATTACTCCTCTTTATGAAATGATTTTGGAAAAAGTTCCTGAAGCAGCAAATGAAGTTGATAAACCTTTTAGAATGCAAGTATCAAATTTAGCTTATGATAATTTCCTTGGAAGACTTGCTATTTGAAGAATTTATGAATGAAAAGTAAAAGTTTGACAAGAAGTAGTTATTACTAACAATGATTGAATTCAAAGAAAATGAAAAATTGTTGAAGTTCTAACAAATGAGTGATTAAATAAAGTAAAAGTAAAAGAAGCATTTGCTTGAGATATTATAACAATTTCTTGAATTGCTGATATTTTCGTTTGAGAAACTATTGCAGAAAATGCAGAAGTAGCTCCTCTACCAGCAATTACTATTGATGAACCAACTCTAAAAATGGAATTTTTAGTAAATAATTCTCCTTTTTGTGGAAAAGAATGAAAAATGGTTACTTCAAGACAAATTAGAGATAGACTTGAAAAAGAATTAGAAACAAATGTTTGATTAAAAATAGATTTTGACTCATGAGAAAATTTTATAGTTTCAGGTAGATGAGAACTTCACTTATCAGTTTTAATTGAAACTATGAGAAGAGAGGGATATGAACTACAAGTTTGAGCTCCAGAAGTAATTATGCATACAGAAAACTGAGTAAAAATGGAACCAATTGAAAGAGTTGCTGTTTCAGTTCCAAGTGAATTTTCAGGTTCTGTTATAGAAAAACTTGGGAAAAGAAAATGAGAAATGATAAATATGGCTGATGAAAATGGTATGACTTCTATGGAATTTAAAGTTCCAACAAGATGACTTTTATGATTTAAATCAGAATTTACAACTATTACAAAATGAGAATGAATACTAACTTCAGCTTTTGAAGAATTTGCTCCATATAAATGACCTATTGAAAAAAGAGAAGTTTGAAGTATGGTTTCAGGTGAAACTGGTGCTACTATGGCATATTCACTTTGGAAATTACAAGAAAGAGGACCATTATTTGTTGATCCAGCTGTTGCAATTTACGAATGAATGATTATCGGAGAACATTTAAAATGAGGTGAACTTGTAGTAAATGCTACTAAAAATAAACAATTAACAAACGTTAGAGCCTCAGGAACTGATGAAGCTTTAAGACTTGTTACTCCAAAAAGAATGACTTTAGAAGAAGCTATTGACTATATCGGACCAGATGAATATGTTGAAGTTACTCCTTTAAATATCAGACTTAGAAAAAAATATTTAACTGAAACTGATAGAAAGAAGTTTTCTAGAAGTAAAGATTAATTTTAAAAGAAGCTTTAAAAGCTTCTTTTTTTGCAAAAAATAAAGAGAAAAACTTCTCTTTATTTTTTTACTTAACTATATAATTTTTTTCAGGAATTATCATAACTTTTCAAATAATTTCATCAGATCCAACTCTTTTTAAATTATAAACTATATAATCTCAATATGTAAAATATTCTATAGAATATAATTCATTTATAGTATTTATTCTTCAATCTTTAAAAATAGTAAAAATTGGTGTTTTTTTATTGTCATTTAAAGAATAAACATATAAGTCTCATGAATTTTTATCAAGTCAAACAGGTAAACTTACATAATCAAAATTTTGAGATAATTGATTATAATAAACTCATACTTTAGATTTATATTGTCAATCAACTACATCTTTAAAATCTTTTATCACCTCAACTTTAGATGCATTTGGTGTAACTAAATATTGATAATATATTGGAATATTATTTTTATAAACAACTATTTTGGGGTATGGTGTATCATTATTTTTATTATTTGAAGGATAAACTTTAAAATTTAGTTTATGTTTAACTTTATCAAAATCGGATAAAATAATTTTTCAAGTTTCCTCATTTATTTTAAACAATACTTCTCAAGAATAACTTATAGTAGCTCAAGATGAATTATCTTTAATATCAAATTTAAATTCTCATCAAGTAAAAGTTAAAGTAGTTTTATTTCTATTATAATCTTCTAATCTTGTTAGATTATTATCTCTAACTCTATAAAAACTAATTGGCTCTTTTATAAGTGATTCATTTATTTTTCAAGAAATATTATTATCTTTTATACTTTCAATTTTAGGAGTTGGAGAATAAACTATAAAATTTAGATTTTTATATCAAATATTATTATTACTATCAACTAAGTACAATCTAATAGTTTTGTTTATTAATTCTTGGAAACCTCAAACCTGTAATAATAATTTTGTTCACTCAATATTTATATCAAATAAACTTCAAGTTTGTCATAATGAAAAATCTTTATCATTTATCAAGTTTCCATCTCAAGAACTATCTTTTTCCAAATCAAAATCTATATACATATCCGTAATGTTTTTAATTCAACTATTTTCAAATACATTATCTGTTATATTAAAAATCTTTTTTTGATAAACTGGTAATTTTATAGTGTAAAGATTTGATATTTCTGGTGCTTTTTTATCTGACTCTTTTTGAGGTGATAATAGTATTTGATTTGAATAAGTAGAAAATTTATTATTTTTAAAACTTCTAATCTTTGCATAATAAAAATCATTTTCTATTTTTGTTCTAACTAAGTAATCATCTGTTGATTTAAATCACAAATCATATAACTCATAATATTTTGTTTCTTTAAAATTTAGACTTACTTCACTATTATCATAATATTTTATATCTATGTATGATGAATTAAAAATAGTTTTTTCATTCTCACTATATGTAATAATTGAACCATCTAGTAAAGGTTTTTTAATATAATTTGCTATTTGATTTCAAAAAACATTTATATAACTATTTCACTCTACAAAAGCTTCTCAAGTAATTCAAACAACTATTATATCTTCCTTAAATTCAATATTTGAAAAAGGATTAATTCTTGCTTCTTTAAGTTTTAATTCATTTTCTCTTTCTCTATATAAATAATAACTTAATCTGACCGATGAAGAAGATGAATAAATTTTTGTTCAAGAGTTAATAGTAATTTCTTTATTTGAAGAAACATCATCTGATAAATTAATCAGATTTTTTGTATAAAGATTAACTCAAGCAAGATTTCAAATATTATTTATATATGCTAAATTTTTTCTTGTTGTGTAATATGAAGATTTTGCTTCATTATCCAATGTAACATTTTCCACATCAGAAAATACATCTACTATATATTTACCAATATTTTTTGGAATATATGAACTCAAATATCATAAAGTTTTATCTTGAAATTTATCAACTATTTGGAAAAATTCTATTCTATAATTATTAATATTTTTTGAATCTTTAAATCAAATATTTACATAACTATTATCGCTTATTCATTCTTTAAATCAATTAACTCATTGGATAAAATCATTTGATAAATAAGGATTGTTTGATGATTTTAATACTATTGGTGAACCTGTATAATATTCTTTTGTAGTTTTTTTTGTATTAAAATTTTGTTTTAAATAAATTTCATCTCAAACCATATAAATAATATCTTGATCTCAATCTCAATCAAAATCAGCTTCTTTTGTAATTTCTTTTCAAGTTAATTCATCTAAATAATCAAATAAGAAATAACTTATTTTTTTAGTAACAAATTTTTCTACTATATAAATTCATTTATAAATATAACTATATCCAGAGGTTTGGTCACATGGTTGTATAGTAGTTGTTGTAGATGAATTTGTAGAACTTGTAGTATTGGTTGTGGATGAATTAGTTGTAAGATTTGTTGCAAGTAATTTATTTGATTTTACTTCAACTTTTGAAAAAGCATTTTTTGATTCATCTAATTTTGAAGAAAAACTATCAAATCAAGTTTGAACTCTTGATAAAATTTCTTTTGATTGAGATTTTATCTCATCAACTTCACTATCTTTTACAAATAAATTTTCAATAGATTTTTTAGCTTTCTCATTATAAACTTCAAGTCTAGTATTATAATCATCTGAAGGTTTTTTTAGAGAATTTGCTAAAATATTATTTTCAGGTTTTTGTAATAATTTTTCTTTTAATTCATTAATTAAGTTTGTATCTTTATATTTTTCTTCTTGTAAAATAGATCTAACTTCATTGTATTTTGCATCATTATTTTTAATTAAGTCATTTACAATTTTATCTTCTTTTACAAATGAATAATTTAGAGCATTTTGCCAAACTCAAACTATTTTTTCATCTTTTATATTTGGTAATTGTTTTGCTATTTCATTTTTAAATTCATCATTTGATAAATCTATTTTTGATTGTTTTTCAATACCAGAATATAATTTTAAAATATTTAAAGCTAAAACATTTGATAAATCAAATAAACTTATTTTTTTAGAAGTTTTTTCAAAATTGAAACTTGTTTCAGCATTTACTCAGTCAGTTCAAACATCAATATTTAAATCAGTTGGAACTACTCATCTGTAATCCAAATCTCAAATACCAATATTTAGCATATTAACAATATCATTTGTAAATGTATTTATAGGTAATGCTGTTTGTCTAGCCATTTCTACTAAGAATTCAACTTCAAATTCTAAATTAACAAAAGTTGTAACTTTTATAGCATCAACAAATGGGAAAGAAAATTGTGGCAATGACATATCTAAGAAATCTATTGCTAAATATCCACTTCTTTCTGTTATAAATGCTATTTGATCTCAAGCTCTCCATTCAGGAACAAAAGGTGAAGTTTTTAATATACACATAACTTTTGTGATAATTTTTAGTATATTTAAAAACGCTTCAATTGCTGAAAGTAATTTTGGTAATTTTGGTGGTGGTGGTAAATTTGGTAATTCAATACTTGGTAAACTAGGTAACTCTGGTAATTGTGCTAGCTCAAAAATTGGTAATAATGGTAAACTAGGTAGATTTAAGGCAACGTTTGGACTATCAGGTAAGTAAAGTCTTGGTAATGGTGGAATCAAAATTGGCCTTAAATTAAACTCAAATTCTGGTAATCAAATAATTATTGAAACTCTAATATTATGTAAATCAAGGTAAATATCAGGCCATTTTGGGAATTGAATTACTGGTATTTTAGGCATTGCTGCACTTATTAACTTCCATATAAAATATAATAAATCATATCTTTCATTTTTACATTCATGACATTCAGCATCATAATCAATAAATACATCAACAAGTAATTGCCATGATTTTAATATTGCTTTTATTAAAATATATAATTCAACCCAAGCTTTAAATCTTTTTCAATTATCTCAAATCCGTCAACCAGTTATTTTTGAAATAGTTTCTAAGTTACATAAAATTTGTTCTATCCGAACTTCTTTTATTTTTACCATTTTAAATATATCTTCTGGTATTTTTTTATATCTTTCTAGTATTTCAATATTTTTATCTATTGAGTTAATTAATGATTGAACATTTGCAACATTTTTACATGCTTCTGTTTGGCTTGTTTCTACACAATTATAACTATCAATATTCCACTGCTTTTTTGCTCTATCAAGCTCTCCAGTCCATTGAACTTTCGCTGACTGAAAATCTTTTATAGCTTTATCTAAAGTTGCTTTATCTATCCAAGGAGCATTAAAATTTACTTTTTGAGGTTCAATTTTAATAATTGGCATATTTGAAATAAATTCATAAGCTGACTTAATTCAACCTACTGTTTTATTTGAACCAAGATTTTTTTGAGCTTCAAGTTTTGTTCATTCAAGTTGATTTGTTAAACATCAAATACTATTTTCATCACAATTAATATTTGCTCAATCTTTATTATTAGCTTCTATTTTTGATTGAAGTTTAGATTGTTCATCAAGTGCTTTTTGTTCTCAAGTGTCATAATTTGATTTTAATTTATCCATAAATCCAGACCAATCACTATCAAAAACTCCACCAAAATCAGGAAGTATAATATAAAGTGTTGGGAAATCAGTAAGTTTATTTGCAATTTCTTCTATTTGTCTTGTAACCCATTCCATTACAAAATCAGGAAATGGAGAAATTCTTGTCATTTGAATTTTTAAAACATCTCAGAAGTTTCAATCTTTTAATGCTCAAAAATCTACATCAACATCCAAGTCAGAATTTCAAGTACTTCAAATATTTAAAAGTGGTCAGTTTGGTATTTCCCATTTTGAAGATGGTCATCTAGCAACTGTAGAAAATACTTCTTTTAAACTTGGCTCAAGATTTCAAGATTTTTTTCAGGTTTTTTTATAATTTATATAATCTCCTGCAATGTCTCATAAATATGGAATTTTTCAATTTGTTTCATCAGATGAACAATTTCAATTTATAATATCTCATTCTCACATATTATAGATTTCTCCATCTGATCAATCATCTTTACATCAAAACATCGGCATTGCTGCAATTATACAATTTCAACCTGGAACAAATGGATGAAATCATTTTGGATTTGATTGTCACATCAAACTTGCTGGTCAACCAAAACAAACAGCCATTCAAACAGCTCAAGTTAAAGTTGGAGTAACAAATATTCTTATAAAGTTAGCTACATTATCATCTCATAACCGACCTCAAGCTCATAAAGATCAACATCAAGTTGTAGTTAATGGGCTAGCTGGCCAAACTGAAGGTAAACAAAATGGTCAATACCACATTCAAGTTAAAGCCGAAAATACAGGTAATCATTCATCAATATTTAGTCAATCTCCAGTTGGCAATCAAAATACTGATAAATCTTGTCATGGTGCAAGTGGAGCCCGATTTATTGGTGCTGCAATACATCATCCTCAACCAAATCAGCAAGAAAGTCACGCTAAAATTGTATCAATTCAAGCCATTATTTCATCAACATTTACATCAATTAAATCTAGAGAATTCATAAAATCATCTGAAGAATCATCAAAATTTGTTGAAATATCATCTTTATCTGGAATTCAATCTTTATCAGAATCTTTATTAAATGTATCTAAATTATCTTTTGCATAATTTTGCTGTGCATCTGTAGATTTTAAAAGTTCATCTATATAATCTGGAACTCCGTTTCAATCTTTATCTATAGCATTATCTTTTACTTCATCTGGTAATTCATTTTTACAAGAAGCTTGTTTTATATCTTTTTGATATTGTCTTGTTGCAGTAGATTTATATATGTCATTTGTTTTTCAACAATTTTCATTTTTTGTTTTAAATATTACATCTCAATGTTCAGTTGTTTCATCAAAAAATCATGCATCTATAAATCAATATTCAAATGCTCTTGTTTGTAAAATAACTTCAAATTCTATAGTTTCTCCAGGTTTTAAAGAAATCAGAGATTCAACTCATCAAACTTTATAACTATCTAAAAGTATTGTATATTCATCACTTGGAGATGTTTTTACAATTATATCATTTGGAGATATCTCTTGATTTTGGATTTTTAATTTATATGGAGAATTTGAAGAAATGAAGAAAGTATCTGGAATTTTTTCTACGTAAGCTATGTTATTTATAGTATTTAAAGTATTATTTTTTATCTTAACATTTAAACTTACATTATCTCATCATCTAATTGGTTTTCAATTTAAATCAGTATATTTTTTTGTAATTTCAAGTCATTCATTTCAAGCATACTCACTTCTTAAAAATGTTGTTAAAGTATTTGATGATTGTTCTCCTAAAATAGAAATTTGTCAATTATCCAACAAATAATCCATTCATATTTTTGTATCTTCTATTCAAGACTCTAAAGAATTCATTCAAGATGATAAATCTGGAGAAGTTTCTTTTGCATTTGGAGAAAAGATTTTTATTACATCATTAATAGAATCTTGTTGAGATTTTATTCAATCCATCATTTCTGGAGTAAGTACAGAATTTGGAAGTTGGTATTGAGTTTTTGGGAATGGCGAATAATTCATTTGTGTAAAAACAAGTTTATCAACTATTGCCTCATTAAATCATTGTTCTTCTTTTTTTGAAGATCACATAGATTCAACTTCTTTAAGTAAAGCCTCACTATCTAAAATATTTTGCGCAGTTTTATCAATTGGCAATTGATATAATCAATTATAATAAATAGCTCAACCATCTATTCTTTGAGTTTCATCAAGAGTTAATCAAAGTCATGAATCTAGTTTTAATTTAGTAAAAGTTCATTCTTTATTAGTTCAATAAAAAATATATAAATCTCACATATCATCAAGTATAACTAAATCCTTTTTTCAGTCTTTATCCATATCAAATCATATAACTTGATTTATCATTCAATCAAATGTTATATTTGTATTTATTCTTTTAAAATCTTTTTTATCATTTGAGATAAAAATAAGTTTTCTATCTTTGTTTAATAGGACTATATCTCAATATCAATCTCAGAAAAAATCTCATGAGATAATAGGTGATTTATTAGATAAATCAGCCAAATAAACTATATTTCATCTATTTATAAAATCTCAAAAAACACTAGTTCACTCTAATAATTCAACATATCAACCTCTTTTTAAAACTAAAACATCTTCGTTTCAATCATTGTTGTAATCAAAAATATTATATCAAATATTGTCATCATCTTTTGAAATCAAATATCAAATAGTTGCATCATATTTTCTTGTTTTATCAGTTCAAGGTAATTTTTTTGGAATTGATTTTAAACTAGCAACTGGATCTCAAACATTTATTAAAGAAAAAGTCATAAAATCTTTTGTTGCTTCTCAAATAGATTTTCCAGCAGAAAATGAAAGTAATATTTTATTATCTTCTTTCCATCACAATCAATCTTTCGAAGAAAATTGCTCATATCAAAACTCAAAAGAATTTCAAAAATGATTTACTGTTTTTGAATTTGAAGCAAATGGATCATTGTAAGATATGATATATCAAAAATTTTCTTTTGTTGATGATCATAAATAAGCTTCTTTAAAGAAATAATCTCTTCATTCTAAGTAAACTACTATTCATCATTTATTTTGAGTATTTTTTACTGAATCTAAAAGATTTATATCTCTAATAATTTTTACATCATTTCAAACAAAATTTATTGCTAAATTTCAAATAACTTGGTTATTTATCTTTAAATTTAATACTAGTCAATTAGTTAAAGTTTTTGATATTTCAAAAGTAATTAAACTTGATTTTGAAATTTTTCAATCTTTTGAAACTTTAAGTAAAATATCTCAATTAAAATCTTTTAAAACCAAATCTTTTGCATCATTTATTTCTGATTTATATTTTGAATTTAAAGATTTTAATAATATTGAAGTTTTATCTTTTGAATAACATTTTGTAAAATCTCCTAATAGACAAGAATCAAATAATTCAACTGATTTAAAATTATAATAAATTTTTGAAATCAAACTTTCAAAAGTATTGTTGTACATTGAAACTTCCAAATCTCAATTATTTGTTATATTAAAATAAGTACTAAAATCTTGTGAAATATCTGTGGAACTATAATTTATTTTTAAATTTCAATTTGGATTTATATTTAAAACTTCTTGATGTTTTGTTGAATCATTTAATAAAGTAGTAACTCAAAGTGCTCTATTATTTTTATCAAAAATAATAGAATTTGCTAAGTTATCTTTTATAGTTATATCTCAGTAATTACTTCAAAGTAAAGTTGTATATAAAGAATTATATTTATGTCATAAAATTTTATCTTTATTCCAGAAATAAAAAGTTTCTATTTTTCAAATATTTTCTCAAACTCAAGAAATAATTATCTTATTATTTTCTTGAAATAATGAAATTAATTGAGATTGTACAGTTGAATTCTGAGCCTTAAAATCATCACTTGAAATTAAAATATCTAAATCATAATATTTAAATCTATAAGTTACTAAATCATAATCTGTAAAAAATTTCTTTCAAGTTTCAGATAAAATTCAAGCACTTCTCATTCATGAAATATTATCAAGTTTTTCTTTTAAAAATTGAGATTGTCATACTATTTCTATTTTATTGTTTGATAAACTTGGTTTTGTAGATACTTTAAAATAAGCTGATCATGGTATTTCAGTTCAATTTAAAGTAAAATTTCATTTTCATTTTAAAACTGTTGTTTGAGTTTTATTTGATTTTATAATGTGTTTATATTTATCTAGAATTTCAATATCTAAAATAGTAGAGTTATCTGTCCAAACTATATTATTATATTTATCTTTTAATTCAGCATATAAAGTAGAAGTAGCATTTTTATCAGCTTCTATTTTTGATTTTGATAAAGTTAAATCAACTTTAACTGCTAATTCTGGTAAAATATTTATCTCTTTATAAATTGATTCTCTGACTCATTCTATTTTAAACTCTAATTTAATTTTTTCTCAAGCTTTTGTTTTTGTTGAAAAACTTCAAGTTCAAATATTATTTTTTATATCTACATAATCTTTTGTTGATTGTAAATAAATATTATTTGTAATTAAATAAGCTCTAGAATTAAATAAAGTTGCTTCATTTTGAGATTTAATTTTAATTGTATAATTATATTTATTATTTCAAACTTTTATATCATTAGGCAATCATTCTAAATCAAAATCTATTTTATCAACAACTGATAAATTAACACTTTTTTCATCAATTACTTTATCTTCAGTTTTTAAAATAAAAGTTATTTTTGCATTTCAAGATTTACTTGTTGTTTTCAATCTAAATGGTTTAAATCCATCAAAAACTTGAAAAACTTGTTTTTTTGTTCCATTTTCAAAAACTACACTATCTCCAGAAATCAAAGCTTCAACTTCATATTTATTTCAGATAGCTGGATTGTTATATTGATCATAAATAGTAAAAACATTTGTAGTTATTACTCATCATTTTTCTACTAAATTTGTAGATAATTTTGGATCTATTTTTATTGCTTGATCTGGCAGGATATTTATTTCTTTTTTTATTACATAACCATGTTTATCTTTTATTTCCAAAGTATAAACTCAACTATCTTTAAAACTTCAAAGTGTTTTTATAGTTGACAAACTAGATAAAGCAAAAGTAGGTATAACTTCTTTATTGTCTTTATCTAAAAGTTTCACAATAATTGGAAAATTTATATCTAATTTATTTCAATTTTTATCACTATTTGATAATGATATAAAAAGTTTTTCTTTTGATTGTGATAATGAATTTAGAGAATTTAGATTTGTTTTTATACTATCAAAATAAATATCTTGAGTTAAAAATAAATTATTACTAGTTGAAGAAATAACTCATTCATTTGATGTTTCTAAGTTTAAATCTCAATAAATATTTTCAAGTTTATAATTTGAAGCATAAAATAAATCACCTCTAACTTGAAGAGAAATTTCATCTGTTTTTTGAGTAACAATATTATTTTTTTGATCTTTTAAAGTTAAAGTTGCTTTTATTTTAAAGTTTACATCACGAGCTTTTGTAGAAAAATTGTATTTTACTTTTCAATTTGTTACTCTTGCTTTTATATCTTTAAATCATAAATATTTTTCAGCTTCTTTTCTTGACTCTATAGAATTTAGTGAATTATCATTTTTATCAAAAATTGTTAGAGAATTATTTGAATTTAATTCTTTTGATTCATCTTTTTGTATTGATAAATTTATTAATTCAAAATCAATATTTGAAATATTATCAAAAGTTATAACACTTCAAGACGAATTTAAAATACTTGCTTCTAAAAATCAAGTCTTATTATAATAATATCTTGTAGAGTCTGATTTTAAATCTAAACTTCAATTTTTTATTTCATTTTCTAAATAATCAATTATTCAATTTTTATTTAAATCTGTATTATCATAAAATCATTCTGAATCATCATCCTCATTTATTAAAGCAAGTCAACAATTTCCATCAGTTATACTTATTTTTGGAGGAACCATATCTTTTAACCGACACATAACAGCAGGAATCCATTCCCAGATAGGAACTCATTCTGGAGGAGCACATTTAAAATTTCAACTATTATCTGATCAATTACTTCATTTTACATTAAATAAAAAACTATTTAATTGATTATTAGCAGCAATTATATCAGAATATGGGTTTTCTCCTTTATCTTCAGGATCAAGTTTTACATACATATTTTTAGCATCTCATAATGCTCATAAATATGCTATTTCATATTGTTTTTTATTTTTTGGTAAATAAAAATTATAATCATTTCCCCCAAATTGATCTGATAAATAATTTTCAAAAATAAATTTATATTTAGCAGAAACATTATTAAAATTATTCCATAAAACAGCAAATATTAAACTATCTATATAACTTAAAGTTTTTTTATCTCAAAGTATTTCTACTTCTTTAGAAGGTTTACTTTCAAGTTCTTTATATAAATCAACATTAGCACTTGGATAAGATCAAGTTTTTAGAATATTAAAAATAGCACTATCAGCTCATCCTAATTTTGAAGGATTTTTTGCATTTATTAAAGAATTTATTTCACTTGATTTTTGATCTAAGTATTTTTTTAAAGATTTTTTTGCATTATCAAAATTGAAGTCTTCATTTTCATCAAGTATAACTCTAAATAAATATGGGTAATTTATTTTTCCATAAGTATTATCTGCTCAAATAAAATCTATATATCTATCCTTATCTATTGGAAGATTTGGAGAAATCATGTATTGAGTTTGTTTATATAATTCATCTGAAGTTGGTGATTTGTGTTTTATATATGAAGCAATTTTATGAAAATTATAAATTTTTGTAGTAGGTGTTTGTGTTGACGTTGTTGTAGTTGTTGTTCAATCTCAATTATCAGTTGTTGAAGATGTAGAAGCACAATCAGTGTTTGAATATGTTTTTACAGATACTCAATCTAAATTTAAATAATGTTCTTCACATGGTAAAACTGATAAAGTTGGGAAATTTTTATATGTATAATCAAAATCATAAGAATAATTCAATTTTGAATTTATACTTGAACAACTTATATTATTAGGTTCAGTTAATATAAAATTATTATTAAAACAATTTCTTGGATCTGGATTTTTTGTTGTATCTGTTGATTTTAGAGCCCCCAAAATATCATAAATTGGAACTACTGCATTTGTAATATCTTTTGATTTTAATTTCCGTATTTCTCAATTTATTGAGTTTGAAGTATCTAAATTTGCTGGAGAATTTCCTCACCAATATCACATAGTTTGAGCAAATCTACATTTTGCCAAATCTGGTTGGATATTATTTATATTAAAAGCTCTATTTGCTTCAACTAATTGTCCACTACTATAAGTTGATCATCTATAAATAGTACAATCTTTTGCTGATGACATATTAGCTCAGGCGTTTCAATATAAATAGTTTGTATAATCATCATTTCAAATTTCAAAAGTAGTTGGAACTGCTATATTTCTTGATAATCATTTTTCAACTAAATTATCTATAGAATTTTCTAAATCATTGTTTACATTTTTTAAAACTCAATGAGTTAAAGCATCCATATTCGAAACCAATGCTGGTATTAAATCTTGATTTACTATATTTGATCAAGAATTATATCTTCAAGCATTATGAACATCTTTTCTAAACTCTCAAAGAGTTGAAGAATTAAAAATTTCTAAAAATTTTTTTGTTGTATTTTGAATTATAAGTCTCATCTGAATATCTGGAACATTTTTTGTAGTTGGTCATAAAAGCATATCACTAAAATCAACTCCACTTCAAAATAAGCTTCCAATATCTCAGATAAAATTTCATTGCGCCCCAAAATAATTTTCTTTTAATTTTTCAGCAAGTTCAGCTGAAAATCTATTGTAAGTTATATCTTCAATATTTGCTAAATATCATTCATAAGCTTTATAATCAACATATTTTACAGCTTTTGATTCTCTGATTTGATCATAATAAAATACATATGGTTTATATTCATCTAAAAGCTCATCATGTTCTTTTCAATTCATTATTCATTTTGAATTTTCAAAATTTCAAGTTCAATTATAAAAATCATTATTTTTTGAAAAATAATCATTTAATTCTTTAATATCTTGTGTTAAATTTCCAGTATTTGGAGAAATAAAACCATGCCAAATTTCGGCTTTTGTAGTTTTTATAATACTTTTATTTAATTGATATTTTTTTTCATTTTCATTATAAATATATAATTTATCTTCAAAATCAACATAAGGTAAAACTGTTTTTTCATAACTTCAAGCATTTTCAACTACAGGTAAAGCTAAATCTCAAATAAAAATACTTCAAATAAGTCTTGAATTTCAACTTAGAGAATCAAGTCAGTTATATCATTCAAAGTATAATTTTTCATTTAATGATGCGATATTGAAAGGATGAGTATCTCCAGGAATTGGAATAATCATAGTTTTTGTATTTTCTAAAACTTTTTGAATATTTCTTGCATAAGTATTTACACTACTTTTAACACCATCATAAATTTCTTCTTGCACAAAAATAGATACAACATTATAATTTTTTGTATCATTAGCGAATATTGTTCATAAAAAACTAAAAAAAGTTATATTAATAGTGAAAGAAAAAAGTATTGAAAATATAAGTAAAAAAGATAAAAATTTTTGTATTTTATTATAATTTTGCATAGTTTTTGTATTAAAATAATTATTTGATGTTATTCTAACACATTTTTAATTTTTTTCAAAAAAAAAGTAAGTTTTTTTGTCTTATTTTCCTTACTTTTTATTTTCTAAAATTATTAAAAATTTTCTTTCTCAAAATCATAAATCTCATCTAAACTTGCTAAAGAAATTTTGGTATCTATTTCTTGTCATTTAAAGTCTAAAAATATTTTTATATCTCAGACTGGGAGTCATAACATAAATTCTTTTAATTTCAGTAAACTTTCTTTTTTTGCCGTTGGTGGAATATGTATAATATATTTTTCAGAAACTTTCTCAAATATACTACAAGCAGAAGATCAGTTTTCTGTTATTTCCACAAAATCATTTTTTTGTTTTTCTTCAGATACTTCTTCCAAAGGAGAGTCAGAAACTGGAGTATTTTTTAACACATCATTTTTCATAAATGAATTGTATTTTTTATTATCAAAAAGTCATAAAGATTGTGCTTGTTCTCTCACTTGAGTTAAAGAAAGTGATTTTATATCACGAGCTAAAATTGATTTTCTTTTATATTCTGGGTTTATATTGAGTCATCAAGAAACTATAATAATTTTTCCCGTTTCCAATTTATCAGAAAATTTATCAAAATCTTTCGGGAAAATAGTTACTTCAAAATCATAATAAAAGCTTTCACAATACAAAAACACCATATTTCATCCTGATTTTGTCATCATTTTTCTGACATCTTTTACATATCAAACGACTTGAATAATAGTGTTTCTTGATTTTTGTTTTTCAGGAAGTTTTTCTATTTCGTCAAAGCTCATTTTCATAATTTTTGCATTTTGAGATCTTTTTTCTATATAACGAGAAAGTCCATCAAGTGGATGTCCTGAAACACTAAAACCTAATACTTCTTTTTCACCATTAATTGATTCTTCAAAAGAATATGGTTCCACTTTGTCTAAAATAAGCTTATTTGAATCTTCTATATGATCAAAAAGTCATATCTGATTTGTATCTTTCTTTTTCTCTCAAGCACGAGAAAATTTGATAATATTTTCTATATTTTTATATAGTTGTCATCTTTCTCAAAATTCATCCAAACTTCAAGATAATATCAAAGCTTCAAGTGATTTCTTATTTATTACATCTTTTCAGGCTCTAGCTATAAAATCATCTATTGAAGTATATTTTCCATCTTTTCTTCCATCTTTAATTGCTTCAATCGGTCAATCTCAAATTCATTTAATAGCTTTTAATCAAAATCTTATAGTGCTATCATCAATATAAGTAAAATGTTTCATTGATTCATTCACACTCGGTGGTAATACACTTATTCATTTTGAGTTACATTCTCAAACTTCCATAACTATTCTATCCATATTTTCCTCATCACTAACCATAAGCGCTGTTAAAAATTCTGTTTTATAATACGCTTTTAGATAAGCTGTTTGATAAGCAATAAAAGCATAACAAGCAGCATGTGATTTATTAAACGAATAATTTGCAGCTGGCTGAATCATTTCTTCGTAAATATATTTTGGTGTTTCTGGTTTATAAGCTTTAAAGTTTCCTGCTTTCGTAATAAATTCCCCCTTTAGTTGCTCTATAATTTCAATTTTTTTCTTTCAAATTCATCTTCTTAAAAGATCTGCTTCACCAAGAGAAAATCAAGCCATAACCTGAACGATAAACATAAGTTGTTCTTGATACACCGCAATTCAGTTTGATACATCTAGAATTGGTCATAAATCTTCATCTAACTTTCTTTTTTCTTCTGCGATTTCATCATCACTGTATCAAGCATTTTTTAAGATTTCTATGAGGTTATCAGCCATATATTTTACTTCTTCTCTTCAATGCTTTCTCTCAACATATGAAGGGATATATGCGAGTGGTCCAGGACGATATAGTGATACCATCGCAATTAAATCCTCAAAAGAGTTTGGTTGCAAATCAACTAAATATTTTCTCATTCAATCAGATTCAAATTGAAAAACTCAAGTAGTATCTCAAGCACAAAATACCTCAAAAACTTTCGGGTCATTTCTATCAACTTTTAATATGTCTATATCAACTCATTTATTATTTTTAATAATTTTTAATGCTCTTTTTATGATAGTTAAGTTTCTTAAACCCAAAAAATCCATTTTTAAAAGTCCTAAATCTTCCAAAGGATAAGCTGAATATTGCGTAATAATAGCATTTGTATCTTTTGGTGGATGAGCGAGAGCTGTATAATCTGTCATCTTATTTGGTGCAATAATTACAGCACAAGCATGTACTCATATTTGTCTAACATTTCACTCAATTTTTAGTGCATTGTCTACAATATTTTTATATTTTGGATTTTCTTCATATGCTGTTTTAAACTCAAGACTTTCTTCTAAGGCTTGTTTTAATTTTGTCCCTGGTTTTTCTGGAATAAGTTTTGCAAATTCGTTCATTTCCTGAAAATCAACTCACATAACTCTTCCAACATCTTTTACTGCAGCTCTTGCTGCAAAAGTACCGAAAGTACAGATTTGTGCAACATGATCAGCACCATATTTATTTCTACAATACTCAATTACTTTATCTCTTCCATCATCGGCAAAGTCAGTATCTATATCAGGCATAGATATTCTGGCTGGATTTAAAAATCTTTCAAAAAGTAAAAAATATGGCAAAGGGTCAATATCTGTAATTCCTGATAAATATGCCATAAGACTTCAGGCAGCAGATCATCTTCAAGGACCTACTGGAATTCAATTATTTCTTGCCCAATTTATATAATCAGCAACTATCAAAAAGTAAGCATCAAATCACATTTCATGCACTACGACAAGTTCATACTCCAGTCTGTCTATTTTGTCTATTAAATCTTTATCTAATTTTTTAATAAATTCTTTTTTTTCTTCACTATAATAAGTTATAGAAAGAGCTTTTAGTTCTTCTGGAGAACTTTCAGTTAATTTTTTTTGAAGTCATGGAACATCAAGTTTTTTTACTAAATTAAATATCTCTATTTTAGACAAATTGTATCCATATCTCCAATTCAGTCATTTAAAAGAAAGATATCTTAAATACCATTCATCAGAAGTGAGTTTTTTAATACCTTTTTCATCTTTTTCTAGTTCCATCGCTTCATCATATATTTTTTGATCATCTTCAGGAAGCTCATATTTTGGAATTAGTACTCATCAAGTTTCTATTTTTATATCTACCTTGTCAGCAATTTCTAGAGTATTTGAGAGAGCTGAAGGTAAAAATCAAAATAATTCTTGCATTTTTTCTTCAGATAAAAAACTGTAATCTCCGTTGATTAAAGTTTTTCTATCAGGATTTTCTATTTGGTGTCCTGTTCCAAGTGCCATGATAACATCTTGAGTTTGTTTATCTTCAGGATTGATATAGTAACAATTATTCGCTGCTACTACTTTAAAATTATATTTATTGTGAAGTGATATAAGAGTATCCGTCACCAGTTTTTGTTTTGGAATATCGTCATGATACAAAAGCTCTACATAAAAATCCCCTGGAAAAACTTCTTCGTATTCTTTAATCCTTGAAATAATTTTTTCTTCATCTATTCAAGCTAAAATAAAATAAGGAATTTCACCTGAAATTGGACCAGATAAACACATTAAGTTTTGAGAATGCTCTTTTAATTCCTCCCAAGTGATAAATGGTTTATCTCATGGTCTTTCCAGATTGGCTTTTGAAACGAGGGAAATAATATTTTTGTACCCGTCATAATTTTTAGCTAGCAGTACTATTTTATGAAACATTTTTACATCAAGTTGTGATTGCAAATATATTTCTGTTCCGAGAATTGCTTTTATTCATTCCTCTTTAGCATATTTATAAAGTTCGTGACATCAGTGAATATTTGAAGTATCAGTGATTGCAACAGCTGGCATTCAAAGACTTTTAGCTTTTTTTACATAATCTTTTGGCTTTGGAAGTCATTCTAGTATTGAGAAATGTGTGTGGTTGTGTAGGTGAACAAAAGACATATTTCAGGCTAATTATTATTAGATAATTTATTTTAAATAAGATAATGATTTTTTGGAAAATGTAAATTAAAAAAGCAAACTAATTAGTTTGCTTTTTTTCTGAAGAATTATTTACATTTTTCATAAGTGGAAAAAGTACAACATCTCTCAAGTTTTCTTGTGCAGTCAGTAGAGAAAAAATTCTATCAATTCACATACCAAGTCCTGATTGAGGAGGCATACCATATTCCATAGCGAATACAAATTCATCATCTGGAGAAGTTGCTTCTTCGTCACCTCTTTCGATAGCTCCACTTTGAGCGTCAAAGTTAGCTTTTTGGATTTCTGGATCGATAAGTTCTGAGTATGCTTTAATCACTTCCCATCAGTTTACTACTACTTGGAATTGTTCCACGATATCAGTATTGATGTCGTTTTGTCTTGCAAGAGGTTGCATCGTTTTTGGATAATTATAGACAAATGCTGGACCAACAATTCCAGGTCTGAGAACTTTTTTATATAAGTAATCGATCAAAGTTGGAACTCCCATTTTATCCATTCCTTCAAACTCTACTCCTGCTGCTTTTATGTCTGCAATGAGTTTCTTTTCGTCTCCTACAAAGTATTTTGATACATCGATTCCACAAGCTCATTTCACTCACTCAACATAATCAATTCTTTGCCATGGAGTTTGGAAATTTACGCGTCTAGAATTTCCTTGTTTATCTTTTACATCGACTTCACGAGAAAGTTCAGGAATTTTCGCAAAGATAAAATCAAACATATCTTCGACAAATTTCATATTGTCTTCAAAATTCCACCATGAAGCATAGTGTTCGATCATCGTAAATTCTTGCATATGACTTGGGTCAGAACCTTCGTTTCTGAAATCACGAGCAAATTCTACCACTCTTTCAAATCTTCCCATCGTTACTCTTTTGAGGAATGTTTCTGGTGAAATTCTTAAGAAAAAATCTTGATCAAAATCATTGTGATGAGTGATAAAAGGAGCCGCAGCAGCACCAGAAGCAGCATTTCCAAGTACTGGAGTTTCTACTTCGGTAAAGTCGTTATTATCATAAAAATCTCTGAGAACTTTAATGAATTTACTTCTGAGTTTCATTCTATTATAGGTTTCGTCGTGCATGATGAGATCAAGATATCTTTGTCTATACAGGGTTTCTTGATCGGTTACTCCGTGAAATTTTTCTGGAAGTGGTCTGATGGCTTTTGAAAGAATTTGAAATTCTCTCACAAAAAGAGTGAGTTCTCCGTGTTTTGTCAAAAATAAATCACCTTTTACTCCGATATAATCTCCTACGTTGATAAATTTTTCCGATACTTTATATGCTGATTTTTCCTCATTGTCTATCGTAATATTTTCTACGACTTCTTTTCCAGTATTAAAAACTACTTTGTCTTTCATAAAACATACTTGAATCGTACCAGATCCATCCATGATTTTAGCAAAAGCAAGCTTACCATGACTTTTGTAACTCATAAGTCTTCCCGCAGCTTGGTATATATTCTCTGCTCACGACTCTTGTAAAAGTTCAACTTCTTTAACTTTGTTGCTATTTTGCGCAATTTCGGCAATAGCCATTTTCCCGTGATAGTTATTTGCGTACACTATTACTCAAGCTTCTTTTAATTTTTTAATTTTTTCGATTCTATCAAGTGATTCATTTCAGTATTCAAACATAAAATATTTTTAAAAAGTAAAATTTTGTCTTTAGAATATATATTTTTTGATAAAAAGCAATTTTTGCTTTTTATTTTTTCATTATTTCCATAATATTTTTTGCTTCCCCTAAAACATCTTTTATATATTTTAGAGAAATTTTTTCTCAAGATTTAAACTCAAGTTCCAATTTTCAAAATCAAAAATAATGTGCAAAAAATCATTTTTGTTTAGCTTTTATTTCTCTCACTTCTGATAAATTAATTTCCATATATTTATGTTGAAAAATATTTATCTTTTTTACTGAAATAATTCTTTGATTAGTTATAACAATAATTCAAAACTCAAAAAATAAAAACACATAATAAAAAAATACTATAAATATTTGAATTAAAATTATTAAAGCTATAGAAATATATCTAAAATCTGAGAAAAAATAATAAATTCCTCATAAAATAAGCAAAAATACAAAAGTTAAAAATCACAAAATAATATTTGTGAAATAGTGATTTTTTATAACTTTTACAATTTTTTCATTTTCTTGTAGTTTCATATTTTTAAGAAATGTTAGGTTTTTTTAAGTAAAATGCATTTGCTATTTTTTGTGTTTGAAACGAAATATTTTTTATAATTTTTTCATAATCAACTTCGTTTATTGTAGAAATATTTTCTAAAATAATATCTCCATAAATAGTTTTTGTGTCTTTTAATTTTTCTTTCAAATCTTCATTTTGAATGATTTCTATTTCACTTTCGGAAGTCATTTTCACAAAACTATCTCTTTTTGAGGAAGTTTTTATGATAGGATAATTTTCAAATAAATCAAAATAAGTCAAAGTTGTAATATGCTTTTTAATGACAAAATTTATCGTATTTACAAGCAAAATAGTTGTTCTCACTCAAGTAAAACTTCCAGGCCCTGCTACAACAACAATATTTTCTAAATCTTTATAATTCAAATTATTTTTTTTCAAAAAACTATCAAATTCTTCAATCAAAAGTGTTGATTCGTTAAGTCTGACATCAAAAAAATGTTTATCTAAAATATTTCTTTTTTCATCAAAAAGTATAAGTGTGTTTTTTGGGGAAATAGTGTCTAAGAATATATTCATAATCAGTGTTAAATGTAAGTTTTTGAAATTATATTATTTTTCAATTTTTATGCAAAAAATTATGAATTTTTAAGAGTTTTTGTATAATGCGTTTGATTTATTTATTAATTTTAGAAATATGGACGAAATAATTCAAAAAGATGCAAACGGAAATGTTTTAGCTAACTGAGACACAGTAATTGCTATCAAAGATTTAAAAGTAAAATGAGCTCCTGATATAAAAAGAGGAGATAAATTTAAAAACATCAAATTAACTGACGAAGAATGAATTATTGAATCAGGAAAAATGGTTTTAAGAACTGAGTTTTTTAAGAAAGTTTAATACCTCCTCATGCACTACTTAAACACCTGAAATATATTTTCTAGAAGTCTTTTGATAAAAGAAAACCTACAAAAATCCCTTCCATTAGAATTAAGGGAAGGTGGCTGAAAGCCGGATGGGTTAAAAAATTCTCTTATCATCACAAAAGACGAAAATATAAAAAAATATTTGAAAATATTTACATACCTAAACTCTCCTATTACTGAGATATCTTGCTTGTCTCAGCTTTTAGACTTTGCCAAAAATAATAGTGGGAACTTTATAGTAAATTATGATTTATTTTTTGCAAAACTGCCAAATAATTGGGAACTTGAAAATAAATATTCTATAACTTTAGAGAAGGATAAACCATGCGAAATAGATGAACTACTAAAAAAATTAAATGATTTTGGTTATAAATTTAAAGAATATTTAGAAGGTGGAGATTATAAAAAAACTTGAGACACATTGTCTATAAAACTGAAAAATAAAAGAGAAACTATTATCATAAGTTTTTGGTGAGACTCTGTTGAAAGCATTTTTATAGAAAATTGAATTAACTCAAAAAATGTAGACAAAATAAGTATCTGAAAAATAGAAGAACTAAATTTTTTCTCTTTAGAAAATAATTTTAATAAAGAATTACTAGAGCTATTAAAAGAAAAAAATCTTATTCTAGACAATGTTGATATACTTGAGTGAGCAAATAATTTTCTAAATCTTGAGAATATTATTGCTTTAGATATCTTGAAAAATGCAAATATTTCTCAAACAAATCTTGATATAACTGACCTTTTTATAGATAATTTAGAAAATCTAGTAAAAGTATTAAAATCAGAAAAAAAAGTAAAAATTTATACTAAAAATGAAAGAACTATACAGACATTTTTAGAATACAACAACATAGAAAATATAGAAATATATAAAACAGATTTAACTATTTTAAAATCATTTAAATCATCTAAAGAAATAATAATTTGTGATGATAATTTGTCTAAAATATTCGTCAAAAAAAGAGTAAAAAAATCACTGAGTGAAAATATAGACTTACTTTTACATATCAAACCTTGAGATTTTGTCGTGCATATAGATCACGGAATCTGAGTTTTTGAATGAATTATTTGGAAAGAAATTGGAAAACTAAAAAAAGAATATTTAGAAATTCACTATAAATGATGAGATAAACTTTTTGTACCAATTACAGAAGTCAGAAGAGTTAGTAAATATATCGGAAACGAAAATCCTACTTTAACAGGATTATCAACAAAAGAATGGTCTAAAAAACTTGAAAAAGTGTGAGAGGATGTCCAAAAAGTAGCTGAGGAATTACTTGAAATTTACGCTGCAAGAAAGATATCAAAAGGTTTTGCATTTAGATACTTTGACTGAGAAATGACAAAATTTGCTAGAACTTTTGATTATGAATACACTCCTGATCAAGTAAATGCTATAGAAGAAATCATGGAAGATATGAGCAAAGAGACTCCAATGGAGAGAATTTTAGTTTGAGATGTTTGATTTGGGAAAACAGAAGTTGCATTTAATGCTGTTTATAATGCTTTTTTAAACTGAAAACAATCAATTATTATTTCTCCTCTTGTAGTTTTAGCTTACGAACACTATAATAAAGCTTGTGAAAGATTTTCAAAATTCCCTATAAATATCTGACTTTTAACTAGATTTCAAACTCAAAGTGAAGCAAAAATCATTCTAGACAAACTTAAAACTTGAAAAATAGATTTAATTATTTGAACTCATAGACTTTTATGAGAAAGTTTAGAATACAAAGATTTATGACTTTTGGTAATTGATGAAGAACATAAATTTTGAGTAAAAGACAAAGAAAAGTTGAAAATATTTAAGCAATCAACTCACAAAGAATCATCTCAAAACGAGGAAGTTTGAGGAAGAAAAATTTTTTCGACAGGAGTTTATGAAGATGTAAATGACTTAGAAACAAATTTTTCTGACAAAAAAATTCCGAAGTTTTCAGATTATTCTATAGACATTTTAAGTATGTCTGCAACACCTATTCCTAGAAGTCTAAATATGGCTTTAAATGGAATCCGTGATGTTTCTATACTATCAAAAGCTCCATCAATTAGAAAATGAGTTGAAACTTTTGTTTCAAAATTTGATGATAATGTAATAATTGAGGCATGAAAAAAAGAATTTGAAAGAGGATGACAATTATTTTTTATTCATAATAGAGTTGAAAGTATTGGCTCAATGGCAAGATATTTGCAAGATTTATTTCCAAAAAGAAAAATTATTGTAACACACTGACAACTCCCATGACACGAACTAGAAGATAGAATTCTAGCGTTTAAAAGAAAAGAATATGATATACTTCTTTCTTCAACGGTTATAGAAAACTGAATCGATTTTCCAAATGTAAATACGATTATTATAAATGAGGCTTATAAATTTGGTATTAGCCAAATTCACCAACTTAGATGAAGAGTTTGAAGAAGTGATAGAGAATGATATTGTTATCTTTTATTCAAAAAGGAGAAAATCTCAGAAGATGCGGCAAAAAGACTTACAACAGTTGTCGAATATTCACATCTTTGAGCTTGATTTGAACTAGCAATTCGTGATCTTGAAATAAGATGATGATGAGATATTCTTGGTTTAAAACAATCAGGATTATCGACAGAAGTATGAATAAATGTCTATTTAAAATTGCTAGAAGATAAAATTGAAGAATTAAAATTAAAGTGAAATTTTGAAAAAGAAGAAGATGTAAAAAAATCAAAATTAGAAACCTCTATAGATTTAAATATTTCAGCATATTTATGAGATGATTTTTTTGAATCAGAACTTGATAAGCTAAACTTTTATAGAGAAATTGAATCTATTTCTGATATAGAAGAATTGGAAAATCTTATATCAGATTTCAAAGAATTAGCTTGAGAACTCAGTGAAGAAAACAATAATTTATTCAAAGTTTTAGAAGTAAAGATTAAAGCTTCTGAATACAAAATAAAATCTATAAAAAGAATTTGAGTAAGTTATGAAATAAGTTTTATAGAAAACTTGAAAATTGAAGAATTAAAAGCATTTCTTGATTTAGATAAGGAAGTTAAATTTATAGTAAATGGACTAACAAGTCTAAAATGTCCTTGTAATAAATTTTTGGATGATTTGGATTTTCTAAATTATTTATATAAAATAATGATTGAAAATAAAAATTGTTCTCAAAGTGAGAGAAAAATTATTAAACTAAAAAAGAAATAGTCAAGTTTTAAATATCTTAATGGATTGAAAAATATAAAAAAAACTATACAATATAAACCATTATTTTTTAATTTAAATTTATGAAAAAAATATTTTTAATATTAATTCTAAGTTTTACATTATTTAGCTGTAACTGAGGAAAAACAGAAGTTGCAAGTGACCCAAATATTAACTTAGAAGAAAAAACTGACAAAAGAACTTATTTATGATTTGTTGCTACTTGGTGTCCTCATTGTAAAGATGAAATGCCAGTTTTAGAAAAATTTTATAGACAATATAAAGATCAAGTAAAAATGCAAATGATTGTAGCTGATGGGAAAAAATTTACTTGAGACTATACTATTCCTCAAGACACTTCAAATCCTGTGACTTACGAACAAGCAACTTGAGAAAAATGTGATTATGTACCTAGTTATATAATTTATGATGAAAATAAACAAATTATGGAAAAAGTTTGTGGTTGAAAATTAACTTTTGAACAATTAGAACAAAAACTTTTAATTCCAAAAACAAGTACTGGAACTTGAGAAACTTTATCTACTAACTCTTGAGAAACAATGAAAAATACTTACCAATTAGAATGATTTAAAGAAGGTGATGTTTGAGTAATAATGACTACAACAAACTGAAAAATTGAAATAAAATTATTTCCTAAAGATGCTCCAAAAACTGTTAATAACTTTTTAGCACTATCAAAAAATGGTTATTATGAAGGAATAACTTTTCATAGAGTTATAAAAGATTTTATGATTCAAGGTTGAGACCCAGAATGAACTGGTATGTGAGGAAAAAGTATTTATGGTAGTGAATTTGAAGATGAGTTTTCACCTAATTTACAAAATATAAGAGGTTCTCTATCTATGGCAAATGCTGGAGCAAACACAAACGGAAGCCAATTTTTTATTAATCATAAAGATAATAATTTTCTAGACAATAAACACTCTGTTTTTGGACAAGTAGTGAATGGTCTTGATAATGTTGATAAAATAGCATCTGTAAAAACTGACTGAAATGATAAACCAGAAAAAGAAGTAAAAATTATAAAAATGGAAGTTGTTAAATTTGAAGGATGAAGTTTAAAACCATATGATTTTTATTTAGAAGAAGAATTAAAAAAATTAGAAGATGAGAAGAAAGCAAAACTAGAAGCTGACAAATCAAGAGTTGTAAAAGCTTGAGATAAAATAGCTGTAAATTATATATGAAAAACAGCTTCTGATAAAAAAGAATTTGATAACTCTTACACTAGATGAACTCCTATAGAATTTGAAGTTTGAGCTAAAATGATGATTGCTTGATTTGACGCTTGAGTAGTTTGAATGAAAATTTGAGAGAAAAAAACTCTTAATATAAAATCATCTGAAGCATATTGAGAATATAGTGAAGAAAATATACAAGAAGTTGCAAAATCAGAATTAAAACAATTTGAAGATGCTTGATATAAATTAGAAGTTTGAACAAAACTTCCAACTATGTATTGAGAATTTGAAATAAAAGAAGTAAATAAAGATACAGTAAAAATTGATTTAAATCACTTTCTAGCTTGAAAAGATTTGATATTTGAAGTAGAACTAGTTGAATTTAAAAACTAAAAAAATGTGTGGAATTCTCCACACATTTTTATTTTTTACCAAAAATTTTTTGACTCACATAATCCAAAATAAGATCTGGTATTTGAGAATAAAGTAAAAATATTTGTCTAAATTTATTATAGATTTCTACTATTTCCATAAATACATTTAATACTTTTATTAGTTTATACAAAACTATTGAAAGTAGAGTTCAAATAATTGTAGTAAATAGTATTAAAACTATGTATAATACTTCTAAAATTGATATTTCCATATATATAAAATAAATTATTAAATTTCTTCTATTGTTTTATTTATATCTAAAGTTAAGCTTTTTACAACTTTTTTTATATTGTCTTCTCAGGTAATTGTTTTATAAACTTCTTTATTTTCAAAAACTATTAAAGCAGGAATTTCTGATAAACTATATTTCTTTATATCTATTTTCTCATCTTTAACGTCAACTATTTTCAATGCTACATTTTGAGAAAATGATTTTGTTAATAATACAGGAATTGATAACAAAAACTCCTTAAAAAAATCTTTAGAAGAATCTCAAAAAATAACTAAACATCTTTTTTCAAAAACCTTTGTTTCTCATTCTTGATTTAAAAAAGTTTTATTTTCTGATTTTAAAATAAATTTGTCAAAATCTTCTTGTCCTTGTAATACAAGAGATGATTTACTTATTTTTTCAGCAGTCATATCAACTGTTTTATCTTTTAATTCAATAGCTTTATCTTTTAATTTTATAGCTTTTTGTTTAATCTTTGAAAAATCCATAAATAATTGTTAATAATAAAAATATGCTTCATTATATCACATTTTTATTATTTTTGCAAACAAAAAAAGAACCCTAACCTTCTACTTAGAGTTCTTTAAAATTAAGTGAATAATTTTCTAATTCTCTATTTTTAAACTACTAACAACTATTTCATTATTTGAATCATTTTTAATAGCTAAAAAAGTTATTTTATAATTTCAGTATCTAAAAATATAACTACAATTTTCTATTTTTTCAAAAGAATACAAAACTTTTCTTCAAATAATTCAGTTTTCACAAATAGAGTTTATTTCATTAAAAATATCTGTTTTCATTTTTTCATATTTTTCAAAATATAACTCTACTATTTTATCTTCATCATATATTCAAGTATTACTATAAAAATTGAAATAATAGTTTTTCATAGATAAAACAAAATCATTTAATCACTCAAAAAAACTTTCTTCAAAATATACTTTATACATAAGATAACTTTTCTTTAGAACTGAAATTAGATGATTTATTTTTAGAATCAACCAAATCTTTTTTTAATTCTTTTGCTTGATTTTCTATTATCTTTGTACCAAGTTTTTGAGCTTCTGATAGTGTATATAATTTTTTCATAATATAATAATTACAAATTAAACAAACTCATTATACAAACTTTCCAAAAAAAGCAAACACAAAAAAATCCCCCAACTTTTTCAAGTCAGGGGATTTTAAAATTAAATAAATAATTTTTATCTAATAGATATACTAATAACATATCTTTCTTTTAATTTTATATCCTCTTCAAAATCTATAAAAATATATTTTGTTCTCCATTTTATAATTGTAGAATAATTATCTTTTCTTCATAATACATTTTCTTCTTCCAATGTATTTTTAATTAAATTAAGAACTTCTATTTTTCTATTTTTTGCCTCATCAATATATGAATTTATAATTTGATTTTCAGACCAAATTCAAGTATCTTCATATACTTTTTCATAATACCTTCTATATTTATCAAAATAATCTCATAAATAATTTATACTATTATTTGTAAGTGATACTTTATACATAAGCTAATTCTCTTACTCAATTATTTTTAGTTCTTTTTTCTCTTAAATTTTTTCTAAGTATTTCTGCTTGTTTTAAAATTACTTCATCCAAAATTTTTGAAGTTTCTTCTATATCATAACAAACTTCTCATTTATATATTTCCATAATTCAATAATTATCAATTAAACACTTTCATTATACAAACTTTCAAAAAAAATCAACAAAAAAAGAACCCTAATCTTTCGATTAGAGTTCTTAAAAATTAAGTGAATAATTTTTTAATAATTACTTTCTAAATAAAATTATTTAGTTTCAGTAATTGGTAATGTAGCAACATTATAATAATCAACTGCATTTAATGTTAAGCTACCAGCTTCAAATTCAACATCATTTAATGTTAAATTCCAATCTGGAGTACCATTTACATTTGAATCAGTAATAGCACCTTTAACTAAAACTATATATGTAACAGTAGAACCAGCATCAACTGTGTTATAATTTTTTAAAGAGATTTCTTTATCACTATTATTAACAAAAGTTCAAGTACCAGCTAATTGTGATAAATTATCTTTATAAATTTCAACTTGTGTAGCACCAGTATATCAAGATAATTGAGCTCTTAAATTAACTCCAGATAAAGTAATTTCATCTTTACCAGAAGCCGTAACAGTAAATCTTAAAGCACTATTAGATATTAATTTAGAAGAGTTTGAAGCTTTAGCAATAACTAAAACGTTATCAGCAATAGCGTGAACTTTTCCAGAAACAACTTGTGCTTCAGTATCATCTGAACCATTAGATCAAGTAAATTTAACAGAATCTAATTGTAATGAAACATTTTCAACATTAGTACTTGAATTTGCATCAGCTATTACAAAATATGTAGCTGATTTATCCATAGCTATAGCAGTATTATCTGAAGCTACAGATTCAAATTTAACTAATGAATCAGAAGCAGAAGAAGAATAAGCAACAACTGTATTAGAAGCATTAGTTAATCTAAAATTAGATAATGCATTTAATCAAGTACCAGATAAATTAATATCTTTTAATTTTATAGTATCATTTTTAGCAGTAACTTTGAAAGCTAAAACTTTATTATTAGCAGAACCTGCTTCAAATAAGCTAGCTTTAGGATTACTATCACTAGAAGCTAATTGAGCTTTAGCAGCTTTAATAGTAAATGTAGCACCTGTTGGTTTAGAATAAGCACTAGATAAAACTTCATCTGAAGTAGCAGTATCTACAGCAGTTAAAGAAACTAATTTAGCTTGGATAGAACCTGAAGCAAAAGAATCAGATAAATCAGCTTTAACTACCATATTAACAGAAGCAGAACTAGAAACTTTAGCAGTAAATCAATCAAATTTAATTGAATTATTATCAATAGTTTTTGAAGAAACAGCAGTTCCATCAACATATAATGTAGCATAAACATTATTTAAATGACCCGTAGAAGTAGAAGAATTAGATCAAGTAAATGCTATTGTAGCAGAAGTTACATTAATTGGATTACCTTTTGTAGAAGATAGAGTTAGTCCGTATAAAGTAACTGCTTTAGAACCAGCAGCTAAAGTAGTAGAACCTAAACCATCATTTCTTGTAACATTTAAAGTTGAGTCTTCAACTGTAACAGTTACTCAAGCAATAGTACCTACACCTGAAGTAACTTCTTCATCATTAGAAACAAATTCTTTAGTATCAAATGAAGATAATTTCATTTCATCAAATTTAACTGTTCCTTTTTCTGAACTAGATTTTAATGTAGCATATAATTTTACATCAACTGTACCAGAAATATTAACTGTTCCATCAAAATTAATTGATGTAGTATAAGAATTAGTAGGTGCAGAAGAAGAAAATGAAGTACCTCCAATAACTAAATTAACAGTATTAAAGAATTTACTTAAAGCAACAACTGTATTAGAAGAATCTTTAGATGTATAAGATAAAACTATATTTTCTAATCTAACAGAGTTTTTAGCAGTTATTTTACCTTGCATTAATACAACTTCAGAAGTACCTGGAGCATATGATTTAGATAAAGCAACAGAAGAATCTCTTTCAAATTTAACTTCACCACCAGTAACAGTGTATTTATTTAAATCTACTTTTTCATCATTTATAGTAGCTCTAAATCCATTTTTAGATTCAATAACACTTAAATCTGATTTAGCTTTTAAATATAATTGATAAGTATCTTTAGCATCTTCAACATTAGATACATTAGCTTTTACATAGTAAGTAGCAGTAGCTCATTCTTTAATTGAATCAGCAACAGTAAAAGTTAAAGTTTTACCATCAACTACAACATCAGAAGAAACAACAACATCATTTCTAACTAATTTAATATCAGTTAAATTAGTTAATGAAGCACTACTTCAAGTAGTATATAATGTAACAGTTTGGAAAATTACATCAGTTTGTTCTGCTTTTGAATCGTTAGCTGTTAATTTAAAAGCACCTAATTCAACTGAATCAGAAGAAGCTTTATAATCAGAAGCAGTTCATCATTTAGCAAAATCTATATCAGCAACTGTATAATTAGTAGTTCTTAAAACAGGAGTAGTAAAAGATCCTGAAACACTACCAGCAGAAGATTTAACTTCACCTGAAGTAAATTGGAAATCAACACCATTTACAGAAGCAACTTCAACATATAAATCTAAAGTATCTGTAGATCAAGCTTTAACAACATAAGAAGGAGAAAAAGATAATACTACATTTCATTCAGATGTAAATCAAGCTCTTCCAGAAATTCTTTTACCATTTTTTTCAAACCATACTTTAGTATTAGAATCAACAGAAGCTAATCAAACTTTTTTAACTTCAACAGAATTTAAAGAAATATCTGAAGAACCAGCAGTAAAGTCAACTTTAGCGAATAAAATTGTACCTGTACCTGGAATTTGAGTTCCACTAGCTAAAGAAGTTGGATTTAAAGATAATTCTAAATTACCAGCTTTAACTGAAGTATTAGCTCCAGTAGAAGTAGTTCCAGTAGAAGTTTCACCTGAACCAGACATATCTTCACCATCTTCGTCAAATAAATCACCAAATAGGTCATCTAAATTAACATCAGAATCATCATCTTCAGCACCAGTAGTATTAGTAACAGCTGAATCAGCAGAAACTATAACCATTGATCTTTTTGCAGCAGCAGTAGCAGAAACTTTAGCATCAGCTGATAAAATACCAGCTTCAACAGCAGCTTGTCTGTAAGCTTCAGCCCAAGGTTCAACACCTTCAGCTTTAGCTACACCTCTAGCTTGCATAATCATTTTTAATGCTTCAGCTTCAGTAACCATATCATTTGGTCTGAATTTAGCATTAGCAGCAATGAAACCAGCTTTTAAAGCAGCTTCAGCATATTTACATCCCCAGTCAGAAGCTGGAAGATCTGAAAATTTACCTTCACAAGTTTCAGTAACTTCAACTGAAGATAAATTCATCATAACTTTTAACATTTCTCTTCTAGTAATGTTTGATCCTAAGTTATATTTAGAAGGATCAGCAGAGTTATCAACGATAACACCAAGAGAAGCTAATCTATTAGCAGCGTCAACAGAAGCATCAGCAGCTTTAACTCCTACAACTGGACTAACTATTGATAAAACAATAGATAAAGCAGCAGCAGCAGCAGTAACTTTTTTAAATAAAGTATTACTCATATATAAATATAAGTTAATAAATAAAATAATACAAAATATTTAAAGTAAAAACTTTAATATTCTATATTTTTGTAGAAAAAGGGTTATAAATCCTTTCTCAATACCAATTATTACTACATAAAATAGTAAATCGGAAATTTAAAGAGTATCCGATAGCTCTTTTTTAGAGTTTTACCTCTAAAAGGTTAAAGCCTTAACCTGAAGTTTGCATATGCATAACTCAGGAAGGAAAAAAATAATCCCCCCTACGGGTACTTCGCCTTTCTAAAAAAGGAGATTTAAAAAGATTCTCCTTATCAGCTCTCCCTTTTTTAAAGGGAGGTTGAAGGGATTAAAAATTACTCTTTTCCTTCCTGCTTTATACAAAGCAAAAACAAGCCAAAAACTTTTAGTGATGCGATTTTATCATAAAAATAATAAAATTGCAAAAAATTATTGTTTTTTATTCAGAATATGTTAAAGAACAAAAAATACTACTCCAAATTATAGAGTTTTTAAAAAAAAGTCAAATGTTATATAATAGTTTTCACACTTTCTTCACATTCAAAAATCCCTCCCCCTCGTTCCTCGGGTACTCCCTTTGAGAAAGGGAGATAAAAAAAATCCCCCTTTTCCAAAGGGGGTGGCTGAAAGCCAGGGTATTAACTATTACTAACTGTATCAGCTAAGTTCATTATTGGTTGCATTATAGCTATAGCAATAAATCAAACTACAACTGCCATAGTTACTATAATAATTGGTTCAAGTAATTTATTTATAACATTTATAGTATTATCTACTTCTTCATCATAAAAATCTGCAACCTTTAAAATAATTTCATCAACTTTAGCTGTTTGTTCTCATATTTGGATCATTGAAACCATCATTTCTGGAAAAAGTGGGTCATCTTCTAGAGATTCATATATTTTTAATCATTTTTTAATATCATCTCTTAAAAACAAAATTCTTTGTCTATAAACCTCATTTCATACTGCATCTGATGTAATTCTAAGAGATTCGACTATTGAAACTCATGATTTTAGCATTCAAGACAAAACTCTAGAAAATTTAGACAAAATTATTTTTTGACTTACCATACCAAAAATAGGTATTTTTAGAATTATTTTATCAAAATGATATTTTCAAGATGGTGTTCTTTTCCAAATTATAACAGAAACAACACTTCAAACAACTATTCAAATAAATAACCACCAATAGTAAACAAAAAAATCAGATATCATTATAAGTATTTGAGTAGACAGAGGTAAACTTGCAGCTCAATCAAATATTTCTAAAAGTTTTGGAACTACCATAGTCATCATAACAACTACAACTCAGATAACTACTAAAACTATCATAGCAGGATACATCATTGCTGATTTTAATTTTCAGTTAATTGATGCTATTTTTTCAACTTGATCTGCTAAATCTTTAAGTGATGTATTTAGTTTTCAAGTTTTTTCTCAAGATTCTATCATTCAGATTTCTGCTGGAGAAAATGAAGATGGAAATAAACCTAAACATTCAGATAGTCATTTTCATTCTTTTAGTTCTTTAGAAAATCTTGAAAGAATAAGTTTCAAGATAGTTTCTTTTTTTTCTTGTTTTTCTAAAATAGCTACTCATTTTGTCAAAGTAATTCAAGCATTTATCATTGTAGACAATAAACGAAAAAATATAACTTTATCTTTTACTGTTAATGTTTGTTTTGATAATAAATAAGCATTGATCTTATCCATTAATGATAAATCATTTTGTACTTTATTTGATTTTTTTTGCCTTTTTTCCTCATCTAATATGAATATATCTGACATATTTTAATAGTTATATTATAATTTTTACCCATTTTGAGTTTTAGCTACAGCATATACTTCCTGTAAAGAAGTATGTCAATTTAATGCTTTTATAATTCAGTCTTGTTCTAAAGAAATCATTCAGTCTTTTATTGCTTGTTTATTTATATTAAATGCACTATCTCAAGCTAAAACCATTTCTTTTACTCCATCTGACATTTCAAGTACTTCATAAAGTCAGACTCTTCATTTATATCAAGTATTATCACAATGTTCACATCAAACTGGTTTATAAAATTTTGGTGATTTTAGAATTTCTTCTGGAACTCTTAGTGTTAATTCTTCTTTTTTTGTAAGTTTTATAGCATTTTGAATATCTAAAAGAGTTTCTTTATCTAAATCATTTAATCAAATCTGAGCTTTACAATGTGGACAAAGTCTTCTTATAAGTCTTTGAGCAATTACTGCATTAAAAGAAGCCGGAATTAAAAATGGTTGTATTCACATTTGAATTACTCTTGTTAAAGTTTCAGCTGCAGAATTTGTATGTATTGTAGACAAAACAAGATGTCATGTCAAAGATGCTTCAATAGCAATTTCAACTGTTTCTTTATCTCTCATTTCTCATACCATTATAATATCTGGATCTTGTCTTAAAGCTGTTCTAAGTCAATAAGCAAAAGTATATCAAATTTGTGGTTTTACTTGAGATTGATTGATTCCATCTACTTGATTTTCTACAGGGTCTTCAAGTGTCATTATATTTACATTTTCTTTATTAAGTATACTTAAAGCTGCATACAATGTTGTAGATTTACCAGATCAAGTTGGTCCAGAAGTTAAAACTATTCAGTTTGGTAAAGATATAGCTTTTTTAATTAAATCTAAATTTTGTCATTCTATTCATAAATCTTCTAGTTTTGGTATTTTTTTAGATTTATCAACTATTCTCATTACTATTTTTTCTCAATGAACAGTTGGAAGAGTTGAAACTCTCAGATCAAGAGGTTTTTCTTCAATAGTTTTGCTAATTCTTCAATCTTGAGGAATACGTGATTCATCTATTTTTAATTCTGACATTATTTTAAATCTAGCAACAATTCATTGATGTAAGAAGTTTTGATATTCTAAAATTTCTTTTAATTCTCAATCTATTCTATATCTAAGTCTAACAAAAGAAGAAAGTGGTTCAATATGAATATCTGAAGATCACGACAAAACAGCTCATAATATCATATAATCACATATTAATTGAACATTTTCTCATGAATAAACTAAGTCTTTTAAGTTTTCTATTGTTTCTTTATAGTTCATAGTTTTTTATTTTAAAAATTATTTTTTGTTTTCATCTAATTTAACTGAAGATACATATTGTTCTAAATTTCATAATTCATAATTTATAGTAGTAGCACTTTTATATAAATTATTTAGGTCTGTTTTTTTCTTCAATCATGCCTCTATTTTTTTAATTTCTTTTTCCATATCAGTTAAATATAAATCAATAGTTTTTAAAGTTGAAACTATTTCTACTATATTTGAATTTAATAATAAAGTTTTTCTATTTTGTGCTTTAGTTAAAGTATCTTTAACATTTTTAGACATATCTTTATATTTTTTTATAACATCTTCAACGTATAATTCTATTTTATAAGTTGGTAGTCATTTTACATAAAATTTTAAGTTTACTATAACATTATACTCATCATTTTTTTCAAATCCATTTCTTACAAAATTTAAAAATCATTCAAGTGATAATTGATTAGTTGTTCTTAAAGAACTAGAGGTATCTATATATTTTGAAAATTCTATTGTTTCAACATCAACTAATTTATTTTCATAAACATTGTAATCAAAAGTTCTTTTTTGTCATGAAATAGTTCTATTAATTAAATTATCTTTATGAAATACTATTGAATTATCATTTATATTTGAAACACTTCAAACATTTTGTAAAAAATATAAAAATTCAACTATATCAGCTTTTCTTCAAACTAAGTCAAGTTTTAAAGGAATATAAAATAATTGTGTTGATAAATTTTCACTTTTTTTATCATTTTCTTGAACTAAAATCAATTTATCTATTCATATTTTTGAACTAGTTCTAAGTTGAAAAGTTCTAAGTAATGATTCTACATAATTAACAAAAGCTAAATCTGTCATATTTCACTCAACTGAAAATCATTCAGTATAAGAAGGTAATACTTTTGACATTTTTTCATCTCTTTTTTTAACAAGATTTGATTTATTTATCTCGTTTATATAATCCTCTTTTTCTTGTAAAAAAGCTAAATAATCTATATTTTTAGAATTTGTTAAGTTATTTTCATAAAATGTTTTTCCATCTTGAGATAACATTTTTTTAATTGATTCATCTTTTGTTTGAGATATAAAATCACTATAACTTAGTCAATTACTTTTTAATTTTTCATAAACATCTATTTTTGTTATTAGATCTTGTTTCACTAAAGATATTTCACTAAATTTTGGATAGATATAAGCTATAAATCATACTAACAATATAAATGTTGCTAATCATGATACAAATACTTTATTATACAAAGTACTAATTTCTATTTCTAATTCACTTTTTTCCATATTTTAAAATTATAAAGATAAGTTATTTTTTAAATTATTATATTTCAATTTCAATTCAACTTTTGTCTTTTTAACATAAGGTCATTCTCAAACCACTTCTGAGTCAAATATTTTTTGTTTATTAATTATTTGGAAATTGTATGATGAATTTTTCTCTATAAAATTTATAAAACTTGCTGCTTGTGTAATACTTGTTCATTCTATTAATGAAGTTTTTCTATCTCAAGTATCTCAAACTATTCATAATCATGAATTATTATCAACTCTTTCCCAACTTGAACTATAAATTTCACAAGTCATATCTAAAGTATTATCTCAATTAATTTTAATAGTTTTACAATCAACTAATTTTTTATCTCAAGCTGAGAAATCATTTTTTAATCTATCAAAATCATTTAATATATCTAAAACTTTCAATTTATTCATTTTATTACTCATCAAAAAGCTAACTTCTTTTGAGTTAACAAAATTTTCAATAGTATATAAATCTCATGTAACTAGAGATAATTTAGATAAAATTTCATTTTTTAATGTAGATGTTTTTGTTCCATAATCTGTAACTAAAGAAGTTATAGATGAACAAAAATCTCAAGTATTTTTATCTTGTAAACTTCATAATATAACAAAACAAAATGGATCTAAAAATGATTTAGAGTAATTTTCCTCATTATTTTGAGCTTTTACATATAAAAAAGATAAAACAAACATTATAAATAAAAATATATTTAAAACTCATAGTATTGTTAATGTCATTTGTAGATAATATTTTTTATCTTTTGGTTGTTTTTCTTCTTGTTTAATTTCTTCTTTTCCAAAATCTAGCTCTCAAGATAATTCTTTAAATATATTATCTGAATAATTTGATTCTTTATTTTCAGTTGTATTAACTGAATTTTCTTGTTTTTGTTCTTCCATATTTATAAATTAAAATATATAACATCACAATAATAACATATATTCAAAAAAATTACAAAAAAAATCAGCTAGACATTTAAAAAAAGTAAGTTTTAGTTTAAAACTTACTTTTTATTAAGCTTAAAAAGCTTTCTGAACTTCACGTTTTTATATTTATATCATGAGGAAAACTTGACCTCATAGTTACTCACCAATTAGTAGAATAATATCTATCATCAAGTAAAACAACTATTCAAGTATCTTTTTTTGTTCTTATAAGTCTTCAAAATCATTGACGAGTTTTTATAATAGCTTTAGGTATAGAATATTCTCTAAAACCATCACGATACAATTTTGATCTGGCTTTAAAAATAGGATCAGTAGGAACCAAAAAAGGGAACTTATGTATAAATAAATATTTTAAATCATCCCCGGGAATATCAACTCATTCCCAAAAACTATCCGTTCATAGAATCACTGACGAGTTTGCATTGTTTTTAAAATGATTTGCTATTTTATGTTTACTTCCAGCAACTCATTGAGCTAAAACTGAAACTCATAGTTTTTTTAGAGGAATATTTAAAGTCAAAAACAAATCTTTTATAGCATTAAAACTTGTTAACAAAATCATAGAATTACCACGCACAATATTTAAAAAGTTTAAAATAAACTCGTTAATTCTAGGATTGTTATATTTTATAGAACCTAAATCATTTGGGATAAATAAAAGCGCTTGGCGAGAATAATCAAAATCACTTTCTAAACTTTCAAACTGAAAATCTTCTAAATTTAAAACATTATTAATATATGAAAAATTATCATTTATTTTTAGAGTTGCTGAAGTTAAAGCTATACTATCAACTTTATCCCACAAAATATTTTTCAAAAAATTTCATGTGTTTAAAATAGTGTAATATAAAATATTATTTCCATTTTTCGCAATAGAAAACATCGGGATATAACTAGAAGATGATGTTTCATCTAAACAAACTTTTAAAATACTCAAAATATCTTCTAAGTTTCAAATCTCAGTTTTTAGCAAGTTAAAAATTTTATCTGGTGAAGTTTGTAGGTGATTAAATATTTCAATAAACTGGATTTCAATATTGTTTAATAAATTTTTTACATCTTTATTTTCTTCAAAAAAATCTTTTTCTATTAGTCAATCAAAATTTTCATTTCAAAATGTGTTTTGTTTAATCGTATAATCTAAAAACAAATCAAAAGACAAAGATATCAAAGAAAATAAGTTTTCAAATTTTTTGTCTATGTTGTCTATAGTAAAATTTGATTTTTTTAGAATATTTTCAAGCTTTTCAATACTTTCTTTTAGGCTTTGAATAGAGAATTGTTTAATATTAGCATCTGTGGTTGTATCTTCTAGATTATGCGCTTCGTCTATAATTAAATTTTTAATTTGTCCAAAAATTCATTGAGTAGAAACTGCATCTTGAATAAGAAGTGAGTGATTTATAATAACGATATTTGAGTTTTGAGCTTTATTTCTGGCTTTAAAAATATGTTCATAAAATTTATAATCATTACTATCAAATAAAACTAAAAAATGATCTGCATTTATACTTTTTGAATAAAAAAATTCATTTGGATAAAAATTTAATTCATCCAACTCTCAAAACTCAGTATCAAAAAGCCATAAACAAACTTTCGAAAAAAAAGTAGTTTCATCTACACTTAATTTTCAAGCATTTAAAATATAATCAAAATATCTGGAAATAGAAAAATAATTTTTTCTTCATTTTAGCTTTGAATATGAAAAATCATATCAAATATTTTTTCTTAAAAATTCTAAATCTTTATAAAAAATCTGGTCTTGAAGTGCTTTTGTATTTGTTGAAATAACTACTTGTTCTTGTCTTTTGAGGGCATAAATTATAGAGGGGATTAAGTATGCAAATGTTTTTCAAACTCAAGTTGGAGCTTCTATAACGAGTTTTTTATCATTAAATAAAACATCTTCAATTTTTAAAGACATATTTAATTGATTTTCTCTCAGTTCAGAATTAGGAAGATTTTCAAAAATTTCTTTAATATTTTTTGTATGTATCTCTTTTTCTTGGGTATCTTCTTTTTTAACTTCTTTATACTTTCAAACTACTTTTAGAGTTTTTTTGATAAATTGATCCTCAGAAATAGTCAAGGTTTCAAAAGAAAAATAATTTTTATAGTATTTATAATTTGAAGAGTCTGACTTTGAAAATATAAAATTTAAAAGTTCTTTTTTAGAGTTTGGTAATTTTTGAAAACTTTTAAATATCTTTTCAAAAAGCTTAACTGTAGCAATAGTATCATCTAAAGCTCTATGAGCTCAAATAAGCTCTATACCTAAAGCTTCACACAAACTTCACAAATTAAGTGATTTTTCATAGGGAAGAATAATATTTGCAAGTAAAAAAGTATCAAGAACTATATTTTCACTTATATCAATTCAATTATTTATTAAAAAATCTCTATCAAAATTGGTATTGTGTCATAAAATCGGAGCATCTCAAATAAAATTTTCTATCTTTTGTTTAAGTTCATCATCTAAAAAAGGTGCATTTTTTACATCTTCATCAAAAATATTTGTGATATTTGAAATCACTTCTGGAATAGGAATTAGAGGGTTTATGAGTGTAGAAAAAGTTTCAATAATTTCAAAAGTATTTTCATCAAATTTTACAAGCGCAACTTCAATAATTTTATCAGTTTCTTTTAAAACTCACGTAGTTTCAAGGTCTAGAGCGACAATCATTTAGGATTTTTTATATTAAACATTAAATATAAAATTATTATAGTTATTTAATGGAAAAGTAAAATTGACTTTCATTTTTTTTAAATAAAATACCAATACTTTTTTTGTTATCCATTGGAGTTGAAATTGAAAAAAGGAAATACTGGTTGGAAACCTGGCCCCTCATTATTTGCTCAAAGGCGCATGAAGAGAACACCCCCCCAACAACAAGAGCCGAATAAGAAGTAAAATCCCTTCTTCGACTCATGCAAAAACGCGACCTATGGTCGCGTTTTTACTTTATATTCAATCTTTTAAAAAGTTCATCTTTTTCTTTTTTTGTTAATGCTTTATATTCTCACTCTTTCAAGTTTCAAAGCTCAATATTTTCTATTCTAATTCTTTTAAGTTTTTTAACTTCACTTCAAACTTTTTCAACCATTCTTCTAATTTGTCTATTTCTTCATTCTGATATGGTTATAGTAAATTTTCCTGATGAAACTCTCTCAACTCTTGCTTTTTTTGTATAACTTCCTAAAATAAAAAGTCCATTTCTCATCTTTTCTAAACTCGCATCAGAAATTGGTCCAAAAGTTTCTACAATATATTCTTTTTCATGATTATAGCGAGGGTGCATCAGAAAATTTGCCAGTCTTCAGTCATTGGTCATCAAAATTAATCAAGTAGTTTCTTTATCAAGCCTTCATATTGGAAATACTCTTTTATCAAGTGGAATGACATCTAAAATTGTTTTTTCATCACTTTGTGCACAAGTGGTTACCACTCATCTTGGTTTATTCACTTTGTAGTATAAAAGCTCATTTTGCTCTTTTACAGCCTCTTTTCACATTTCCACCTTGTCTACACTTGGGTCTATCATTTGTCCAATTTCGGCTCTTTTTCCATTTACTGTTATGAGTCCTTGACTGATATAATCTTCCGCTTTTCTGCGAGAACAAATTCAAGCCTGTGATAGATATTTATGTATTCTAAGTTTTTCCATTATAGTTTAATATTATAGGTTTTAAATTCTTCTATTTGAGCCTTTGTGGTAAATCCAGAAGCTTTTTTGTGTCATCCACCATCAAACTTTTTCGCAATTTGTGTCAAATCTATATCATCTCTTAAGGTTCTCAGAGAAGCCTTTACATATTCTCATTTTTGAGTTAATAGAGTAGAATATTTTATTCATTCTGCAGTATTGAGATGATCGATAACTCCAGAAATTTCTTCGTAAGTAGAATTATAACTATCCAGCATAGATTTATTTACATATGAGTACAAAACTCCATTTTCATCAATAAAACTATCTGAAAGTATTTTTCCCCAAAGTTTTATAGTTGATAGTGTATTATTTTTAAAAAATTTGTCTACTATTATTTGAAAATTTGCCCCATATTCTAAAAGTTTTGAAGCAAACAAATAAGTAATCTCATTAACATTTGAATGTTTAAAACCTCAAGTATCGGTATAAATTCCAGCGAGCATATTCGTAGCAGCAACTTTTGAAATTTTTAAATCAAGCATAACCAATATTTCAAAAACTATCATCGTAGTAGATGAATAAGTAGTATTGAGAATATTTTGTTTTGCATAAAGTTCGTTTGTAATATGATGATCAATAGAAATAGTATTATAAGTTTTTGAGTCAAATAATTCAGGAAATGTTTCATCAAACCCAGTTTGAGTTTTACTTCCACTATCAAAAAATATTATAAGGTCATAATTTTTAGGATGAAAATCTTGTTTAAATCTATTGGTATGAGTAAGAAATCTGTATTTTTCAGGAATGATATCAATACAAATCAAATCAATATTTTTATACAAAAAGTTATTTTTTATGGTTTCAAAAAAAGCTGTTACAGAACCTATCGTATCAATATCAGGATTTTTGTGTGATACGAGTGCAATATTTTTTGATAATTTAATTTTTTCTAGTAGTTGATTATAAACTCTTCTTTTTTTGTCCAGCATTTTTCAGCAAGATTAATTGATAAGGGTTTATAATAACGATTTTTTTCTATATTCAAATTTATAAGTGTTGCCTTTTTGATGAAATAATGGAAAGTTTAAATATAATCCCTCGGCTTTCAGCCACTCCCTTTGGAAAAGGGAGAGAAATAGGTTCATTCCTTTAAAAGCTCTCCCTTTTTTAAAGGGAGGTTTGGAGGGATTTCTCATTTCTAATAATTCTTACTTCTTCTAAAAGTTCTATCCCAAATTTTTCAAATACTTTTTTCTTCGCCAAATCGATCAAAAAAAGTAAATCTTTATAATCTCCATTATCAAGTTTTGTCATAAGGAAATTAGCATGTTTTTCGCTAAAATATGCATTATTATAAGCAAATCATTTAAGTCAAACTTCTTCAATAAGCTTTCAGGCAGAATATTCTTTCGAGTGATTTTTAAAAAAACTTCCGCAACTATTTCCTGAAGGCTGAATTTCTTTTCTGAATTTTATATTATCAACATCTGAAGAATATTTTTCTTGTAATTGAGATAAATCAAATTTTGCTTTGATAATAAAATATTTTTCTGTTTGCTTAAAAATACTATTTCTATATCAAAAATCCGATTGTTCTTTGCTGAGAGTTTCTATTGCACCAGTTTCAAGATTATATACTTCTGCTTGCAAAAAATTACTTTCTGTTTCGAGTCAGAAACATCCTGCATTTCCAAAAACAGCACCTCAAATACTTCCAGGAAGTCAGATAAATCTATGCCAGAGATTTTGTCCAAAATCAGTTTCAAGTTTCTCTGCCATCTCCCGAATACTTTCACTTGTATATACTTCTAAAACTTGTTTTGACTTATCGTAAGCAAATCATTTTAAATTATTTTTTATAACTATTCATTCAAATACATCAAAGGCAAAAAGTAAATTCGTTCCTCATCAAACAAATAAAAGTTTCAGATTTTTTTCTTTGGAAAAATCCACTATATCTTTTAAATGAAAAACATCTTCAATATCATTGATTTCAAAGTAATATTTACTTTTTGCTTTGGTCTTAAAGTTAGACAACTCTGTTATATCTATATTTTGTTGTAATAATTTTTGCATAATTTTTTGTTAACTTAAATATTTTTTAATAGCAATTCCTGTAAAACTTTTTTTGCAGTTTTTTACAGTTTCTATATCTCCGGCCACCACGAGATTTCATCATTCATCTCATCCTGTTGGTCCTATGTCTATAATATAATCGGCATTGAGAATTACATCCATATTGTGTTCAATAACTAAAACACTATTTCATTTGTCTACTAAAGAATGAAGTATTTTTAAAAGTTTTTGAGTATCTGAAAAATGAAGTCCTGTTGTTGGCTCATCTAAAATATAAAATGTTTTTGAAGTAGATCTTTTTGAAAGTTCAGTTGCAAGTTTAATTCTTTGAGATTCTCAACCTGATAGGGTAGTTGATGATTGTCATAATTTAATATATCAAAGTCAAACATCATTTAAAACTTCAAGTATTTTAAAAATTTTTGGTTGATTTTTGAAAAAATCTAGTGCTTCTTCAACAGTCATATCTAAAACATTCGCTATATTTTTTGCTTTAAATTGAACTTCTAAAGTTTCCTTATTAAATCTTTTTCAGTCACAATATTCACACTTTACGTAAACTGGTGGCAAAAAATGCATTTCTATTTTTTTCACTCAATCTCAATCACAATGTGGACATCTTCAATCTTTAGTATTAAAACTAAATCTTCAAGGTCAATATCATCTAATTAAAGCTTCTTCACTCGTTGCAAATAATTCTCTAATATTTGTAAAAACTCAAGTATAAGTTGCTGGATTACTTCTTGGTGTTTTTCAAATAGGTGATTGATCAACTACAATTGCTTTATCAATATGCTCAAGCCCACGAATTTCTTTAAAACTTCAAACAGGTCTTTTGGCTCCATTTAGTTCATTTGATAAATAATTTGCTAAAATATGATTTACTAGTGATGATTTTCCACTTCCAGAAACTCATGTCACAACTGTTAAATTTTGCAAAGGAATCTGAACATCAATATTTTTTAAATTGTTGTGATTTGCTCATTTTATTTCTAAAAATTTATTTACTATTCTTTCCTTTCTATCCACTTGTATAGAAATATGTTTTGATAAAAATGGTCATGTAATAGAGTTTTCATTTTGAATAATTTCTTCTAAAGTTCCTTCTGCAACCACATTTCAACCATGAATTCAAGCTCATGGTCAGATGTCTATAATATAATCCGCATTTTTCATAATATCTTCATCATGCTCAACAACAATAAGTGTATTTCAGATATCCCTTAATTTTTTTAAATTTTCTATAAGCATATCATTATCTCTTGGATGAAGTCCAATAGATGGCTCATCTAAAACATAAATAATTCACTCTAGTTTTGTACCAATTTGAGTAGCTAAGCGAATTCTTTGAGATTCTCATCCTGAAAGAGTATTTGATTTTCTTGCAATCGTCATATAATCAAGTCCTACTCAAGATAAAAATTCAAGTCTTTCAATTATGTTTTTTAGAACATTTTTAGCTATTTTATTTTCCGTTGTAGACAAAGTAATATTTTTAAAAAACTCTAGGGAATTTTTTACTGATTTATTTGATAATTGACCTATATTTAGTCATTTAAAATATACAGATAAACTCTCTAAATTTAATCTATTTCAGTCACAAGTTGGACAAGTAATATTTGTAATATATTGCGATAGTTTATCATCTTCTAAATCCCCAGAAAAATATTTTTCTGTTAAAATATTTATAACTCATTTATATTTTGCGTTATAAACTTTTCCAGACATATTATTTTCTGGACTTAATTTATATGTAATATCTCAAGTTCAATAAAGAATAATATCTCTAGCTTTTTTGTCTAATTTTCCATATTTTTCATTTGAATTTATTTTATTTACCATGCAAACTTGCAATAATAACTCATGATAATAAGAACTTCAAAACCAAGGTAAAATAGCTCATTCTGCAATAGTTAGACGAGGATTTATAATATTTTCTTCTAAAAATACTGGTTTTTCTCAAAGTCAATGACAATCTAGACAACTACCAGATGGAGAATTAAATGAAAAACTTGATATATCCAGTTCTCTTGGAATATGTCAACAATTTGAACAAACAAAAATATTTGAATATTTTTTTCAAATAATTTTATCTTCTATCATAAAATCAACATTTAAAAGTCAGTTTCAAATTTTAAAAGCTAGAGTTAGGCTATCTTTTAATCTTTTTAAATCAAGATTTTCATCTCATAAATAATCCTTTATAACTAATCTGTCTAAAACTATATAAATTTGATTTTTGTTGGATGAATTTATTTTTACCTCATCATTTAAAGTATAAGTAGTATTTCCTATTGCAAAACGAATAAATCAAAGTTTTAAAACTTCTTTTTTTACAAGCTCCAGACTTAAATCTTCAATATCTTTTAAAATTGGGACTTTAATAATAAATTTCGCTCATATTTCATATGATGAAATTTCTTCAATAATACTTCCTAAAGTATCTTTTTTTATCTCATTTCAACATTCTATACATTTTCTTTCTCAAATATTTAGATACAAAAGTTTATAATAATCATAAATTTCTGTAATAGTTCAAACTGTAGATCTTGGATTTCTATTTGTAGTTTTTTGATCTATAGAAATAGTTGGGGAAAGTCATTTTATTTCATCATAAAGAGCTTCTTCACTCATTCAACCAATAAACATACGAGCATAACTTGAAAGAGATTCAAGGTATTTTTGTTGTCAGATATTATAAATCGTTTTAAATGCTAAAGAAGACTTTCCACTTCCAGAAAGCCCAGTAATAACAGTTAATTTATTTTTTGGAATTTTTACGTTCACATTTTTCAAATTATGAGTTCTTGCTCAATATAGTTCTAAAAATTCAGACATTTTTTGTTTTTAAAATTAGTAAATTCATAACGTTACATTATAGTGAAAAAAAAATATATTCAAGGGAATATATTTAATTTTTTTAAGAATTATTTCCATGCAAAAACTCTCATATATCAAGTTTTAGAAGTGGTAACTCAGGAAGGACATATATTATTCACATCACAATAAATTACATTATCTAAATTATGAAAATATAATTTAATATCAGTGGAAGAAATAATATTAGTTTCTGGTGAATTGTAACTCAATCAAGGAGAAATTAAAGGAGTCCATCTTGCCCAAGTTCCATCATTAGTTGATGAGGTATATAACACAATATTTTTCGGTAAAGTTCAAAAATTATGTGTTAATGTTTGTACATTACTTGTATTTGACTGAACAGCAATCCATCATGAATCAAAATTAGGAGCTCAAACTGGAACTCCTTCCAATATTGTAACCCTACTATCAATAGTATCTGTTTTTGATTTTAAAAATTCAAAATTTCCAAGCAATTTATTCCAACTATCAGCTGACAAAGTTGATCAGCTTGTAACTTCTAAGGTAGATGTATTTGTCCATATATTTGTAATAGCTGCATATCATATTCAAAATACAAGTACAACAGTTAAACTAAATACTATTCATCCAATTATGGATTTTTTTATTGTTTGTAGCATCATAATTTTCAAATTAATAATATTTTAATTTCATATTTTTGTTATTTCTACATAATTCGTTACTGAATTAAATGGTGTTCCTAAAGTTAAAGTGGAATTATTATTCCAAGGAATAAACCAAAAAGATATTAAATCATCTTTATTTAGCTTAATTACTTTAGTTCCCCAAATATCTCAGCGTCCTGTGTAAGATCAAGAAACAAATAAATATCATAGTAGATGATTTGGTCAAGAACTAGCGTTTATCCCAACCCCTACTCAATAACTATTTCCGGCGGTCCAAGAATTATCATTTGAAGCAACATAAGCAGTAACCATATTCTTTTGTTGTAAAATTTAATCTATTCCAAACTGTTCTATTCACAACTTGATTTCCATTTAAATAATATCTTGCATGATGTGATGACTGGCTTCATAATCTTGAATTTAAATTTTCAAAATTTCAAAGCAATTTATTCCAACTATCTGCCGATAGCGTTGATCAACTTGAAACCTCTAAAGTGCTTGTATTTGTCCATACATTTGTAATGGCTGCGTATCATATTCAAAATATTAATACTGTTGTGCAAAATACAACTGAGTGTAATATTGCGTTTTTTATTGCTTGTTTAATCATATTTTTAAAATTAAAAATTATATATTAATTATTTTCTAAGTTTTCAATTTTTTCCTTTAATTTATCATTTTCTACCTTTAATTCTTTTATGGCTTCTAACAATACAGCTGTCATATTTGCATATTCTACTCATTTATATCAATCATCATCCGTATTTACTAATTCAGGGAACTCTTTTTCTACCTCTTGAGCTATAAATCATATATTTACTTTATCAGTAAAACCTTTTTCTGGAAATGACTCTTTATCCCAGTTAAATTTGACTCATCTTAAATTATCTATTTTATCTAAGACTCAAGTAAGCGTTTTTACATCTTTTTTATATCTTTGATCTGAGGTATTAGTCCAACTAGTTCATCAAGCTGTTCAATTTACATGTAATTTATATGAAGGTGTACTCGTTCAAATTCATACATTTCATCAATTTCATTTGATGAAAAAAGTTGTAATTCATGAATTTCATAAATCATTCAATTGCCTTATAAAAAAATCTGCTTCAGTAGTTGAATTTCATCAAGCAGCAACAAGATTCCACTTTTTAAAATTAGCTTTTGCAGCTTTTTGCTCTAAAATTAATTCTATATCAGAATTTCAACTAAGATGTAAAGCTCTAATTGGATTTTGTTCTCCAATTCATATTCTACCTAAAACATTATAAACATTCTCAGTTTTAGCGTTTAGAAACTCAAAATTTCCAAGTAGTTTATTCCAACTATCAGCTGAAAGAATTGATCAACTTGAAACCTCTAAAGTGCTTGTATTTGTCCATACATTTGTAATGGCTGCGTATCATATTCAAAATATTAATACTGTTGTGCAAAATACAACTGAATGTAATATTGCGTTTTTTATTGTTTGTCTAATCATATTTTTAAAATTAAAAAATAAATTTACTTATGATAATCCTTTATCAAAGCTTCTAAAAAAATTTTTGCAGTAAAAAAATCAAGCCCCGCATATTTAAAATAATTCACTGAAAACTTTACTCATCCATATCATGCTTTTTCTTTTTTTTGAATAGATGACATTTTTAAATTTATACCATTTTCGTTTATTTTTTCTCTCTCCTCTCTGTCTGTTTCATGAAAGTTTACATTTTTTCATGATTTTAAATCGTAATCAATATGTATTAAAAATTTATGATTTCAAAATTTAAAATAAACTTTAGTTATTTTTCAATTATTTGTTTCTATTTTATAAGACTCATAATTTCAATTTGAAAAGTTATACTTAAAAGTTCACGATAAAACAGATAAAACTTTTTTTTGGGTTTTTTCTTTTTCCTCTTTTACAGGTTTTTTTATTTCTGGTGTTTGTGATAATTTTTGATTATCTAAAAGTTTTTTTCAAAATAAATCTAGTTGCTTCATAACAAATAAATAATAATATTTTTTTTCTATTATAAACTAAATAATATTTTTGTCAAATATTCTAATCGGAAGCCAAACAAAGACCATATACTTTTTTTATTCAGTGTTTTTTGAGAAGTTTTGCTATTTCTGAAAGAGTCGTTCCAGTGGAAACCACATCATCAACAATCACAATAGTTTTATTTTTATATTTTTTTAGTTCATTTATATTTATTTTGAAAGCATTTTGAAGATTTTCTATTCTCTGAATTTTTGAAAGATGGGATTGTGGTTTTGTATTTCTAGTCTTAGTAATAAGAGAGTTATTATAATCTATTTGACAGATTTTAGACATATTTTTGACAAGTATTTCCGACTGATTGTATCATCTTTTGATTTTTTTCCAGAAATACATAGGAGTTGGAATAATGAGTAAATCCTCAGTATTTTCCTCTATATGATCAAAAAATTTTTCTGATAAGTAAGAAGACAAATCTTCTAAAATATCTTTTCTATGATAAAATTTTGCATCTTTAATAAGTTTTTGAATCACCTTATTTTGATAATGAGTAAGGATAATTACTTTATCAAGATGCATACTTTCTTTTTTACAATAAAAATGTACTTCAAAATCTCTTGAACTTTGCTTACAAACAGGACAAATTGACTCATAATACCCAATATTCTCCATACATTTTCTACATAAAAAGTGTCACTGCTTTCAGCAAGAGTAACACTTTTTTGGAGCCAATAAATCTTTGAAAAAATTAAGAATTTTTTCCATATTCAAAAAGTAATTTTGATAAACTATCAACTCAAAATCAAGTAGCTCAAATATTATAGAGTCAATATTTTTCTTTTACAAAAGCAACTCCAGCTATATCTATATGAGTAAATTTTTCGTTATTTAAGCAAAAATTCTTGAGAAATGCTCCTCACATAGAACTTCCAGCCATAACTCAAGAAGTATAATTAATAAAATCACTGATTTTTCACTTTGTTTTTTCTATATAAAAATCATTTAAAGGAAGCTCCCAATATGATTCAAAAGTTTCATTTTGTAATAAATTGTCTATAAATTGTCTATTATCTCACATAATTCAGGCATAGTTGTATCCTAAAGCTACCATACAAGCTCCTGTTAAAGTAGCTATTGTTGTAATACTTTCTAAAGTATAATTTTTTGAAAGATAACTAACTCAATCAGCTAAAATAAGTCTTCATTCAGCATCGGTATTAGTTATTTCAACTGTTTTTCCAGAATAAGAAGTAATAATATCTCCAGGTCTATATGCATCTCCTGAAATACTATTTTCAGCAAGAGGTAAAGCAACCACTACATTACAATTTAAATCTTTATCATCAATTTCTTTCATCATAAAAAGTAAACTTGCACTTCCAGCCATATCATCTTTCATACCATACATGTAATCCTCAACTTTTATATTGAGTCATCCCGTATCAAAAGTAATTCATTTTCAAACTAGTCAAATGGTAGGAAGTTTTTTATCCACAATTTTTTCCAAAATAACAAGTCTTGGTTTATAATTACTTGCTTTTCCAACGGCATCTAAAAGTCATAATCATTCTCTTTTTATTTCTTCATAATCAAGTACTTTTACACGAGTATTTTTAAATTTTAATGATTTTATGTAAGTAGTATATTTATCTGGAGTTTTGTCACAAGATGGCTTATTTACCAAATCTCTAGCATCAGTTATATTTTTAAGAGTTGATAATCTATTAGTTAAATTTTTTATTTGTAAATCTTGACATAAAACATTTAATTCCAGTTCTTTTTTTTCTTCTTTATAATACGAAAATTCATATTTTCATAAAATAATACTATTAAGTAATATATTATCTTTTTCATATTCAAAGGTGATTTTTTCTGGAATTTTTTCAATATTTTCTCATAAAAAAAGTTGAATATCTTTTTTTACATCAAGGTAAAATAAAAGTATTAATTCTTCAAAATATTCTGTTCCAAGATATATTTTAAAACAAGTATTTTTTTGTTCAGTAAAGATTTTTTCTATTTTAGATAAAATTTTCTCATCTAAATCTAAAAAATTAAGTTTTTCTGCATCAAATTTATTTTTTAGTAAGAATACTAAATTTGAATTTTTTACTTCGCTAAAATTTTTTACAATATTTAACATATTAGTTTTTATTAGGATTTAATTTATAATAACTTAAAAAAAAGTATATCGATTCTAAAAGTAATAATATTCAAATATACAAAATTTCAAAATTATTAAATATAAAAAATAAAATAATTCAAACTAAATTTATAATATGACAAAAAATATGAATAATATAATAATCAAGTAAAACTTTTAATTTTATAAAATATGTTAAAATTATAGTAAAAAAAGATAATCAAAATGTTAAAAATAAGAAATTTATAGATTTATAATCGATTAAATTGAAATATATAATATTATAAAAAACTATATAAATAAATATAAAAATTCACAAAAATAATGAAATATAATTTATGTATTTTTTATGAATAAATAAATTATAAAAAACTTGTAATAATAATATGAAAAAAATTATAATTGAATAATCAAAAAATTGATGAATTAATCAAAAAATTATTCAAATATAAGTAAAAATTATTCAAATATATCTTAAAATAATTTTATCTTTTTTTAATAAATTTATTTTAGGTAAATATTCAAACCAAATTATTCAAAAAACTGTAGATATAATTGTTATCCAAAATAAAATATTTTGATGAAAAATATAATAATAAAAATAAAATAAAAAAACTCAAAAAATATATAAACTAAAATTTATTAATAATGAATTATCAAAATTTTCTTTTTTTGATAAAATTCTGTCATAATAAAGTAAAACTGGAAAAATTAAAAGTATTAAAAATGAATTAATAAAATCAATTAAATTGAAATAATTTTGATCATTTATTAATATAAAAAAATAATTTATTAAATAAAAAAATGAAAATATAAGTGAATTTATTTTTAAAAAATTTCTTGATATTAAAGAAAATTTTGAAATAAAATAAAATAAAAAAATTAAAATATTTACAAATAAAATAAATATAGAAAAATCAATAAAATCAAAACTTAAACTTATTAAATATAGTGATAAATAAAACAAAATAAATCAAATATAATAAGAAAATTTCTTTAAAAAAATCATAATATTTCAAAAAGTAAAAATATTTAATATTAATTTATTATCTTCTTTTGAAGTTGAAATATTTTCTTTATCGGAAGAAAAATAAAAAAATAAAAAAATTGATATAAAAAAAAATATAATAATTTCATAAAGTAAATTTCAAAAAATTGATTGAATAACTAAAGTATCTGAATTTGAAAAAATTATACTATCTTTTAAAGATAAATTAATAATATTTAAATCAGTATTTAAATCATTTAAAAATATATCTTTTTTAATTGAAAAAGTATAAAAAACATAAAAAATAAATGAATATAAAAATGATAATAAAAAAAATAAATATCTCATAAAATAAAAAAATGAGTGATTAAAAATTTATCACTCAAAATATAAACAAAAAACTTAAAATTACAATATTAAAACTCAAACTTATTATTCAATTTACATATTTTAATAAAATAAATGTAAAATTTATAAATAAAAAGTAAAATAATCAGTAAAAATTTATATTTAAACTATATATTCATAAATAATTTAAAAAATTTAATATTAAAAATAAAAATGAATATATAAAAATAAGTATAAATAATGGATTTTTAAAGAAAAATAATATATTTAATAATTTTTGTATAAAAGTATCATATCATTTAATAATTTTTGTATAAGAATAAGTTTTTCAAGTTAATCTTGATTTTAAAATCATTATATTTTGATTTATAACTTTTTTTCTTAAATAAAAATTTTGTTTAATTTCATTATTTTTTTCAGTAGGAATTATAAAAATAATTAAATTTTTAAAAATTTCCTTATTTAAAATTTTTAATTTTTTTTCATATTTTTCTAAAAGTAATTTAGTTTTTAAATAACTTGTAGATTTTGTATCTATATAAAATTTTTCTTTTTTAGGTTTATTATTTTTAAAACTATCTAAAAATACTTTTAATGAATTATTTAAAATATATCAAATATCCTTATCTTTTGGAATAAATGTTGTTTTTGATCAAACTTCTTTAAGTAATTTATTAGTTTCTGATAACAATTTTTGAGATTCTTCATCTTTTTTTGATTCAAGTATTTGTAATTCTATTTCTCATAATTTAATTAAAGCAACTTCTCAAATTTGTTTTAATTTTGGAATATTTGTTGAAGATTTTAATTTAACCAAACTATTAAAAAAATCTTTTAATTTTTCTTTTTTTTCAAAATTTAAATATGGATTATCTTGAGAATCTATAAAAATTTTTAATTTAAATAAAACTTTATCTATAATATTATAAACTTCATCTAATTCTTTCTTCATTTGAAAATTATCTACTTTTTCCTCTGTTACAACTTTTATTTTTTCTTCTTGTTTTATTTTTTCTTTTTCTAATTCTTTTTTATTTGATTGAAGATAAATTCTGTATTGTTCTTCAAGTTCATGTATAATTTTTTCTTTTTCTTCTAAAGTAGTTTCTTTTTCAATATAAATATATTTTAAATCATATTTTAATTGATCTTTTATTTTTAAATAAGATTTAAAAATATCACTTCACATTATATTTCAAACTTTTAAAACTCAATTTTGTATTATTTCAAAGTAAAATTTATTTCATTCAATTAAAACATCATCCATTACTTGTATGGATAAAATTCAAAATCATTCTTTATGTAATTCATCTTTTAATAAAACTTCATTTTCAGCTTTTCTAATAAGATGATATTTTTCTAATCACTTAGAAACCTCTACTTTAAAATTTTTCATTTTTTGTTTATTCTATAAATAAAAATTATGCTTGTAAATTTTGTGGAGTTAAAAATTTTGTAAAAATAGAATTTAATCAATTTGTTTGATTTTCATCTAAATTTGAAGTAAATTCAGCTATTTCAAAACATCAAGCTAATTCTTGTTGTTTATTTTCTATAGTATTTTTTGAAACTTCTCAAAGTCAAGATAAAGCTCAATCAACATCTTTTTTTTCTAATAATTTTTTTATATCTGGAAGATTATTTCCAGTTTCTATTTTATTTTCAACTGACATATATTATAAATTATTAATTAAAAATCAAAAACTATTTATTTCTTTTTGTTTTTCTAAAACTTCTTTTTTTCTCATTCAAGCTATTTTAGTAAAACTTTCTTGTGATATATCATCAATTTGTTTTTTTTCGATTTCTCACATAAATATTTCTAAAGATTTGTATAATTTATCTAAACCAATTTCATCTAAAAAATCTAGAGAGTCTAAATATAGATTTTTTTGTTTTTCATTTATATTTAGATTTTCAATTATTGTTATAATAATTTTTTTCTTTTTATTTTTTTCAGAGTATTTTTTAAATATATTTAATATCATAACTTTTATATTATAAATTAATTTTTAACATTTTATCATACTTTTTATTTAATTACAAATTTTTTAAATATATAAATATATAATTAGTAATAGTAATAATAAAAAATGTTAAAAACTAAAATAGCTAAAAAATAGCAAAAATTAATAAGTTTTTAAAAATTAATAAAAAAACATTAAAAAAAATGGCTTAAAATAAATAATAAAAATTATTAACATTTTTTTAACTATGATTATTTTTTTATATTGACTTGTTTTTAAATCATAAATAGGTATTATAAACTTGTTAAATAAATATTATTATTTTTAAACATATATGATTGAAAAACAAAAAAATACAAATATATTTTTACTAATTTTTATAACATTTTTAACATCTTTTTTACTAGGTTTTTACACTTCTTTAAAATTTGATATAGAAATATTAAAGAAAAAAGATGATAATATTGTTCAAAGTATAATAAAAGAAAATTTACTAAAAAAAGATTTAAATTTAGATTTATTTTGGCAAGTTTATAATATAATAAATTCAAATTATTATTCTTCAGATGAATTAAAATCAAAAAATTTAGAATATTGATTAATAGATTGACTTGTAAAATCACTTTGAGATAAATTTTCAGAATTTATGAATCCAGAAGTTACAAAACAATTTAATGAAGCTTTAGCTTGAGATTTTGAGTGAATATGAGCTGTTATTGATAAACATGAACTTTGAATAATAGTTGATAGGGTTATAAAATGAAGTCCAGCTTTAAATAATTGAATTTTAAAATGAGATATTATTATTGAAGCAAATTGAAATTCTTTAAAAGATTTAACAACTCAAGAGGCTGTTAATTTTATAAAATGACCAGCTTGAACTAATGTAGTTTTAAAAATATTAAGATCTTGAGAAAATGATTTTATTACAAAAGATATAATAAGAGATAAAATAAAAATTCCTTCTGTTGATACTCTTGATACAAAAGATGAAGAAATTTGATATATTACATTAAATATGTTTTGAGAAAATACATCAAACGAATTTTTAGAATTATTAAATACTTATAATAATGATAAAATTAAATGAATAATAATAGATTTAAGAGATAATGGTTGAGGTTATTTACAAAGTGCAGTAGAAATACTTTCAAATTTTATAGAAACTTGAAAATTACTTGTAACAACAAAATATAAAGATAGTTTATTAAATAATAATTATTATAGTGAAAATTTTTGAAAAATATTTAATAAAAAAATAGTTGTTTTAATAAATGAAAATTCAGCTTCAGCATCAGAAATTACAGCTTGAGCATTAAAAGATTATAAAAAAGCAATTTTAGTTTGAGAAAAATCATACTGAAAATGATCAGTTCAACAACCATTTGAATTACCAGACTGAAGTATGTTAAAACTAACAATTGCAAAATGGTATACTCCTTTGGATTATTCAATAGATCACAATTGAATAGAGCCAGATATAAAAATAAGTTTTTTACGTGAAGATTATGAAAACAAATATGATAGACAACTAGAAGAAGCTAAAAAAATACTTAAAAAATATATAAAACTTGATAATATTTCTTTAGTAATAGATGAATATAATAAAGAAAATCCTACAACTTGAAGTGGAGAATTAATTTGAAGTTGAATTATAAATTGAACTTGAAGTAAAATAGAATAATTTTAAAACCGATATTTTTTAAAATATCGGTTTTTTTGTGTTTAAAAATTTTTGTTATTTTTTTGCTTTAAAACTATTTTTAATATAATAAAACTATTACATTTTAATTTTCATATTATGCTAAAAGATAATGATAAAATTTTATTTGATTTAATACAAAAAGAAGCTCATAGACAAGATGAAGAAATAGAACTCATAGCTTCTGAAAACTATGTTTCTCGTGATGTACTCGAAGCGAATGGAAGTATTTTGACAAATAAATATTCAGAAGGATACCCAGGAAAAAGATACTATGCTGGACAAGAATTTATCGACCAAATTGAAGAGCTTGCAATAAATAGAGCGAAAGAACTTTTTGGAGCAGAATATGTCAATGTTCAACCACTTTCCGGGAGTCCTGCAAATTTGGCAGTTTATTTATGAGTTTTAAAACCAGGAGACAAAGTTTTAGGACTTTCTCTTGATCAAGGATGACATCTTAGTCACGGACATCCACTTAATTTTTCATGATTATTATATGAAATAATACCTTATACTTTGGATAAAAATACTGAAATTATAGATATGGATGAAGTTGAAAGATTAGCAATAGAACACAAACCACAAATGATTTTAGCTTGATTTTCGGCTTACCCAAGAAGCCTTGATTGGAAAAGATTTAGACAAATTGCTGACAAAGTTTGAGCAGTTTTGATGGCAGATATTGCTCATATAGCTTGACTGGTTGCAGGATGAGTTTTAGAAAATCCTGTTCCTTATTGTGATGTGGTTACTACAACCACTCATAAAACTTTGAGAGGTCCAAGAGGTGCGATTATTATGTCGAAAGAAAAATTTGCTCCAGCTATAGCAAGAGCGGTATTTCCTGGAGTTCAAGGTGGCCCACACGAAAATCTTATCGCAGCCAAAGCAGTTGCTTTTAAAGAAGCACTTGACCCAAGTTTTAAAATGTATGCTAGACAAGTTGTAGACAATGCCAGAGTTTTAGCATCAGATCTTATGAATTCTTGATTTAAGATAATTTCAAACTGAACAGATAATCACTTAATTTTAGTTGATGTATTTACTAGCTTTTGAGTTACATGAAAAGAAGCAGAAAAAGCTTTAGAATTGGTAGGGCTTTCTACGAATAAAAATATGATTCCATATGACCCAAGAAAACCTCTTGATCCAAGTGGTATCAGAGTTTGAACTCCAGCAGCAACCACGAGAGGTATGAAGCAAGAGGAAATGAAAATAATAGCAATAATTTTCACAGACTCAATAAAAGCATTGCAACAAGCAAAATGATATAATTCTTCAGTAGAAGATAAATCAAATATGGAAGTATTTGAAAATTCAGATTTACAAGCAAAATTAAAATTTTTAAAAGGGGAAGTTTTAGAACTTTGTAAAAAATTCCCTATTTATAAGTAATATTTATGTCAAAAAACCTACTTTTACAAGAAATAAAGGTATTTTCACGCGAAAATTGGTGGATCTACATCATATTTTTTATTTGTATTTCTATTATTTACTATACAAATACTGGAAATATTTTTGAAATAACAATTGTATTTTTTCTTCATTTTTTGTGAGATATTTTTATGATGATGATGTGAGATTATTATACTAAAAATGAAAAGAAAAAAGGATGAATGTATCAGATTTTTAGTATGATTGTATTTAGTATTATTTCAATTTATGCTCTCATATTTAATGAAAAATTAAATTATATAATTTCGCAAATATTATTTTGAATGAGTTCATTAAAAGCTTTTTTTGATATAAAGAATATCAAGCAAAAAATTATAAATTATAAAACTATATTTTTTGTGTGATTTATTATTTTATGAGTTTACTTTTATTTTGATTTCATAAATAGTTTTGGACAATTTTTACAACTTATTTGATTTACGATTTTCGCTTCATTTTTATCGATAAATGATGAAAAAATAAAATATTTTTGATCTTTAGTAGGAATATTTTTAATTTTTCTATCTTCAGGATTAGAGACTTATAGTTCATTTCTCATATCAAATATAAAATGAATTGATATTTCATATACTCTTCTTCCATTAACAGTTTTTGTATTTTATTTTAAAAATATTAAAAAATATTTATGATAATAGATTTGCTTATTACATTCCTAGTTTCAGTAATTTTGTCTTTTTTTGTTATTTTACTTACAAAAAAACTTTTTATCAAACTCAATATTCTAGACAAACCAGAAAAATATGGACATAAAAGAAAACCTATACCTCATAGTATGGGGGTTATTTTTGTTCTTGTATTTTTTTTAATCAGTTTCCTTTTTATTCCTGTAAATTCAAAACTTTATCTCATTTGGTTTTTTTGATTTTTCATAACTTTTGTGAGTTTTATAGATGATTTTTTCTTTTTAAGTCCAAAATTTAGACTTATTATACAAATCATTATTGCTTGAGTTATATGAATTACATCAATAAAAATAGGATATGTGAGTAATATTTTTGGTTGAGTTATTAATCTAGACAAATTTTTTATTGAAATATTTAACTATAAAATATATATTATTTCACTTTTATTTACCATAATTTGGTATGTATTTATTTTTAACTCTCTCAATTGGACTGATGGAATCACTGGAAATACTGCATGACTTTCTATCATCTCGTTTTTGGTTATTTTCTTGCTTTGACTCAAACTTTATTTTACTGATGATTATATAGGTGGAATAGAAAATGCTAAATTTATTATGAGTTTATCACTTATACTTATATGAATTTTACTTCCATTTTGGTATTTTAATGTTCAGGAAAAATTTTTGATGTGAGATTCAGGAACTATGTTTTTAGGTTTTATGTTGGCGACATTGGCAATTATTTCAGGTGGAAAAATAGCGACCGTTCTAGTTGTTTTTTGAATATATAGTGTTGATGCTGTCTATGTTATACTCAAAAGATTACAAAATAAAAAAAGTCCTTTTTCTTGAGATAAATCACATCTTCATTATAGACTTTTAGATTTATGATTGTCTAAAATACAAGTACTGAGTTTTCTTTATATTTTTTCATTTTTATTTTGAATAGCATCACTTTTTTTAGATAAATTCTGAAAAATACTTTTATTTGTATTTATTATATTTTTTGTTATATTTTCACCAAAAGTACTTTCTAAATTTTTTAAAAATGAAGAAAAATAAGTTTTGATTTACATTGATAGAAATAATTATTGCTATTAGTATCTTGACTATTACATCTGTTTTTGTAATTAGTTCATTTAATAAAAATCTAAATAAACAATTATTACAAGAAGAAATAAGTATATTTAGTGATTTTTTATATGATTTTGAAAATAAAGTTTGAAAAGATATTACAGATTATGAAATAAATATTTTAACTTGAGCATTTTATCATTATACATCAAATAAATCATCTAAAATATTATTACAAAAAATACAAAATATAAATTGATTTTCTTGAATAGTTAATAAATGATTTTCTTGAGCAAATTCAAAAGTATATTTTAATGATGAGTTAGTTTTTACTCATACTTGAACAATAAATTACCCATATAATTTCTCAAAAAAATGAAATTATAAAATTGAAACTTTCCATTTAAATAATAAATTTAATTTACTATATTTAGAACATTTCTCAAAAATAGATTTAAATAAAAATATATTATTAACACAAATAAAAGATCATTTAAATAATAATATAGATTGATTAATTATAAAAAATTCAATTTGACAAAAAAGACAATTTTTTACACAATATTGAGAAGAAATAAATTGAGATATTGATCTTTATTTTGAGGATGAATTAAATCAAATTATTTTAAAATTAACCAAATAAATATGAAAATAGCATTTTTTTGAACATGAGAATTTTCCAAAAATATTTTGTCTTGAATATTAGACAAAAAAGAATTTGAAGTAAATTTAGTTGTCTCACAACCAGATAAACCTTTTGGAAGAAAACAAGAACTTATTCCAACTCCAGTAAAAGCCTTTTCATTAGAAAAATGAATTGAGATTTTACAACCAGAAAAACTTAAAAATAATACTGAATTTTTTGAAAAACTTAAATCATTAAATCTTGATTTTATAGTAGTAGTTGCTTATGGAAAAATTATTCCAAGTGAAATTTTAGAAATACCAAAATATAGTTGTATAAATATTCACGGAAGTATTTTACCATCATATCGTTGAGCTTCTCCAATACAAGAAAGTCTAAAAAATTGAGACACAAAGATATGATTGACTATAATGTATATGTCACAGTGAATGGATGAGTGAGATATTTTAGCTATAAAGGAAGTTGAAATAGATATTTTAGACAAAACTCCAGATATATTTAAAAAGTTTGAAGATATTTGAGTAGATTTGCTTCTAAGTACTTTAACGTGAGTTATTGAATGAAAAGTAAAATGAATTGCACAAGACGACTTTCAAGCTACTTATTGTAAAAAAATAGAAAAAGAAGATGGAAAAATAGATTTTGAAAAAGAAAGTGTTTTAGAAATTTATAATAAATTTAGAGCTTATTTTCCTTGGCCATGAATTTATACTTATTATAAAGGGAAAAAATTTGATATAACTGACTGCTTTTTTGAGGAAAATGATTTAACTTTTGATGATGATTTTAGACTTTGAGATGTGGTTGAGTTTGAAGATCATGGTAAAAATCAGATTTGAATACTTTGTCAGTGATGAATTTTGATTTTAAACAAAGTAAAACTTGAATGAAAAAAAGAAATGAGTATAAAAGACTTTGTAAACGGAAATAAAGATTTTTTAGAATATAATTTTTGTTAAATGAATATTGAGTTTATATATAAAATTTTAGACAATTTAGTTATTTTTTGAGTTTCATGGTTGTTATTAATGTTTTTAATTTCTTTTATTATATGATATTATCAGGTAAAATTTCAAGTAAAAGTTGATATAATAAAAGAAATAATTATTCATATTTTAGTTTTTTTATTTTTATTTTTTATAATTTATTTATAATTTTATGTTAAATATTGCATTAAATACATTTAAAGAAATTATTAGAAACAAGTTTTTATACTTGATTTTAGTATTTGCATTTTTATTTATAATTTTTTCTATTTCTCTTGGTAAACTTACTATCGGAGAAGATCAAAAAGTAGTAACTGATTTTTGAATTGCAATGATAGAAATATTTGGTTTAGTTTGAGTCTTGTTTGTTTGAAGTCAACTTTTATTTAAAGAAATTGAATGAAAAACTATATTTTTAATACTTTCAAAACCTATTAAAAGATATGAATTTATTTTGGGAAAATTTTTTGGTTTTTCTCTTGTAATATTTTTAATAACATTTTTACAATCAATTTTATACTTAATAGTTTTATATTTTAAAGCAATAGAAATAGAGAGCTTAATAGTTTTTTCTTTGATTTTTATATTTTTAAAACTTATTATTCTTGTTTGAATAGTATTATTTTTATCAACTTTTATGTCAAATATTTTGACTATAATTGTGTCTATAATGATTTATTTAGTATCACATAGTTTTTCATTGCTTTTGGATTTAGTTTTAAGAACAAAAATAATTTTTTTAGAATTTTGAACTAAATTATTACAACTTTTATTTCCTCCTTTTGAGGCATTAAATACAAAAGATTATATAGGAAGTTTTGCGAAATTTGATATAAGTTTTTTCTTGCAAAATATTGCTTATAGTTTATTTTATCTTGCTTTAATTTTATTTTTCACCATTTTAATATTTAATAAAAAGAAATTTGAAAATTAATCATATTCCAAACGAAGAGTTTTACTCAATTCCTTTTTATGTAGACAAAAGAGTTTTAATTCCAAGAAATGATACAGAAATTTTAGTCGATAAAGTTTTTAGAGAAATCAATAAAGATACAACTTTAATCGATGTTTGAACTTGAAGCGGAGCAATTCCAATTGCTATTGTAAAAAATGCAGAAATTTCAAATTTTTTTGCTTTAGATATTTCACTTGAAGCTTTAGAAGTAGCAAAAATAAATTTAGAAATAAATAAAATTCAAGACAAAATAGAATTATTTTACTCAGATTTACTTGAAATTTTTTTGTCTTGAAAATTAAAAATTGAAGCTCCAAATATTATAATAACAGCAAATCTTCCATATATAAAAGATGGAGATATTGAGAATATGGACAAAGAAGTTTTAGAAAATGAACCACATTTAGCTCTTTTTGGCTGACCAAAAACGGGTTTTGAAATGTATGAAAAACTTATTTGACAAGTTTTTGAATTAAAAAAGATATTTAAAACAAACATCATACTTTTCATAGAAATTTGATTTGATCAGCATGAATATTCTTCAGAGTATTTGTCATCTATATGATTAAAATTTGAATATTTCAAAGATTTGAATAATATACACAGAGTTATAAAAATAGATTTTAATTAAAAAAATATGTGATTAGAAGATTTTATTCCAAGTGAGTCCTGAGCTGATGCTTGACCAAAATCCAGTGAAGTTTCTGAAAAATTCAAAGAGTCAGTAAAAAAATCAAGTGCTTGAATAAAAAGAGTACAAAAGGATGAAAAAAAAGCTAAAAAATTTGATTTACTTTTAGCTCAATTTTTAACACAAATTATTAGAAATCCAAAATATGATTTTTTGCTTGATGATTTATTTAAAACTTTAGATAATTGATATAGTTCAAATTTTTTACTTTGAGTTTTGTCTTTAATTTATTTACCAATAAGTGATAAAATTAGAGAGTTATCAAAAAAAGAAGTTATAGAGTTTAATTATATAAAAACTTTTGAAGAAATTAATTTTGACGATAATAATTTAGATGAAAGTATTAAAAATAGAATTAATTTTTGGATAGAAGATATTACAGATATTATTTGAATAGAGTATTCTTCTCTTCAAATACAAAATGTGAAAAAATTATTTAAAAATAAAGAAACATTCAATCAGCTTTTAATTTTTACTTCTTTAGTATTTCAATTTTTCTTTAAAGAATTAAATATAAATATGGATATAAGTAAATCAAATAGTTATATGGAATTTATTCTAGGACAAATTTTTCAAAAATTAAATGAAATAGAAGTGGAAGAAATATAAATCGGAAAACCCCCAGAAAAATTCTAGGGGTTTTTATAATGTCTCAAAGTCAACAAAATGCAACTTTGAGAACTTATCTTGGTTTTTAAGCCATCTAAAAAAGAGGCTCTAAACATAGTTATTATGCTATTTATTTTAATTTTTATTTTCAAATAGCAATAATCAATTTAACTTACATCCATATATTTAAATATAGGATGAAGTATAAAATATCTTTTTGAGTAAATGGCACTCAATTTATGGCGCTTATGACTTATATAATTTTATAAGCTATAAGAAAGATTTATTTAAAAAACAAATCATATTATCTCATATTTTTTCATTATATAGTACAACATGCATGCAAAAATGAGAAAAATTATTGCTTTCCAAACAGGCATTATCAGTAGTATTATTGTTAATATAATAATACCAATAACCCCAAATATATATATAGCCCCTAAAACTCCCCAATATATAAAAATAAGTAGAAGTATCAAGATTGTTCCAAAAAAAGCAGCAATTCCTAAAAAAAAGTTCTTTAACATTTAGGTTACCTCTTTCAAAAAAGTTAAGAATTGTTGTTATTTTTCATATTGACAAACAACAACAAAGTCATTATAAAAATAAAATTTAAATATCAAATTTATTTATAATATTTTTACTATTTTAAAAAAATTACTATTATATTAAACAATATAAATAATTATAAATTATGAAACAAATTGAATTAAATGGAAATTATATTTGTTATGATGATTATCAATTGGAAGAAAAAAAAGAATTAATTGATTTTTTAGAGTGTGACTATTTAAAACAAATCATAAATTCTTTTGATAAAAAAATAGTTATTGTTCTTGGTTGAGATGGAACTATGCTTAGAGCCATAAAAGAGCATTATAAAAAAGGACCACCATTTTTATGAATTAATTTTTGACATAAATGATTTTTACTCAATTCAAAAGAGTTTATTAAACCAAATATGTTATATGTAGAAAGAAAATATCCACTTATTGAAGTTGAAATTGAAAGTAATGGAATTACAAAAAAAGCCATTGCTGTAAATGAAATTGATATTAGAGCTTGAAATTGAAAAATGATTTCTCTTGATATTTCTCTCTCAAAAAGACAAGCTATAAATATAGAATGAGATGGAATTATAGTTTCAACTCCAGCAGGTTCAACGGGGTATAATAGTTCCCTTGGGTGACCAATGATCCCCCATACTTTAAATGCTTTTGTTATAACACCAAAAGCTCCTTGGAAACCAAAATGACAAACTTCAGTTTTGATAAATGATAATGAAACTATTGAAATTAAAAATGTTTGAAGAAGACTTTTTACAGAAATATATTGTGATTGAAAAGAATTTTTAATTACACAAAATTGATTACAAACTGATATAACAATCAAAAAAAGTAATCAAAATATTACACTTCTTATTTCTAAAGATTATCTTGATACTTGGGATAATAAAGTACTTCAAGAGCAAGGATTTCAGATGAAATGAAATGTTTTGTAAAAATTTAATACATTAAAATATTACTATGGAATCACAATGAAATGAAAAAATTCTTTCTTTATTAAATACACATGATAGAAATCTTTTAATTAGTTATATTGAAATAGATGAAATAAAAAATCCTGAAGAAAAAGCATCTCAATTAAAAAATATAGAACTTAGAATAAAAGAAATACAAGATGTTATTAAAATTTTAGAATTAAAATGAGGAAATAGTGACAAAATAACACAACTAGAAAAAGAATTAAAAATTTTTTATATTTTCATAAAAGAAAATAAATCATAATTAAAAAATAGCTTTATAAAATAATTAAAACTTTTATAGAAAAATCAAAAAAATCTTTGACTTTAACCCTATTTTGTATACAATCTATCAGTCTATTTTTAAAATAGTTTATTATTTAGTTATTAAGAATTATATATGGCACAAGGACCAGCACCTTTAGATAAGGTTAGAAATATATGAATTTTTGCTCATATTGATGCGGGTAAAACTACTACTTCAGAAAGAATATTATTCTATACTGGTAGAATTCATAAAATCGGTGAAACTCATGATTGAGAAGGAACAATGGACTGGATGGAACAAGAAAAAGAAAGAGGGATCACTATTACTTCAGCTGCTACTACAGCATTTTGGAAAGATAAACAAATCAATCTTATTGATACCCCAGGTCACGTTGACTTTACTATTGAAGTAGAAAGATCTCTGAGAGTTCTTGACTGAGGTATTGCAGTTTTTGATGGTTCTCAATGAGTAGAACCTCAATCAGAAACAGTTTGGAAACAAGCTGATAAATACGGAGTATCAAGAATCGCTTTCGTTAATAAAATGGATAAAACAGGAGGAGACTTTTTTATGACGATTGATTCTATTAAAAAGAAATTAGCTGGAAATAAAGTAGTACCTATTCAATTACCTCTTGGTTTAGAAAGTGACTTTTACTGAGTAATTGATCTTGTTCAAATGAAAGCATTTACATTTGAAGGAGAACATGGAGAAAAAATAGTTGAAATCGAAATCCCTGCTGATATGAAAGATAAAGCAGAAAGTTATAGACTTGAACTTATGGAAAAAGTTGCTGAACAAGACGACGCGTTAATGGAAAAATATTTTGCTGAAGGTGAATTATCTATTGATGAAATTAAATCTGGAATGAGAAAAGGAGTTATTGCAAATAAATTATATCCAGTAGTTTGTGGTACAGCTTTACAAAATAAATGATTACAACTTGTAATTGATGCAGCTTGTGATTATCTTCCAAGTCCAATTGATGTAAATGAAGGTTTCATTGATGCTATGAATCCAGATAATAAAGAAGAAATAAGAAAAATTAAAATGGCTGATGAATCACCTCTTGGTGCTTTAGCATTTAAAATTACTACCGATCCATTTGTTTGAAGAATTACATTCGTAAGAGTGTATTCAGGAGTTTTAAAAGCGGGGTCTTATGTATTTAATCCAGTTTCTGGAGAAAAAGAAAGAGTTTGAAGACTTGTACAAATGCATGCAAATGAAAGGAAAGAAATTGAAGAAATCAGAGCTGGTCATATCGGAGCTGTTATTGGTTTAAAAGATACAAAAACTGGAGACACTCTTTGTGATATGAATGATAAATTTTTAGTTGAATCTATGGAATTCCCAGAACCAGTAATTCATATTTCTGTGGAACCAAAAACAAAAGCGGATCAAGAAAGAATGGGGATGGCATTAAATAAATTAGCTGAAGAAGATCCATCATTTAGAGTTTCTTCAAATGCTGAAACTGGACAAACTATTATCGCTGGTATGGGTGAATTACACTTAGATATCATTGTTGATAGAATGAAAAGAGAATTTAAAGTTGAATGTAATGTTGGTGCTCCACAAGTTGCATATAGAGAAACTATTAGAAATACTGTAGTTGATGCTGAATGTAAATATTCTAAACAATCTTGAGGTAGAGGTCAATACGGACACGTTGTTATTACATTTGAACCATATAAAGAGGCTGATACTGATGATAAAGATGGGATTAAATTAACAAATAAATTCGTAAATAAAGTAGTTTGAGGAACTATCCCAAAAGAATATATTCCATGAATTGAAAAATGATTAAATGAAGCTTATACAAGAGGTTTCTTAGCAGGGTATCCAATGGTTGATATAAAAGCTACCGTAACTTTCGGGTCTTACCATGATGTTGACTCTTCAGAACTTGCGTTTAAAATCGCTGCTTCTAAAGCATTTAGAATTGCTTGTAAAAAAGCATCTCCTGTATTACTTGAGCCAATCATGAAAGTGGAAATCAATACTCCAGAAGAATACATGGGAGACGTTCTTGGTCAAGTAAACTCAAAAAGAGGTAGAATTGAAGAAATGGGACAAAGAGGTTTAGCAAAAGTTATTACTGCGTACATTCCATTATCTGAAATGTTTGGTTATTCAACTGAATTAAGATCTGCTTCACAATGAAGAGCTACTTATGCTATGGAATTCCATCATTATGACGAAGTTCCAGCAAACGTTGCTACGAAAATTAGAGAAGAAAGAGGATTCAAACTTGAAGAAGATGATGAATAGTAAGATCAAAAAATCACTCCAATTGGAGTGATTTTTTAGTTTTTATTTGACTTTTTCACTATTTTTGTAATATAAATATAGCTTTTTTGAAAAAAAGCTATTAATTCCAGAAAAATGTTAATTTAAAAAATTAATTTAAAATATTAGGAGAATAAAAAATAAACCTTCAAAAAAATACTTAAAAATTTAAAATTTTTTCAAAATACTCTGACAAATAAAAACAATTTGGGAGTATCATAAAATCAATTTATCTAATTTCTTTAGAAAAATTTTTCTATTTATTTTTATGTTTTATTCTTTTAATAAAAGGAAACTATTTTATTACCTAAAACAAAAGATATGTATTATTTATTAACATGACTTTTGATTTGAGGAGTTTTATCATTTTTATTGTTAAAATTTTTAGAATCAAAAAAAGAAGTTCAAGCTCAATCTAAATCAGCGCAATTACTTAAAAAAGCTGAAGTAGAAAAAGAGGAAATGCTTAGAAAAGCAAAACAAGAAGCAGATACAACTTTAAATAAAGCAAAACAAGAGTCTTCTGAATTACTTAAAAAAGCTGAAAAATTAGAAGAAAGACTTTTAGAAAAAGAAGAAAAATTAGAATCAAAACTAGAAGAAATTAGTAAAAAACAAGATGCAATCATGCAAAGAGAAGAAAATCTTAAACAAAAACAAGAAGATCTTTCTAAAAAAGAAGATGAACTTGATAATAAATTGTCTGCAATGGCAAAATTGTCTATTGAAGAAGCAAGAGAACTTCTTTTAAAACAAATTTCAGAGAAATATGAAAAAGATTCTATTACTCAAATAGAAAAATATAAAAAAGGTATTGAAGAAAGAAAAAATGAAGTGGCAAGAGAAATAGTTATAAAATCTATTCAACAATATGCCTGAGATGTAACAAGTGAAGTTACAACAACTCTAATTCCTCTTCCAAATGATGATTTAAAATGAAAACTTATCTGAAAAGAATGAAGAAATATTGTTGCATTTGAAAGAGCAACTTGAGTAGCTTTAATTATTGATGATACACCTGATACTGTATTTATTTCAGCTTTTGATTTATTTAAAAGATATATTGCAAAAAAATCACTTGAAAAATTACTTGAAGATGGAAGAATTCAACCAGCAAGAATTGAAGAAATAGTAGAAATAACGACAAATGAGGCAGATATTTTACTTAAAGATATTGGTAAAAAAACTCTTGATGAATTAAATATTACTTGAATTCCAGAAGAAATTATTCCACTTATTTGAAAATTAAGATTTAGAACTAGTTACTGACAAAATATTTTAAAACACTCTACAGAAGTTGCTTATATAGCTGAAAGTATTGCTAAAGATCTAAATCTTGACCCAGTATTAGCAAAAAAAGGATGACTTTTACATGATATCTGAAAAGCACTTGATCATGATATAGAATGAACTCATCCAGAAATCTGAGCAAAAGTTTGAAGAAAATATGGTTTGGCTGAAAATGTTATTGATATGATAGAAAATCATCATAATGAACCAACTGGAATTTCTATATATGCTGCAATCGTTCAAATGGCTGATGCTATAAGTTCAGTAAGACCTGGTGCTAGAAGAGAATCAATAGAACAATATGTAAAAAGAGTTAAAGAAATGGAAGCATTAGTAGGAAGTTTTCCTTGAGTATCAAAAGCTTATGCGATAAGCGCTTGAAGAGAAGTAAGGGTATTTGTTGATTCAGATAGTGTATCTGATTTTGAAGCTCATGAAATGGCAAGAAATATAGCATTAGATATTGAAGCAAAATTAAATTATCCATGAGAAGTTAAGGTTAATTTAATCAGAGAGATGAGAGTTATAGAGTATGCAAAATAGAAAATTAAAGTCAAACAAACTAAAGTTTGACTTTTTTTGTGTTAAAAATAAAATCAAATTATATTTATCAATTATTAAATAAACATGTATCCTTTTTTTGAAATATTTTCAGGGTTTTATATTTATACATTTTGATTAACACTTACTTTGTGTTTTTTTCTTTTTTTATGGATGTTAAAAAGATTATGTCATAGATTTTGAATAAATGATACTTTCTTTTTTAATAGAATTTTATGGTATTTCTTATCAATATTTGTTTTTTCAAGACTTTTTTATGTAATAAGTAGATGGGGGGATTTTAAATATATAAAAGACCCAATGGAATTTTTTTTAATGAGTGATTATAATTTTTCTTTAATTTGAGCATTATTTTGATTTTTTTTAGTGTTATATATTTCTATCATACTTCACAATTTAAGAAGTTGAAAATATATGGACGTGTCTATATTATCATTTTTGTTTGCTTGAGTTATTTGATATATATGAGCTTTTCTTGGTGGACAAGTTTATTGAAAAGAAACTAGTTTTTGAATAGAAATATTGTATAGTAATTCATTTTCTCCAGTTCCTTATGAAGTTCCAGTTTTCCCTTTGGCTATAATCTATTCAATTATATTTTTTGTATTATTTTCAGTATTGTATATGCTGGCAATGTTTGTTAGTGTAAGATGAATAATAGGTTATACTTGAATAATTTTGATGTGAGCTGTATTTTTGATTTTAGAAAATTTTAGTTGAAAATATGATTTTTTTAAAGTTGAGCTTTGAATAAATTTTAATCAAATTTGAGCAATTGCACTTATAATTTTTGGAATTTTTTGATTGTATAGAATATATAAAACCCCAAAATCTACAGAAATAATCAGTTAATATGTCTAAAAATAAAATATTTATATTTTTCACTATTTCATTTTTATTTTGAATTTTTATTTCAAATATATTATTTTCATTTCATTTAATTATAATTTTTTTAAGTATTATAATGATGTTTCTATTATTATTTTTATTAGTAATTAAAAGACATCATTTTTTTGTTTTATTTATCTGACTTTGAATATTTTTATGAAGTATTTATTCTTGAATAAATAATATAAACATATCTCAAAAAATATTTTTAATACAACAAATAGATAAAGAAGTTATTTTAAATGCTGAAGTTTTAGAGCTTTATAAAAAATCCCAAAATCATAATTTATATATTTTAAAAGTTAATAATATAAATTATTTAGATCATTATAATGTTAATTTCTTACTTTATTATCCTAAAAATTATCTTTTAGAAAGATGACAAATTATAAATATCAAAACAAAAATAACTAAAATAGACAGTTTTTCAGATAATTTTAATTATGAAAAATTTCTTCAAACAAAAAATGTTTATTTTCAAGTTTTTGCCAATAATGTGGATTTAATAGATAAAAAAGAACTTTCAAAAATAGAAAAATTTATAATTAATATTAGACAAAAACTACTTAAAATTGTCTATGATTTATATCCAAAAGATGAAGCTGTATTTTTAGCTTGAATACTTATATGAGCTAGAGAAGATATGTCTGAAAATCTTCAAAATAGTTTTAATAATTCCTGATTGACCCATTTAGTTGCTGTTAGTTGATTTAATATAACTATTATTATCATATTTTTGTGATTTTTATTTTCATTTTTTCCACTTATTTTAAGAACCTTTTTGATTTGTTTATTTGTTGTGATTTTTGTTTTAGTTGTTTGAGATAATGTTCCTGTTATTAGAGCTGGAATTATGTGACTTATAGGATATTTTATTTTGGTTTCTTGAAGAAAATCAGATAGTTTAAGTTTGCTTTTGTTTACAGCTTTTGTATTGGTTATATATAATCCACTTTATTTAAATTATGATGTAAGTTTTCATTTGAGTTTTTTAGCTGTTTTAGGTCTTTTATATTTTCAGGAATTTTGGTGAAAAATCTTTAAATTTCTGCCGAGTTTTTTTGCAGTAAAAGAAAGTTTTGTTTTAACAATGTCAGCTTTAACTACAACTTTACCAATAATGATTTTTAGTTTTGGACAAGTGTCTATTTTAGCTCCTATATCAAATATGCTTGTTGGGTGAGTTATTCCTTTTGCAATGTTATTTTGATTTTTAAGTATTTTATGAGAAATTATTTGGTATAAGATAGGTTTTATTATATGATTTATTAATTATTTTTTACTTAAATATGTCATTTTAGTTGCAGAGTATTTTTGAAATCTAGAATTTGCAGTTTTTAAAATAAATTTTTGAATTTTCTGAGTTTATTTAGAAATTCTATATTTTATGATGTTAATATTTTGAATTATTTATTTTAGGCAAGAAAAAAATCCTACGAAGTAGGACTTTCTTTTTGTGCTGATGGGAAATCATCTAAACTAGGAGGTTGTTCTTGGGGAATATTTCTTGCTTCTTTAGATTTATTTAAATCACTTTCAACTTTCTTTATACTTTCTTCATTATGATTTTTTAAAAGTTTATCTAGTCTCTCAATTGCATTGTCTAGCTTTTTTGTATAATCTTGATTTTTAGCTTCAATTGCTTTATGAGCTTCTTCTCATTGAATATTATCTTCTTTCACTTCAGTTCATTGTATAGATGCAATTTCTTTATAAACATTTGATAATTCTTGTGCTTGTTCACTATTTAATTTTCCAATTTTTCAATATTTTTCTAATCATTTTAATTTTTCATCAATTTTTGCTCTATTTTCTGGATTTTTTATTGATTTTGTTTTTTCATCTATATCTCATTTAATTACATTTACGGCATTTTCTCAAGATTTAGGATTTTCAAGAAATTTCTTATCATTCTCTGGATTTTTTCAAAAATCAACTAATAAATCTTTTACTTCTTTATTATTTTTAACTTGATTTTCTAAATCATTATTTGAAAATTCAGGGTTTTTACTAGACATAATTATTATATTAAAAAATAAACTTAATAGCATTTTAGCATATTAAGTTTATTTTTGCAAATATTATAATCTTTTAATCATCAAATCAAGGAGGATTTTTCTTTCAATATCAAGTTGATTCCTCAAACACATGAGCAACTTCTAATACTTTTTGATCTTGAAATTGAGGAGCTAGAATTTGTAATCAAACTGGAAGTAGTTCTTTTTCACTATCTTCGCTATAAGCAAATCAAGCTGGAACTGATATTCAAGGAAGTCAAGCTAAAGAAGCAGGAATAGTATAAGCATCACTTAAATACATTTTCACAGGGTCATCAATTTTTTCTCACATTTTCCAAGCAACATTTGGACTAGCAGGACTAATTATTACATCAACTTTTTCAAAAGCCTTTTTAAAATCTTCAATAATCAAAGCTCTAATTTGAGCTGCTTTTTTATAATAAGAATCATAAAATCAAGCTGATAATACATAACTTCATAAAATACTTCTTCTTTGTGTTTCTTCTCAAAATCATTCTCATCTATTATTTAAATAAAACTCATCCATATTTCAATAAGTTTTTGTTGAAGAATGTCCATATCTTAATCCATCAAGTCTTCAAAGATTTGTAGAAACTTCAGCAGGCATTAATATATAATAAGTTGCGACAGCATATTTTGTCATAGGGAGAGAAATATCAACTATTTCAGCTCAAAGTTCTTTAAACTTTTCAACAGCTTGCATAATTGTTTGCTTTACTCAAATATCAATTCATTCTTCAAAATATTCTTTTGGAAGTCAAACTTTAATTCATTTTAAATCTTTTTTCTCCCAAATTTTAGGATCAATTATATCTTTTTCTTCAATTGAAGTATTTTCAAGCTCATCATGTCCATTCATAATTTCATATAAAATTCAAGCATCACGAACAGTTTTTGTTAAAGTTCCAGGGCAATCAAGACTTGAAGCCATAGGAATAACTCCATATCTTGAATTTCTTCCATAACTTGGTTTAAATCAAACTATATTACACATACTTGCTGGTTGTCTAATACTTCATCAAGTATCAGTTCCAAGCGCAGCAGGGCAAAGTCAAGCAGCAACGGCTGCAGCACTTCATCAACTAGAACCTCCAGGAATTCTTGAATTTCCCCAAGGGTTAAAAGTTTTATTTAATGCTGAAGTTTCTGTTGTAGATCACATTGCAAATTCATCCATATTTAATTTTCATAAACTAGACATTCAAGCATTTTTAAGATTTTTTATAACTGTAGCATCATATGGTGGTTTGAAGTTTTCAAGCATTACAGAAGCACAAGTTGTAGAAATTCATACTTCACAAAAAATATCTTTTATTCAAATAGGGGCTCAAGCTAAAATTCAGTCAGTATTTTCATTTAATCAGTTTTTATTAACAAAATTATATGCTCAAACTTTTTTATCAAATTTTTCTATTCTTCCCATAAAATAATCCCAAACTTCTTTAGGTGTATTTTTCTTAGATTTTATATTTTCAATTATTTCTAATAAACTTAGATTTTTCATTTTTGCTTAAGTTAAAATTTAATACTTTTTTATTATATTTATTTTTTTTAAAATAAAAGAAAAAACTGAAAGAAAATCTTCCAGTTTAAACTTTTTTAGAAAATTATTTTACTTCTTTTAATCTTGCAGCTTTTCAAGTTAAATCTCTAATAAATCCAATATTTTTTCTTCTTACTTTAAATTGTCTAACAATATCTATTTTTTCAATAGTTGGAGAGTGAACAGCAAATATTCTTTCAACTCCAAATGGACCAACTTTTCTTCTAACAGTAATAGTTTTTTCTAAAGCAGTTTTTCAAGCAGTTTTAATGATAATTCATTTAAATCTTTGAACTCTTGATTTATCTCATTCTTTAATTGTTTGGTGAACTTCAACTTCCATTCAAGTTTTAAATTCAGGCATATTTTCTTTTATAAATTGAGCTTGAATTTTATTTACTAAATCAAAATTTGTCATAATTTTTAGTATTAATATATAAATAATTTTTTTATTTAATTTAAAAAATCTCGCATATCATAATAAAAAAGTTTTTTTTTGCAAGTTTTTTTCCAATAATTGACTTTATAAAAATAAAATGTTATAATAAAGGGGTATTTTTACTATAATATTTTATTTTTATGTCAAATAAAGAAATTATTGCTGAGTTAAAGGCTTTATGATTAGAAGATAAAGAAACAAGAAAAAAAATAGTACATGTTTTTTCTTGAGTATTATCAGGTGATGAAACAGAAGAAGAAAAAAGAAAAAATCAACAAAGAGTTTTTGAAATACTTATGAGAGATAATAGTATAATAAGAAAATTTTTAATGGAAAAAATATGATTATCAGATGATATTATAGCTTTATTAAATCAATATTTATCATGAAAAGAATTTTATGATATAAAGTTGCTTTTTGAAAGTTTAAAAGATTTTTTTTCAAATAATTATAAAACTATTGATTTTGTAGCTTACAGATTAAATGAAACTAAAAAATCTTTAGAGTTTTTTGCTTGAAAAGACTCACTTGCTACAAATATATCTTTATGAGAAATTTATGATAGTGATTTTAAAAATGAAGTTAGTGCAGTAAATAGTTCTGAAATAAAGTTTTATTCTATTTTAGACACTGATAAAGAAGATGAAGTTATTTCATGATGAATGGCATCAATTAAAATAAAGACTTTAAATGATACATTTGTTTTTTCTTTTCATAGAAAAGAGATGGAAGATGTAGAGTATTATGATTTAAAAAATGATATTTTGAAAATTAAAAAATTATTTACAAAATATGGACTCATATCAATTATTAACAATATAATTAAATATATTGATGCTAAATATAAAGATGAACTTACTTGAATTTATAATAGGGCTTTTATAACAGCTTTACCCAAAAATATAAGATTTAGTGTTTTATTTATCGATTTAGATAGCTTTAAAAATATAAATGATACTTATTGACATAAAAGTTGAGATGATGTATTAAAATGAGTTTCTTTAATTTTAAAAGACTCAGTTAGACCTAGAGATAAGGTTTGCCGTATTTCTTGAGATGAGTTTGCTATTTTAGTTCCTACAAATAGTTCATGAGAGTTAGATGCGATAGAAAGAAGAATTAGAAGATGATTAGAAGAAAAGAAATTTACTTTTAAAAATAAAACTACTTGAAATAGTGAAGATATTTGTATATCAGCTACAGTTTGAAAAGCATTAGCAAAATCTAAAATATCTCTTGAAGAAATTATATCAGAAGCTGATTTAAAAATGCTTGAGAGAAAAGATTGAGAATGAAATCATTATAGATTATTTAAGGCTATGCACACATTACCTAAAAAAGAACAAATAAAGGTTTTATGAATGTGAATTTGTGATGTTAGATGTAATTTAGATTGTCAACATGTAACTTGAAACCCGTAAATCGGGTTTTTTATTTTACATTTTTTTATTATTTGTATAATCTAAAAAATACTATATAAAAATTTTTTATGTCAAAGATAATTAAATTAGATCAAAATCTTGCAAATCAAATAGCAGCTTGAGAAGTAGTTGAAAGACCAGTTTCAGTTGTAAAAGAACTTTTAGAAAACTCTATTGATGCTTGAAGTAAAAATATAAAAATCGAAATAAAAAATGGGGGAAAAGATTATATTTCAATTACTGATGATTGAGAATGAATTTCAAAAGAAGATTTAGAAATCTGTATAGATAAGTATACAACTTCAAAAATTAAATCATTAGATGATTTATATAATGTAATGACTTTTTGATTTAGATGAGAAGCATTGTCTTCTATTTCTTCAGTTTCAAGATTTTGTATAATTTCAAAAACTAATAATTCAAAAATTGCTTATAAACTTGAATTTGATAATATTTCTTGAAAAAATATCTCAGAAACTTCTTTTAATATTTGAACAAAAATAATTGTAAAAGATTTATTTTTTAATACTCCAGCAAGACTAAATTACCTAAAAACTGATAAAACAGAATATGGAAAAATCCTTGATTATTTATATTCAGCAAGTTTAAGTTATCCTTATATATGATTTGAATTTATTTCTGATGACAAAAGAATATTTAAATTTAATGAAAATGAAGATTTAAAAACAAGAATTTATTCTATTTACTGAAATGATTTTTTAGACAATATTTTAGACATAAATTTTGAAATGGTTTGAGTAAAAATTTCAGGTTATATAACAGATCCAAAAATAAGTTTCCCAAATAAAAATAGACAAAATCTTTTTGTAAATTATCGTCCTATTTCATCTCCTCTTATTTTTAAAGCTATAAGTGATGCTTATAATAGATTTATTCCCCATGGAAATCATCCTTGATATGTTTTAAATATACAAGTTGATCCAACAATAATAGATGTTAATGTACATCCAAGAAAATCAGAAATCAGATTTGAAAACGAACAAAATATATTTAGAAGTGTTTATCATGCAGTTTTAAATAAACTTGAAAGTTCTAGTTTGGTGGAAACTACATCTAATTTCTCCCTTTCTCAAAGAGAGTACCCGAGTAACGAAGGGGAGGGATTTAAAGAACCAAAATATTATACTTGAAGTTGAGAAAAATTTAAATCATATTCTCCTTATAAAAATACATCTTCAAATCCAAATCAATTTAAAATATCTGATTCTATAGATTTTACAAAAGCTATTTTAGACAATAATAATATAGAAACAACTGAAAAATCTTTTGAAACCTGAGATTTACATTACACAAAACTTTGAAAAATTGTTGGACAAACTTTTAATAGTTATATAGTTGTTGAAAAAGATGATAAAATCATTTTACTTGATCAACATGCTTTGGCAGAAAGGATAATTTATGAAAAACTTCTAAAAAATGATACAAGACAATATAGTCAAAATTTACTAATTCCGGAGAATATAAAACTTACTTCTTGAGAGTTTTCTATTTTAGAAGAAAATAAAAATATATTTTTAGAAATGGGATTTGATTTTGAAGTATTGTCTAATAATTTAGTGTCTATAATCACAATTCCTGATTTTGTAAAAAAAGAAAATTTATCAGAAATACTTCTTTGAATAATTTATGATATAAATTCTTGAAATACTATAAAATCAAAAACTCTAGAAGAAATAAAAAACAAAGTTTTTGCCTATACTGCTTGTAGAAGTGCTATAAAATTTTGACATAAATTGAATTTATTTGAAATGAATAAATTATTAAATGAATCAGTTGAATGATATTCATCAACCTGTCCACATTGAAGACCTGTAATTTTTGACATAAGTTTAAATGAATTGAAAGATAAATATGAGAGATAAATAAAAAAGCTAAATTTTTAAAATTTAGCTTTTTTATTTATAAACCCAAGGAGCAATTATACTAAGTATTAATCAACTTAAAAGTAAAAGTATTAATCAAATAATAGTTTTTTTAATTCTCTTTTTTATTTCATCTGCTCAATCTCATCACATAGAAAGTAGCATTCAATTTATTACAATAAATAAAACTCCTCCCAGAGCAGCAAGAGCTGTAATCCATTTTATAATTTCTCATACCATAGTTTGTACTGAATCAAATCAAGTTTGTATTGTACAAATATAATATCAAGTGGGTGATTGTTCTGATCAACTTCCTGATTTTTCTTCAACACAATTAGCTCAAGGAACTTTTTCAGATACTTTTACTTCTATAGTTTTTCAACTCTCTCAATATGAGAAGTTAGGATAAAAACATAAAAAAACAAGTGAAAGTACAAAAAAATTTATTATTTTTTTCATAAAATTAAATTAGAAATTTAAAGTTTTTAAATCTAGTAAGAATGTATACATTCAAAGTAAAATCAATGTAGCAATAACTGTATTGAAAATAATACTTTTTGCTTTTTTGATTTTTTCATCTTCTCATGCTGCTGTAATATAATAATATCAAGCAAGACTTAAGAAAAATATTGCAATTGGTCATGCAAAAAACAATGCTAAATTTGCCAATGTAGCAAATAAATCTTGTCATTGTCATTTAAAGTCTCATTTAAACATAACATTTCTCCATACTTCCATTATTCCTATAAATACAAGTCAAGCTAAAGACCAAAGTATTTTACTTTTTGCTTCACTAATATTTTTGTCTTCTCAAGCTGAAATCATTATTTTTATTCAATTGTAAACAAATATAAAAACAGCTAAAGCTACTATAGCAATTTCTAGGAAAGTTATTATTGATCATAAAGTAGATCAAAAAACATCACTATTCATAAAAATATTTCTTTGATAAATAGTAACAGAGTCTCACATAGTAGAAGTAACATCATCAACAGTTCTTTTATTTGAAAAAGAGCTATATAATAATCAAGGAATATTTATGAATAACAATCAAACAATAGCATACCAAGTACTTTTTTTAGCACTTGAAAGTTGTTTTTCATCTCATCACATAGACATTATCATCATTACTCAAGCATAAACTAAATAAATAACTAAAAGTCATCAAATAGCTATTTTTAAAGTTTTAAAAACATTATATGTTATAGATTGAATTTGATTTTCTATACTTCAAGATTTTTTAGTATTAGAAACACTTGAAATTTTTGATGTTGCAGGAGATGCTTCTGAAAAATTTATATTTCAAGCATTTAAAGAATTAAAACTAAATAACAAACTAAATATCAAAAATATTTTTAAAATAGATTTTTTCATATTGTTTAAATTAATATTAAATTTTGCTTTCAGGAATTATAAAAAATGTTAATATAGCATAACTTGCAAATAATACTAAAAGTCAAACTCAAACATAAAGTAAAATATTTTTTGCTTTTTTGTTTTTTTCTTCTTCTCAACCTCAAGTTAAAACTAAAAATCAAGCATACATTATCATAATAACAATTATAATTGCTAAAAAAGAATTAAACCAATTTATCAAAGTTGTTATAATTTTTGTGTTTTGAGTAACATTTTCACAAATATTTGTTCACCAATATGATATAATTCATCATCCTCAACAATCAGGATTATAAGTATTTTTAACTATTATAGAAGCAAATTTTATGACTATAAATCAAATAATTGCTTGAAATATAGTAGTTTTTCATTTTTTTATTCATTCATCATTTCCTCAGGCTGTAACTATTTTATAAAAAGCAAAAATGGCCATAGAAATAAATACAAAAGATGCAAATAACATAAGCATATCTGTAAAAGGCTCTACCAATCTCTCTGAAAAACTTCTTGCTAAGTTTGCTCATACTTGTTTATCAAACATAACTTTATATACTGAAAAAGCTATTTGCATAACCATTATTCAGATACTTGCCCAAAGTATTCAGGATTTTAGTTTTTTTTGTTCCTCTTCTGTATTTTCACCAAAAATAAGTTTAATAACCATTATTATTCATATAAGTAAAACTAGAGCAAAAACGATAACTCTTAAATCTCTTGCTATATTTAACAAAAAATTTTTTAATCATTTTTCTCAAGTAGTTCATACGTAGAAAAATTCATTTCATCAGATTTCTTCAAATTTATCATTATTCATAGCTCTTCAAGAATTTTCCGTTGTAATTCTTATATTATCACTACTATCTCAAATATTTATACTTATTGCAAAGCTAAAATTAGGTATAAATAAAGAAAATATTACAAGTAGTTTTATTAAAAGTTTTTTCATAAAAGTAAATTTAAAATTTAAAAATATTAAGTTATTCAAAGTCTTGCTTCGATTTCCATATCAACATATTTTTTCTTTCTTCCGTATTTTTTTCTAGAATATTCTTTTATGATTTTTGCAGCTTCAATGTTTTTATAATTATTATCCCAAAGAGTTTTCATATCAAAAGGACGAGTGGTTGCATTATCAATATTTAATTTAACATAAGTTGTAAAATTTGCAATACCAATTATATCTTGTTGAGAAAGTAGAGGAGCATATTCTTTTTCTAAATATTCAGCATCTTCAGCTCAAACTTTAAATGACATAATTGTTCAGGCATTTCAAAATACTGCATCTTTTATACTTGGTTTATCTCATTTTTTAGCTCAACTTCAACCAATTTGCGCTATAAATTGGTGAGCCATAATTAAAGCTAAACGATATTTTCTAGCTTCAGATAATATTTCTCCAAAAGTTTCAGTTGCAAAATTTTGAAACTCATCAACATACATAAAAAAATCTTTTCTTTCATGTTCTGGCATATCAGCTCTAGACATTGCAGCCATATTTACCTTTGAAACGAATATAAGTCAAAGTAATTGTGCATTTAGAGCTCAAATTTTTCATTTTGAAAGATTTACTAGAAGTGCTTTTCTAGAATCCATTATATCTCTTATATTAAATGCAGATTTTGGTTGCCCTATTATATTTCTAATAGTTGTATTTGTAATAAAAGGTCAAAATTTAGAAGAAAAATAAGGAATCATTTCTTGTTTTTCTCTATCTCAAGTATTTGCATATTCATGTTCCCAAAAAGATTTTACTACAGGATTTTTTACTTTTGAAGTTTTATACTTCATAAATGCATCATCGACAAAAAGTCTTGGTACATCAATGAGAGTTCACCCATCTTCAATATCTTCCATCAAAGTTAGACAACCATTTCTAAAATAATGTTGAATACGAGGCCCAAATATTTCATCTCAAAATATTTTTATAAATATTTCTGTTGCATCCATTGCAGCTCTATCCATTTCTCTTTTTCTAGCATCAGGATCTTCAGATATTACTTCTAGCATATTTAATCACATTGGATATTCATCATCTGCAGGGTCAAAAACTACAGTATCACGAGCTCTTTCTTTTGGTGTAAAAGCTAAAACATCTTCAACCAAATCTCAGTGCGGATCAATTACACAAAGTCCATCACCATTCCGCATATCTTGACGAGCTAAATACCCGATAAATACAGATTTTCATCCTCAAGATTTTCAGATGATATAATGATGTCTTCCTCTGTCTTTTTTGTCAAAATAAATAGGAGTTTTTTTGTTTCTATATTCGTTAAATCACATTAAAACTCCATCTTTATAGACAGGAAATCAACCAAGATGTCTATGAACTTGTTTTATTTCAAAATCATCAACTATTTTTCTTTCTCAAGTAATTTCATCAATTATTTCTTTAGTTCAGATTTTTATTTTTTCTTCCAATATACAAGGAGTTTTTGGGAATTTTAAATTATGAGGTGGTGCTAATTTTTTATAATCAAGCCAATTTATTATAGGAGATTTGTTATAATTTATATCAGGAAAATGATATAAAGTAGATAACTCATCAGCTGAAAAAATTGATACATTTTGAAAAAATCATATTAATTTATGATTAAAAGCAAAATATCTAATTGGAGTAAAAATAAAATACAAAAAATCTTCATAAAATTGAGGATTATCTAAAGAGTTATTATATTCATCCGTAAATATTGATGATGCAGCAATAACAGCATGAGCCCCATCTTCAGCTTTTTTAGGAGATTTAGAAGATACTAAAATTCTAATTGATGTTCTAAATCAAGGTTGCCCTGCTGATTCTCACATGATTTTATGTGCTTCAGTTTCAGCTTGGTTAAATATTTTATAACTATCTCAAGAACTAGCTCCAGGTGCATTTGAATCTTTTACCATACTATCGGTTCATTGAACAAGTGCAACTATTGGATTCCAGAAAAAATCAAGAAATGGTATATGGCTTTTTTTCTTATATTCTCATTTTGCAACAAGTCATGCTGCATTTTTTGCTTTTTTATTCCAGCTAGATCAAACAGGTTTTAAAATTATTTGATAAACAGCTTTATCTTCTTTATCAAGTGATGAAAAAACATTCGTAAAGTTGTTTAGAGGGTCATCTTCTAAATATTTAAATGAACGAATTGGGAAAACATCATCATTGTCTTTTCATAGAGATGCGGCTCTAAGAGTATATCAAACAGGTTTTATTTTTATATATTCTTTTTCTTTTTCTATAATTCTTACTTCAGCATCATTATAAATAGAAGTTATATGTTGAGTAACTACATTTACATATCATTCGTAAGTTACAATATAAAAACTTAATTCTCAGTTTTCATAAGCAAGTTCTAAAGATACTTTTGAATGATCAAAAAAGAAATCAGTAACAGTGTCTTTTAATCAAGCGTCACTTAATTTATGAATAGCTTTATAATACATACTCATCATTCAAATTTTTTCTTTAAAATCTTTTTTTGTTTCCTTTTCTTTATCAAGTTTTGAGTCGGCTTTTGGTAGAGTAACTTTCATATAAACTAGTTTTTTACTCCAAGTTACTTCAAAAAGTACTCTTACTAATTTTATAAGTAAAATAATTACTCAAAATAAAATAAATCATATTAATATATAAAAAAATATATCGTTAATATTTTCAAGAAAACTTGTATCTGAAGTTGTTTCTTGCTGATTTGTATTTGGTTTTGTTCATCAGATTTTTTTACTTGCATCAAGTAAACTAGCAATAGTTGATTGAGCTGAAATAATAAAAAATAAAATTGCAAAGAGTATTTTTTTCATAAAAATAATAGTTTTTGTTAAAATTTGGCTTAATTATATCATAAATTTTAAATTTTCCAAAATATTTTACTTAATCCACATAGCATCTCAAAAAGAAAAAAATCTGTATTTATTTTTTATAGCATGAGAGTAGGCTTTTTTAGTATTTTCTAGTCAAGCAAAACTTGAAACTAACATAATTAATGTAGACATTGGTAGGTGAAAATTAGTTATTATACTATCTACAAATTTCCAATTGTATCCAGGATAAATAAATATAGAAGTTTCTTTATTTCCATATCATAAAATTCAATTTTCATCTGAAAAACTTTCTAAAGTTCTTACTGAAGTAGTTCAAACGGCTATTATTCTTTTTCCGGATTTTTTGTACTCATTAAGCCTTTTACTCACTTCTTTTTTTATTTCAATATATTCACTATGCATTTGGTGTTCTAAAATATTTTCTGCTTCAACGGGTTTAAAAGTTCATACTCAAACATGAAGAAGTATTTTTTCAATTATTACTCCAGATTTTTCTAAATTTTCTAGAAGTTCTTTTGTAAAATGAAGTCAAGCTGTAGGAGAAGCTGCACTTCCATGAGTTTTTGAATAAATTGTTTGATATCTTTCAATATTTTTCAGTTTTTTTGTTATATAGTGAGGAAGAGGAATTTCTCAAATATTTTCTATAGTTTGTAGAAATTCAAAACCACTTTTATCAAATTTTATATATCTTCACATTTGCGATATTTCCTCAATAAATCAGTTTAAAATAATTTTTCCATTTTCATAATAAAATCTGATAGTTCTTCCAACTTTTAGGTTTTTCCCAGGATATCAAAGACACTCCCAAGTATCAAGAGAAATTTGTTTATGAAGCAGAATCTCAACTTTTTTAACTTGCTTTTTTCATTTTGGAAAAATATCTATTTCTCCATAAAGTCTAGCGTTTATAGTGCGAGTTTCATTTAAAACAAGCACATCATTTTCTCATAGTTCATCTAAAATATTATAAAAATATTTATCTTCTAATTTTTTAGTATTTTTATCTAATATCAAAAGTTTTGAATGGTCTCTTGGCTCAATTGGAGATTGCGCTATCAATTCTTCTGGTAATTCATAATTAAAATCTTTTAGTTGCATAGTTTTAAAATTATTTTTTTTAATTATAAAAAAAAGAGTTGTTTTATCAACTCTTTTACATATTTCATGCAAGTCTATTTTGCCTTTCTTTTTTTGCTTCTCTGGCTATTTTCACCAAAGTAAGTTTTGTTTCAGGTTTTTGAAGTAAAGCATGAATTTTATTTTTTGTTTTCATTTTCTTATAGTTATAAAATAAGTAAATGAATTTTAGTGTATTTTTTATTATTTGTCAAGAAAATTAAATTTCAGCTAAAAATAAAGGAGTTCAGGCTATTAATCATTTTTTTCTTGATAAAATTTCCCAAGGTAAAAAGCGTTTTTTTATAATTCAAGTATCAACAGAACTATCAAATATCCAAGCTCAATCTTCTTCAACTTTTGAAACATAGACAATATGTTTTGCTCAAGGATATCTAGAAGATTCCCAATATATTAAATCTCATCTTTCAATTTCTTCTAATTCTTTTTGAGTTTGAGTTAATTTTTTAATTATAGTTGTTGATCATTCTTGTTCAAAAGTTAGTTCAACATCTTTTAGAATATCTAATTTGTTGAAAGTTATAAAAAATATTCAAGAACAATCTGTTTTTCATTTTTTATATTTTTTTCATTCTAAACTAAAAAGATATTTTTCAAACTCATCAATAGAAACTTGCCTTACATTATTTAAAAGATTACTAGAATTTTTTTTCACCGCATCATAATTTACCAATATAGTTTCAAGTGAAACATTAGTTCAAAAATTATTTATTTTTATAAAAAGTTCTTTTGATTTTGGTCAAAATTTTCATTCAAAACTTCATAAAGAAAATGTTTTTTGTAAAGCTTTAATAATTATTTCTTCTTCTTTTTTAGAAATATCTTTTGTTGTAGGAAAAAGTATTTTTACAATTTCTTTGTTCCAAATTTTCCAAGTTTGTCATTTTATGTAATTTTTTGTTGAAAAAAGTTCATTGTTTTTAAGTTGGAAAACTAAATCTTGAATTTTTTCATCAAATTTTGGTATTAATCTAATATATTCAGGATTATTTTTAATAAGTTTAAACAATCATCTATAATCTTGTGAATCTTCTAAATTTATAGCTAGTTTTAAAACTATTTTATCAACTTCTTCTATAGTAGATTTTTGAATAGAGGTTATTTTTGTATTTTCTAATTTTTCTAATTCAGTTTGCTTTTTTTCTTCTAAATTTGAACAAGATAAAGCAAAAGTTGTACATCAAATAAGTATTATATTTCAAATATTTTTTGCTAATTTTTTAAATTTTCAAATTACATTATCAATTATTTGGATTTCCCTTTTATTTTCTACTGGATTAAGTTGATTTTTTTCGTTTTCTAAAGTTTGTAAAAGGTCTTTTACTTTTTTATTAAGTTCTCAGTATCATATTAAAAAATCTCTTTGGTTTAAGGTATTTAAATTTTCTATATCTTTATTGATTTCATTTAAAGAATTTTTTATTCAGTTAAAAACTTGATTTTCTCAAGTTTTGTTTAAAAAATCATAAATTTCATTAATAATTCTTTGCGTTCACATTTTTGATATGGCTTTTAATTTATCAAAATCCATATTTTCTATATTTTTTTTCTCTACAAAATCACCAAGTAAATCGTTGCGACTACTTAATTTTTTAACTCTGGTTTCATCCAATTTTTTTATATGTCAATTTGAGTAAATTACATTCATTTTAGAGAGGTTTTTAATAAATTATAAGAAATATTTATATCTGAAAAGTATTTTTTGTCAAGTTTTTGAATTTCAAAAAAAATCCTAATTTTAATTAGGATTTTTAGTTTTATGCTATCACTTTTGAGAAACTTAATTTTGTTTCATTTTTTTCATGAGTAAAATTTCATTTTGTAACTAAATCAGTAATTCAATTTATAATTTTTTCTTTACTTGTAAATCAAAGTTCAGAATCTTTTGCTCTTGCGGCTACTAATTTAAAATCTTCTATATCAGGTATAAATTCAACTTTTCCACCTGTTATTTTTATATCTTTTAGATTATATTTTTCTCATTTAGAAGTTAATTCTATTTTAAATTTTTCATCTCATATATTTAATTCTTGAGAATCTTTATTTAAAGATAATTTTTTATCTTCTCATAAATCAATTCAATTTCATAATAAGCTTTTGTTATCTGGAGCTGCTTTTATTTTCTCTCAAACAGTTCTGGCAAAATCAAGTTTTTCTTGATTTCACTCTAGATTAGCGATTTCATTTTGTTTTCAATCTCTTTGAGTAATAATTTCTGTTCTTTTTGTATTTAACCAAGTATTAAATCCAGTTTCATTATTTTTTAAAAAGTCTTTTATTTCTCATTGATTTGATAGAGAATTTTCTTTACAATAATCTTGAATAAAAGAAAAAAGAGTATTGGTAAGCATTAGATTCTCTTTAGATATGTCATCTAAACTTCCCGTTTTTAAACTTGTTTCTATTAGAGTATTAAAATCACCTCCATTATGATTTATGACATCTTGAGTTTTTATATCGTTTATATCCCCGACATTGAATACATCATCCCAATGTCTCACTTTTTCATAATCTTTATTTATAATAGACGTTATGTTATCAATTTGAGAATTTAAATTTTTAACATTTAAGCTTAATTCATTTAATTTATCTTGGTTTTTTGTTGTTTCTTCTAATCTTCTTGCTGTTTCAGTTTCAGTTTTATTTTTTTCTTTATCCTCATTAAAATTTTTAAGTCCATTTTTTAAAATTTCTTTTAATTTAGAATTTGTTAATTTTCAATCTTTTTTATCTCATAAGTCAAATTTTAATTTAACTCAATCTTTATCAATTCATTTATCAAATGCTTCTTGCCACATTTTTTGGTATCATTCTTCGCTTTGTTCTCAAGTTATATTTTTTACTTCTTTCATTTCATTTTTAACAACATTAAAATTTATTCAACTTAAATCAATTTTTTCAAAATCTTTTTTTCATTCTTTTCAAGGAATAACTTTTCAATCTTTATCTAAAGTTGCTCAAAGTCATTTTAGTGCTGAAACTAGTTTGAAATTAGAAGAATTTTCTTTTAATTCACTTAGTGCTTTTTCTGGATCTGGATTTAATCCTAAAAACATTGCAAAAAATTTTCAAATAAAAGGTAGTTTTAAAATAATTTCTACAATTTTTTGAACTCATTCTCAAACCATTCAACCACCATTTATTAATTCATAAATAGTATCTCAAGCTTTATCTCACATATTTAATTTTTTTGATAAATCTAGAATTTTTTCTCTAGAATTTACCATATATTCTGAAATTGATTTTGTATCAAGTGTTTCATTTTCTTTATCTTTATTTTCAATTTTTAGTTGAGACATATCAAGTCAATCTACTCAAGCTTCAATCAAAGCAGGATTTTTAAACCAATCAATATTAGAAATAATATTTTGTTTTTGTTTAGGTGTTAATCAATGAGTTTTATCATCTAATTTTCATTTTATTTCATTAAATTTTTTTGTATAATTTTCTAAATTTTTTGCAAATTTTTCTTCTAAAGCTAGCGTTCTTCAAGAATCTTTAGGATTAGGATTTAATGTTTTTACCATTCAAGATAAATCATCTTGTTTTACAGTACTTAATCTTTCAACAAAATTTGCAAATCCTCAAACAAGAGATTCTCATATTTCTCAAACAGGAGATTTTAGCATAGAATTTACAATTCAAATTTTTACAAAATTTTTCGTCTTATCATCTAAGAAATCATATTTTTTTAAAGATTCTTCTAAAACTTTTTCTATTTCATTTTTCATATCTTCCAATCTAGGAGAATCAATAGATTTTGAAAGAGTATCTAAACTAACTACTTCAGTATTTCAAGAATCTAAACCTTTCTCAAGATATATTTTATATAATTCACGGGCTTGTTTTTCTATTAATTGTTCTTCAGGAGTAGTTTCTAATTCTTGTCTCAAAGTTTGTATATTACAAGAAGAACAATCTTTATAAAATTTTTGTAAATCTTTTTTATCAAGTCAAGATAATTCTAAAGCTTCTTCTAAAACTCTTTGTTCTATTTGCTCCGGAGTAAGAGGTTTAGTTTCAGTTTGATTTTGAGTAGGTTGTTCTTGAGGAACAGAAGGATTTATTTCTGACATATTTGTTTTTGTTTTAGGGAATTAAGTTAAGGATTTATTTTATCAAATTCTTTTCATAAATCATCACCATTTTTTATTTTATATTTATCTAGAACTGCTTTTGTATTAGCATTAGATGAAAGATAATCATAAATATTTTGAGTAGCTAAAATTCATAATCATCATAAAAATCAAATTCATAATGCTTTTCATGCAAATATAGCTCTTCATAAATAAATCATACCAACTATATATAAAATACTTGCTGCAACAGTTCAAGCTTTTTGTTCTGGACTTAGAGCTCCCCATAAATCTTTCAAAAATCAAACAGCTCATTCCATTACTGTTTCTCAAGTTTCTTTTGCGATATTTAAGAAAGTTTCTCTTACACTTTGAGGAATTTTGTTTGTAATTTCATTTGATTTTCACTCAATTACTTCTCTCATTGCATATAAATAAGTTTCTCATCTAAGTCATTTATTATCTTTTCCAAGTAAATCAAAAACTTTCAAAAATATTAGTCCAGTTTGGAAGTCATTTAATTTTTCAAAAGTTAAATCTCCATTTGTAATAATATATAAATCTAAAATATCTTTATGAGTAAAATTAAAATTATTAAAAAATTGTGAAAATCTGTCTTTTGCTGAAGGATCTCCATGAAAGAAATTTCAAGAAATAAAAGCTGGGATTTTGTTTCTAAAATCAATATAATCAGCTACAAACTCTTTATTTGAATTTGGATATCAATTGATAATATCAGCATCAAATTTACTTTCGTTACTTGAGTATAGAGTAACTAAAAATGATTTATCTACTCATTTTAATTTTGAAGTTTCATTTTGAAGTCTTTCATTTAATATTTCATCAAGAGTTCCATTATTTTCTTTATTGAAAGAAAATAAATCATCTGGTAATTTAAGGCTTTTTAAATCGTTTATAGAAATTCATCTAATTTTATCAAAAGATTTTCAATATTTTCAATATTCTAGTACAATTTCTTCTAAAGTAAGTTCTTTTTCCCAATTTGGAAACTTTTTACCTAAAGTTTTGTTTATAAAATCTTTTCTTTCTTTTAATATAGAAAGAGTTTCAAAAACTTCATTATCTTTTCCAGGTAACCCATATTTTTCTCATAATCAACTTTTGTCTAAATTATCTATAGAAAGTTTTTCATAAGTTTTTGTTTTTATTTCTTTATTTTGAAAAATAGAATAAGAAATATCTGTTTTATGTTTACTAAATCAAAGCAATAGTTTTGTTCCAGCGATATAAATAGCATTTTTTCTTTTTTCATCCATATTTTGCTCTCTCCATTGTGAAATATTTGGTGCATTTTCATCATCTTTTTTTGGATTCAAAATATTATCTAAAGCACTAAAGTCTCAAGAAAAAATTCATTTAAACATTAAGATAATAGCTCAAATTCAAGCCATCATTCACTTTTGTTCAAAAATATCTCAAATTTTATCAAATCAAGTTGAAAGTCTGTTCCAGATTCATTCTACTTTTTGTAAAGTTTTTGCATTTTCTTCTCAAAGCATTTCTCAAGCATTATTTTTTGCTTCTTGTATAGCTTTTTCTTCAGTAGTCATTCATTTTGTAAATACTCTTGCTACTCAACTATCTTTTAGAGTTTCCCTAATTTCTTTTTGTTCATTTTCATTTAATTCTTTTTGTAATTTTTGTCTTAAATCAATAGAATTATCTTGAACTTCTCAAGATATTTCTCTAATTTTTTTTGCTAAATCAGTTTTGCTTTTTTTCTCTAAAGCAATAGCTAATTCTTCAGCAGTTTTAAATTCTCAAATCTCAGTATTTTTTACTTTTTCAGGTGTTTTATCACTCATAAAAATTAAATTATTATTAAAATTTCTTTCATTTTATCATATTATTTTAAATTTTGCAAAAAAAAGAAGCAGTTATTATTTTGCTTCTTTTTCTTTTAAAATTATTTCTTTATCTTCTTTTCATTTTCATTGAGGAAGTTTTACATTTTTTGGTAAATATAATTTTTCTCAGGTAAATATTGTATCAATATCTTTTATGGCTTTTTTGTTTCTTGGGTCTTTTCTAATTATTTCCATAATTTGCCAAATAGCATTTTTGTCTTTCTCAGAATCTAACTGATATTGTTCACTAATAATTTTCCATAAAAATTCTCATTTTTTAATAGTATGTTTTATTTCAGTTGGTTTTTCTGGAGGTTTTGATTCTTGTATAGGAGGAGGAATTATTTGATGCTTAGATTTTTCATCTTCAATTTCTAAAGTTGTTGGAGAAAGTCATGGATGCATCCTTTCTATTCTTCTTTGATATCAACTTAGAGAATATTTAAAAAATCAATTATTTGATATAAATCAAAGCCTTATTATATTTAAATCTTCATGTGTATCTAATACTGTAATAGGATATGTTTCATTATTGTCTTTTATTAAAATAAAAGATTTTCCAGCATTTATTTCATTAAAAGGAGTTATAATATTCGTTATCCCATTATTCTTTAAGTAATGCAAATCCTGTTCATTTTTTATTAAAATTCAGGTTCATAATTGTTCTTCTAATATTTGTTTTCTTTCTAGCTGACTTTTATTTATAATAATATTGTATCCAGGAATTTTATTTCTTCTCTCTTTTTCCATTTGTTCTACAAGAGGTCTTAATCATTCTATTAACTCTTGAGTTGTAGGTTGTTCTTTACTCATTTTTATTTTTTAAAATATATATGTATGATTTTATCATATATTTAAAAAAAATGCAAAAAAAAGCCCCAGATTTTACTCTGGGGATATTACTGCCATGAAGTCACGCGACGGGGGTGTATTCATCCCGCAGGAACTTCAGTGCGCGTTGGCCGAGTTTCATTTCGGCGAGTTTTCCTTGCTTTTCTTTTGCAAGGAGGGTGTTGACGAGAGCCCTGGCATCCCTTTCACGAATCTCGAAATCACCAGCAATACTTTGACCGGGATTCGAGATGTGATAAGCATGCTTCAGACAATCAGCATCTCTGATGAGTTGCCGCAGGTCATTCAGTGTGAAGGGAACTTCCTCTTCGGAAGCAGTTATGGTGTTTACCACTTCTGCAACAGGTTGGGGGCTACCCATATCCACGTAAACTTCTGCAGGAGGTGGAGGCAGTTCTTCAGCCATCTTGGCTCCGGATGCTTCCTCAACATGCGAATTTCCTTTGGCAGGTACTTGTTGTTCGGGAGCCGACTCTTCAGATGAAGTAGCTGGTTCCGCAATTGCCTGCTGTTGTTGTTGCCCGAGAGCCGCAACTGCTGCTTGTTCACCATCCTGAGCTGTTTTACCAGCCAAGATTTCGGCAAATTCTGCTACTTGATTATTCAAATCATTCAAATCCTTGGTTTGGTTTTGAATACCAGTGTTTACCGCAACACGAGCAAAGTTGCCGGCCATTGCTGCACCGATACTGCTCATATTCCGGAGACCAACTGAGATGTCTTTCGAAATCGCAGTTGCTTGGGTTGGATTGGCAGTAGCGCCGTGTCCAGCCAGGATTTCATCAAGATTCAGTTTCATGTTAGCATCTCCTTGGAGTTTACACAAAGATTGAAAAACTTGCAGAGTTTCCCCCATCAATTCAGTCTGCTTTTTTTTCTCACGCAGGGAATCATAATAGAGTTTTATCCCTATAAATATCCCTATTGTAATCAAAATAAGTAAACCAAGCATCAGGAGGTCAAAGTATTGCGAGAGGTAGAATTGTTTCCACATCTCTTTTCCCTCCTTTTTTAAAGAAGTATATTTATAATACTAATATTTTACATTTGTCAAGTTTATTTTATAAAAATATTTTTTAATCAGAATAAACATTATAAGCAACTCATCAAACTACCGTAGTTCAAAGTAAAACTTTATTTGATGAAATACTTTGTATAACTCATCCAGTTCAAGGAGTATGTGATATTGGAATTAACTTTTTAACTCCATTTATAGTTCATACTCATCATAAATAAATGGTTCTAAGTCATCATCAGATCACAGCATATTTTGTAAATGTGGAAATCAAATCTCATGTTACTTGGAGAGCTGTTTGTTCATCAAACTTTCAAGAATACCAGTTATATCATCATTCTACCACAGTTCCAGCACTTCATCATAAAGCTCAAGCTTTAGCGATATCTAAAATATGGTTTTTTGCTGTTTCTGGTATCTTGGCAGAAGATACTTTTCCTTTTACTAATTCTAAAATATTTCTCGTTGCTTGAGGTGGGGTTTCGGTAGCAGTTATGTTTCAATTCGTTTTTTTAAAAGTAATTTTTCAAACTCATTTCATAACTCAAACAAGCATCACGGCTTGCAAATATTCTTCCCAAGTCCAATCTGCTTCTCACTCAAATACATAATCAAGTCAAACAGAAGTGGTAGTTATAAGTCATCATTTTACAAGGATTTCTCAAGTGTTTTTTAATATAGGGCCAGGAACTTTATCAGTCATTTTTCAAATAAATGCCATTGTGTCTCAGTATTTTCATAAACTTTCTCATGAGGTTTTTAAACCATTAGCGATTATAGAATCTCTCATTACTGACGAAACTCATCTCAGTACTCACATAAAAGCCATAGTTTTTGCAATTTCTTTTATATTTCAAGCATTTTCAAGTATATCATTTCCATAAATAATATTATTCATAGTATTGTATCATTGATATAAACTGAATCACTCTACTCAAATTGATCATCCTACTCTTAAGGCAGTTCATGTTTTTCATAATCTATTTAAATTACTTCATAAATGAGTCGCATTAGCTCACCATCTTGCAGCAGCTAAAGCTCATCTTGCAGCTAAAGCTCAAACTCACATACTTACTGCAGCTATTGCAATGGTTGAACTTACATCAATAGCATTATCAATATTTTCATCTGAAATTACAGCCCAATCATTTCATTTATTTTGAGCAAGTCATACTATATTTGCATAGAGTCATGTATAGCTTGTTTTTTCATCTCATCTAGATGACATTTCAAATATTTGTTTAGTAATGAGGCTATGTTTTAATAGTTCCATTACTGAAATTTCAGTATTTAGGTCTATATAATCATTAAGATGAATTTCTTTTTCTTTATTTACTTTTTTTACTTCATTTATTCTAGCAACTATTTTTGTATATTCTTCTCTTTGTTTTTCTTGTTTTATTTTAATTTTTCAGTAAGCAATGAATATTTGCATTGCTATTTCGTCTCAGACTAATTCTTTTAATTTTTGTTTATTATTATTTTTTATTAAATTAAAAGTTTCAGGATTTTTTAGTATGTCATCTATATTTTTAAATCATTCTTGGTTTAATAAATGTCCAGCTACTTGATTTTTTACTCATTCACTATTTCCAGACCATCAACCATATCTCATAGTATTGTATATTTTTAATAGTTTTTGATCTTTTGTATCAAGTTGGTTATTAAAAATCTCTTTTATTTTTTTCATATCAGAACTTCCGATGATAGAATTTGCATTTTCAGCTTTTTCTATTTCTGACCAAATCATATTTATATCACTTTCAATATTCTCTCATTTTTGTATCTTAACAAAAAGTTGTTCAAAGGTTGCATTAATTTTTTTAATAGCTTCAGGGATAACAGTAGTTCAAGATCTTATTCATTTAAATAAAAGAGATTGAGAGGTTCTTTCAGCATGAGGAATCCAAATTTGTAATATTTCATTTAAAATACCTAATTTTTCATATTTTTTAAATACTTCTTTTCACCCTTCGTTCAAGGTATTATTTTGTAGAAGATACTCTCCATTTTCTCAAATAAGATAAGTTTTTCCATCTACTATTCTATAATTAAAAGTGCTTGCATAAGGAGAGTTTATAAGCTCATTTCCCTTTTCTCAACTTGTTCAGGCAATAGCTACTCAAGCAACTGTAGCTTCAGTTTTCCTAGAACTTCTTGTTAAATATGTTTGAATATTTTCAGCTGGAAGTGGTTCTCAAATTCAAGCAGCTTTTCTTTGTTTTATTATTTCAGAAAAAATATTTTTATAATAATCTTTATTTTCTTCCGTAAGACTTATTCCATAAGCTTCCAAAGTAGTTTTTATTTCGTCAAATGTTTTTGCAGAATTACTTTCAAAAATACTTAAAACAGTAGTTTGAGCTCATAAAAATTTTTCATTTTTTGATAAATCTCACCAAATTCTTTGTAACTCTAATTTTTTGGGATCATCACTTATATTATTAAAATTTATTTTTCCATAAATTTCTGTTTTAGTTTCACTACTTTCATTTGATTGTTCTCAAGTTAATTTATCTTTTTTTGATTTATTAAAAGCTTCCCCTGCAAAAGCAAGTCATCAAGCTCAGATTCAAAATCATAAAACTGCTCAAATTCAAAATCATTTACCACCTCAGAAAAATGATCAGATAATTCAGAAAATTATTGCTAATAGAAAATTATCTGCATTAATATTTTTTTGAAGAGTTCAGAAAGGGTCTTTTGTCCATTCTTTTGCTATTTGACTTGCATTATTTGAATCTTTTATTCAAACAGCAAATTTTTGTTCTGGAGTTAAATTAGATAATTCATCTAATAATTTTTTTTGATTTTTATCAGAAATATTTTTATAATCATTTATATCATTTTCTGAATTTGATTTTCATTTTCTATAAAATTTATCATCAAAATAAGTAAGTAAAAATTCTTTATCGGCTTGATTATCAGTAACTTTTTCAGAAATTTTTTGTTTTAACGATTTTAAATCATTTTCGCTTCAGATAGTCATATCTTTCACTAAAATTCAATCAAAACTAAATTTATATTTTTCCATTAACCTTTGAACATATTCACTAGTTGATAATTTTCAATCAAGTTTTTCTTCAGTATATTCATCTACAGAATTAGTTCTATATAATAAAGCTTTGTTTATATCTGAAGCCGAGATATTAGCACTATTTAATAAATTTGAATATCTTAAAACATCTTCTCTAGAAGCAATATTTGGATCTTTTTTTATTCCTTCTTTTCCTTCTTTTAAAATGATTTTTCCATTTCAATCTACTCATAAAATTGATATTCATTTTTGATTTAGTCATGAAAAAATACCTCAAAGTATGAAAGGTTTATTTTCTGCAGGGATTTTGTCTATATTTTCTAAAATTCCTCTTGTTAATTCAAAACTCATTCAGTTGTCTTTTATTTCTTTTCTGATTTTTTCAAGAGTATAGTCTAATCATCTTTCAGCTTTTGCTTCTTCGTGAATAGCTTTTTTAGCTTCAATGATTTCTTGAAGTTTTTTTACTTTTCCATCAATATCTTCTTTATTAATTGCTTTAAAATCATCTCTCATTTCTTCTAATTCTTTTTGAGTCATAGAAAAAGGTTTTGATAATTCCATGTCTCTTGTTTCAAGTCATTCTATATCAAGTTCTTTTTTTAAATCATTTATTGAATTGATTTTTACTTCTCTATCAGCCATACATTTAAAATTAAATATTAAATTCTTTTTTATTTTATCATATATTTTTTTATTTTGCAAAAATTATGCAATTCATTTCATTGTAGAAGTTAATTTTCAAGCATAACCACTATCTGTTGCATATCAAGCTCTAGCTATTTCTATAGCAAAGTTAATAGGATCACTTGAGTATTTAAAAGCATTTTTGTATCTAGGATTTTCTATTAAAAATCTTGCATGGTCTCTAAAAGATTCTTCTATACTATCATATACCCTAAAAGGTTCTTTTTTTCTTACCATTTGTCCATTTATTTCTTCATTTGTCCATAACAAAACAGATTTTCATCATTTGCGAGCTTTTATACCAAAAAGATTATTATAATTTACAGCTAAACCAGAAGTTCACCAAGCTGATTCTAGTCAAGCTTGAGAAATAATAAATTCCCAAGGAATCTTAAATTCTTTTTCCATTTGTTTTGCAATATCTTTATACTCTGCAATAAAATTTTCTTTGTCTTTTGGTGTTTTTTCTTTTCATTTAATACTTCTTCATGGGGTTTCTGAACTATCAGCTTCGGAATATTCATAATTTCAAACACTTGTAAATCATCAAACAAGAGTTTTTATTATTGCTAAAATAATTCCAATAATTCATCATTCTATCTTTGAAAAATCAAGTTCTAAATTTCACTTTTCTTCTAAAACTTTCCTAATTTCTTGTTTTTCTTCTCAAGATAAATTCGTATTATTAAGATTTGTATTTACCTGAGCAATTTCAGTTTTTCAAACTTTTTCTAAATTTAAACAACTTTGAGTTTCGGAAATAATTTTTTGTTTTTCTTCTTCTAATTTTTTTAATTTTGCCTCTAATTCTTCTATTTGAGGTTTAAGTTCAGGGTTATTAGCTTTTTTTAAATCTTCTAGATTTTTTTGAGCTTGCGATATTTCGCTATCAATTTTTTGTAGTTTTTCTTTACAGTTATTGTCAATTTTTAATTCTGGAGAATTTGCCATATTTTAAAATTAAATTATATTTTAAGTATCCTTTATGGATAAATCATTTTTATTTTATCATATTATTAAAATTATTGCAAAAATTTGAGTTTTTTATAAAATCATTAAAAATTTAGTATAATTAACTTAGTAAATTTATGATTTTCCGTTTATTTAAATATTCTATAAAAAATATTTTAAGAAATAAATTCTTGTCTTTTTCTTCAGTTATTGTTTTAGCACTACTAATGTTTTTCATAAATTTACTTATGATAATGCATAATTTAAGTAATAATTTAATTCAAATAGTAAATTCAAAATTAACTATTTCTTTATATTTAAAAGATGAGTATACAAAAGACAATATTGCAGTTAAAAGTTTGATGGAAAATATCTCAAAAGAAATTTCTGGGGTAAAAATAGAATTTAAAACAAAAGATGAAGTTTTAGAAGATATGAGAAAAAAAGATGAAGAATTAGTAAGTATTATCAAATCACAAAATCCACTTCCAGCAACAATAAATCTTTCAAATATTAAAATGGAAGAATATGAAAAATTAAACACTATAATTGAATGAAAATTTTGAATTTTAACAGATTTTAGAACAAATTCTACTTATGATTATAGAACTCAATATGATAGAATTATAAAAATTATTCAAATATTAAAAACCCTAAAAACAGCTTTATATATAATTATATGAGTATTTTTACTTTCAATATTTGTTATAACATATTCTATAATTTGAAATTTTATTTATCATTATAGAGATGAAATTTATATAACAAAACTTGTTTGATGAAGTAATAGTTTTATATATTGACCATTTGTTTTTCAGTGAATTATTTATTCAATAATTTGATTTTTTTTAAGTACAAATGTATTTTTAGTTTTTGTAAATAATGCAAGTGTATTTTTTGATAAATCAAAAGTAAAAGAGTATATTGTAAATAGTGATCTGAATTATATTTTACTCTTGCAGTTAGGGATATTTATATTTATTTGAAGTTTAAGTTCATTTTTATCTTCTAGAAAATATATGAAAAATAATTAATAATTTAGTGAATTATGTGGTTTTTTAAAAATTATTGAATACTAGGGCAAAATGCAAGAAATCTAAATTATATTTGAGAATACAATGATGATTTAGCAAAAAAACTTGCTGACTCAAAATTAAAAACAAAAGAATTTCTTTCTAGTAAATGAGTAAAGGTTTCAGAAAGTATAGCTGTTATAAAAAATCATGAAGAGCTAGAAAACTTTGATTTAAAATCTTTACCACTTCCGTTTGTAGTTAAACCAAATGCTGGGTATGGATGAAAATGAATTATTATTTTTGAAAGAAAAGATGGAAATGGAAATTTTATTTCAAATGATAATCAAATATATTCTCTTTTAGATTTAACGAAACATATTAGTGATATTTTAGATTGATTTTATTCTTTATCTGGAAATAGAGATAAAGTTATTTTTGAAAGGAAAATTATTTTAGATAAATCAATAGAACTTCTTTGAAAATTTTGACTTCCAGATATCAGAGTCATCGTCTTTAATAGTGTTCCAGTTATTGCGATGCTGAGAGTTCCAACAGCAAATTCAAAATGAAAAGCCAATCTTCACGGGTGAGCTTGTGGTCTTTGAATAGATATTTGAAGTGGAAAAATCACCTATATTACACAATTTAAAAAAATGATAAAATCAATTCCTGGAATCGGGGATGTTAGATGAGTGGAAATTCCTCATTGGGAAGATATTTTAAAACTTGCTGTAAAAGTTCAACAAATTACAAATATTGGTTATATAGGTTGTGATATAGTTTTGGATGATAATTTTTGACCACTTTTACTTGAGATGAATGTTCGTCCAGGTTTGGAAGTACAAGTTGCAAATAAAGTTCCTCTTTTAGAAAGGCTTAAAAAAGTGCAAAATATAAAAGTAAACTCAGTAGAAAAATGAGTTCGTTTGGCTCGTGATCTTTTTGGTTGAGATATTGAAGAAAAAATTAAAAATATTTCTGGAAAAAAAGTGCTTTGAAATAAAGAATATATTGAAGTGATGTATAATGATAAAAAATACAAATGTATAACTGAAGTAAAGTCAAATAAACCAAATAGCTATATAAATACAGATTACCTTATTAATACATTAAAATATCCAGAAGATAAAATTAAAAATGATATTGTAAAACTAAAGTGTACTATATCTTGAGAATCAAGAATTATAAAATTCCATGTAAAAAAACTGGAAGTTTCCAATATGATTATTGGAAAAGAAGCTTTATATGGATTTTTGGTCGATCCTTTTAAATATAAAGATTCTGATCTTCCTTTTGATGTTGGAAATGCACTTCTTAAAGAAAAAAATACTGTTATTTTAAAATGATATGAAGAACAATTAATCAAACTCGATAAAGAAATAATGGATATTGATAAAAAACTCAATATTCTAAAAATTATTACACCAAAAAATATTCCATCAGAAAGACTGAAATTTATTAATTCAGCTTGAGCTTATATTCCAAAATTAGAATATAATGAAATAAATTTTGATATTTGAGAATTATTTCAAAAAATAAATAAAGTTGAAATTCCAGATATTCCATTATCTTGAATTTATAAAAGAAAAAAAGATGAAGTCATACATAAGCTTTATTTCTTAAAAGCTTTTAAAGAACAAGATGTTGAAAAACTGAATTATTACAATACTCTTTTATATGGAGAAATAAAAAAAGAAAATTTAGAATATGCTCAAAATCTTATTTCATCAAAATGAGAAATAAAAAAAGAAACTGAATTTTTAACTATTGAAGAGATAAAAAATTATCTTAATAAATTTAACCATATTTATAACATAAATATAAATTTGGTTGAAAAAGAAATATGATCAAGATTTTCAGTAAAGTGAGATAATTTACTGATAAAAAATGGTAGTCTAGTTTGAAGAAAAGAAATCAGATCAATAATAGCTCATGAAATAGAAACACATTATCTGAGAAAAATAAATGGAAATAAATCAAAATACTCAATATTTTCTAACTGAACAGCTGATTATTTAACAACAGAAGAGTGACTTGCTATTTATAATCAAAATAAATTTATTACCAAAAATGATGCAAAATATTATTGAGCTTCAGAAAGATATTGTTTGATAGATTTTTGATTGAAAAACTCTTATGATGATTTTGTGAAAGAATTGATTCAGATTTATAATGAAGATTATTATTCAGTATTTAGTTATTTGGTGAGATTAAAAAGATGAATAAAAGACACTTCACAAGATTATATATTTTTGAAAGATATTATTTATACTAATTGATTTGTACAAGTAAAAGAATTTATTGAAAAATGATGAAATATAAATGAATTATATTTTTGAAAAATTAGTTTACTTGATTTGGAAGAGATTAAAAAATCAGACTTTATTTCTATAAAATCAGATGATTTTAAAATTCCACTTTTTACATAATTTGCAAATAAAGAAGTAATATGATACAATAAAAACATATTACTTTTTTAAAATATTATGGAAACAAACAATTCTAAAAATTCTGATTTTGATAGATTACTCAAAGATTTAAATAGAGATATATTCAATAAAGAACTATCTGATATAATCGAAGTGACTTATGCCTATGCTGATTTATGAGAAGGAAAGTTTTTAAATAAAACTCTTTTTTGAACGCTTCTTTGAAGAGAGTATATAGAAGATAAAACTCAAACAAAAGAACAAAATAAACAAGCAGAGAAAGATTTTTGGAAAAATATTTGAGAGAATATAATAAAAGTATACGCTCAAGCAAAATCAAAACTTTTACTCAAAAAAAGTTTCGTTATAAAATATAAAGAATTACTACAACCATTTTTAAAAGAAAATAATCCTAGAGTTCAAATACTTCTTTGAAGTTTGGAATATGTATCAAATATTTTAGATCTAACTATTACAGGACTCCCTTTTGAAGCACAAAAAGCTTGAATCCCACATAATTTTTCTCAAGAAGAGATAAATGAGAGAGTAAAAAAATTAGAAGAAATAGAAGCAAAACTTTTTGGATGAAATGTAAGAGAAAATGAATATGAAGTGACGGGGAGTTTTGAAGTTTTAACAAAGTTATTTGAAAAGCAAAAAACAAAACTTACTCCAGAAGAACAAGAAAGATTTTCTTGATATTTACAAACATTGAAACAAACTTTTTCTTATATTACAGATAGTACTCAAAACGATAAAAATGAATCAAGAAATTCAAAAACATTTGATATACTCAGTCGTGAAATTCCAAGAGAAAATTATGTAAAAGTTTTGAAATTAGCTATGGAAATTTATGGAATTAAAAAACCAGTAGTAGTTGAAGAAAGAAGTAGTATTTATGATGGAGAAGATTATTTAGGGATTCCAGAAAGTGATTGATATAAAACTTTGAAATTAACAAGAGTTTTACAATTAATCCAACATGAAATAGAAACTCATTATATAATTGAAAAAAATAACTCTCAAACTTTATGAAAATTTAGAGGATCTTGAAACTTGCAAAGAGAAGAATGAACTGCTAAGGTTGCTGAGTGGACTCTTCAATGAAAGACTTTAGATAGTTTTTGAATTCAATGAGCTCTTCCAGATATTCTTTTTTGAGAAATATTATCTTGAGATGATTATAAAGATTATTTAGAACTTTTTGCTAAAATGGATAGGGATAAAATGACTTTCTGACTTGCATTAAAAGATCCCAAAACAACTTTTTTAAGAAGAAAAAGAAATTATCCACTTGATTATAAGTGAGTTCAACATAAAGATACATCATATAATAGATGAGAAAGACAAGTTGTTAATTTCTTGCAAAATAATTGAGATGTAAAAGATTTATATATTTGAAAAGTATCTTTTGAGGATATTGCAAAAACAAAAGAAGTAGTTGCATGAGAAAATATAAAAATAATGTATCCACTTCTTATTTGAGAATTACTACAATATACTCTTTTACTCAGAGAATCTTGAAGGATGCAAAAAGAACTAATGGATAAAAATTTTAAACCTTTAAAATTTAATGAAAATGATTTTTGGGATTATATAGAAAGAAAATACCCATTTTTAAATATTAGACAAGAAATAGCAAATTGAACTATAGAAAGATTTAGTTTAAAAACGAAGTTAAAAATAGGAAGAATATTAAATATTTTAAAATAACATTGTATAACTTTTTTACTCAATAAAACTGGAATAATTATTCCAGTTTTTCTTTTATATAAGCGATGAAAATCTATTTTTTGACTTTTTTGTAAAAAAAATTTGCATTATTTTAAATATTTTATATAATTCCTCTCGCTTTACAAAAAGTGACTTAAAAATGGGAGTGTAGCTCAGTTGGTTAGAGCGCCGCACTGTCACTGCGGAGGTCGCGAGTTCGAATCTCGTCATTCTCGCCATTTTTGTAAGGGGCATTAGCTCAGTTGGCTAGAGCGCCTGCTTTGCACGCAGGAGGTCAACGGTTCGACTCCGTTATGCTCCACCAAAAATTATTTTAGATATTTATATCTATAAATTAAGATTTAAAATCTTAATAATTTTTTATTTTATTAAAGAAATACTTATGACAGGTTTCTGAAAAAGACCAAGAAGACTTAACTATGCTGTAAATAACATAAGACCAAAAAGTACTTCTAAAGTTGCAAATGCTGTAAAGCACTACGAAACTTTGAAAAAAAGAGTTGAAGTTGAAGGAGAAACTAAATGGTTAAAAAATGCTTTTTTAATTGTTTGAAAAAAATTAAAAAAATATTGAATTAAAACTAATTAATATATAATATGGCTAGACTTACTTGACATGCTCACAGAAAATTAAGAAGAGCAATTAAATTGATTACGAAAAAAATGAGAAAAAACAAAGCTTAGTCTTTAAGATACGTTTTTAAATATATTTTATTTTTTTATTTATAATATTATGGCTTTTGATAGATCTAAACCACATATGAATATAGGTACTATTGGTCACGTTGATCATGGTAAAACTACTACTACTGCTGCTATTGCGACTGTATTAAATAAAAAATTTGGTACAGGTGAAGCAAGAGATTATGCTTCTATTGATAATGCTCCAGAAGAAAAAGCAAGATGAATTACTATTAATACTTCCCATATAGAATATGAAACTGCTGGAAGACACTACGCTCACGTTGACTGTCCTTGACATGCGGATTACGTAAAAAACATGATTACTGGTGCTGCTCAAATGGATGCAGGTATCTTAATCGTTGCTGCTACTGACGGACCAATGGCTCAAACTAGAGAACATATTTTATTATCTAGACAAGTAGGGGTTCCATATATCGTTGTTTTCATGAATAAATGTGATATGGTAGATGATTCTGAAATGCTAGATTTAGTAGAAATGGAAATTAGAGATTTATTATCTAAATATGAATTTCCTGGTGATGATACTCCAGTAATTAGAGGTTCAGGTTTAGTTGCATTAGAAAATCCTACTGACTTTGATAAAGCATACGGAGCTAAAACTATTTTAGAATTATTTGAGGCTATTGAATCATTTGTTCCAGTTCCAGAAAGAGATTTAGATAAAACATTCCTTATGCCAGTTGAAGATGTATTTTCAATTAAAGGGAGGGGTACTGTAGTTACTGGTAAAATTGAACAAGGTATTGTTAAAGTTTGAGATGATATTGAAATAGTAGGTCTTAGAGATACTAAAAAAACTACTTGTACATGAGTAGAAATGTTCCACAAATCACTTGACCAAGGTCAAGCTTGAGATAACGCTGGGTTATTACTTAGAGGTATCGAAAGAGATGATGTTGAAAGAGGACAAGTTCTTGCTAAACCAGGATCAATTAAACCACATACTAAATTTGAATCAGAAGTATACGTACTTACAAAAGATGAATGAGGAAGACATACTCCTTTCTTTAAATGATATAAACCACAATTTTACTTCAGAACTACTGATGTAACTGGTGATATTGAATTACCAGCGGGTGTAGAAATGGTTATGCCATGAGATAACACTAAAATGACTATTACTTTACAAGCTCCAATTGCGATGACTGAATGATTAAGATTCGCTATCAGAGAATGAGGAAGAACTGTTGGTTCAGGAGTTGTTGCTAAAATTTTAGCGTAATATTGACTGATAATAAGAAGAAGAAGAAATCTCTTCTTCTTACCATTTAGTTTATATTAATTGTTATTTAAAATAAAAGTATGGCAAAAAAAGCTAATGAAAAAATGAGAATAACTATTAAAGCTTTTGATCATAGATTACTTGACGAAGCTGTAAAAAAAATAGTTTTAGTTGCGAAAGATTCTTGAGCAATTGTTGTAGGACCAATTCCTCTACCTACAAAAATAGAAAAAATTACTGTAAATAGATCTACATTTGTTAATAAAGATGCTAGAGAACAATTTGAAATTAGAAGACATAAAAGAATTATAGATATAACTGAACCAACTGCTAAAACAATGGAATTATTACAAGAAGTAAATATTCCAAATGGAGTTTGAGTTGAGATTAAATCTTTATAATAGTTATTTGAATAATTATTAGTTTATTAATTGTTAATTAAAAAGTATATGTCAAGAGTTTGTGAAATAACTTGAAAAAGAACTTGAGTAGGTAATACAAGAAGCCACTCAATGAGAGCCATGAGAAGAAAATATTTTCCAAATCTTTTTTATAAAAATATTAAAGATCCTGAAACTGGTTTAGTTTACAGAATAAAAGTTTCTGCTGCATGACTTAGAACTTTAAAGAAAAAAGGTATTATATAATAGTAAAGATGTGGTATTACTACATCTCTACATTCTGCCCGGGTGGTGGAATTGGTAGACACGCAGGACTTAAAATCCTGTTCCAATACTGGAGTGCGGGTTCGATTCCCGCCCCGGGCACCATTAAAAAAACAATTTGTTGAATAACCTATACCATTAAACAGAAATATCCGAGAAATCCGATATATTCGAAAGGAAAGATTTATCTTTGGGTATAAACCTTAACGATTTGGTAGAAATCGTTTTTTATTTACTAGACTTATTATCTTATGTTAAAAATTAGATTAGCTAGAGCTTGAAAGAAAAATTCACCATTTTTCAGAGTTGTTTTAACTGAACATACTGCTCCTACAAAAAATGGATATAAAGAAGTTTTAGGTTTCTTTAATCCTATTTCTAAAGAATTTAAATTAAATGATTTAGAATCTATAAAAAAATACATTTCTAATGGAGCTCAATTATCTCCTAGAGTTGAAAAATTAGTTAAAACTAATAATATAAGCTTATAATTTTTACCCCTTTAATTTTAGGGGTTTTTATTTTTTAATTTTTGTTTTATGCAAGAAGTAGAATTTTTAAAATTTATTGTTGAGAGTTTGGTTTCTAATAAAGAAGATATCCAAATTGATAGAACTGAAGATGAACTTTGAGTTTTACTTACTTTAAAAGTAAATAAAGAAGATATGTGAGTTATTATTTGAAAAAATTGAAATATAGTAACTTCAATAAGAGCATTACTTAAAATTTTGTGAAGTAAATCAAATAAAAGAATTAATTTAAAAGTATTAGATTAGTATTGCATTTTTTTAATAAATCATTATAAATCGTTTATTATTATTTAATTATTTTTTTATGTTTTTTGAAACAGCTTTTGCTATGGCAGCAGGTTCAACACAAACTTCATCTCAATTATTTTCTTCAAGAATGGATTTTTGAGACTTTATATTGCTTGCTATATCTTTAATAGTTTTGTTTGCATGAATATTTTCTATAATGTATATTTTATGGGGAGGAGTTTTACTTATTTTATCTTGAGGTAAAGATGATAAAATAAAACCGGCAATTAATTCTATAAGATATGCTCTAATTTGACTTTGAGTAATAATAATATCAATATTTATTTTTCCAAAATTAGCATGACTTTTAGGATTAGATGTTTCAAAATATTCTTCTCCAGATAAAATATTTAGTGAAATAAAAGTTTTATGAGATAAAATTTTCTGAACTAACTCATCTTCAAATGTAAATTTTGATTCTAATTCATGAGATGTTTCATTACCATCTGATTTCTCAGATTTATAAAAAAAGAATTTTCTACTTGAAAATTCTTTTTTTATCTTATATCTTTTTTAAATAAAAAATACATCCATTTTTCAAAAATACTCATTGAATCTTGAATTTTTCTTTCTTGTTTAATTTCAGGTGTTATTGTATTTATTTCTTCTTTTGAAAATTTATTATATTTATCTTCATTTGTTATAAATATAACTACTTCGCCTTTATTTTTCATAGATTGTTCTTCTTTTAAAACTTTATTTTTATATGCTTTTGTATTTATATATTCTAATTGTTCTTTGTATTCTTTTATTTTATTAGTCATTTTATCATTATTGTTTTGAATAACTTCTATATGATTATTAATTTTGTATTCTTTATATTTATATTCAACTACTAAATAAAGCAAGTAAAGTATTATTGTAATTATAATTAAAAAAATGTATTGTTCTTTTTTCATATTTTTTGGATTTTTTAAATTTTATGATATAATCCAATTATATATTTTTATTTGATTATTCAATACAAAATGAAACTTTTTAAAAATAAGATTTTTTTATTAATACTTTCTAGTATTTTTTTGTTATTTTCACTACAATTTTACTTCATATCAAACTCTTATAAAAGAGATACGAATTCTTATGTAATGCTTGTAGAATGATCTTGATTATTAACAACTTCTGGCAAAAAAGAAGTTTTGAAACTTAACTCAAAGATAAAAATTTCAGATGGAGATGTTATTCATACTTTAAGTAAATCTTTAGCTATTATTGAGTGGGGAGATAAATCAATTACAAGACTTTGAGAAAATTCAAAAATAATTGTTAAAGAAAATTTTATAAGTGAAGATTTAAGTAAAATAAATATTTCTTTTGAATTACTAAAATGAAAAACTTGGTCAAATGTAGTATCTATATTTGCTAGAGATTCTTATTTTAAACAAGATATAAAATGAGTTTCGGCTGCTGTTAGATGAACTGTTTTTGAAGCAAATTATGATAATGATTATATGGTCGTTCATAAACATGCAGTGAGTTTAACAAATAGTTCTTGAGAAACTAAAGAAATTTATCCATGAGATGTATTTTCTCTAAAAACTTTTTCTATAGAGCAAATTAAAGTTGTTATTGATGAAGCTTTTCAAAAATTAAATAATCAATTAGATGATGAGTATATTAAATCTTTAAGACAAAATTTTCTAAATTCTTTAAATGATTCAAATCCACTAAATTTAGTTTCAAGATTTAGTGATGAAAATAAAGTTTTAACTCTTTTATCAAAAGAAAATTCAAAACAAGAATTTGAAAAATATTTATCAAATATTGATGAAGAAAAAAAACAAAAAATATTAAATTATGTAAATACATTGAGTCAAAGTGTGAATTTTGAAAATTGAGAAGATTGATTTTTATATAATTTAAAACTTAATACAAGAGAAAATCTAATTGAAAATACTGAAAATGAAGATTATAAAAAAACACTTATTAGATATAGTGTTTATGATTTATCAGATATGTTAACATTATGAAACTTAAAACAAGATTTATTTGATAATACTTTAAATTTAATTTCACCTTATAAAGATTATATCCAACCTCAATCAGGAATTTTAGGGGGAAAAAGTGATTTACTTAAAGAAGTATTATTACTTAATCCAGAAAATGTAAATATTGAGAATTTAAAATCTAAAATTTCTAACTTAGATAAAACTTCAGAAGAAATTTTAAATAATTGATTAAATAAACTTTTAGATCTTTATAAATAAAAATGAAAAATAAAAAGGGCTTATTTTTTATAGTTTTATCAGTAGCTATACTTATATATTTTTTCTCATATTTTATATTAAAATTGTTTTTTTATAACATAAATGGAGAGTTTTTATATTTTTTCAAAAAGAGTTTAACTCAAAAAGTTAATCCAAATATAATAGTTGTTGAAATAGATGATTTAACCTATAATAAATTATGATTTCCTTTAGATAGAAAAGATTATTGACCTTTTTTAGATAATTTAAGATTATCAAATCCAGCAGTTGTATGATTTGATATATTATTTCTTGATAAATGAAAAAATAAATTTTATGATGATCAATTAGAAAAAAAATTCAAAGAAGCTTGAAATATAGTAATTTGATTTGATGTAAAAAATTGAGTTGAGGCTATTATGCCACACGAACCTTTTAAAAATGCTGTAAAAGATGTTTGATACTTTCAACCAACTATAAATCGTGATACTAGTAAAGTATATTCTTTGAAACCTTTTAATAACTTAAAATATTTGGATGATTTTAAATATTTAGAGTCTTTTTCTTTTGCTGTTTTGAGAGAATATTATAATTATATTTATTCTAAAAATGATAAAGAAATAAATTGAGCAAAATGAGAATTAATTTATAAATTTTTTAATAAAAATATTCCTTTAAAATGAGGAGAATTTTATATAAGTTATAATGAAACAATAGATTTCCAAAGAGAATCTTTTTATAATATTTATAACTGAAAATTTGATAAACAAAAGTTTAAAGATAAGATAGTTCTAGTTTGATATACAGCTCAGTGAGTTAAAGATGATTTTTTGCTTCCTTGAATTTGAGCTTGAGCAACTACTAAATGAGTTTATGTTCATGCTAATGCTATAAATAATGTTTTAAATGATACATATATTATTTACTTTGATGAAATAATAGAACATTTAATATCATTTTTGTTTATATTTTTTATAGTTTATTTAAATGTTTTTCATCTTAAGCATTTAAATCTTAGATGGATTTCACTTTGAGCTGTTTTTTTATTTTTAACTATTATATCAATTTATGTAATATTTTTTTATTTTTCATATAAAAATAGTTGAGTTTATTTATTACCGAATTATCCATTTGAATTTATATCTATATTATTTTTATCATTTTTTATTTCATCTATATTGAAATACGTTAACGAAGATAAAAATAAAAAATTATTATCAAAAGCTCTTTCAGAATACGTATCAAGTGATATTGCACGTGAAATATTAAATTCAACTTGAGATGTAAATTTATCTGGGGAAAATAAAAAAATTACTATGTTTTTTTCTGATATTGCAGGTTTTACTACAATTTCAGAAAAATTATCACCAGAAGAACTTGTTTGATTTTTAAGAGTATATCTTTGAGAAATGTCTCATATAATTATGGATAATAAATGATTTATCAATAAATATGAATGAGATGCTATAATGGCTTTATGGTGAGTTTTTTGAAAAGTTGAAAATTATTGAATAGTTGATGCCTGTCGTTCAGCTTTATTTCAACAAGCAAAATTAAAAGAATTAAATGAGGTTTGGAAACAACAATGAAAAGACGAATTAAGTGTTAGAATGTGACTTCATACTGGTCCGGCAATTATTTGAAATATAGGAGCCCAAGGGAGAAAAATGGAGTTTACGGCACTTTGAGATAGTGTAAATTTGGCTTCAAGACTGGAGTGAGTAAATAAATTTTATTGAACATATATTTGTGTTTCAGAAGATATTTATAATGAGGTGAAAGATATTTTTACTTTTAGATATTTAGATAAAATAAGAGTAAAATGAAAAAATATTTGAAAAAATATTTATGAACTTATTTCAAATGCTTGAGAAGCTTGAATTTTTAAGGAAAAGATTATTTTAGATTTTGAAAATGCAGTAAAAATGTATATGAATAGAGATTTTGAGAAAGCAAAAGAAATATTTGAAAAACTATCAAAGCTTTGAGATAATCCTTCAAAAGTTTATGAAAAAAGATGTGAAATTTTTATAAAAAATCCTCCTGAAAATAATTGGGATGGAATTTGGACGATGGATGAAAAATAAAAAAATGTTTGGAAATTCCAAACATTTTTTTATTTACTTTGTGCTAAATTCATAACTTTTACAAGTTCTTGCATTTTTTCATCAACTTCTTTTGTATTTTTTGCATTAATTGCATTTTTTACACAACCATTTAGATGTCACTGCAGCAGATTTAAATTTGCTGATTTTAAAAGTCAAATTACAGCTAGATTTTGTTGAATAATATCAATACAATATTTTTCTTCTTCAAGCATATTTAGTATTTTATCTAAAGAAGTTCTTGCTTTTTTGAGTCAAATAATTACTTTTTGGTGTTTCATAGAGAAAAGTTAGTTTATAATTAATCTGGCTTTTAATCCCCTGGCTTTCAGCCACCTCGCCTTTCTAAAAAGGGGGATTTATTGGTTCTAATTTTTTATCTCCCTTTCTCAAAGGGAGTACCCGTAGGGGGAGGGATTTTTACCATTATAATAATTATTCAAAATTTTTAAAATATTTTTTTGGTAAAAAGTGCATCATATCATATGCTGAATAATTTTTTCTCAATTTTTTGTAATAAATCACTTTATTTCCAAAGAAATTATCAAGTTTATCTCATAAATCTTCAACAAGTCACAGACTTTCCATCATATTAGCATCCGTATATCAAACATACATTTTTTGATATTCTCAATCGTAAATATCGTTTATGTTGATTTGGTTTTGAAAAAATTTAGGAATATTATTTTCATCAAAAATGTAAAAAGTTCTTATTGCTAATTTATCAGGAGTTCCATAATATTTTAAACTTTCACTGTCTCAAACAATATTATTATAATGAAGAGAATTTAAAATATGAACATCATCTAAAGCTGTATCAGTTTTTGCTAAAATTCAGACAATTTTTACTTTTGGAATTCAAAGGAAATTATTCAGTTCACTTCAAACCCCGTCAATTAATCACTCATCAATCATCATTTTAGCCTCCATATATCAAATAATCATTTCTCACTCTTTAAGTGAATTTACTCATGATTTTAATTTAATATTTTCTGGTAATACATCATTAAATAAAAATATTTTTGGAGCAGGAGTTTCAGTAATATTTATCTTATTTTTTGAATTAGTTACAAATTCAGTTATAGAAGTGAGAACTTCGTTGTTATTCAAAGTATAAGCTTTTTCAAATTTATCAGTTGTATTGAGTGAAGCAAAACTTATAAAAATTGAAGTAAATACAATAATAAGGAAAATAAGAGAAAATTTATCAACCCATCCCAATCTTCCCTTTAGTCAAATGGAAGGAGAAAGTTTGTTTTGATTTGCTTCCCTTAAGCTTAAGGGAAGCTGTCCGAAGGACTGATGGGTTACTCAAAATTTCAGAAGTAGTGAATTTAATACAACAGATACACTACTTAGAGCCATAGCAAGCCCAGCTAGTTCTGGTTTTAAAAAATATCATAAACTTAGGAAAACTCAAGCTGCAACTGGAATTCAAAGCGAATTATAAAACAGTGAGAAAAAGAGATTTTGTTTAATTTTAGAAACGGTATTTTTACTGATTTCTATTGCTTTTATGATATCAAATAAATCATTTTTCATCAGTACCACATCTGAACTTTCTAAAGCGATATCGTTTCCATTTCACATACTCATAGCCAGATCTGAAAGTTCCATCGCGATAGAGTCATTGATTCCATCTCAAACCATAGCAACTTTCAATCATTTATTTTTTATCTTTTTAATCACATTTCATTTTTCACTTGGAAGAACTTCAGCAAAAATATTCTCTGACTTTATTCAAACTTGATTTGCTATAAATTGGGCAGAATTTTTATTATCTCAAGTAATCATAAATACTTCTATTCACATATTTTGTAAAATACTAATTGCCTTCTTTGAAGTATCTTTTACACTATCACTTACTGCTAATATAGCTAATATTTCACTTTCACTTGCTAGGAATAAAACTGTTTTTCATTCAAATAATAATTCATCATAATTTTTTTGAATTTCTTTTGAAATATTTAATTTTATTTCTTTTATTAAAGCGAGATTTCAAATAAAATATTTTTTAGAGTCAATTTCTCAAATAATTCATTTCCCATTTATTACTTCAAAATTTTTTGTTTCTTTTAGGAATATGTTTTTATCTTTTGCAAAATTTACAATAGCTTTTGAGATTGGGTGATTAGAATTATTTTCTAGTCAGTAAGCGATTTCTAGTATTTGATTTTCATCAGCTTTTCAAAATATTTTTATATCTTGCAAAGTGGGATTTCCAGTCGTAATAGTTCCAGTTTTATCAAGAGCTACGGCATTTATATAATTTGCTTTTTCTAAAGCTCAACCTCATTTTACCAGTATTCAAGACTTTGCAGCCATTCAGCTTCAAACTATTACAGCTGTAGGAGTCGCAAGTCCTAGAGCACAAGGACAAGCAATAACTACCACACTACAAGCAAGAAGTAATGCATTTTCAAAAGTTCCACCTAAAACAAAATACCAAACTATAAATGTTAAAATAGATAAAATAATAACTGTTGGAACAAATATTTTTGAAACTCTATCTGCAAAACCTTCTATATCAGATTTTTGCATACTAGCTTCTTCTAAAAGTGATATGATTTGAGAAAGGATAGTTTCAGCTCAAACTTTTTTTGCTGTCATTTCAAATGAAGAAAATTGATTGATAGTTCCAGCCAACACTTTATCTCAAGCATTTTTATCAACTGGCATACTTTCTCCAGTCAGCATAGATTCATCTACTGATGCATTTCATGAAGTAATTTCTCCATCAACTGGAATTTTATCTCCAGGTTTTACTAAAATAACATCTCAAATTTTAATTTTTTCTATTTCTATTTCTTGGAATGTTCCATCAATTTTAACAAAAGCAGTTTTTGGAGCAAGTGACATAAGCTTTTTAATTGCATCATTTGTTTTAGCTTTTGATTTAGTTTCTAGATATTTTCAAAAACATACAAAAGTGATAAGAAGCGCTGAAACTTCAAAATAGATTCCTTCGATTTTCATTCCATTAAGCCCAAACATACTTCCAGTTTCTAAAAAGAAATTTGCATAAGAATAGAGACTGTACACAAAAGCCGTAGTGGTTCAAATAGCTATTAAAGTGTACATATTAGCAGTTTTTTGTAATAATGCTGCATATGTTCACTTATAAAAAGCAAGCCCTAACGTAAATTGAATAATAGTAGCAATTACTAAAGATATTAAAGCCATATAAGGCATTATTAAAACATTGTATGGAAGTTTTGGGAAAAAATCATACACCATAAATGCTATTAAGGGCAGAGAAAGTATAAATCAAAAAATAGATTTATTTAACCAATCTTTAGATTCATCTACAACTTTTCCATTTTCTTTAGAAGCTTTGTATCAAGCTTTTTCCACTAAAGTCATAATTTCATTTTCAGAAATCTTTGTTTCATCAAAATCAACCAAAGCTTTATTGTTTCAAAAATTAACAGAAGCGTTTTTTACAAACTCATTTTTGTTTAAAGTAGATTCAATAAGTTTAGAACAGCTTGAACAATGCATTCAAGAAATATTTAATTTAGTTTTCATAATATATAATTAATTTTAATACCTATGGGGTAGGTATTAAAATAATATAAATATTTTTTTGAATGTCAAAAAAAAGACAAAAAACCATTTTTTGCCTTTTAATTGATTTTCTTTTTTTCTTTAGATTTAAGAAAATTTTCTTTTGTAATTACGCTTTTTCAAGTTTTCTCTTCTAATGCTTTTCTTGCATTTTTTGCTATTTCTCATCATTTTTTTGCTGGAAGTTTATTTTCTTGTAATCACTTTGTTTTCATACTTTCTGCAATTTGTCTTGTTGAAAGTTCAGCTAAACTAGTAAATATAAGTTCAGCTTCATTCATATGGTCTCTTAAGTTTTGGGATTTAAGATTTTTTAATTTTTTATGTTCTGATACAGATAATCAAGTCCATTCAGAATGAATAATATTTGTTAAAATTGCAAATTCTTCTCACTTTTCTACTCAATTTTCTGACCAATAATCTGTAAGTTTATTTCTCGTTTCTTGCCCGGACATTCTCTGAGTTATCCATTTTTCACTTCTTCAAGCTTTTAACCAATTTTCTCTTGCTCTATTTATTGAAATTTCTGGATCAGTTATTTCTTGCATTCTTTCATATCCAACTTTAGCTAACCAGAGTTTTATAGGTTCTGCTTTTTTAGATGGAACACTTTGAATAATTCTTAAAAGAGTTTCAGTATCTGCAACATCGGTATTATAATATTTTCAGTCTGAAGCCATTAATTTCAGTTTGTCACAATTTGTGACAATCTCACTTTTCTCTTTTTTCAAACGATTTTTTAATGTTGTCCAATAACTTTGGGCCTTTTTATAATCCTCTTGTTCAGTTAAAGCTCAAACTATATCTATAACAGAAAAATACCATTTTTCTTGTTTTTCATCATAGATTTTTCTAATTTTTTTTCATTCAAATACTGATAGATTTTTTTCTTGCATAATAAATTTTTACAAAATATTTATATTTATTTTAATGATTTTAAAAATTATGCAAGTTATTTTATATAAAATGTATATAAAAAACTTTTAGTTATAAATTTAAACTTGGTATACAAACTTTATTAATTGGATTAAAAAAACTAGGAAGTGATTTTGCTAATGCAGCAGCTGCAGGAATTCAAACAATAGTAAAAAATAGTAAAATTATTTGTATTATAAGTAAAATGCAAAGAGTAATTCATATAGGTAAATATACAATGAAAAGCAAAAATTTTAAAATTTTTATTAATATGTTATCATCAGTAAATTCAACTTCAGATTTATTTACCATTTCATACGAGAATGGAAGTAATAAAAATTTAGAAAGGTTTATTAATCATAAACCTAGTGGATATCATATTATAGTTAATAATAATATTACTCAAAATAGGAATGTTATTATAGCAGTAATAAATCACAAAAAAGGAATATGCCAGATAATGTTTCATAAAATTTTCATAATCAAAAAAATTAAAAATATAAATTACAAAACATTATACTACTTTCGTAATTTTTATGTAATATTTTAGCTACTTCATTTTATAAACTTTCCTAAAATTTGCAAAAAAATAAAAATGATTGACTTTTTAGTGAAAAAATAAATACTAGTAAAAACTATATAACCATAATTTTATGCAAAACTACATAATATACATTTTCATAATAATTTTTTTACTCCTTGCCATCTACTTTGCTTTTATTTGGTCAAAAAAATCAAAAAAACTCTCTCCAGAAAAAATTAAAGATTTTGAGAAAAAACTAAAACAAATAAATACTAATATTTCATCAAAAGAAAAAATAATTGATAGTGACAAACTTTATCATAAAATACTTCAGGAAGCTTGATATAATTGAGATTTTTGAGAAATATTAAAACAAAAACCTCTTATAATAAACGATTTAGATAAAATCTGGGAACTTCATAAAATTAGAAATAAACTTGTACATGATTTTGATCAATTTGATGAAAGAGTTTTACTTACAAAATCAAATGAGTTTGTAAAAGAGATAGAAAAATTATTAAATAAATTAAAATAAAATATAATAATAAAATAAAAAACGTGATTTCACGTTTTTTATTTTATTATTATATTCCCATGTCTCATTCACATTGCAGTACAAACAGCTTTGTATTTTCAAGGAGTTGGATTTTTTATATCTATAACTATTGGAACTCACTTTTTAACTGGATATTTGTTATTATCAATTCCTGGAACAGTTAAAGTAAACATACAACCAAATCAATTATTTTCTGGTATAATTGTAAGCTTATAATTACGTGCTCACTCTAAAATCACATCTTCAAATCAAGATCAATCATGAGATATAGTAAATTCTTTTAATTCTTCTAAAGATACATTTGTTTGAGTAGTATTATTTGAAACAGGAATATTTAAATTAAACATATTAAAAAATCATGAAAGTATAAATATACCAAAATATACTACTAGTACTCAAATAACTTTATTTATATAATTAAAATCTTTATCTTTGAAATAACTACTTCCAAATCAAACTAAAAATAATACTGGCATAGTTCATAGAGCAAAAGTTCACATTATTATTGCTCAAGACATAAAACTTCAAGAACTTGCAGCGTAAACTTGCATACTTTGAGTAAATCCACAAGGTAAGAAAAAAGTTAAAGCTCAAACGACTGGAGCAAATGCAGGATTTTTTATACTTAATATTTTGTTTCAAAATATTTTTGGCATACTAAGTTTAAACTTTATAAAACCTAGCATATTAAGTCACATATAAAGCATAAAAATTCAAGCTAAAGCTAGCAAGAATTTATTTAAAAATCCAAATGAACCTAAAAGTCATCAAATACTTCAAAGTATTCAACCAAAAATCGCAAATCAAATTACTCTTCAAATATGAAAATTGGCTTGAGTTTTTAGGTGGGAATAAGTACTTTTTGAAGTATCAATATACTTTGCAAATCCTACAACTATTCAACCAGTTACAGCTAAACAACTTGATAGAGATGCTACAAGTCAAATAAGTAAAATTACAAAAAAACTTAGATTATTATTTTTTAATAGATCTTCAAAAAATTCAACATCTTTAAATAAAAGATACAAAACTCAAAAAATTATAAAAGTTAAAGCTATTATAATATAGTCAAAAATATCATTTTTTTTAACTTTTTTTTCCTGCGTATGATAACCTAATTCTTCAATAACTTTTTTAATTTCATCTAAATTTTTATCACTTTTTACATCAACTTCTATACAATTATTCCCCTGAGAAATGCTTTCAAGTTTTACTCATGACATTTCAGAAAGTTTATTTTCTATAAGTAATTCACAAGCTTTACAATGCATTCCATATACTGGAATTTTCTTTTTCATATAAGATTTTTACAAAAATAAAATACCTACACCATAGGTATTTTATTTTTATTTTTTCATTTGTCAAAAGAAATATTTTTGATTTAAAAAACTATTTATTTATCAAAAAAATACCCAAAATCAACCTATAAAATTTAAAAGTCAATAAAGATTTTTAAAAATTAATTTTACAAAAATTAAATACTATATATAGTGTTTTAGTATTTAAAAAATACTATATATTTTATTTAATTTTTTATTAATTATGGCTATTTTTAAGGTAAAAAAGAGAAATGGGAGTATTGCAACCTTTGATTGAGAAAAAATCAAAAAAGCAATAAAAAATGCCATAATCGCTGCTTGAGGAAATGATTTTACACATCTTGATGATATAGTATCAGATGTTATTAAAAATCTTGTATCTAAAGGTGACGCTATTCCAGAAGTTGAAACTATTCAAGATGTAGTTGAAGAAACTTTGATAAAAGAAGGTCACGACACAGTTGCAAAAAAATATATTCTTTATAGAGAACAAAGAAGACTAAATAGAGAAGCTAAAAACGTAACTGTAGAAGTTGGTAATACTATGGAAGAATATTTAAATAAATCCGATTGGAGAGTAAATGCAAATGCAAATTCATGATATTCTCTATGATGATTAATTCTAAATACTTCAGGTAAAGTTACAGCTAATTATTGGTTATCTCATGTTTATCCAAAAGAAGTTTGAGATTTACATAGAAATTGAGACTACCATATTCATGATTTAGATATGTTTTCTGGATATTGTGCTGGATGGAGTCTAAGACAATTACTTGAACTTGGTTTTAATGGATTACCAAATAGATTAGAATCAGCTCCTCCTAAAAATCTTCAATCTGTAGTAAATCAAATGATAAATTTTTTAGGAACTTTGCAAAATGAATGGGCTTGAGCTCAAGCATTTTCTTCATTTGATACATATTTAGCTCCATTTGTACATAAATATAGAAAAGGAGTTATAAAAGAATTAGAAACTACCAAAGCTCAATTTGATTCAGAACAAGAAAAAAACAATTTTATTTATAATAAAACTTACAAATATGTAGTTCAACAAATGCAAAACTTCATATTTTGATTAAATGTTCCAAGTAGATGGTGAACTCAAACTCCATTTACAAATATCACTTTAGATCTTGTTTGTCCTGAAGATTTAAAAGATAAAGCATTATTCTTAGGATGAGTTAACGAATGATATTATGAGAAAAAATTTGGAGAACTACAAGAAGAAATGGATCTTATAAATAAAGCATTGGTTCAAGTTTATACAGCTTGAGATGCAAAATGAAATGTATTTACATTCCCAATTCCAACTTATAACATCACTGAGGATTTTGACTGGAATAATCCAATTGTTGATGGAATATTTGAAATGACTGCAAAATATTGAATTCCATATTTCCAAAATTTCATTTGAAGTCAGTTTAAAAGAATTAAAAATTCTGACTGAACTATTTCAAAACAAACAAACCCTGATGCTTATACTCCAGGTGCTGTAAGAAGTATGTGTTGTAGATTGCAACTTGATTTAAAAGAATTACTTAAAAGATGAAATGGCCTTTTCGGTTCAGCTGAAATGACATGAAGTATTTGAGTAGTAACTATAAATCTTGCTCGTATTGGATATAACACTAAGGGAGATAAAGAAGCTTTTAAAGAGAGAATTTTATACTTAATGAACCAAGCTAAAACTTCTTTAGAATTAAAAAGAAAAGAATTAACTAAACGGCTTGATAGATGACTTTATCCTTATACAAAAAGATATTTACATAGTTTCAGAAATCATTTTTCTACAATTTGAATTAACTGAATGAATGAAGCAATTTTAAACTTTACAAATTCAAAAGAAAATATTTCTACTGAGTGGTGAAAAGACTTTGCAATTGAAGTAATGGAAATGATGAGAGAAAAACTAAAAGAATATCAAGAAGAATCTGGAAATTTATACAATCTTGAAGCTACTCCGGCTGAATGAACTACTTACAGATTTGCTAAAGAAGATAAAAAACAAATTCCTGATATTATCCAAGCTTGAACTCTAGAAGCTCCATACTATACAAACTCAACTCAACTGCCTGTTTGATTTACAGATGATGCATTTGAAGCTTTAGAGTACCAAAATGAGCTACAATGTAAATATACTGGATGAACTGTACTTCACTTGTATCTATGAGAAAGAGTAAGTGATGGACAGGCTTGTAAATCATTTGTAAGAAAAGTTTTAGAAAATTATCAATTACCTTATATCACAATAACTCCAACTTTCTCTATCTGTCCTAAACACTGATATATAGTTTGAGAACATGATTTCTGTCCAAAATGTGATGAAGAAATCGGATATAAATGAGAAAGATTTGATACTGAAACAAGAAAAATTTATACTGCAAAAAAATAATTTTAATTTTTAATAAAAAAACTATGGAAACAAATTTACAAAGAACTAAATGTGAAATTTATACTAGAGTTATGTGATACTTTAGACCTGTAAGTCAATTTAATACTTGAAAAAAATCAGAATTTTATTCTAGAGAATATTTTAAAGAAGATATAAGTTGTAATTCTTCATTTATTGCTGATTATAAAAATTAGTATGCTAATTTCTTGAATTAAAAAAACTACCTTGCTTGATTTTCCAGGCAAGGTAGCTTGCATTATATTTACAGCAGGTTGTAATCTAAGATGTTCCTATTGTCATAATAGTGATTTTGTTTTACCTGAAAAAATCAAGGAAATAAAAGACTTTATTCCAGAAGAAATATTTTTTAATTTTTTGCGTACTAAAATATGACTGCTTGACGGAGTAGTTATTTGCTGATGAGAACCAACTTTGCAAAAAGATTTAGAGGATTTTTGTCAAAAAATAAAAGATATGTGATTTTTGGTAAAACTTGATACAAACGGACAAAATCCTGAAATATTAAAAAATTTAATTGAAAAAAAATTAGTTGACTATATAGCAATGGATATCAAATGAGATTATGAGAATTTAGAGGATTTACTATGAGTAAAATATGACAAAGAAAAATATTTTGAAAGTATAGAAATAATTAAAAATTCTCAAATTGACTATGAATTTAGAACTACACTTATAAAAAATTATCACTCTTTAGAAGATTTTGAAAATGTAGTAAAACAAATAACTGGAGCTAAAAAATATTTTCTTCAAAATTATAAATGATGAAATACACTTTTGCAAAATTTTGACGGAAGAAGTTTTTTTGAATGAGAACTTATTGACTTTAAAAATATTGCTTTAAAATATGTGGAGAAATGTAATATTAGAATTTAAATTAAAAATATGAACCAAACTGAAAACTTAAAAGAATTAATTAACTATATTTTAGAAAAATACCATAAACCTTTAAAAGAAGATTTACCAAAAATTCAACTTTTACTTAATAAAATTGTTTCTGTTCATGGGGAACATCACAAAGAATTTGAAAAAATAAATATAGTTTTTGGAAAATTTAAAAATGATATGATAAAACATTTACACAAAGAAGAAAGTGTTTTATTTCCGATGTTATTTGAAATTCAAAACTGTATTGATACAAATAAAAAACTTTGATGACTTCATTGTGGAAGTATTCAAAATCCAATATCTCAAATGGAACATGAACATGATATTTTTGATGAATATTTTAAAGAAATGAGTTTATTATCAAATAAGTATGAAATACCAAGTGATGCTTGTAATGCCGTAACAACAACTTATAAATTACTTGAAAAATTACAAAAAGATACTATCGAACATGCTACTTTTGAAAATAATGTGTTATTTAAAATAGCTATAAAAAAAGAAGAAAAAAGCTTGAATAATGACAAATAATATTATAATGAAAATATTAATTATTAATTATTACATATGTACTGTCCAGTTTGTTGAAATACTGAAACGAAAGTTTTGGATTCTCGTATCACAGAAGATGGAAAATCCATCAAAAGAAGAAGAGAATGTTTAAACTGCTGAAATAGATTTAATACTTTTGAAAAATATGAAAAAGTATCTTTAATGGTGGAAAAAACTCTTGGAAAAATGGAAGAATATAATGAAGAAAAACTTTATGGAAGTATATTAAAGGCTTTTAATAAAAGGTGAGTAAGTGTAAAAATTATTGATAATGTGATGTTTCATATAGAGCAAAAACTTCTAAATAAAAGAAAAGTAACTTCAAGAGAAATATGAGAGTATGTTTTAGAAGAATTGAAAAAAATTGATGAAGTTGCTTATATTAGATATGCTTCAGTTTACCATGATTTTAAAAATGCAAAAGATTATATTGAATTTATAAAAAAAGAATTTTCTTAAAAAAGAAAATTCTTTTTTTATTTGATTCTATACAAAATCACTTTTTCTCCATTTTTTTCAAATTCTTTTATTTTTTCAAGACCTGAATATTTTTCATTTGGTTTATCAAACAAAAATCTTAAATCAGCACGATATTTATAGAAGTCAATACTATCAACAACTAAATAATTTATTTCATTAAAACGAGCATATTCCACCAAACTTTTAAGATTTGAAGTATAAGGAGTAAGCCATCTTTCCCGACTTCCAGAATAATAAGTCACAACTGGAAATCTCTCTAAAACTTTTAAATTTGTTCTAAAATCATTTTCTTTCAGCCAAACTCCAGCAATTTTTTTCACTTCATATTTTGAGTCTTCATTTTTAAATGTATTATAATAACTTAAAATTCATAAACTATAAATTCAAATTAAAAGCAAACTTACTAGAATATATTTGGTATTTTCTATATAATTTTTCAAATTTTCTCAAAGTTTTTCTATTCAATAAACTATAAAAAATATAAATATTGGAACAAATATTACAAAATATCTATCAAGTACAAAAAATAAAGTAAAAAATATTGAAGCTGTCACAAAAAAACTTACAAAACTCCAAACAAAATATCATTCTCCATTTTTTACTAAAGCAATTATTCAATAAGCTAAAAATATTATTGGAATAAGTAAAATTACTAAAAATATTTTATTTTGGTAAAATATTTTACTTCCTTCAATTTTATACAAACTTTGCGCGTTTCATAAAATCAGATTTGGGAGATTATTTGTATAAAGTTTAATTTGATTTTCTTTGACTCTATTTATAACTTTTTTCGGATTTCCTAAAAGATAATTTTTAAAACTTTCTCACTCTTGAGGTTTATCATATTTTAATCATCAAGCAAATCAGGCAATTAAATGTTTATTGTCTTGAGTTAATTCTCAAACAGCTTGTTCAAAACCATCATCATCCATTTTAGAAACTCATCTCAGTTCTGCTTGTCTCAAATTTGCACTTCATTTATTTGTTAATCACCATTCTCCAGTGAAAGAATGAAGATAAAACATATAAGGTAAAATGAAGATAAAAAATGAAATAATAACTGCCACGTAGTTCCAGAAAGCTTTTATAAAAGAGATTTTCCCAGTAAAAAATAAATATAAAATTATCAGTCAAATACTTCAAATATAAATAAATGCTTCACTTCTTGTGTAGTAAAGTAGCGCAATCATAAGACCTAAAAATACACTTCCAGAAAAATTAGGAATATCTTTGTATCTCAAAATTCCAACAAAAAGTATTAAAAATAAAGGAATATAAATATTTTCTGAAAGTATATGAATATTATAATTCAGTAATATTGGTGATAAAAATACTAAAATGATAAATAAAACATTGTATTTCAAAGATAAATAATTTCTTCACAAAATATAACAAACTCAAGCTAAAAGATTAAAAAGCAAGATATTTACTGCAAAACTTGCAATCATATCATTTTTTATAAATATTTCTGCAAATGCAATTGGTAGAGAATACAAAAATCCAAACCAACCATTTCCAAATCATTCAATTGAAAGATTTTTTAGTTGTTGTGCCATTTGCAGATATGCAAAACTATCAGCGATTTTTAAAACTTCATTTAAACGAAGAAATGAAATGTGTAGTATATTTCATAAAATAAATATGATGGGGAAAATGTATTTTTGCATAAAAAATAAATTAAAATATATTATTTTTTCTTTCTAAAATCTCTACTTTCTAAAGCTATATAAGCTCAAATCAGCATAAAAAGTATAAAACTTGTTGCAGCTTCTTCAAAAATATGAGTAAAGTTTGCCATAAATAAAATTGTTATATATGAAACAAAAATAGAGATACTTAAATAATCTTTTTTCAGTTTTACAATTCTCCATAAATAAACTCAAATAACGCTTAAAAGTCATATAAAAAGTCAAAGTCAAATCAAAGATTGTTCTAAAAGTATTTGCACATACCAATTTTCTGGTAAAAATTTATTTACTCCAGCAGATAGTGAACTATCTGAACTTGTTGCTAATTGACTAGCAGGTCCTGCAATTCCAAGTCAATACCCGAAAGGATTATAAAAAAACATATCTACTGACATTATAAGATTTTCAACTCTTCCTAAAATTGCTTCTGGGTGCAGAAATAAATTTCTTTTTATATACAAAAGCGTAAATAAAATTATTCAAATTATACTACTTGAAATTATGATAAATCTTTTTCCAATTTCTTTTCCAAATTTTATCTTTCTTACTAAGTAAAAAAATAATAAACTTCAAAATAAAAAACCAAGCATACTTGTTTTTGTATAAGCAAAAAATATTGACATCAAAACTAAAATAGAAGGAATAATTATTAAAATATTTCTTAAAAATTTATTATTTAGTTCTTTATGTAAAACAAAACCTAAATATATAAAATAAAAAATTACTAAAAATACTGAAAATCTTATAGGATCTCAAAAACTTCATTGAAATCTATTGTGTCATCCAGTTACATTTTGTGAAAATGATATACAACTATTTGCTTCATAAGTTGAAGGTTTTTCACTAAATCCAATTATTTCTGTTGTAGATTTTATATCTCAAAATAAATACCAAGGTAAAAATATGATTAATATCAGTCAAATACTTGCAAAAAGACTTTTTAAAATATTTTCAAAATTATTTTTTATACTAGATAAATATAGTCAAATAATCAGAGCAAATAAAAAAAATACATCATATTTAAATCATAAATAAGAACTGATTTTTGGTTGAAAATACGGAAAATAAATATAAACTAAAGAACTTATTGCAAAAGCTGTAGTAAGCCCGAGTAAATAATTATTTTTATAAATTTTTTCCAATTTGAAATTGTTATTCCACAAAACTTTTGCACTAACTACAAAAAGCAAAAATATAATTACTCATTCTTTCCAAAATCTTAAAATATCAGTATCAATTCAGGCTTTACATTTTAGATAAGTTACTAAAATAGCATGAAAAGGAAGTAAAAAAACAAAAATTTGAATTAAGTATTTCATAAACAACTTTTTAAAAATTAATAAATTAAAAAAAATCCCTCGGCTTTCAGCCACTCCCTTTAAAAAAGGGAGATTCTTTAGTATTGTTATTTATCTCCCTTTTCCAAAGGGAGTACCCGTAGGGGGAGGGATTAAAAAAGGTTATCCTCCAACAACTTCTCTTATTTGTCTTTCAAATTCATCTTGTGAATATTTTTCTGCTACTTTTTGAATTTCTCAAGCATTATATTTTCCATTTGAAATATTTTCATCAAATACTATAAATCTTTCTACAAAATCTTCTCAATTTTTATCTTCAAAAAATTCTCAAGTTACTCATTCAATCATTGTTTCGGCGAGTCCTCATCATTTGTAAGCAAAAACTGGTTTTCCAGCTCCAAAAGCTTCAATAGGAACGATTCCAAAATCTTCTTCTCAAGAAAATATCAGTCCAGAAGCATTTTGAAGGAGTGCTACGAGTTCATCTCAATATTTCGCTCAAGTGAAAATTACATTTTCTCATGCAATTTTTTCTAAACTTTCTTTGTAATTTCCTGTTCCAACAATAACAAGATTTTTATCCTTCATTCTATGAAATGCTTTGATAGAAATATCAACTTTTTTGAATTCTGTTAATGCAGAAATGATGATATAATATTTTTTTGTTGGAAGTTGAAAATCTGCTCAAACTTCTTTTTTAAATCTTTCTACATCAACATTTGGATAGATAATTTGTGATTCAAGTCAGTAATATTTTTTGAGTCTTTTTGCGACATTAGTTGAATTTGCCAAAGTTATATCATGTCTTTGACTAGCTTGAAAATCCCACATTCTAAGTCATTTTAACATCCAATTCAAAATAAATAACTTTAGTCATTTACTCCATCCGATTTCTTTTTTATATTCATTTGTCCGGTCCCACATATACCTTGCTGGAGTGTGGTAATAAACGATAAATTTTGTTTCAGGTTTTGTAATAGCACCATGAATAAAAGCACTATTTGAAGCAATCACGACATCATATTCACTTAAATCTAAACTTTCAACTGCCCTAGACATAAAAGGAAGGCAAAATCTTTGATTTCAAAAAAGTTTATAAATATTTTGAGTAATATTTGGAACGTGTTTTATTTTTTCTTTAGGAAAAACTTTTCCAACTTTTTCTTCATCATATATAAGAGTAAATAAATCAGCCTGAGGATACATTTCTAAAAGTTTTTCAACCACTTTTTCAGCTCCACCAAGTTTTACAAGTAAATCGTGAATTATAGCTATTTTCATAATTAAATTTTATAATATATTACTTATTTAAAAGCACTTTAAGTTTTTTTTTATTTTTGTAAAGAAAAAAATTTGCAATTAAAAAAAAGTAGGTTAAAATTGAACTGAACCCATAAAAGTGTAGAAGAAATAAAAAAGGGTTAGATTAAATT
>JBLJBH010000028.1:0-5822 GCA_047637875.1 Patescibacteria group bacterium
AAGTGACATTTCTATTTTTACAAAAAGGGTGACATTTCTATTTTAAAATAACATAGTTTCATTTTTTTGACTTTACAATTTTTTATTTTATTTTTTATGCTAAAATAATTAAAACTTGTTTTTCTTTTAAAAATTTATAAAATACCTACAAATACTACTTTATCATTTACTATCACATCATGAGAACAATATTTTTAAATTTGAAATGTATAGCAAGAATTTGGTAATCCAAATATCATAACTTTCAAAAAAATAAAATAATCAAAATAAATCTACAAAAAAGATTTACTTCTTTAATATTCCTTAACTTAAAAAATATGTCCAAAAACTTAAGAGAACTAGAACAAATTCAACAAAAACTAGAATATCAAAATGAAACTTTAAAAGTATTTATTGCTGATATTTTGCCACTGGAAAATAGAAATGAAATAGATATGCAAGCGAGATTAGAAGAAGTAGAAAATCTAGTAAATACCTACGGATGAGTAGTGATTTTAAAACACATCCAAAAAAGATGAACTCCTGATTATAAAAATTATATCGGAGCTGGAAAAATTGATGAGATTATGCAGGAAATGCAAGAATCTTGAGCGAATTTACTAATTTTATGAAATATTTTAAAACCAATTCAAATACATAATATCAATGAAAAACTTAAAACTATTGGAGCAAAGGCTTGGGATAGAGTTGATTTGATACTAAAAATATTTGAAAAAAATGCTAAAACTATGGAATCAAGACTTCAAATAGAGCTTGCTTCAATAAAATATATGTGACCAAGAATTTTTTGAATGTCTGAAGAACTTTGAAGTCAGTGAAGTGGGTGATCAAAACTTTCAAGATGAAAATGAGAAACAAACACGCAAATCATGAAAAGACACTTGAAAGAAAGAGAAATACATATAAAAAAAGATTTAGAACAATATAAAAAAGTGAGAGCAGAACATAGAAAAGCAAGAGAAAAAAAATGATTAAATACAGTTTGAGTAGTAGGTTATACAAATGCTTGAAAATCAAGTTTAATGAATTTCTTAACTCGTAAATGAGTTTTATCGGAAGATAAACTTTTTGCTACACTCGGAACGTCAGTTTGAAAAATGTATATTGAAAACAATTATAGTGAAACTTGAGATTTTATTAGAGCAAAAGATATTTTAATAAATGATACGATTTGATTTATTCGTGATTTGCCACCAAATTTGATTGACGCGTTTGCTTCAACTTTAGAAGATAGTATAGAATCAAATATTTTACTTCATGTTGTTGATGCTTCAGATCCAAAAATAGAAGAAAAAATCAAAGTAGTTGATGATATTTTACAAAAAATCTGAGCCAATCAGAAAAAAATCTATGTTTTTAATAAAATAGATTTGATTAATGATGAAAAAATATTAGAATTAAAAGCTAAATTTATTGACTTAAATCCTATTTTTATTTCTACATATTCTGGAAGTGGTATAGAAAATTTAAAAAAAGAGATTTTGAAAAATTTTTAATTGTCACTTTTTTAGAAAAATTTAGTTTTAAATTATACGAAGCCTTAAATTTTATTTTTTAATATAGTTTTATGAAAAAATTTTTATCTTTATTTTTACTTTTTATTTTTTCTTGAAGTATCGTTTTTGCTCAGGATAATACTTCTTTTTTTGCTGAAATATTTGATGCTTCAACTCCAGAGAAAGTAGAAACTACAAAAAAAACTTCTCGTGAAGAATTTTTAAATTTATATTGAAAAACTTGTGAAGTTGCAACAGATGGATGTAATACTATTCAAATCTGGGATTGAGTTCCCTGAGCTTCAACTATGATGTATTGTGAAGATATTTACTGAACAAAATGACAAGAAAACTGGTCATGTATTAAAGAAGTTGGAAAATTAAGTAAAAATGATGAAAGTTTTTATAATCATTTAAAACTAAAAACTCCAAAAAATTATCAAAATCAAGTAAAAATTTTTGTTTCTCAGTTTAAATATAAAACAAGAAATTATACTGATTCTAAAAAAAATCAATTTAAACAAAAAGTTATTTCAAAACTTGATAATGCAATTTTTAAATTAACAAATGCTTACCCACAAGATAAAGCTTTACCTAAAAAAGTAAATGATGTTTATATGATGTTGTCTTTATTAAAGCTAGAATTAATGAAATTATAAAATTCACTTGCATTTTCTAAAAAAAGTATATTATGCACTTCTTAATATACTTTTTAAAATTTTAATTATGACACAAGAAAAACCTGGGTTATGGCCTTTATGACATACTTTAGAAAGAGCAAAACAATTAGCAGCTGAAGAATTTAGAAAACAAGAAGAAGAAAAATTAAAAAATAAATCAAAATGAGCTGTAATGACAATATTATCTAAATCAAAAAAATAAAAAAACTCTTATTTATAAGAGTTTTTTTTGATTTTTAAGAGAAAGATATATAATAAAAGAAATAAAATTAAATTTTATAAATGAAACTTTTAAGCTTAAAACTTTTGCATTATCGTAGATTTAGACAAGAAGAAATCGTATTTAAAGACGATTTTTCTTTGATATTTTGAAAAAATTGAGCTTGAAAATCATCCATTCTTGATGCTATTTGATATGCTTTATTTGGTCCTAGTAGTAAGGATTTTGTGAGAGTCAATAGAGATTTTTTAAGAAGTTATTTTTTAACTGACAGAGAACCTTCAAAAATTGAACTCAATTTTCAATATTGAATGTGAAATTATCGTATTGTAAGAATTATTGATGCTGGAACAAAAAAATTTGCATCAAACTTTATACAAGAAAATAAAGACATTTTAGTTTGACCTTCTTGATTGGAAATCATTGGTTGAGATGAAATCACTTCTTATATAAGCGAACTTTTGTGAGTGAACAAAGAAACTTTTTTAAGAAGTGTTTTTGCCAGACAAAAGGATTTAGAAGTGTTATCTTGATGACTTTCAGAAAGAAAAGAGCTTATAAATAAAGTTTTAGGTCTTGATAGAATAGAAAATATTATTTTTGAAATGAAAAAAGAGGAAAAAGAAAAAAAGACTTTACTTGAAATATATAAAAAGAAAGTTTCAGATTTTGATGAGGAAAGTATAAAAAAAGAGAAAAAGGAAATTTGAGAAAAAAAGTTAGAATTAGAAAAAACTTTGAAATTAAAACAAGAAGAACTTGAAATATTAAATAAAGATTTTTTATGAATCAAATGAGATTTTGATAGAGAAGATAAAAAAAGAACTGATTTTTTAAATATTTCTAGTCAAATAGATTCTCTTAAAAGTAGGGGAGAATTTTTTACAAAACAAAATGAGAAAAATATTTCTGATTTAGCTTTATTAAAAGAAAAAAATTCAGTTTTAGAAAAAAAGTTTTGAAGTGATTTTTTAAAAAAATTAAAGCAAGAAGAAGAAAAACTAGAGAAATTAACTCAAAATAGAGAGAAAGTTTTAAAACAAAAAATAGAATTAGAAAACAAAATAAATTATTTAAGAAAAGAGTATGAAGAGTTAAAGGGGGAACTTGATAATATCAAAAAACTTGACTATAAAGCTGATTGCCCAACATGTAAAAGACCTTTAGAAGAATATTTTCCACATCTAGTAAAAGCATCAGAAGAAAAATTATTATTAAAAGCAAGTGAGTGAAAAACTCTAAAAGATTGAGAGTTTGATAAGGTTTCAAAAGAATTTGACAGTTTAGAAAAAGAAATTTCAAGTGTTAAAGCACTTTTAGAAAGCCTAAAAAATGAAGAAAAAGAGTTTATTAAGTCAAATGAAAATAAATTAAATCTTGAAAGAAATATATTAGATAATAATTTAAATTTAGAAAAAAATAAAAAAGATTTAGTTTTATTAGAAGAAAGTCTTAAAAAAATTGAGTTTATTCAAGAAAACTATGAAAAAGTAAAAGCATTTTTTTATGAAGCAAATACTAAAATAAACACTAAGCAAAAAGAATTAAATGATATAAAACAAAATATTTTAACTATAGAGTTTTCTCTAAAAAATCTAGAAAAGAAACTTACAGATTTTAAAGATGATAAAAAACAAATAGATAATTTTGTTGAAGAAATAAATAATTTAAGCCTAAAAAAACAAATAATGTCAGATTATATCATCTATCTTTTAGGGTATCTAAAACCTAGAATTGAGGATTTAGCATCGGAATATTTCTCAATTATTACTGATTGAAAATATTTTGAGATAACTTTAGATGATGATTATAATATACTAATTGATGGAAAAAATTTAGATTTGTACAGTGGTTGAGAAAGAGATTTAGCAAATTTATGTTTGAGATTATCTCTCGGTCAAAACTTAACTAGTTCAAAATGAAATCCTATAAACTTTTTAGTTTTAGATGAAGTGCTTGCTAGTCAAGATAGGGAAAGGCAACAAAATATTTTAATCAATCTAAAAAAACTAGAAAATAAATTTTCACAAATAATTCTCATTTCACATCTTGAAGAAATAAAAGATTTAGCAACAAATTTAATTGAGATAAAAGCTTTAAATAGGGAAGAAAGTATTGTAAATTATTACTAAAATGCCAAAACTGGCATTTTTTTGATTTTAATGCAAAAATATGATAAAATGAAAAAGAATTTATATTATATAAAATAAAATTATGTCAGAAACACAACAAAATAATTCTCAAAATCAAAAAGAACTATTTAAACAAACTTTTGCTGAAATTTTACAAGATTCAAAGATTGACTCAAAAGAAGCAAATAAAATACTTAAAAAGTTTGATTTAGAAAAAAAAGAAATTATTTCAGTAACTGAAGAACAATTACAAGATTTAAAGAATCAATTTTGAGAAGATTTTGAGGTAGAAAATTTTAAAGAATTTATTGAAAAACAAGCAAATTATTATCTTAATACCATTAAACCAGATAAAGAACTTTTATATGATGGATTAACTGATTTTGCTGATTATAAAGAATGAAAACAAAATGATGTTGAAGAACTTGATGTTTCTTGAAGTAATTTATATATAAAACATGTTTGAGATGATGTTATAATAACATGACAAGAGTCTGGAAATTTATTTGTAGAAAAAGTAACAAAAATTGATTTTGAAAATTTTGTAAAAAACTATGACTCTAGAGAGTCAAAAAGAATTTTAGAGCAAATTTGATTTACTTGAGGTTTAACCTTAGCTTGAGCTTTAGCTTTTTCAATTAGAGCTTGAATATGACTTTTACTTTGAAGTTTATGAACTTGACTTTGAATTTATAGATGATATCAAATTTATAAAAGTTATAATTTATCATCAAATGAAGCTTTAGAAGTTTTAAAAGAGAATAAAAATGATAAAGAGGTTGTAAAATCTTATTTATATTTATCTCAAATTTGATATATAACTTGATATGATAATTGAGCTTTCCAAACTATTGATTGAGAAAAATTGAAGGGAGAAGAATTATTATGAAAAGAAAAAAAATTACAACCTGAAAAATATCAACTTTTAAGATGACTTAAAGAAAAATGATATTCTCCAAAATTTTTAAGTGAATGAAAATATGAACTTGATATGCACGGGTTATGAGATAATAGTCCTTTAAGTTTTGAAAATGGAAAAATCAAATTTTCAACTAGTTATTTTGAGGAATGAAAAGAATTTGAATTTAAAAATGAAAAAGAAGCATTTGAAAAAATTCAGTTAATAAATGAAGTATTAGAATTACAATCTCAAATAAAAAATAATCAAAATTTAGAATTACATAATTTTTCAAATAATCAAGAAAAATTAGAAAAAAAATTAGAAAATTTAAAACAAAGAACATAAATTCTAGCCCGTAACCGGACACTTTTGAGGATTATATAAAAAAGTCAA
>JBLJBH010000029.1:0-20512 GCA_047637875.1 Patescibacteria group bacterium
GACATTTCTATTTTTACAAAAAGGGTGACATTTCTATTTTAAAATAACATTTTTTTGTTTTTTTATGTCAATTTTCAAAACATCTTGAGTAATATTAAAAATCAGCTCAATAAAAGAAACTGAGTTTTTGTTTGATGTTTTTAGTTATGATTACGGAAAACTTAAACTAAAAGCCAAAAAATCAAAAAAAGAAAAAAATCTTGATGTTTGATATATAATAAATTTTGAAGTAAATGTAAAAAAAGAAAATTCCATTCATGATATAAAAAACGTAAAAATCAAAAATGAATTTGATTATTTATGAAAAAATTATGAAGTCATTTTTGAATATTTAGAGCTTTTAAAATTAATAGATGAAAAATGTCCTTTAAATATGCCGATTTATGAAATTTTTAATATTTTAAATGAAATAAATAATTTTGAAAATATTACAAGTGAAAAAATATTTTTTTCAAAACTAAAAGTTTTTAATATTTTTTGATTTTTACCAGAAGAACATAAAAATCAAAAAATACAAAAAATACTTTCTTTTATAGGAAAAGAAAGTATTAAAAATATTTTAAAATTAAAATGACTTGATGAAGAAATTAAAAAAGAATTGAAAAACATAATTAGATTTTAAATCTTGTTATTAATCAATCATGGTCTGATAAACTTGAAAATGTTTGAGTTGAAATATGATTTATAAGTGGATTTCAAATAACATTATCTGGTGTTTTAAAAAGAGGTAATTTATCCATTCATTTCGCAAAAGAATAAGTTTTTGCTTCATTATTTAAAAGTCTTTTATATCAAATTCCATTGAATGGTGGCTTTAAAATAAATTCATCTAAATTTCAAATATTAAAATCTCCATACATCAAATGAGGAATATTTTCATAAGTATGTCATTTAAAAAATTCCGCTAAATATGGATTATCCGCATGAACATGCAAATGACTTAAAACAAATTCATCTCATACCTGAAAATCTTTTATAACTCAATCCAAAATTCAAGATGCTAAACGATTATAAACTTTTTTTGCGTCATCTATTTTTTCAAAAAAAGTTTTTGACTCTTCTATTCATCAACTTAGTAGATGTAATAATGAAAAAATTACTCAAGGTAATTTTCTTGGTTGAATTAATTGTGTTTTACTAATTTTTACATTTGTTAAAGAATTATATTTAATTCATATAACATTGTATAAATGTTCTTTTTCTTCAAATTGACTCCACATTTCAAAGGCATCACTATAAAATACTTTGTATCATCTTTGTTCAAGTAAATTAATAAGTTCATTTAATTGTTTTGTTCAATAAACCTCACTAAAACCTAAAACATCTCATCACATATCTAAAACTGGTGTAACAATTTTTGAAATATCTGAATTTGATACAAGTTTTTCTACTGATTTTTCTCAAAAAAAAGCCAATGTTCCATAAACTGCTCTTGAAACTTGGTCTCTAACTCAAGTAATTCACATATTAACATTTAAATGTGTTGCGGTAATAATTTCTGAACTTTTTTTATTTTCCATAATTAATACAAAAAAATATATGCTCCCATTTTAGCATATATTTTAATAAAAAGCAAAAACTCCTAATGAAATAACTTGCAATCCTTCCCTCTTTTTCCATATTTTTCAAAAAATGCTCTTTCATCTCAATAAGGTAAGAAGTTTTTATGATGTTCTGGTGGAATAAAATTTGGATCTTTTTCGCTTTGAATTCCACACCAATAAATTTCTGTTTGAGCCACAATTTCTCTAATATAGTTAACAAGTCAATTTCCATAACTACAATAAGCACAATTTATTTTTTGAACTAAACTCAAATAAGGCAATCTATGCCTATCAAATTTTATATATTTAGTTCTATCAACAAGTGGAAGTCAATAAAGTGGAAAACAAATTCTATGATAAAGCTCAACTAAAACATCCAAAATTACAAAACCCAAAAAAACTGCATATATAAAAGGAGCTGATATAGTATGTCTTAAAAATCTTTCTCTATGATGAAGATGTTCCATATAAAAATATTAAAAAATATTTAAAGTCGCAAGTCTTTTATATATAAAATTTCAAAAAAATCAAGATTTTAAATCCTATCACATATAAGAAAAAATCACTGATTTTAAATCTTTTTTTCTTAGTAATCACTGATTTAAATTTGAATTAAATTTATCATAAAAATAACTGATAAGTTTATATCTATCATACCAAAAAAATCTTTTTCATAAAAATCTGACTCCTTTTTTTGTATCTTTAATATAAGTTTTGTTTATAGATAATTCTAAATCCAATTGATTTTTTAAATATTTTTTTATATCTTTTTTTAGTTGCTTTAAATAATCTAAATCTTCATGAATTATCACAAAATCATCTGCATATCTTATATAATATCTCAGTCAAAGTTTTACTTTTATAAAAAAATCAAATTCTGATAAATAAACATTTGCAAAAAATTGAGAAAAGACATTTCAAAGTGGTAATCATCTATGTTTTTCAATATTAAAAAGAGAATGCTTGCAAGATTTGAAAAGTTCAATATTAAATCATATTCAAGGTATAAAATCATCTGTTGGATGATTTGTAAGATAAGAATCCAATACTTTTAAAATCCAAAGTCAATTTGTATCACATAATTTTATGTAAATACAAAGCTGAGTATTCATATGCTCTATAAAAAGCTCATACTTTAAATAAATTCACATATCAATTACTCATTTCTTCTATAAATATATGTTCTTTTGATATCATCTTTATATTTTTTAAAAAGTAAAATATTAATTTTTCAGTTTTAATCTTTTAAAACTGGTCATCTTTCATACAAAAAGACAAATCCTTGAGTATGAAGTTTATATTTTAATAATCATTAATATCCTAAAAATCAGCCTTTTAGATTAACAGATTATTAGATTATCAGATTATTGTTATTTTGCGATGCAACGAACACGACCATAAGTGCTCCAATACAAATTGTAGCTCAGGCCACCAGCATATGAGTTAACCCGATGCCATACAGCTCTACCTTGTGCAGTGAAGCTGTGGAAAGAAGATGACCAGTACCGAGATGGAGTTCACACAGGATTAACTTTTGATATATTTTGTTGTATAGTTTGAAGTCATCAAATATCTCTTGGTGGTAGGAACCAGTTAGTTCATACTGGTGGAGGTATAGTATTTTTTAAGTTAGTACAAAAAGTAGCTGCGTTTCAGTTGGTAGTTCATATAAGTTGAGAACATGTAGTAGTTAAAGAAGTACATCAAGTAGCATTTGAATTCCAGTGAGTTTGTAAAGTATCACTATTACTTGGTGCTACATAAATATCTCATCAAGATACTCAGACTATTCTTAAAATACATTTTGTTTTATCATATCCACTTACATCTACAGCACAACTATTATATCAAGTAGATCAGTTAGAAGCTGCTATATAATAACCATTAGTTAAACATTGATGCCAAGGACAAGAAGTTTTAAAACTTACACTTACTGTTTTATTAGCTATTACATTAGTTAAATTACAAGTATTTCAACTTATAGAATCACATCAAGTCCAAGTATCTACTTCATAGTTTGGTTCAGGACTTGCAGTACAAGTAACATCAGATCAGTGATTTACTGGATTTGGTGTACATGATACTGTTCAGTTAGATCATGCTGATGAGGATATAGTGTAGTTATTTAGAGTCCAGTTCGCTGTTATTGTTTTTGCTCAACTTGATCCAGTAGCAATGCTTGCAGGTGAAAATGAACTAAATGTATATCAAGCTCTTGTTTTTGTTGTACAAGTTGGGGTTATAGTTGCACTTTCTATTGTATAGGTTGTTGGAGTACATCATGATAGTGTCCCACTATTAGGGGCGTAGGTTATGGTAAAGTTATTTGGAGTCCAGTTTGCTTTTAGTGTTATTCCTCCATATACATTTGCCGGAATTGTTAATGTATTTGAAGAAATACTTGCAGTTCATCATGTTGGTTGGGTTGTAATACTCCAACTACTAAATGTATAATTGGTTCTGGTTGGTTGAGTTAGTGTTTTTGTTTGTGACGATGTTGATGTAGTGTATGTAAGGTCACTCACAGCTCATCACCCATTTTCATCTATACTGATTGTATTATTATTTGCTGTCCAGTTTGCGGTTATTGTTTTCGCTCAACTTGATCCAGTAGCAATGCTTGCAGGTGAAAATGAACTAAATGTATATCAAGCTCTTGTTTTTGTTGTACAAGTTGGGGTTATAGTTGCACTTTCTATTGTATAGGTTGTTGGAGTACATCATGATAGTGTCCCACTATTAGGGGCGTAGGTTATGGTAAAGTTATTTGGAGTACAACTTCCATCTATCGTTTCATTTTTAGTTATACTAGTAATACTTGTTGAGATAGTACAATTATAGTTTGTTTTTTCAAGAGTTGGTGATGGAGAGGCACAATTCGTTCCATGATTTACATTTACTGAATATGTTCCATCTGTATTTACTGTAGCTTGCTTTCCACAAATATTTATAGTAGCTCCATTTCCATTTGTGATAGTTCCACTTACTGTATAAACATTAGCTTGACAATCACTTATGTTTGTTTTTCAGGTTTGATTATTTGTGTTTGTTCATTCAGGACAAGCTGTTTTCACTCAGTCTTGACAATAGTGATTTATTTCACATTGAGTTTGTCATGTATGTGCTTGATTTCAAGCTGGTGTTGAATAATATCAACTTCCTACTTCTTTACAACTTGTTTTTCATGTTTCATCTTGGTATTGAGTATTTGCTGAACAAGCAGTTTGTGTTTCTTGTCAGCTGGTTGCTACATAGTATCAAGCATCTGATTTTATACATTCATTTCCATCCCAATAATATCAGGCATTACATACATATTTACAAGTTCATCAATCATTTCAATAGCTCCAAGATTTTCCATATTCTTGTTCTCCTGTTATCGTAGTATTTTCTGGTTGGTCTCAGGTACATTTTTTATCATTACAAGTTTTATTACTATCATCATATACTTTTCCTTCATCACAAGTAATTTGTTCATCTGTATATGTTAAACTTGAATTATAACATTTAGCTTTTATGCTTGATTGTCATAATGGTATAGTTCATGTAAATGTTTCTTCTTCATCATGAGAAAGTGGGGTTATAGTATAGGTTGTATGTCAAATATGAGAAGTTGCTTCACAAGAAGCTCAAGGCGTTGGAGAACAAGTATTATAGAGCGTTTGTGATTCTGGTATTTTATTTCAATTTGTATCTAAAAGTTCTGACTTATTACACGATACTTGTATAGATACACAATTCTCTCAAAAAGCAACGCTTGATGTAGTATATGCAGTTGTTTGTTGTCATGATGAAAGTAATTGAGTTCATACTAAACAAGAACTTTGTATTATTGATACTTGTGTTTTTAGATTATCTCATGATCATGAAACACTTCCATTTGATAATGAATTAGTGAATTGTGCTATATATTCTGTTTCATTATCATTTTCATCATAATTTTCTATTTTATTTGCTGGCTCTTTAGTATCTTTTTTTAAAAATATTGGGATAATTCTTTCTCAGAGAGTAAAAAAATATCTGTTTGTATAGTTTTTTCATTCAGCATATGATTGAGGTAGAAATGTATTGCTGAAAAAAAGTTGTTCATTGAGTTCTTCTAAATAGGTTCAAAGTTTGTATTTTTTATTTTCCATATCAACTGAATACACATAATCTTCATCATCTAATGGATCAGTTCATTTTCCACTTAATCATATTTGTCTTTTTATATCATCTCAAATACTTCATTGTTTTATATTATCTCAAGGCATAAGTTCATAATCAGTTGGATCTGGGTAGGTAGAAGTCTTTTCAAATAGGATATTTAATCATGTTTCTATATTTTTTAGAGTGGCAACTCTATTTCCATCTCTTGCGTCTTTAGAGAAGTTTTGAAACGATGTAAAGGCAATGGTGGCAAGTATTGCTAAAATCGTAATTACGATGATAAGTTCTACTAAAGTAAAGGCAGAAACCCCTTTAGTTTTCCTTCTTTGAGAAGGAGAAGTAAAAGAAACCCCCTTAATCCCCCTTATCAGGGGGAAATGAGAGTTTTGTTCTCCCCTGATAAGGGGAGTTAGAGGGGTTTTATTTAAGTTTTTCATAATTAAAAAGTTAAAATATAAAATTGTTTTAGTTTTTGTTTGGCTTTTATCTCAAGTTTTTGAGACCGGTCTTCTGCTAATTTAGTTTAACTAAAGATAAACATACACTTAAGTTGATTTACAAAAAGACCGGTCTCTTGTAAATCTCGTTTTATGTTAAAGAACAATAAAAAGCAGATAATTTCTCGCTTGATTTTTGTCAAACAAAAAACTATCTGCTTTTTAGCAAATTGAGGCATACTATTCCATTTACCTTGTGGCTTGTGGCTTGTGGCTTGTGGCATTTGCTCTTGAGTTATTTTTAAGTAATAAAATTTTATCATTTTAAAAATGTTTGTCAAAAGATTTTTTTCCTTTATTTTTTAATTTTTATATATAAAATTTCAAAAAAATCAAGCTCTTAATATAAAACTTTCTTTGCTAGTATAAAAAAATATGATATAATACAAAAAATTAAACTTTTTAAACAATAAAATTATGAATATTTTTTGAATAATTTGAGTTATAATTTGTATTTTAGCTTTAGTTATATACATATATTTACTTAGAAAAAAAGAAAATCTTAAAAGAACTTTAAGGTTATCTTTTTTACGTGTTACAATGCCAAAGAAAAATTCGGATTTAGACGAAAAACAAGAAACAACAAAAGATTTTAAAGAAATGATTTGATTAATGGAACAACTTTTAGCTAGTTTAAACAGTATTTATTCTTCAAAAATTAAATCAAAAATTTTATGACAAGATTATATAAGTCTTGAATACATAGCTCACGAGTGAGAAATACTTTTTTATTTGGTTTGTCCAAGTAATTATAAAGAATTAATTGAAAAACAAATTAACTGATTTTATCCTGATGCTATTATTGAAGAAACTCCAGAAGTAAATATTTTTGCCGAGAAAAAACATTGGGAATCAACTTATATAAATACAAAAAGAGAATATTTTTACCCAATTAAAACATACCAAAAACTAGAATCTGACCCAATAAATAATATTACAAATGCTTTTTCTAAACTAGAAGAAGATGAATCAGCTGCATTACAAATTATACTAAAACCCGAAGATGATGATTGGCAAGAAGAATGTCAAGATATTTCAAGTAAAATAATGGAATGAAAAAAAGAATCAGTTTTTACTCTAAACCCACTAAAAATTTTAGTTTGATTTGTAAGTATTTTTTTCAATCAAGATGAACAAAAACAAGAACCATCTAAAAATAAAACTTCGGCTCTAACTCAAGAAAGAGCAAAAATAGTTGATGAAAAAGCTGAAAAAGTTTGATACAGTTCTGTCATAAGAATTATTACAACTTGAAACTCAAAACATCAAGTAAAAACTGAACTTATAAATATATTATCAACTTTTAAACAATTTACTTACCCTGAGTTTAACGGATTTACTTATACCTATAGACATAACAATGATAGTTTAATAAAAAACTATATTTTTAGATATTTTAAAAAACCTTTTTGGTTAAAACCAATGATTTTAAATACTGAAGAAATAGCTTCTTTATTTCATTTTCCACATATAAAATACAATAAAACCCCAGAAATAAAATGGCAAAATTTTAAAATAGTAAAAGCTCCAAGTAATATTCCAAAAGAATGACTTGTTTTATGAGATAATATTTATAGATGAGTAAAAAAAGAAATTAAAATCAAAGACGAAGATAGATTTAGACATTTTTATGTTATCGGGCAAACTGGTACGTGAAAATCTTCTATTTTACAAGTTATGGCTAGACAAGATTTAATAAACGGAAAATGAATTGCTGTAATTGATCCACACTGAGATTTAGTAAAAGATTTAATACCTTTTATACCAAGAACTAGAGCTGATGATGTAATTATTTTCAATCCTGCAGACCAAGAAAGACCTATGTGACTTAATTTACTTGAGGCTCATACTCCAGAAGAAAGAGATCTAGTTGCAATGGACGCTCTAAATATAATGATAAAACTCTTCTGAAATGAAATATTTGGTCCTCGTATACAAGACTATTTTAGAAACTGAGTTTTAGCTTTGATGGAATACCCTGAATGATGAGCTTTAACAGATATTGTAAGACTTTTTACAGATGAAGATTTTCAAAAAGAAAGAATCAGACATGTAAAAAATCCAATAGTAAAAGCTTGGTGGGAAAAAACTTACGCTTCAATGTGAGACAGAGAAAAGCAAGAAATGATTCCTTATTTTGCTGCAAAATTTGGTTGATTTATCACAAATACAATGATGAGAAATATTATCGGACAAACTAAATCAAGTTTTGATATTTCTGAAGTTATGAACAATTCAAAAATATTAATGGTAAATTTATCAAAATGAATACTTTGAGACATAAACTCAGAACTTATCTGATTAATTTTAGTTTCAAAAATACAAATGGCTGCTATGCGTAGACAAAATATGTCAAAAGATGAAAGAAAAGATTTTTTTATGTACATAGATGAATTCCAAAACTATATTACTCCAAGTATTGAATCAATATTATCTGAAGCCAGAAAGTATCGTCTAGGACTAGTTTTAGCTCATCAATATTTATGACAATTAGAAAAATCTGACGCGCTAACAAAATCAAACTTAAATCTGAAATGAGCAATTTTCTGAAATGTTTGAAGTATAATGAGTTATAAAATTGGACCGGAAGACGGAGAATTTATGGAAAAATATTATGCTCCCGTATTTTCAAATCAAGATTTAGTAAATATGGATAAATTTAAAGCTGTTATGAAACTTTCAGTTGATAACCAACCAACAACTCCATTTTCTATAATTCCAAAAAATCCATATTTAGAAAAGTGAGACGAAAATATTGCAAAAGCTTTTTATGAACTTTCTAGATTAAAATATTGAAGAGATAGAATGTTTATACAAAAAGAAATTGAATACAGAATTTGAGTTTAATTATTAAATAAATTTTATTATGGGTAATGATTTAAAAAAACTACTTAAAGAAAATCTTGAATTGAAAAAGCAAGTTGAGATTATGAATGCAAAAATGAAAATAGTAAAAATTTGGATGGAAAGAGAAGTAAGAGCTCAAGCACATAAAATAGCAAAATCAAAAACTTCTAAATTAACAACTAGTGTAAAAGAAGATTTTTTAGCTGAAAATTTTGAAGAAGTTATTGCTACTCAAATAAATAATTATTTTGGTGATTTACTTTTGCTTAATGCTCCAAAATGAACTATTGAGTGAATAACTTCAGCAGAAATAAATTTTTATAATATGATGAAAAATCCAACAATTGATGGTTTTGCTGTAATAAGTGCTTATCATAAAGTTTTGGATTTATTTATAGAAAGTTTTATCACAAATAACTTCAGAAAATTTGCCAAGAAAAAATGACAAACAATTCTAAGAGTAAATGATCCTTTAGAAAAATCACTAAACCTCATAGTTAATAGTAAATATATACTGAGCGTTTGAAGACTTTATGGACTTTTGAAAATGATTAAAGAAGAAGAAAGATTATATGATTATGGAAAATGTTTTAAAGAATATTTAGATAAATACTCTGAACTAAAAAATATATTATTAGATGATGAATTTTTTGAAAAATTTACTCATTTAAATAAATCAGAAGTATTATCAAGTAAAAGACATTCTTGAAGTATTTCAAAAAAAGATACAACTGATGCTAGAAAAATTCTCATCTGAGATTTTAGAGATAAAACTTCTATGATTTACAGAATATTAGAATGACAAAGTGTAATGTATTAGGAAAATATTCTTTATAAATAAAATATGAACTATCAAGAAAAATACTCTAAAAAGGAAATTGATTTTGTAAGTAAAGTTAATATGTTTATACTTTGGTCTTATATCTTTTTATATATTTTAATAGATTTTATATTAATATATTTTTATAATATATGAATTGAAAAAATTATTTTATACAATGCTTATACTTTTCTTATTTCTTTAATTTTCATTTATCAACCTATAATTTGGAAAATTATAATGTTATTAAATCATAACTATAATTTTTTTTTAGAATATAATAATGTATTAATAAATTATAAAAATATAGATGAAGCTCTTGATGTCATGGAAGATAAACAAATAAAAAGATGGGAAATATCTGGTAGAGTAAAAGAAATAAAACAAGAACTTAATAAAAAAAATCCCTCTTCATTTTTTCAAAAAGAATTTGATAAAAATAGCCCATTAAGAATTTTTAAACTTTTTTTATATTTTTTTATTTTATTATTTTTAGTTTTATATTGTCTCTGGGTTTATCAATGAATTTTTCTATAATTCCTACTCAATAACTCCACTCATCACAAGAAAATCATTTTCATCATATACAGCACATATTTGCCCTGATGCTATTGCTCTTTGAGGTTTTTGAAACACAACTTCATATCTTCCCTCTCAAGCATCATTTACTATGCATTCTTGATCTTCTTGTCTGTAGCGAATTTTTGCTTTTGTTTTTAGTGGAAATTTTGGTAGTTCTCATAAAATATTTATGTGTTTAATTGTAAGTTTATCATCATACAAATCTGTATCTAGCGAAGTTCCAACTATAAGTTCATTTTTTTCAATATCTTTTTTTATGACAAAAACTGGTTCAGCTAGTCCTCAAATATCAAGTCATTTTCTCTGACCAATAGTATAATAAAATACTCACTTATGTTCTCCTAAAACTTTTCCTGAAGTATCAATTATTTTCCCTGGTTTGTGCTCAATCTTTTTCTGCAAAAAATCCGATAAATCAACTTTTCCAACAAAACAAATTCATTGACTATCTTTTCTAGTTGCGTTTGGAAGTCAAGCTTCAAGTGCTATTTTCCTCACTTCAGGTTTTTCTAGATGTCAGATAGGAAAAATAGATTTTGAGAGTTGAAATTGAGAAAGTCACGCTAAAAAATATGATTGGTCTTTATTTGGATCAATTCATTTTTTAAGTTTAAAGACTCAGTTATCTTCTTCAATTTGAGCATAATGTCCTGTAGCTACCGCGTCAAATCCGTGAGCCAAAGCTTCATCTAAAAATACTTTGAATTTTATCTCAGAATTACACATAATATCAGGATTTGGAGTAATTCATTTTTTGTATCACTCGTACATGTAGTTTAAAACTTTTTGCTCATACTCTTCCCTATAATCAAAAGTGAAAAATGGGATTTCTAAATATGCTGCAACTTCTTTTGCAACTTCTATATCTTCAAGTGTTGGGCAATATTCTCACTCTGGAGCAAGATAGTTTATCATAAATCATCAGGTTACGTCATAACCTGCTTTTTTAAGTAAATAAGCTGAAACTGCACTATCAACTCCACCAGATAATCAAACTAAAATCTTTTTTGTCATATATAATTTTTTTAATATTTTTTTGTAGTATATGGAAAAATGATTTTTTTGGAAGAAAAAAATTTGAATAAAATCCAAAAATTATATATAATACAATTGTGTATTTATTAATATAAATTTATATGATTGTATTTGTTATAATATTACTCTTTATTATTTTTATTTGGTTTTTTTATAATAACTCAGATTATAATTTCGAAAATAATTGAGATTTTCCTTTCAAAAGAAAAGATTTTTTATTAAATGTTCCCGAAAGAAACTTTTTTGAAAATATAAAAAAAATTATTCCAGATAGTTATATTGTACTTCCTCAAATTTTATTAAGTAGTATCGTATTAGTAAATTCAAAAAAAAATTTCTGGGCTTACCAAAATAAAATAAATAGAAAAACTATAGATTTTGTTATTTTTGAAAAACAATATCTAAGACCTATTTTAGCAGTTGAATATGATGGGAAAACACATAAACTTGAAAATAGAAAACAAAGAGATGATTTTGTTGATAATGTTCTTAATAAATGTAATATACCTTGTGTTCATATAACACATAAAGATACATCTTATTTTCATGATGTAAATAAAGAAATTTTAAATCATCTAAAATGTTAAAAAAATAAATTTTCCATACAAAATATTTAATTTAAAAACTCCACAATTTCCCTCATCTCTTTCTCAATAATTGTATGTTGTATATCATAAGTTTTTACTATTGGAACTATTCCAATATTTTCATAATGTTTTTGTAAATCAACTAAAGCTTCAACTCTGATAACTTCATCATAATTCCCATGTCATATAAAAACTTTTTTGTTTGAATATGACTCTTTTTTTTGTAATAAAAGTTCTTTAGTTTCTTTTAGATATCTTCAACTTAAAGCAATAATTCAAGCAATTTTTTCAGGATTTTTTGTGAGAAAATAATGTGACATATTTGATCATTGACTAAATCATAAAAGAAAAATATTTTCTGGATTTATTTTATATTTTAAAACTATATAATCTATAAAATCATTTATAAATTCATAAGCTTTTGGTATCTCAAGAGTATCATAAATTGGTTTTCATTCAAAATAACTTAAATGGTACCAAGCATTTCTCCCCTGTCATAAATCAAAAAGTCAGTTGAGAGAAAATATATTTACATTTCCCTGAAAATAATCTTTCAATCCAAATAAATCGTCTTTATTTGAACCAACTCCGTGAAGCATAATAATAGTTTTTGAATCTTTATTATTTGAAAGTTTTTTTAGATAATCAAAGTTTTGCATAATAAAAATAATAAAAAAATAAAACTTCTAGTATTTTAATAAAAAACATACTTACTGCAAAAAAATAAAATAAATTTTACTTTTCCCTACAAAATATATAATACAAAGTTGAATAATTTATTATTTAACTTTTTTATTTATGGAAAATCTCTATTTGGTTATATTTGTATTTTTATATTTAGCTATAACAGTCGCTATTTGACTTTACGCATCTAGAAAAGTAAAAAATGAAAGTGATTATTTGGTAGCTTGAAGAAGATTACCTATGTATATCACTATTGCAACAGTATTTGCAACTTGGTTTTGAAGTGAAACTGTGTTGGGCACATCTTCAACTTTTATAGATGAATGATTGCTTGGTATCATGGCTGATCCTTTTGGTGCAGCTTTGTGTTTGATTTTGGTGGGACTTTTTTTTGCTAAACCTTTATATAAATTATGAATAACAACATTGTGAGATTTCTATAAATTAAAATACTGAAGAACTGTAGAAATGTTTGCAAGTATTTGTATAATGATTTCTTATATTGGATGGATTTCTGCTCAAATAGTTGCACTTGGAATAGTTTTTAGTGTATTGTCAGGATGAGAAATAACAGCTTTTTGGGGATCTTGGTTATGAGCAACTATAGTACTTATCTATACCTTCTGGGGATGAATGTGGTCAGTTGCTTTAAATGATTTTATACAAATGATTATGATAGTTGTTTGAATAATTATCGCAACAATTTTTGTTACTTCTTGAGTAGAATGATGAATGACTACAGTTTTAAACCACGCTGTAGATAATTCTAAATTTGTATTATTCCCAGAATGATTTTCTCTATTTGCAGTTGCTTGAATAATTTTTGCATTACTAACAATGTGATTTTGAAGTATTCCACAACAAGACGTGTTTCAAAGAGTTTTGTCAGCTAAGGATGAAAAAACAGCAAAATGGTGAAGTGTAATCTGATGAAGTTTATATTTAGTATTTGCATTTTTACCAATAATGCTTTGATATGCTGCATTTATAGTAGCGCCTGAAATGATAGATAAAGTTTGAGATAGCCAACTTGTATTACCTACTTTGATTTTGCAGTCAACACCTTTAATTATACAAATAATGTTTTTCTGAGCTTTAATATCTGCAATTATGTCAACTGCTTCTGCAACTATGCTAGCTCCTTCTGCACTTTTTGCACATAATATTATGAAACCTTTTTTGAAACTTAATGAAAAAGAACTTTTAAAATTAACTAGATTTGTAGTAGTTTGATGTTTTGTTGTTGTAATGTGATTTGTTACATATAAATTTCAAAATGAAGAAGCAAATATTTTTGCTATGGTAGAAAATGCTTATAAAATAACTTTAGCTTGAGCTTTTATTCCACTTGTTGCTTGAATAATAATTAAAAAAACTCATACTATTTCTGGATTATTATCTTTAATATTTGGTATTTGAGTTTGGCTTGCTATGGAAGTTGTAAATCCTGAACACGCTGTTCCTCCTCAATTTTGGTGACTCGGGGCGTCTATAATATGATTTATATTATGACAAGTTCTTGGTAGTATTTATGGACCTAAAGATGAAAAATAAAAAAAATTCTGGAAAAGTTTTCCAGAATTTTTTTATTTAAATTTTTTTATTCAAAAGTTATTTCTTCTTCTGAGATTTTAAAAAACTTAACTTGATTTTTCATATTTTCATAAATCTTTTTCAAATCTATCGTTTTTACTCTGATAGACTTACAAGGATCAGCTGGATTAAACATAAAATATTCGCTCTCAAATATTTCATTATCAACATAAACTGGAACTTCACTATTCTCAAAACCAAAAGGTGAAATACTTCAAATAACTCAAAGTCAAAGTGATGAAATTTCGTCTTGTGAAGCAAATCTTATATCTTTAGTTCAAAATTCTTTTTTAAATTTTCTAGCTTTTATATCTTTGGTTCCTAAAGTAGTAACCAAATAAAAATTTCATTTAGCATGAAATACTATATTTTTACTTCAAACTCAATCTAATCCTGCCTCATTTCTAAGCACAGCTGAATGTTCACAGCTTATTGAAGCTTCGTGCGATATTTCTTGGAATGGAATTTGTAAATCATTTAAGATATTTTTTATATTTTCGTATTGTACCATAAAAAAATTATTAAATTACAAAAGTAAATTTATATTTTTTATTCAAAAAAGCAAAAGTATTTAGCATATTTATATAAACCACTATAAATTTGTCTTTAATTAAAAAATATGATAATATAAGGTTGGAAAATTATTTTTTAATATAAATATATGTCTGCATATAAAGCATTTAAACCACATGAAAGTACTCAATGAATGAAAGCATGAGAGATTCTTGTGAAAAAATGAATAATAACTGAAGAAGTATTAATAGAAGCTTTAAGATTACAAGAAGTTTATAAAGCAAAAAATATTGAGCTAAAAATTGGAGAAATATTAGCAATAATTTGAGAAAATAGAACTAAAATAATAAAAGAGCTTAATAAACATTGAGTAAATTTAAGAATAGGCGAAATTATGCTTTTTAGATGACTCATAAATGAAGAACAATTTAAAGATATAAGAGCAAGAATAACAAAAATAAAAAAAGAGGATTCAAAAAATCCTATAACTTTCTGAGAATTAGCTTTGGAACTTTGATATGTTGATGAAAAAATTTTCTATCACTTTTTAGAAGAAGTTTGAATTCCTCTAAAAACTTGAGAAAAACTTATAAAAGCTTGATTAGTAACAAGAAAATTAGTCAATTTAATATTATCTACACCAGAACATAATTGAAAAAGAATTCTTGATGCTCTTTTAGATGAATGAAGTATAACCAAAAAACAATACGATGATTTTAAATCAAAAATGCGGGATCAACATACTATTCCTTTTGATATTAGTGATTTGGAAATTATTCCAGATAATAATTGGTTAACATGAGGAAAAATTAGATAATAAAAAAATGAGATTTTCATCTCATTTTTTTATTCTTCATCTTTTTTTATAACTTGAATATGTAACTCTTGCAATTGTTCAGTTTCAATAACACTTGGAGCGTTCATCATAAGATCTTGAGCTTTTCAAGCTTTTGGGAAAGCAAATACTTCTCTTACATTTGGTTCATCAGTTAAAATCATCATAAATCTATCCATTCAGATAGCAAAACCTCAATGTGGAGGAACTCAGTATTGAAAAGCTTCATACATCGCACCAAATTTATTTATAACTTCCTCTTTACTTCTTCAAACAGTTTCAAACGCTTTTACTAAAACTTCAACATCATAGTTACGAATAGAACCTGAAAGTATTTCATATCCATTACAAGCAAGATCATATTGATTTGCTTTCATTGATAAAAGATCATCTGTATTAAATGCTTCTAATCATCCTATTGGCATAGAAAATGGATTATGTGCAAAATCTATTTTTCCAGAAGCTTCATCTTGTTCAAACATTGGGAAATCAATTATCCAGCAAAGAGCTAATTTTTTTGGATCAGCTAAGTTAAACTTATCTCTTAAAGCAAGTCTTACTTTATTTAAAATTCCGACTGCTCTTTTAAATTCATCCGCAGAAAAGAAAATAATATCTCCATTTTTTGGTTGTAATCTTTCTTCTAGTTCTGATACTTCTTTTTCAGACATAAATTTTAATATTGGTGACTTTTTCCCACCAACTTCTGCTTCATCATAAATAATATAAGCAAGTCCTCTTGCACCTTCTTTTCTAGCGACTTCTGTTAATTCATCTATATCTTTTCTAGACATTGATTGTCATTCAAGTTTTATAGCTTTTATAACTCAACCAGTTTCACAAACAGTTTTAAAAACTGAGAATTCAGAATTTGTAAAAATATCTGTTAAATCCACAAATTTCATTCCAAATCTTAAATCTGGTTTATCTGAACCATAATTTTCTAATGCTTCATCATAAGTCATAGTGTAAAATTTATCATCCATAATAGTTTTATCAGATAAATTTTTTGAAGCATCACGAATATATCATTCAACAACTGCAAAAATATCTTCTCTATGAATAAAACTCATTTCACAATCTATTTGATAAAATTCACAAGCATGCCTATCCGCTCTTGGGTCTTCATCTCTAAAACAAGGTGCTACTTGAAAATATTTATCTATTCAACCTACCATAAGTAATTGTTTGTATTGTTGTGGAGCTTGTGGAAGAGCATAAAATTTTCCTGGATGAAGTCTTGAAGGAATTAAGAAATCTCTCGCTCCTTCTGGACTTGATACAGTGAAAAGTGGAGTTTGAACTTCAATAAAGTCATTTCCATAAAACCAATTTCTTGTAAAATTTAAAAGTTTAGAACGGAATAACACATTATTTAAAACTTTTCTTCTTCTTAAATCTATAAATCTATGTTTATATCTTACTTCTTCATTTGATTGAACTCCAAATTCATCCAGTTCAAAAGGAGGAGTTTTTGATCTTGATAATATTTGAGTTTGACTAACAATTATTTCAATATCTCAAGTATGTAAATTTACATTTGCTTGTCAATCTGGTCTTGATCTAACAGTTCCTGTCACTTGAATAACATATTCACTTCTAAAATCATTTGCTGTAGAGTGAGATGTTGCATCAAATTCTGGATCAAATACTACTTGAGTAAGTCCATATCTATCTCTTAAATCAATAAAAATAATTCATCCATGATCTCTTCTGTTTGATACCCAACCAGATAAAGTTACTTCTTGTCCGACATTTTTTAGTGTCAAATCATTACAAGTATGTGTTCTTAACATAATCTAAAATTTAAAAAATAAAAAAAGTACAAAAATAAATTTTCGTACTTTCGGTTCAAAATTATTTTGAAAGGTGCCACCGAATGTGTTTGCTTAATTTATATTATTTTAACGAAGTATTACGACTTCGCGAGGTTCTACTTGGATGTAAAATCTGTTCTTCCTCGAGCTCGCAGTTGTTTTCTGCTCAAACGCTTTTGAAAGAGTTTATAATTTTTTGAAAAAAAATCAAGTTTTTGTTTACTTTCTTTTCTTAAGCAAAAAATAAAATAAATACAAACTATACCAAACTTTTTTGAAGTTTTTTTTGGGATTTGTTATAAATCTCCATAACCATTCAAGTTTTAAACTAAGGAATATTTTGGGAGCTCTTTTTTCATTTCAAGCCCAAAAATCAAAAGTTCATCATTGGGAAAAAGTAAGTAAATTGTATTTTTTTATAAATTCAATATTATTTTTTATCCAAATTTCTTGTTTTGGAGTTCAAAGTCAAACCATAAAAATATTAATTTTATTTTCGGGCAAATTCTTCAAAGTATTAAAATTAAATTCACTATACCCATCCTGAAAATTAAATAGCTTTAAATTATATTTTTTCTGAATGTTTTCTACTGCTTTTTTTATCAAATCTGGAAAAGTTCAATACAAAATTAAATTAAAATCTTTTGGATTTAAGTTTTCAAATAAATAATCTGAAAAATCAGTTCAATTTAGATTTTCTAAATCAACTTTAAAATATTTTTTGTAATAAAGTTTTAAAGCAATTCAATCTGGAAGTAAAAAATCTCAAATTTCAAGAGAAGTAAAATATTCTTTATTTACATTTTTGCCTGATAAAATTCAGTTTGAAACTAAATTTGCAAAATAAAGATAATTAACTACCAAAAATCATTTTTCTTTATAATTTTTTAAAATATCTTTTAATGCTTGTTTTTTATCAAATTTGTATAATTTCTCTAATATCGTCATAAAATTTATTTTTTGATTTATAATATTTTTTATTATACTAGGAAAAATTTAAAAACAAATGAAATTATGAATAAATTAGAAAATAAAAAAGTTGCTATAATTTGTGATTGGTTAAAGGATTTTGGATGAGCTGAAATCGTTATTTCTCACTTGCTTGAGATATTTCCTCAGGCTGATATTTTCACTTCAGTATTTTTTATGCAGTGAAATGACATATTTAAATGAAGAAAAATCACAACTTCTTTTATACAAAAGATACCTTTTTTAAATAAATCTCATAAACTTGCTTTGATGCTTAGACCTTACGCTTTTGAAAGTTTTGATTTAAGTGAATATGATATCGTAATTTCCTCATCAAGTGCTGAAAGTAAATGAGTCATAAAAAAACCAGAAACTTTGCATTTTTGTTATTGTCATACACCAACAAGATATTTTTGGAGTCATTACCACGAATATCTAAATATGGCAGAATTTGGATTTTTAAATCCAATTGCAAAATGGTTTATGCCAAAAATTATTCACTGACTTAGAATGTGGGATTTTATAGCTAGTAAAAGAGTTGATTTTTTTATAGCAAATTCTAAAAATACTGCTTTGAGAATTAATAAATATTATAAAAAAGATGCAGAAGTTATCTATCCTGGACTTGATTTAGAAAATATTCCATTTAGTGAAGATAAAGAAGATTATTATTTTTATAATGGTAGATGTATTCCATACAAAAAGTTTGATTTAATAGTTGAAGCTTTTAATAAAAATGGTAAAAAAATAATTATTTCTACAAATACAGATAATAAACTTTATAGAGAATTAAAAGCAAAATCAAAGGAAAATATTATTTGGAAATTTGGATTAAGTTTAGAAGAAATAAATGAAATTCACTCAAAAGCCAAAGCATTTTTATTTCCTCCAGAAGAAGATTTCGGACTTGTTCCAATCGCAGCAATGGCCTCTGGAACTCCAGTAATTGCTTTTAAAAAATGATGAAGTTTAGAAACAATCTTAGATTGAATCACTTGAATATTTTTTGAAAATCAATCTGTTAGAAGTTTAAATAATGCAATAGAAGAATTTGAAAACATGAATTTTGATTCTAAAAAAATCAGAGAACATGCCATGAAATTTGATAAAAAAGTATTTCAAAAAAAATTAGTTGATTTTATTGAAAATAAAATATAATAGACCTATGGAGTAGGTAAAAAGAATCCCTAGGCTTTCAGCCACTCCCTTTGGAAAAGGGAGAAATATTTTAAAGCTCTCCCTTTTTAAAAGGGAGGTTGGAGGGATTAAATTTTTAATTAATAATTATAAAATTATGAAAAAATTATATGCTATTTTAATTTTAGCTTTGATATCTTTATGAAATGCTATTTATTTAACAATTTCAGCGTTTAACTACAAAGCTTGAGATACTTCAAAACTATTTTGTGATGTAAGTGATACATTATCTTGTTCAAGTTTGTTTTCATTTGATTTTGCTTGGATTTTTGGAATTCCTTTCCCTGCAATTGCTATGGTTGTTTATCCAATTATTGCACTTGTTGCACTTTTAGGAATTTTAGGAAAATGCAAAAAAGCTTTCCATATAATGCTTGGGCTTTGAATTTGATGAATGATGTTTAACTCATATATAATTTACAATGAATATTTAGTTTGAATTTACTGTTTGGCATGTTTAGCATGTAGTGTAGCAATAACAACTATTGCAATTCTGAGCGTAGTTTGAGTAAAACAAAAAACACTTTCTTAATAAGAAAGTGTTTTTTTATGAAGTTTTTCATCATTTTTCTAAAAGTCTATCAATTCTAAGTAAAATATCATCAACATTTACTTGAACATCTGGATGGTATTGTCATTGTTCTTGAAGTTTATGTCTTTCTCTCATACCTTCTATACTCTCACCCTCCCCAGTAGGAATATAATGTGGACTTATCATAATAATTAATATTAAAAAATAAATATGTTCAATAATACCATAAGTTATTTTTTAATGCAAAAATAATTAATCTAAAAATTCTAAAATAAAACCGGACACTTTGAGTATAATAAAAATACTACAGA
>JBLJBH010000030.1:0-40628 GCA_047637875.1 Patescibacteria group bacterium
AAAAGTAGATTATCTACTTTTTTATTTCGACTCTACTTTTCAGGGGGCAGTTCATCTTAGAGCTTTTTTATCTTTTTTAATACTGGTCTTAATAAAATAACTTGTTTATTGTATTTATTTTTTGATATTTGATTTTTGTTATCTTTATCAAAATTATATTTTGCTTGTAAAAATTCATTTAATCTATTTATATATTTTTGTTTATCTGAATTTGAAATTTTCTTATTATTCATTATCCGTATTGAAAGTTTTTTTGTTTTATCACTCAATTTATATCAAGAAACTTCAGTGATAGAAAAATTTCAAATTTTTGTATTTTTTAATTTTACTTTATCATTTTGAGATTTATTCATTCTTTCTTGTAAAAGTTGTTTTTTTAAATCCTGAACATATTCTTTATCTATAACTTTTTTTGTAGTTTGAGTATTTTTTGTTTTATCCTCAGAGAAATTATCAAAATCACATTTTCAATCATAATAACTTTTTGAAAAATCTCAATTTGGACAATAATCTTTCATTATTCAACTAGATCATCATCCTCATCATCCAGAATTTTTTATTACTTGAGTTGATCATCAATTATTATTAGTATTTCATCAATTATTATTGTTATTATTTCCTGAGTTATTACCATTTCATCAATTTTGAGGTGGATTAACTGGTGTTGTAGTAATATTTTTAGTATTATATAAAGCAAAATAACTAAAATGATTTGTATTAAAACTTAAATTATTTCAATTTTGAATTACATTATTAACTTCAATCCAATTAATTCAATCTTCACTAGTTATAACTTTATAAGTTCAAGTTGAAGATAAAATTGGTAGAGAAATTTTTACATTTTGATTTAATTTCATTCAAACTCATAAAACATCACTTCAAACTTTTAATATATTTTCAATATGAAGATTTTTTAAACTACTTCAACTAAAAACAGCATTTTTAGTAATAAATTCTTGTTTTTTTATAAATTTTGGAGTCACAAAACCTCAATTCCAAACTCAAGAATGAGTCAATGTATCAATAAAAGTTTCTCCAGTTCAGAAAGTTAAAACTATTGAGTCGTTAAAACTTACATCTTTTAAACTTCAACTAAATATAATTCCAGTACTTGTAGCTCAAGAAAAAACTATTTCTTCAACTGGGTTATTGTATAAAACTAATTTATCAATTGTTTTATTTCAAGAAACTGAAGTATTGTTATACTTTGCAAAAAAACTATCTGAATTTAGAGGAATTACATTATTTGATGAATTAGCTTCGTATTTAGTTGGAGTTATAAAACTTCAAGTCGAAATATAAGTATCATACTGATTATCAACTACTTCAAGTCTATAAAAATAATTTCTTTGACGAGGTAGATTTAAATTTATTTTAAATGAAGAATCTTTTTGAAAAGTATAATTATCCATTTGCCATTTAGAAAATTGTCTTAAATTATTTATATCTTCTCAATAATAAAATTTCAAATATGAACCATCTTTAAATCTAAAATTTGTATCATCAAAAGTAAATTTTAAATCAAGATTTACATAATTATTATAACTATTTCTGTACTCATTTCTTTTTAATACTGGATTTGGTGTTTCAGTATTTAAATCATCTTCTAAATTATAATCTTTTAAAAAATATGAATTTACATCAACATTATAAAGACTTTTTAATATTTTTGAGTAAATAGATCTATAATCAACTCAAACTCATAACCAATCATTATATTCTTTTTGTAAGTCAATTTTTCAAACAACTTTTTGTGGAATACTAGTTTTTAAAGCATTATTAGTTGAAAGTATAAAATAACCTCATCATTGACCATGATCAGTTCAAACAGTTCAATTTGCTTTTAAGGTTCTTCAAAATTCAGAATACACAACTATAGTAACATCTTTATTTTGAGCTTTCATTTGAGAGAAGAAATTTGTTATTTCTAAAGCTAAATCTCTTGTTCTATCATTTAAATTATAACTTCAAGATTTTAGTTGATCTCAGTGAGTATCATATCAACCTCATCAAGGAATATAGTAAGTTATTCAAAGTCAATTTTCTATCAATCATTTTGTAAAATTTAATCTTGAATTTAAACTAGATCAAACTGATGATTGTCATGTATTTCAAACAGTATCTAAAGTAATTGAATTTGTAAAATTACTTGTTGTTTTTTCAGGATATTGTCTAGAATTTAAAATTCTTTTAATAGTCAAAATTTGATAATCTTTTTCTGCCTGAGTAGTTCCAGAGATATTATTTTTGTATAATATAGATCATCACCCTATATTTATATATTTTCAATTTGTATAAATAGGTGGTTTATTTGTTCATAAAACTATGTGATTTAAAGGGTTTGTTTCATTTTTTATAAGTTCTCAAATAAGACCTGGAGTTCAAACAGTTTGTAAAGCTTTCTGACTAGATACTTGAATAGCTGCAGTATCGTGTCATCTTGAATGATTTGGAGTTCAAACTCTATTTACAATTCTAAGTTCTCAACTATCAAAATAAGGTTTAAAACTTTCAAGATTTTTATTTAAATAAACTTCTCATAAATCTATAAGATTTTCAGAATTTATAGCTAAATTTCATCTAATTTGATTATAATAATCAAATCAAGTTTTTGGAATAATTCAATTTATCCAATCATATCAACCATATAATTCTATCATTATAAGTTTTTTGTTTTCATCATTTATTTGAGTAGTTCAAGAATTTTCTAAGGAAGTTGGTAAATCATATCAGCTTACCATCATAAATTCTGGTTGAATTAACATCATAGAAATAACTGCTTTTATGTATTTATTTCTATAAGTTGTATTATTTGGTAAAAATAATCTATCTTTTCAAGTTTGATCTTTTAATAAAAAAGTTTTAATTTCTGTTTTTACTTCTTCAGGGAGTCTTTTTCATAAATATAAATAATCTTCAAAATCTCTTATCATCTCATCAATAGTAATATCTCTTTCAAAAACAAATCAAGGTTCTACATTATAAGAAAAATTTTGAATAGAATAAACTCAAGTTCCATATAAAAAACTTCAAGAACTCATAATTAAATTTCAAGTTTCTGAGTTAAAATTACCTTCTAGGTTTATTTTTCAAGAAGATGTTTGAATATAAAAATCTGGAAGAACTATTTTTCAAGTTGAAAAAGTTATAGTATTTGGACTTAAAATATCTGCATTTACTTTTGGTAAGAAAAAATCTCTAAAATTAAAAGCATTTAAATTTAATAAATCTTTATTTTCTTTTAGTTCTTGTATAGTTTTTTCTTCTACTTTAATTTCCTCTTCAATAGGTTGAGTTAAATCTATTTCTACTTCTAATATTTCTCAAGAGTTATCTTCTGTATCATTTTGTTCTAATATTTCTGGTTTTTGATTTTCAGTTTCTGGGTTTAAAATATTTTCTTCTTTTTGTTCTAATATTTCTCAAGAATTATTTTCTGTATCATTTTGTTCTAAAATTTCTTTATCTAAAGAAATAACATCTTCTATAAATTCTATATCAGAATCAATAGTATTTTCACCTAAAGATTCAATTAAATTATTTGATTTTTCATCACTAAAGCTAGATATTTCAGCAACTGCTGGAAAAATATTTTCTTTTAATACTATTGTAATATTTGATAAATCTATACTTCAAGAATAATTATTTAAATTACTAGTTTTTAGATCTATTGTTCAAGTATTTGTATATCTAGAAATTGGAACTAAATCAGCTAAATCATAACTTCAAGCTGAAGAAGTAAAAGCTATTTTTGAACTATATGTAACCCAATTATTATGAAAATATGCATTCATAAAATTTGAATTATTATCAAATCAATCTCTACCAAAAATAGATCTAGGATTATATGGAACCCAATCAAAATTTGTTAAAAGTGTTGTATCTCTAATCAAAGGATCAATATCTAATTTAGGATTTTTATAATGTAATAATTTTAAAGTTCAAATTGTTAATTCAATTGGAGTTTTATATCTCAATTCATTCATAGATTTATCGCTATACATCATATCACTAGATAAAAGCCATTTAACAGTTGGAAAAATTTCAAAATTATTTTGTAATAATTGATTTGCTAAACTTTCAATTTCTGATTGTGTAGGTTTATTAAAAGTATAATATTTTAACAATCTCCAAGATAAAAAGTAAGCAATTTCAGCTTCTCTTTTTGAAAAAATATAATCTAAAATATTATCTCAAAGTCAGTTATTTCATCAAATAGGCTCAATAATTAAATTATTATTTATTGTTCAACTTGCTGAGTTATAAAATGGAAAACTATCTCAAGTTTTTAAATCTCAAGATAAAAATGCAATAGCATTTGAGTTATTATGATTTGATAAATCAAAATAAACTTTTTTGTCAACTCAAGCTCTAAATCAAGTTAAAATTTTAGCTAAATAAGCAACATCTTCTTCTGTATAATTTCTTATAGCATTTGGAGTTTCAGCATCTTCCCGAGGTTTATATTCTAACATCAAAAAAAGTTGCATAAGTTCTCTAGCATAGTTTTCATTTGGATAATCTTTATTTGGTTGATTTAATAAATCCAAATATTTTCACATAGCAAAACTATTTTCAGGATTTTGAGTATCAAAAAGTACTCTTTTTACCATTTTTTTATAATTTCAAAGAGTTTCTTCATATAATATTTTAAAATGATTTTCTACATCTGGAAAATTTATATTATCTGAGTTTGTTCAATTTCTATCAACAGGGAAAATATCCTCAAAAAGTCAAAATAATTTAGCTTTTGCCTCATATGGATCTTTATAGTATTTATATACATAAACTTGTCTGTTTTGATTTGTATCACTTATATTAAAACTTGGTCATTTGAAAGTTTCTAAATCAGCTAAAAAAGCTGATCTATCAGGTCAATTAACACTAGGGAAAAGTATATTAACTGCATTTTGCGCACTTCAAGCGTCATAAAGAGTTTTTATAATATCTGGATTTGGTCAAATTAAAACTCTTGATGCCAAATGCTTAGCTTTTTGTAAAGTCCAAGGATTTGCAAGTCAATTTGTTTCTATAGCATTTAATGTGGGAAAGAAAAAATTTGAAAATATTGAAATTATAATCAAAGCTGATAAAAATTTTTTAAACAAAACTATCCTTTTCATAATATAATAATTATAAATTTAAAAATATTTTTGTTTTTGTTTTTTTATTTTAGAAGAAATATTTATAATTATTTTTCTAAAATTGTCAAAGTTATTTTTTAAGATTTTAATGGGTAAAATTTATTATATCTTTTTTAAAGAAATTGCAAAAAAATAAACTAGATTTTTCTAGTTTATTTAATCATTACAAAAGTTCAAAATTCTGTTCAATTTACTATCCGATCAGAAGAAGTACATTTTTTAGTTCATAAATTATCTGAATTAGCAGAAGGTCTTTGTCAAGGCCAAGCTGAATTACTAGATCAAGCCACAGAAGTCGTAAAAGGATTTCAATTCCGACAAAAAAATCACCATGATATTCTTTGATCTGAAGATCAACATCTAGAACCGGTCCGAGCAGTACAATTATCTAAAGAAACTTGAGCTGCATAATTTCAATTATAGTAAGATTGGTATGTCGAATTATAAGATAATTTCTGAAAATTTCATTCTGCATACTTGATTGCAATATTTGTAAAAGTAAGCTTATTGATAAAAATTCTTTTCCAAGACCATGATTTAGAAATATCATATCAGGTATCTTCTACATCATAATTAGACTGATTAATTGTTGTACTAACTATAATAGTCCACCCCCCACCATCAGTAGTCATATCGCAATAAACTTTAAAAGCATCACTTGTATCTGGTTTTATAAAATAAACTCAATCTACAAATTTATTTGTTCATGAACTATACGGACTATTTGTATGAGTAACTTTAAAGTTTGGTATTGTACTTACTAGTAAATCATTACAACTCTTTGGATATGTAGTAGTTCAAGTTGTGTTTTTAAACACATATCCATTTGTTGCATCTCAACTCCATTGAGTTTCACAACTTGTTCAATTATTGTTATAATATCAACTATTACAATTAGTTATCTCAAAACTTTCACTTCATTCTAATTGAAAATTTCAGTTATTACATATAAAATTTTGTGATAATATTTTTGTTCAGTTTGTAAATGTTGTATCTGTTTTTGTTGGTGTTGGATTTGTTTTTGTATTATGATTTGTCTGTGGTATAGAATAATTGTTTATTGTAGTAGCTTCACAATTATTTGGTGTTCATACTACACATGGTAACACATATGGATAATCTTGTTTAGTTTCTATTTCATTTTTCCATTCTCAATTATCACATCTAAATTCTACTCATTCACTACATGTTCATAAGTATGGCACACTTTCTTCTTTATAAAATACTTTCGTTCCATTATGTGGAGTTGTTTCACAACTCTTTGGTTGTTGTTTTACTTGTGTTGTTTTTTGATTTTCTACTATTGTTGTTATTAAGTTTGTTCAGCTACTTGTATAACTTCCACTTTGCGTATCATTTGAAAAGTAGACTTTAAATGGTTTTATTTGGTTTGTTGTATCTGTTAAATCTAAAGTTCATGTTCAATATGTTTCTTTTGTTATTGCTTGATTTGTTTCATCTTCTAGTAGTATTCATACTTTATTTCAGATAGTATAAAAATATCTATTTGTGTAATCTATATTATTTATATCTGTTGCGTATGTTTTTGTGATTTGTGGAAGATATGTGATTAGTTTATTTTCTTCTAGGTATGTTCATAGTTGATATTTCTTTCCATTTCAGGTTATTGAATATATATAGTTTGTTTTATCTTTTGGATCAAGTGCTTCTTTATTTAATTTTATTTTTTGTACTACTTCATTTCATACTATTCATTGTTTTGATAGTAATATATTTCAGGTTCATAGTATTTCTACTAGTTCATCTGGGTCTGGATAATTATTATTTCTTATAGTATATAATGATAATCAAGATTCTATATTTTTTAATGTTGTTATTCTATTTCAGTCTCTTGAATCTTTAGTAAAGTTTTGGAATCATACAAATGCTATTGTTGATAGTATTGCTAAAATCGTTATTACTATGATTAATTCTACTAATGTAAAGGCTTTCTTTCTTTTTATTTGATGTTTATTCATATGATTTTAAAATAAAAAATAAAGTTGTTAAAAACAACTTTATTTTAGTATATATTATATGTTTTGCAAGTTTTATTCTTGTGTTTCTTTATTACTTTTTTCAATTTCTTCCATAAAAAAATCTTCTAAAGATTTTTTTAATTCTGATACTTTTTTATTTTGAACAATTATATTTCATCTATTAATTATACTAAATTTATCACAAATACTTTCTACGTCAGCTAAAATATGAGTATTAAAAAATATTGTAGTTCACTCTTTTTTAAGTTCAATTATTAAATCTTTTATCATTTTTCTTCAAATTGGATCAAGACCACTCATCGGTTCATCCAAAAAAAGTATTTTTGGATTATTTATAATTGATTGAGCAAGTCCAACTCTTTGAAGCATTCATTTTGAATATTCTGCCAAATATTTATCTCCAGCATTTTCAAGTCAAACTTTTTGTAAAAGTTCCCCTACTTTTTTTTCAAGTTCTTCTCAGCTTAATCAGAAAAATTTTCAATTAAATCTTAAAAATTCTTTTCAAGTTAAATATTTATACAAATAAGTATTTTCTGGCATAAATCCGATTTTTGATTTTGTTTTAGTTGACAAATTTTTATCTCCAAGTATTTCAATCTTTCAACTTTCAGGAGTGATAAGTCCCATAATACATTTCATCGTTGTAGTTTTTCCGGCTCCGTTTGGACCTAAAAAACCATAAATCTCTCACTCCAAAACTTCAAAACTTACTTTATGTAAAACTTCTACTCAAGATAATTCTTTTACAATTTCATGAACTTCTAAAATCTTTTTTGCCATAATTTTATATTTTAAAAAATAATTTTTGTCTGATTTTATAATTTTTTTTAAAAAATACAAGATTTTAAATTTTGTTTTTAGTCTTTTTTCTATATAATACTGACTGATTTTAGTAAGAGCAAACATCTACGCTTTATTTTAAGTAAAGTGAGGAAAGTCTGGACTCCACGAGGAAATTACAAAAGCTAACAGCTTTGGTTTGAAGAAATAATTCATAAACTTCAAATACCACGAGTGCCACAGAGACAATACTAGGGAGTAATCCTGAAAGGTGAAAAGTCAGAATATGTATTTAAAACTAATTTTACAATTTTTTGTAAGTAAGATTTAAATGCTAATTTTGAAGTTATATTGCAAAATATAATACTTGGTAAACTGTGTATGGAGCAATGGGAATGGTATTTTTTGTTATTTATTCCTCTATTGGTAACAAAAAATATACTCAGCTTGAGGTTTGGAGTGATCCAAATCCTAGATAGATTGATGTTTAGATACAAAATCCGGCTTATTACTCTTACTAAAATTTTTTTAATTGTTAAAAAATTAATTAATGAAAATAGTTTTAGCTTGAATACAATGATCTTGAAAATGAACTCAATGAAAAATCCTTGAGAGAAAATACAATTTTAAAATATTTGATACTGGAGCTCATATAAGAGAAATAGCAAGAGAAGATAGTGAAATTTGAAAAGAAGTAAAAAAATTAATTGATGCTTGAAATCTTGTCCCACTTGATGTACTAGAAAAAGTAGTTAAAAATTTCCTAGAAAATCAATCTCCCGATGTAAACATAATTTTTGATGGTGTTCCAAGAAATTTAGAACAAAAAGAATTTTTTGACAGAGTAGTTTGAGACTTTAAAGTAGTACACTTAAACCTTCCAAAATCAGAAGCTGAAAATAGAGTTATTTGAAGAAAAATATGTTTTTCTTGTCAATCAACTTACCCAAAAACTTACGAACATAAATTTTGTGAAAAATGTTCTTGAAAAATATGAGTAAGAGTTGATGATAGTGATGATAAAGCACTGCAAAAAAGAATTGATATATTTGTTAATGAAACTATTCCTGTAATAGAAAGTTATAAAAAAGATGAAAAAGTTATTGAAATAGATGCGACAAAAGATATCTCAAGTGTTTCAGAAGAAATAGAAAATGTTTTATGACTTGCATCTCTAAATAAATATAGAGTGAGAGAATTAGAAGCAAATGAAAAAGATTTAAAAGATTTAAATGAATTATATAAAATATTTTGACCAGGATATGAAGTTTCTGCAAAAAATGTGTATCTGATGAATAAATCTTCTCGTGATTTTTTACTTTGATATGAGATTGATGGAAAAATAGTTTGAACTTTAAGTTTATCAATTTGTTTAAATGCTGGAAAAAATCCATATGCTATGCTTGAAAATTTCTGTGTACTTGATAGCCATAGATGAATATGAGTAGGAAGTGCTTTGATTCAAGAAGCAGAAAATACAGCTCGTATGTTTGATTGTTATAAAATAGTCTTACTTTCAAATAAAAAACATACTGATTTTCATCAAGTTTACACAAAATTTGGTTTTGAAAATGAAACTACCTTCTGATTTAAAAAATATTTATAATAACTAAAAAATATGTTTGCATTTGAACTTTGAAGAGAATTTAAATTGAGTATTGCTGAAATATATGCTGTATTTTCAAGTGGAAATATAGTTTTTTACGATAAAAAGATTTTAATTATTGATTGAATATCTAAAGAAGAAATACTTTCAAAAGCTAAAAAAATATGATGAAGTATAAAAATTATGGAAGTTTGCGAAGTATCAAATGATATAGAAAAAACCTTCAAAGAAAAAATGGAAATAGACAAACATGAATGAAAATTTAACTATGCTATGAATATTTTTGGAAAATCAGAAATCTGACATAAAGAACTTCTCAAAGTTTCAAAAAAAGTTATCAAAGAATACGGGAAAAATCCTCGTTTTATCAATCAGGATTTTAAAAATATTTCATCTGTTGCTATTATAAAAGAAGCACTTATTAAAAAGCAAACGGATTTCAATTTTATTTTTACTCCAAATAAAATTTATTTTTGAAAAACTATTTTTGTTCAAGATATTTATGGATATTCAAACAGAGATTATTCAAAAGATAGAGATATGAATGTCGGAATGCTTCCACCAAAACTCGCTCAAATGATGATAAATTTGTCTGGATGAAAAGTTATTTATGATCCATTTGTTTGACTTGGAACGGTTTTAATAGAATCCGTTTATATGGAAAATAAAAAAGTTTTTGGAAGTGATGTAAGCGAAAGAATGGTTGAAACTTCATCTTCAAATCTTGAAAAATTAAAAAATAATTTTAGTTTTGATAAAAAAATTATTTTCCAAAATGCAAAATATATCCATGAAATAGATTTTTTAAACGAAGTTGATGCAATAGTAACAGAATGATATTTATGAGAAATTATGACAAAAAATAATATCTCAATGGAAAGAATTGAGAAACAAAGAATAAAACTTTCAGATTTATACGAATGATTTTTTTCAGGACTGGAAAAATTACATTTTAAATGAAATATCGTAATTTCTTTTCCATTTTGGGATATGAAATGAAAATTTTTGTATTTTGAAGAAATTTATGATATAATCACGAAGTACTGCGAAGTTGAGAAACTGCTTCCTGAAAATATAGAATTTTGAGAAACAAAATCAGGAAGTTTACTGTATAAAAGAGATTCTCAACTCGTTGGAAGAGAAATATTTTGTTTAAAACTAAAATAAAAATATGACAAATAAAGCTATAACTGTTCAGGATATTTGTGAAAGATGTACTTGTAAAGAACAAGAACATTTTATTGATATGACTGACTTTTATGTAGAAGACTATCCTGAAATTATCTGACATTTGAAACCTCTAAATATAGGTTGAATTGACGTTACAATAATGGATTTATTTAATATACCCTTAGCTTGAGATAAATGAATTGTTGATTTTATAAAACAAAGATTAAATATAGATATTACAACTCAATATTGAATAGAAGAAATAAATAAACTTTTTGAGCAATCAAAAGAATTTTATGAGAAAAGATATTTAAAGTCAATTCCTATAAAATTAAAGAAAATAACATTTAAAAATACTCAATCCGTTATAAACTTTCTTCGTGAAACAAAAACAAATAAAACTACTGGTAGTTTAAATTGTGCTATAGCAAAAGTCGCTTATGCAGTTGATGATGTGCTTTCCAATGAAAAAGTAAGAAGAGAATCTTTTCTTGATAGACAATTTATTTGAGAATATTTAGAAAAACCTTTTCAAATAGAAGAATGATATGAAGATAAAAATTGAAATATATATAGAAACTGAAAAGTAGTTATTGACACAAAAATAATAAATTTTAAAATAATTGCTCGTCAAAAATGAAGTGAATCTATTATAGGAAAGCAACTTGCTGACTCAAAATATTTTTCAACTGATGAATTTTTAGACTTAGTTTGATCTACTATCTATGTTGAAAATGATTCTGAAGCAGCTCTCATGATGCAATATATTGACCAAATGATTTACAAATGAAAAGCAAAAATAAAAAACAAAAATTGACTTGATTTAAATGCAGTAAAAAAAGATGTATATCTCAATAAAGAATTTTATCTCAAGCTAGAAAAAGAAACCAAAGAAACAGAAGATGATGATATATCAGATGAAGAAAGAGAATTTAATGAAAGAAAAAAATCAACTTCTGAAAAATACAAAGAAATAAAACTTGTTGGAAAAGTAGAGCTTTCTTTAGAAGAATGAATAAAAGCAACCAAATACCCTGTTGGAACAGAAATAAAATTTGTTGTCGGATGACATGATAATGAAGAATGAATCTCACTACAGTCAATATATGATTATGCAAAAAGGTTTAGAGAACTAACTCGTTTATGAATACCTATAAGAAAAATAGATATTGTTAATTATGTAAATGATTTCTTTGAAAATATTGATGAAATATTAAAAAAGAAAAATAAAGAAAAAAGTCTCTACTTTGCAGAACTTTTTAGAGATTTATTTGAAAAATGATGCATTGAAAGAGAATTAAAACTCAATGGAAATGAACAATCAAATGAAAAAATTCTTGCTATCTGACTTTTCAAGTATTTTGAAAGTAAATTAGTAAAAGTTAAATTCTCTCATAGTAAAAAAACATATTATTTTGATGAACAAATCTTAAAAATGAGAGACGCTTGACTTTATAAAAAAATTGAAGCAATATAATTTTGACTAAAACACATTTTATATATAATTAAAATCACTCTTTTAGAGTGATTTTAAATTTTTAACAAAAAACAAATGAAAATTAAAATATATGGGAATAATGCTGATACTACTACCCTACTAGAAAAAGTAAACTTTGCAGTAGATGAACTTTGACTGAATGATTTTATTACAGCTGAAATTACAACTGATGAAGATTTAAAAAATGAACTTAGTATTTCAAAAGAGCCAGCACTTATAATTGAAGAAGAATCAATTGATTTCAAAGATATGATTTTTGAAGGAATTGTTCCTGAAATTGATGAATTAAAATCAATGTTTGTTAGTATAGTTTGAGGATGAGAGTCTTCAGAAGGATGATGTTCTAGTGGAAGTTGTGGAAGTTGTTCAAGTGGATGTTAAAAATTTTATTTTTAATTTTTAAATTATGATTTTTAATATAGAAAAATCTCTAGATATAATTTACGTAACCATAGTTACAAAAATAGAAATATTATGACCAAAAATTATTTGAGCTCTTATAATAATCTTGATTTGAATAATTTTTTCAAGATTATTATATTTATTTTTAATGTTTTTATTCACAAAATTAAAACTAAATCAAGTTATTGATAGATTGAAAGTAAACTTTGATGAAGAAAGTCTAGCTCAAGATGAAAAAAAAGGAAAAATTAAAATTAAAAAAAGTAGGTTTACTGATAAAATTAAAGTTGATGATGTTGTTTCAAAAGCAATTAGTTATTATATTCTAATTATATTTTTTAGAATTTCTATAAGTTATATTTGAATTACTGAAATAGAACAATTTTTACGTGATGTAACTGATTATTTACCAAATTTATTTGTATGAGTTTTGATATGATTTTTTGGAATCAGATTTGCAAATTTTGTTTATGATGTTGTATATCATGCTTTAAGTATAACAAAAGAAAAAACTTCAAAGATTATAGCTTCCTGAGCTAAAATCATTATACTTTTTTTTACCTTAATGGTATTTTTAGATTATACTCAAATAGTTAGTATGTTTATTATAAACACCATTTTAATATGATTTATCTCTATGCTAGCATTAGCTGGATGACTTGCTTTTTGACTTGGGTGAAAAGATATAGCATGAGAAATACTAGAAAGTTTTAGAAAATAATAAAAATTTAAAATAATGAAATACAAAGTTTTTTGATGTAAAGTAAATAAATACTACACCGATGAATGGCTTAATAGCGAATATTTACAAAATAAAAATGGTACATTTATCGCAAGCTGTGTTGTAACTGATCAAGCAAAAAGAAAATGGATAAAATTTTTAAAACAAGAACTCCCTACTCTCAAAGATGAGGAAAAAATTTATATAAGTGGATGTTGAGCTTTTGAAAATGGAAATGAGAATACTCAATTTTTTGCTGTATATAAAGATCTAGAAATCTATAAAGATAAAATAGAAGTGCTTCCAGAAGCTCCTCCTCAAAAAACAAATACTATTAGTTCTTTAAAAATCAAACACTTAAAATCGAAAATAAATCTTACGACTAAAAAATTTTTATTAATTCAATGATGATGTGATAGTTTTTGTACTTTTTGTTTAACTGTAATAAAAAGATGAAGACATTTTTATAGAAGTAAAGAAGATATAGTTGATGAAATTACAGAATTTGAGATGCAATGATGAAAAGAAGTGGTTCTCACTGGAATCAATCTCTGAGCTTGGTGAAAGGATAATACAAATGATTACAAAGAATCAAAACTTTCTGAAATACTTGAATATATACTAGAGAAAACTGAAATTCCAAGAATTCGTATCAGCTCACTTGGTCCTGAATTTGTTGATGATAAAACTTTAAAATTTTTTGAAAATAAAAGAATTTATCCTCATTTCCACTTCTCTATCCAATCAGGAAGTTCTAATATACTGAAATCAATGAGAAGGCATTATGATAGTAATTATATGAGAAAACTTCTCAAAAGAACTTTAGAGATTAAAAGAGAGGACTCTGTAGATGTAAGTATTTGAGCTGATTTAATAGTTTGATTTCCTTGAGAAACTGAAAATGATTTTCTAGAAACACTTGATTTAGTAAAGAATTATTGAATTACAAAAGTACACGGATTTCCTTTCTCAGCACATAATTTTTGAGAAACTGTTCCTGCTTCATTTTTTCCAAATCAAGTTCCAGAAAATATAAAAAAAGAGAGAATAGATACTTTGTTACAAGTTGCAGAAGAAAAAAGAAATGAGTTTATCAAATCTCAAAAATGAGAAACTTTTGAAGTATTAGTGGAAAGTGTAAAAGATGGTATTTTTAAATGATGGACAGAAAATTACATAGAAGTAACCAACGATAATTTTGAAATTATTTCTTGAGAAATCAAAAAAAATGAGATAATTATCTGAAAATTAAAATAAGTCAAAACTTCGTTTTGACTTATTTTAATTTTAAATTTACAAATTCTGTTGTTTCTACTCACATTTCTCATTTTAGTTTAAAAATATCTATTTCTTCTTTATGTTGTGATAAAGTGTGAAGAAATATATCTTTACCTTCTCAAAATGGAATCACTACTCTCGCCTCAATACTTTCAACTATTTTTGGAGAATTTTTTGTTCAAACAATTAATAAAACATCAACATCTCAAAAGAAAGACATAATTTCTTCTTTCATCTCAAAGTTATCATCAAATATAGCTACTACAACTTTTCATTCAATCAAAAAACTATAAAATAATTTCCCATCATATTCCTTTACCTCAAGTAAAACTCAAGATTTTTCATATTCTCCAGGAAAATCAATTATATAATCCCCTATTTTAACTTCTTTATTAGAAATATTTAAAGTAACTGTTATATTATCAGAATTCTTTATATTTACTAAATCATTTTTATTAAAAATTTCTATCATATTTTTAAAATTAAATAAAATAAACCTTATTTTTATTTACTATAGTTGGTAAATCAAATTTTACTTCCAAATTTTTTATTTCATCAAAACTCACCCATTTATATCAAACAAATCTTTCTTCTTTTTGAGGAATTGGATTTTCTTCTCATTTATATTTTATCAAAAATAAATAAACATCTTTATCTATTAGTGGATTATCTTCTAAATATCAAGCTGTAAAAGTATAGTTTAATTTTGTTATAAATTTAATTATTTCTAACTTATTTAACGGAAGCCCTGTTTCTTCTGATGTTTCTCTTAAAGCTGTTTGAGAAGCTGTTTCTCAGTCTTCCATATGTCATTTAGGAATTACAAATTCGACTTGTCATTTCGAATTAAGCCACTCCAGAAGTAATATTTCAACTTGATTTCAGGTTTTACGATAAACTATTCATCAAGAACTTTTTTCATAAATTTTTGCCATAAATAATATTTCATTTTCAAATAATTTTCTTCATAATAACCAAAAAAGCAAAAGTTGCAAACTAAGTTTTGAAAAAAAATTACAATGTAACATTTTTTTTTGTCAATAAGATTTTAGTTTTAAAATAAGTCTCTATTTGCATTTAAAAAAAAATTATGCTAAAATATTCTTACAAATATAAAAACAAATACTAAATAAAATAAAAATATGACAAACACAAATACAAATAATGATATTTTAGAGATTTTTGAAAATGAAAATAACTCTAAATTAGACACACAAATAGATATTTTTTCTAATATATCTTTAGAAAATGAAAATGTAGAAATAAATGATATTTTTGCTGATTTAAATAAAGAAATCAAAGAAAGACAAGTTTCAGAAGAAGCACTTCAAAAAGTAGAGATAAAACAAGATGATGTATTACAAGAACTTGAATGAATAAATAATTTAGTTGAAACAAAAGATGAGAAAAAAGAAAGTATAGTAACAAATATCTTAAAAAATTTCTTATTTTTTGTTAAATATATTTGAGCTTCAACTTTAATATTTGCAGTTTTACTTAGTGTTACAAATTATAGTGCTTATATAGAAATAGCAAGAAGTTACTTAAATCCAGAAGCTCTAGAACTAAATAAACAAGCTATGCTTGCTTCTGTTCAACAATCTAATATAACAAAAGAAAAAACTTGAGAGGAAATAAAAGAAGAAATTAAAGAAAATTCAAATGAAAAAATAGAATCTGTAAAAAACAAAACTTATCATTCAATGGATAAATTGATAAATTCTACTAAAAATGAATTAAGTATGAATATAGAAATTGTTCCTTATGAAAATAGAATAGTTATACCAAAAATCTGAAAAAATATTCCTTTGGTTGAAGTTCAAAATAAAACTGTTCAAAATGTAAAAGAACTAGAAGATGTTTTTATGAAAGAACTTGTAAACTGAATTGTTAGATATCCTTGAAGTGCTAGACCTGGAGAAGTTGGAAATAGTTTTATTTTCTGACATTCATCAAATTTTCCTTGGCTTGAGTGAAGATATAATGATGTTTTTGCACTTTTAGATAATGTAGTTTTTGGAGACGAAATAATTGCATATTATTGACAAAAAAAATATACATATAAAATAAAAGAGAAAAAAGTTATAAAACCAGGTGATGTTTCTGTTTTAAAAAGAAATAATGATATTTCAGAAATTAGTTTAATGACTTGTTGGCCAGTTTGAACTACTTTAAACAGAATGATTGTAGTTTGAGAATTAGTTAAAGAATAATTTATAATAAAAAAATATGTCTAATGTAAATATTGAATACAAATATAGAAATATTGAAGAAATAATAAATAATATTAATGTTTTTTCTAGCTTTTGAATTATTGAAATAATTATCTTAATAATTTTAGTTATTTGAGTTTTATGAGCTATTTTATATTTATGACCAATACTACAAATAACATCTTTATCTAAGAAAAAAGATATTGAGAAAAAAAAGAAAAAGTTATCTTTACAACAAATTCTTATAACAAAGGAAATTGAAAATGAAATTGAAAATGAAATAAAACAAGAACAAGAAGAAAAATTAAAAGCAAGATTGAACTAAAAAAGAAGCTAAAGCTTCTTTTTTAGTTTTTATATTTTCTATGAATTAAAAATTCATAAAACATCATAATATACATAAAAAAACAAAACAAAAAATATAAAATAAAATTCATATTAAATCCTAAATAAAGGATTTCCCAAAAAATTATAAAAAATATAAACGTATTTAAAAAGAAAAGTGATAACCAAAATCTTTTATATTTTAAAACATCTGGTAGAATAGTTTTTACTAAGAATTTCAAAAAAAACACTATAAATAACATCAAAAAACTACTTCAAAATAAAACTATTTCTAAAAATAAATTTTTTTGGTATTTCGTAATATCTAAAAAGTTTATTAAAAGTATAATTCAAGTTATCAAAAATAAACTAAAAGCATAAGATATATAATAAATCTTTAATCTTAAAGGAAAAATTCTTGAAATATCAGCTACATTCGGGCATCTTTTTAACTCTTTTAACAATTCATTTAAATTTGAATTTGAGTCAATTACAAAATTTATTAAAGAAATATTTTTATTATTTTTATAATTTATTTTAGTTATTTCTACATCTAAATCATAAAAAACTTTTGTAATATTATTTATACTTAAAAAATCTTTTGTTTTAAATTTTATTTTTAAACTTACTTCTTTTTTATAATCATTTTTATCACTCAAAGAAACTACTTTATTAACTATTTTATCAATATCTATGCTTCAAATAGCTATAAATAAATATAATTGTTTTTCTTCTAATAAACCTAAACTTTTTATAACTAGTTTTTTTATTTTTGAAGGATTTGCTCAAAAATGTCTAAGTCATAAATTTTCTAAAGATTTATTTAACAAATATTTTCAAAGTTCTTCAGATTTTACAGAAGAATATTTTTTAAATAAATTTTTTATTTGTTCTCTTGAAATTTTTGTTTTAAGTAAAAAGAAATTTTCTATTTTATAATCAATATATATTTTATTTGATTTATGAAGTTTTACAAAATCTCCATTTTTTAAAACATAAAATGGGTCCTCAATGTAAACTCAATTTACATGTGCTCAAGAAAAAAACTTTCAATAATCCAAAGAAAAACTAAAAGCATAATCTATTAAAACTGAATTTTTAGGTAAAATTATATAATTTCAATTAACGTCAAAACATTTTATCTCACTAATAATAATTTCTTGAGTTAATTTTTCAAAAAATGTTTTTGAATCAATAGTTTTCTTTTGAATATCTAAAATTCCCTTCATCCAATCTGGAAGCTCTTTATATTCAACTCAAAATCATTTATAAATAAAATGTGCAGCAAGTCATGATTTGTTAAGTCTAGCCATACTTTCAGTTTGAATTTGAAATTCTAAATATTCTCAATTTTCATCATAAACCGTTGTATGAATTGATTGATATCAATTATCTTTTGGAGATGAAATATAATCTTTAAAACGATCATTTTTTACATTATAAAGTTTATGAATTATTCATAAAGCAATATAAGCATCATAAACATCTTTTGTAATAATTCTTAATGCTAAAACATCATATATTTCTTTATAATCAATATTTTTATTTTTTATTTTATTGTAAATTGAGTAAAGACTTTTGACTCTTCCTTCAATATTTATAACTTTTAGATTAATTTTTGAAAATTCTTTTAAAAGATTGTTATGAGCTTCAATTATTTTTTGTTTATGATAATCATATTTTTTTCAAAAAATTTTATCAAGTTTTTTATATTCATCTTCTTGTGTATATTTAAAACACAAATCATGCATATGAGTTAAAAATTCTCAAATAGATAAAAAATTTACAATAGGTAAATAAATTTCTTGAGTTTCTTTTGCTATACGATATCTTTTTTGTTTTGGTAAAAAATCTAGCGTTTCTAAATTATGAAATCTATCAGCTATCTTAATTAAAAAAATTCTTATATCTGTTCAAGCTGAAACTAAAGAGTGTTTTAAATCCTCAATATCTTTTTTATTCATATCTTGGGTATAATAAAGCTCTCAAAGTTTATTTATTCAAGATATAATTCAAGAAATTTCCTTTCAAAAATTTTTTTCAATATCTAATAATTGATATTTTGGATTATCTAAAACATCATGGATTAGTGAACAAACAATAGAAATTTCATTAGCCTCTATTTTTGTTAAATGAAGTGCTACATTTAATGGATGTGTGATATATAATTCTTTTGATTTTCTATATTGATTTTTGTGAGCTTCATAGGCAAATAAAAATGCCTTATTTACAAGTTGTTTATTATAATAAGGATTATATTTTATTATTTCATCACATAATTTTTCATATAAATCTTCTACATATCTTTCCATAAAAAAACTTAAAAATTATTTTTCAAGTCATTTTAACATAGTTTTTAAAAATATCAATTTAAATTAATTAAAATTGACTACAAAATACAAAATTTGACAAATACTTTTTTTCTATACAATATCCTTTACAGTAGTTCTAGACTAGTGATAAAACACTATTTTTTATGAAATTCTGACTTGGGAGAAAAAACATGAGCGACAAAGCTCTCGATACGACTCACAACCCTGGTTTCAAGGGGACCCATCGTCATGGCAACCATGTTCGCCATACCAGCGGTGCTACCCTGCCACCTCACACGCAACATCAAAATAATATTGAAGGTTCGCAAGTTCCTTCTGATGAAGTGGAGGAAGATGTAGGTAGCGACAGCCAGTAAATTTTTCTTCAACAAAAAACGCGCATTATGCGCGTTTTTACGTTTTATAAATCACCTTTTTCAATCATAGCCAGTCCTATTTTTACATCAAAGTAACTCACATCACTCGATAACATATCTTTTATCGGTTTCAATTTATCAGTTCACAAATGATTTATTTTTATCACTTCTTTTATCTTTTTGAGTTTTTCAAGTGAAGAATATTTCAAAATTTCAGAAAGTGTTAATTTATTAAAACTATAGAGTTTCACGATATGTTCTTCAATCGTTTGAAGAGTCATTTCCCTTTTTACAGCAATTTCTGAAAGTGAAAGCTTCTCTCACAACAGTTCTAAAGTTTGAGTATAAGTATCGATTTTCTCGATTTTTATTTTAGTCTCTTTTTGTTTGGTATATGAAGATTTCTTTATAAATCTTGATTTAAAATACAAACTCGATTGGAGTTCTTTTTCTTCATCAAATAAAATAGAATTATTATACAGTGTTGCAATTCCGTTTTGGGAAATACTCATTTTTGGGTATTGTCCTGCACTTTTATAGAGATATCCAAAATCAATGAGTATTTCAAAAATAGCTCCTACGAGTTCTTTAGAATAAATTCATAAAATATTATAATCTTTATCCAAATCTAAATTCCACTCTAAAATTTTTGCTTCTTTGCTTCCGGTTAATACTCAAGATAAAATTTGTGCTCAAAATTTATTATCCAGTCTTTTTACAAATTCTAAAACCAGTAAGAAAACATGAGTTGGAATTAAGTGTTCCCCGATTTGTCCTTCATATTTTTTCTTATCGATACAATAATCACATACTCCACAATTTTCATTCATATTTTTCAAATCCTCCTCATCTCCAAAATACTCTAAAATAAATCTTTTTCTGCAGCCAGGACGGAAAAGTAATTTTTTAACTTGTTCAAGTTTAAAATATGATTCTTGTTTTAAAACATCCTGATGATTCCATAAAATAGGTAACGTATCATATGTCATTTTAGGAAGCAACAAAGTAATACCTCTTCCTCTAAAATCAACTTCTCACTCTCTGGCATCAACCCCTCTCTTCACAACTCAATATTTTTCAAATATTTTTATGATACTTCCGACTTTCATATCAGACTTTAAATCTGACTCAATGGCAATAGAATTATAAGTTTTGAGTATCTGAGTTCCAGTTCACTCTCAAAGTTTGAAATCTTTGTACAAATAATCATACAATTTTAAAATATTATCTTTAGGAGGATAGGTATTTTCTATAAAAAATTCTTGAATAATCGTATCTTGATAACTCGCGATAATCACTCCGTAACTATTTTTCCCATCACGACCAGCTCTTCCGACTTCTTGATAATAATTTTCAATACTTCCAGGCAAATTAAAATGGATAACATAACGAATATCTTTTTTATCGATTCACATCCCAAAGGCATTCGTAGCAACAATGACATCATAGGTTGAGTCCATAAAATTATTTTGTTCTTTTTCTCTCAAATCTCACTTCATTTCTCATGTATAAATCCCCACTCTCACTCAGTTCTGTAACAAATATTGATACACTTTTGAAACTGCTTTCACGCTCGAACAATAAACAATTCCATATGGTGGAGTTTTTTGTACGACTTCTAAAACTTTTTCCAGTTTTTCTTGTTCTTTTGAAATTTCCCTCACGATAAATGCCAGATTTTTTCTATCAAAACCTTTGGTAAATATCTGATAATTTTTAAGTCCCAATCTTCCTACAATATCACTTCTTACTTTTTTTGTTGCAGTGGCAGTAAGAGCAATGATAGGGAAATTTTTCTGACTTCTAAGTCCTGAAATAAAATCCTTAATCCTCAAATAACTTGGACGAAAATCGTGTCACCATTGACTGATACAATGAGCTTCATCAATAGCAATCAGTGCAATATCAATCTGTTGAATAGTTTTGAGAAAATATTCATCATGTAACCTTTCTGGAGCAATATAGAGAAACTTTATACATCATTTTTCTTCAAAATTATTTTGAGAAATTTCATCTAAAATCATCTGTTTTTCAAAATTGGAAATGGTCGAATTGACAAGTTCTGCTCTGAGTCATAACTCATTGAGTTTATCCACTTGGTCTTTCATCAAGGAGATAAGTGGAGAAATAATCAGCACAAGTCCTTTTCTCACTACTCAAGAAAATTGATAAATAAGAGATTTTCATCATCCAGTAGGCATAAAAACAAGAGTGTCATTTCATTCTATAACACTCCTGATAATTTCCTCTTGTCATTCACGAAAAGACTCAAGTTTAAATTCTTCTTTTAATATTTTTGTAAAATTCATTTATATTCTTTAACAATTTTTAAGCTTTTATATTTAATATACTTCAAACTTTTTGATTCACAGTCACCATATGTCATTGTTTTGTATATTCTTCTCCAGCAGATGATTCAACCACATCTCAAGCCATTTTCATAGAATCTATTCTTTGCACCTGTTTTTGATATGCTACTTTTGCCTCTTCCATATTTGATGGAAGTACAGTAGTAGCAAAGTTTTGTATTAAACTACCATATGTAGATGGTGTTCATAGTGGTCATACTCACATATTTTTGTTTTTATTTTATAAATTTTTTGTATTGAAATTATATTTATTTTCAAATTATTTGTCAAAAAATTTTTGCTTTTTTTCTATCCAAAAATTTTCTTGTCTACAAATTTTATTTTTATCATTTTCATGAACTAAAATTTGCTTTAAAGCTTCTTCCATAAATATCGTATTTTGGCTTCATTTAAATAATATGAGATATTTTTCGTTTGATGTTTCTAAAAAATTTTTTAAATATTCTCACATAATTTTTGAATTCTTAAAATATTTTGCATTGTTTGATTTTGGTAAAAAATATTTTTCCATACTCTCTCACACTATAAAAATATTTTCCGTTATATCTTTGGTAAATTCTGCTAATTTCTCATGTTCAATTTTTGTATACTCTCATAATTCTCTCATTTCTCATAAACATAAAATCAGTTTATAATCAGTAAAAATATTCTCTGAAACCTTTACAAAGTTTTCAATAACTTTTTTCATACTTTCAGGAGCTGCATTGTAGGAACTATCAATTAAAATAGAATTATTTATTCCCTCAAAAATACTAAATCTTGAATATTGTAGTTCAAATTTTAAATCAAGTTTTAATTCTGGTAGAGAAAAAAAAGTTTTTTTATAAAATTTTCCAAATAAATTATCTAAAATACACAGTCAAATATTGATATATCAAACATTTTCCTCTCAGGTAAGATTGGAAGTAACATTTATTTTTTTCTCATTTTTAAAATAAAAATCATAATTTGATACGATAGATTTATTTACATATTTTAAAAAATAATTTTGTCATAATAAATCTATTTTTTCATTATTTTCTGAAATATCAGTGGTAAAAAAATATTTTTTTGTATTTATGTCACTTTCAAATTCTCTGGAGAAATCATCTGAAAAATTTAGAAAAGAAAGTTCTTTTGTATTTTTTAAAAGTTTATATTTCTCACTCGCAATCACTTCTTTTGATTGGAATTGACTGGAATGAACTTTATCTATTTTTGTAACGATTCAAATATCTGGTTTTACCACTCATAATAAAAAATCCATTTCTCAAATATGATCTATTCAATATTCTAAAAAGGCTATATCATAGAGTTTTTTTCAAAAAAAACTAATTTTTAGAGATGTAAAAATAGTTTTTAGTACACTAAAGAATTTCGGCTCATAATCAGAAATTCATAAAATAGAAAGACTCAGTCATAATTCTCCGTTAAAATTTTTACTTGAAGTATAGACTTTTTTATCAGGAAGATGATTTTTTAAAATATCTGAAATAATCATTCTTGCAGAAGTTTTTCCAATACTTCAAGTTATTCAAATAATAAAAGGTTTATGTCTAAAAATATAGATTTTTGCGAGTAGTCAAAAAAATCTAAAATACAAATTTAATAATTTTTGTTTCATAAATTTTTGTTTAAAAATATTTCCAAGTAAGTATATAAAAATTAGTTTTTTTGTAAAAAGAAAAACCCCACTTTTGAAAACTTAATTTCAAAAATGAGGTCTGTTTGTAAAAACATCAGATGGGATATGCCACGAACTTGGGCTTCACACCAGTCAATTGTTGCAAAATACTGCTCGTTACATCACACCCAGTCAGAATCATCTGACGATCACCATCAATTATCGGTTGGCAATCGTTTTCCAGAAAATCCTTATTGGTTTGGCGAAGTTTTCGTTCAGAACGAAACTTCCGCATCAATTTTATTATTGATATCTTCTTGAGTGCTTTGAGAGAAAAACCATAGACGAACTTTTCTTTGTCCGTCATATGAGTATGGTTGTACTGATAGATCGTAACTTTGCACATGATGTTCACCTTCTCCTTTTTATTTGTCAAAATTGACTTGTCATTTTTAATTACTTTTTATTTTTTGTCAAGTAAAAAATATGTTTTTTAGAAAAAAATCATATAATGTAAAAAATTAATCCTAAATTTCTTACATGAAAAACTATTTTATTGTTGATTTATGAGTTGATAAAAACAAAAATTTTCCCTATCTTTCCAATACTCTTTTAACAAAAATAGAAGAAAATTTAGAAATCGGGAAAAAAACTATTTTGTACATCAATAAAAGATGAGCTTATGACTTACAAATTTGCCAAGATTGTAATGATATAAAAAAATGCCCAAGATGCGATATTTCTCTGAGTGTTCATAAAAATCCTGCAAAACTGGTATGTCATCATTGTTCGTATAGTGAAGATTCTTCTCCTGCTTGTCAAAAGTGCGGAAGTGTAGAAATAAAAAATATTTGAGTAGGAACCGAGCAAATAGAAGAAAATTTAAAAAAATATTTTCAAAATATTTCTATTTTTAGAATGGATAGTGATAATGTAGCAAATTTAACTGAAAAAAAACAAGCACTAGAAAATATTAAAAATGCTGAGATTATTATCTGAACCAAGATGATTACCACTGGATTTGATTTGAAAAATATTGGAGTCATTGGAATTATTTTACTGGAACAAGAATTACAAATCCCAAGATATGATACGGAAGAAAAAATTTATCAAAATATAAAACAATTAATTTGAAGATGATGAAGAATTTGAGAAGAAACTGATATAATAATTCAAACTATGATTCCAAAAAATGAAATGATTCAAAATATAGTAGAACTCAATTACAAAGATTTTTTTAAGAAAGTTTTAGAAGAAAGAAAAATTTTTCACTATCCTCCTTTTGTAGAACTGGCGACTCTTAGATATAAAGATAGAAATAAAATAGCATCAATTCAATATATAAATACTCTAAAAAACACTCTTGATAGCTTTAATACTTGAGATTTTGAAATCATAAAAATTGATACTCCTCTAAAAAGAGACAATCAATTTTTTACCAAAATTATTATCAAATGAATTGGGATAAGAAACTTTTTACAAAATATTAAATGAGAGATTTTAAAAAACAAAGATTTAGTTGTAATTTTTGAGTAAAACTTTTTAACACAATTTCTATAAAAAATTTTGCAGATTTCCTTTTTTCTATATACTAAAATAAAATATTTTTTAATCAATTATTTATGAAATTTCAAATTGAAACTTTAACTTTAAAAACAGCTCTAGATATAGTAAATCATGCAACAGCAAATATCTCAACAACTCCTATTTTGGAAAATATTTTAATAAAAGTAAATTTTAAAAATATTGTTTTCACTTCAAATAATTTGGAAATGGCTATAGAACAAGTCGTAAATGAAAATATAAAAATTGAAAGTGAATGAGCTTTTTGTGTCCCTTCAAAAATTTTTACAAATTACATATCTTTACTCGAAGATGATAATGTTAGTATAGAACTTTTGAGCGATAATTCTATTGAAATAAAAACCGAGTCTTCAAAAATTAAAATTAAATGAAATCCAGCTTCAGACTTCCCTCTAATTCCATGAGTTAAAGAAAATTCAAGTTTTTTAATAAAATCAGATGTCATTAAAAAATCAATTGAAAAAACACTTTTTTCTTCAGCTGAATGAAATATTAGACCAACTTTAGCTTGAATATTTGTAAACATTGAATGAAAGATTGCAAAATTTGCTACCACTGATAGTTTCAGACTGAGTGAATATAAAATAGATTTAGATGAAAATATTTCTGGAAATTTTTCTCAAATCATTCCAAGTAAAACTGCTTTTGAACTTAGAAGTATGCTTTGAGAAAAATTAGATATAAAAGTGATAGTTTGAGACAATCAAATCGGATTTATTTTTGGAAATACAAAGTTTTATTCAAGATTATTAAACGGAAAATTCCCAGACTATGAATGATTTTTTCCAAATTCTTACAATACAAAAGCTGTAATTAATAGATTTGATTTAATTTCTGGACTTAAAAAAATAAATTTATTATCAAGAGAAACTAACTATTCTATAAAAATGAGTATTTCAGCTGAAACTGGAATATTAATTGAAACTTCTCAAACTCAAATCTGAGAAGCTCGTATAAATCTCGTATGAGCTGTAGAATGAGAAGAAGCAATTGTTTGATTAAATAGTGAATATTTATTACAAGTTTTAGGGGTTATTGATACAACTCACATTTCTATCAGTTTTGAATCTCCACTTTCTCCAATATTAATTGCTTGAGTAAGTGATGATAATAAAAAAGATTGATTCAGACATATTATAATGCCTTTAAAAATTTAATAATACTCTAAATTGGATTTATGGAGATACATTTTTTTGTATCTCCTTTTGTTTGCTAAAAAAATAAAGATGTATATAATTCTGATGTTTAGTTTATAACTTTATTTTTTATTATGAAAAATATTATTTTAAAATCATTTATATGATGATTAACTTTCTTTTTTACTATTTTTTTGTGTATTGTTTGATATGCTACTTGGATGAATTTAACAGAAGTTCAAACAACCGATACTCTTACAAAAGATAGATGGAATGAAATGGTTACTAAACTAAATTCCGTTTGATCAAAAGTTGATAATCTTTCAAATATTCCTTCTTGATTTATTTGAAGTTTTTATTTAACATCATGTCCTACTTGATGGAAATTGGCAGACTGAACATTATGAACTCCAGATTTGAGATGAAAATTTATAAGAGCAAATGTAACTAGTTCTACTTATGACCCTAATTATACTAGTAGAACAGGTTGATTAGGTGATGTAAATAAAGTATGAAGTACTCAAAATGATGAATTTAAAAGTCATAATCATGGGATAGAATCTAGAGTTATTAATTCAACTCCATGAATTCCAGCAACTTGATGATCTTATTATCCAATAGATTTAGCATGATCTGTAAGTAATAATGCTTGATGAACAGAGACTCGTCCAAAAAATGTAGCTTTACTTTTTTGTATGAAACAATAAATAAAAATTTTTAAACTAAAAAATCAAAACTTTCGTTTTGATTTTTTCTATATTCTTATATAATAAATTCATAATATTTTTTAATTTTAAAAATATGTTAAATAAAGACACTATAGAGGAATTCAAAAAAGAATGATATTCTTTTGAAGAAATAAATAGAATACAAGAAAGTTTAAAACATTATGAAGAAACGGGTGAAGTTTATGATATAGATGAAGCTTTTGCTATAGTTGAAAAAGAAGTATTCTCTAAATATAAAGTAAATGTATAAAATAAAATTTCTCAAAACTGCCGTTTTTGATTTAAGAGAAATTTCAAATTATATCTCTTTAGATAATCCCCTACAATCAAAAATTGTTTTAAAAAATATTTATGAAAATATAAAATATTTGGAAATGTTTCCATTTTTATGAAAAGAAATTAAACAATGATATAGAGAAATAATTGTTAAATATAGATATAAAGTTGTTTATAATATAAATAAAAATAATATTGAAATAGTTTCTATATTTAAACATAAAGATTTATACTAAAAATATCTTTAAATACTTTCAAAGCCAATTCTTGTTCAATAAAAAATGGACTTGTGGCAACTGTGATAACTTTAGCTTTTTTAGCAATATCTAAAATTACTTTTTTCTTTAATTCATAATTTATATAATCCAAATTTGGTTCAAAAAAATCCAAATCTAGATTTAAAATAATATTTTCCCCTAATTCTGTCTCATTAAAATTTAGTAAATCACTTTCACTTCTTATTTGTAGAATTTCTCAAATAATCCCCTCTTTTTGTGCTGGAACGATGTAATTACCTACATTAAGTTCAAAATTTGTGTATTCAAATACTTTTTGTAAATCTTTTACGTCTTCTTTTGAAATAAATTTTTCTGGAATTCTCATATCAGCGTGTTCATCAATATGATACAAAATATTATTATCTCAAATAATTTTATCGTTTCTAGCTAAATACCAAAAATAAAATGCGTGATTATGATTATCAAAAAGATAAATATCTTTATTTTTCCATTTTATCTTATAAAAATTTTTTAGTCACCTAGCACTTATTAATTTTCCTGAAAAATCAAAATCTTCAAAAACTACTTCATTTCAAAGCTTTATTTGAGAAAGATCTCAAATCTCAATTAAACTTGGAACAAATAGTTTTTTATTTTGTCTTTTTTCAAATGAAAAAGCATTATTTCAAACAGCTTGTTCTATATAAAAAGGATTTTTATACATAAATATTTATAAAATTTAAATTTTTCATATAATAAAAAAAATTACAAATAATACAAAATATTAAATGAAAAATTTAAAAGAAATTATTTCAAGGCTTGATAAACTATTTCCAGATGCTAAAACAGAACTTTATTATGAAAATGAATTTCAACTTTTGGTAGCTATTATTATGTCAGCACAAACTACTGATAAACAAGTAAATAAAATAAATAAAACTTTCTTTGAATTTTTTTCTACACCACATGAGTTATATGAACTTTGAGAAGAAAAAATCAAAAAAAATATTAATAAAATCTGACTTTATAATTCTAAAGCAAAAAATATTTTTTTATCATCAAAAATGCTTGTAGAAAATTATAATCAAAAAATCCCTGAAAGTTTAGAAGAGATTCAAAAACTTCCATGAGTTTGAATAAAAACTGCAAAAGTTTGGCTATCAGTAGTAAAAAATAAACCTTATTTAGCAGTTGATACTCATGTTCATAGAGTTTTAAATAGACTTTGAATTGTAAAAACAAAAAATGCGCTAGAAACTGATAAAGTAGCTGAAAAGAAATTAAAAAAAGAAGATTTAGTTAGACTTCATCATACACTCATACTTTTTTGAAGATATAATTGTACAGCAAAAAATCCAAAATGTAAAAATTGTGTTTTACTTGATTTATGTCCTTATAAAGCAAAAAATTTATAATTTTTTATAAATAATTTCTATTTCCCTTTCAAAATCATTTTGAGTTTTTCTAAGATAAATTTCTATTGTAGGAGTAAAATAATTTTTTAGTATTTCTGGCCATTCAATAATTGAAATATTTTCTTTATTATCTAAGATTTCTTCTCACCCAATAGCAAAAAATTCATCATAATTAGAAAGTCTATACAAATCAAAATGATAAATATTTTGTCCATATTTATTGTAATAAGTATAAGTTGGACTAGTTATGTCTTTATTTATTTTTAAAATATCATTTATAATATGTTTTGAAATTGTAGTTTTTCAAGCTGCCAAATCTCAATACAAAAAAATAATATCTCAAGAATTTATTTTAATATCTATTTTTTTTATATCATCCAAAATATATTTTTTTAACATAAAAACATTTATAATAAAGTAAAAAGTAATTAAAAATTTGATTTTTTCGTCTTTTTAATATATAATACATCAGTATATATTATTTAATAACTAAATTATTTTATGGAAACTTTAGTAGAAGTAAATAAAAAAGAACAAAATTGAATTTTTATTTTTGAATTTTCATGAGAATTAGATGAAACTAATGCTGATAAAACATTTACAGCAATTTATGGTGATATAGGTGATTTTGCTTGAAAAAAAATCATTTTCAATTTAGCTAATTTAAAATATCTTAATTCTAAATCTATTTGATATATTGCTGATATTTATTCAAATGTTGAAGAAAATGAATGACAAATGTATATTTCAAATTGTGATGAAGGGGTAAAAGACGTTTTAGAACTTGTATGAATTACAACTATTATCCCAACTGTAGATACAGTTAATCAAGCTATTGAAGCTTTAAGTTAAAAAAGAGTTTAAAAACTCTTTTTTTTAAAATTATTTTTATAATTTTAAAAAATCTCAACGAGAAATCGTTGAGATTTTTCATTTTCTATTGGAGAGCTCTGCTGAATGAAGTAAGAATAATTTTAGCTCATCATAAAGGATATATCAATATTCCTAAACTTTAGTTTTTCATAATATTTTTCCAACTATTCTTTTCATAATAGAAATAATCGGAAATTTATTTTCAAAACTTTCTGGTTCTTTTGCCCAAGATGGAATATGCTCTCACAAAAATACTAGTTTAGGATATTTTTTGACAATATTTTCAACCAACTCTTGAACTACATCATCTTGCTCTTCATTATCTATTATTTTTACAGTATCTCTATATCTTTCTAATTCTGATTTTAAATGAAATTTAAATTCATTTATATCATCAAAAGTAGATTGTTTTCAAAAATACTCTGAAACAAGAACATCATTATCCAATAATAATTTATTAACATCTTCAAATTTTGAAAGATGTTTTTTTGACCGGTCATCTATTTTTTGACTTATTTCTTCTGGAGTAGCCATAATAATTAATTTATGATATAAAATTTTTAGCTGGTTTTCATTCTGGTATTAATATGTAATATGCATCTTTTAATTCTTTATTTAATATATTTTTAAACTCTTTTTGATACAGTCATAATTCATCACTATCAACTATAACTCATACTTTATTTACCAATCTTTCTATATTATATCTTGCTTGATTTCTTATTGCTTTATTCATTCAAGGTATAGTATCCTTATGGTCAATAATATATTGAGTCATACTTTTTAGTATTTTTATTGACTCAGATATATTTTTACTATTACTCATTAATTTTTCTACAGTAAGAATATCATTAAAATTCTCTGTTTTATTTATAAATTCTCAAAATAATTCTCCTTTTTGAACCAAATATTTTCATCTTTCTCTTCATAAATCAAGTGAACTTACACTCTTTAAAGTTTTTTCTCAAAGAAGTCACTCTAGTTTAAATATTTTTAGAAATTTTCAAACTCAAATTGTTCAAATTAAAATTGGTATTCAAGTTTCTGGTATATATTTTCATACTTCAGCTGTAAATCAAGAATTAGTTGAATTTTTCCGCATTATTTCTACATCTTTCCAAACTTCTTTTGCTTCACTTTTCAATCCATTAATAAGTAATTCCATAAATTGAATGGGATTTTTAGCAATTTCTAATATACCATTTACAATTGCTTTCCATTCATCTGGAGAAACTAAAGTTTTTAACTGTTTTTCTAATTCATTTATAGTAATTTCAATTCCTTTTTGAACTCAATCATAAAGAGTATTTAATCAATCCATAACTCAACTATCAACCTTTTTATCAGTGAGTACTTCTCATTCTCTAGTTTTTAAAGTATTTAAATCCTTTAATAATGAGTTTGATAACTGCATATATTCTGTAGTAGTTAAAGTATCTTTTTTTATAGCTGAAAAATGTTTTAAAATTAAATTATCATAAGATTGTTTTATCTCTGGATTAACAAAGTTATTTCTATGAAATGAACCAACTTTGAAATCGACTCACCTTACAAAATCTGATGTTTTTGGTTCAGATTTTGGTATATTTCATTCACTTTTTTCTAATATTCATACTAGCTCTCTGGTGGTATCATTTAGGGCTAGTAATTCTCCTTGATTTGTATCAATCGAAGAAGTATAATTTTCTCAAAATTCTACCATACTATATTTTGTGATTTTTTTTCTAATTCTAAATCATCAAGAAACCTTCTTTGAGCTTCTTCCATTTCCAATTTATTCTTTCTATCTGTTTCATTAATTTCTTTTAAACGCTCAAAATATTTTCCTAATATACGAATTAGTTGAGCTCTATCATATTTATCTATATTTTCAATATAATGTTGTTTTATAATATCAGGAATATCAGTTTTTTTGATAAGGTTTATCACTCTTTGCGTTATTTCTGGAGAATACAAATCTATTTCTCATTGATTTTGAGATATTGAATTTTCATTATGTTTTAATGTTTCAGCCATAATAATTATTTTAATTATATTTTGAGAATTATAACATATATAATAAATAAATGCAAAAAACACTACTTAAAATAAGCCTATTCTATACAATCATAAAGTATAATAATTTTTTATACTATTTTCTAGTAAAAAATAAACAGTATTAATTATAAAAGTGTGTAGTATAATACTTTACTATATAACTTTTTATAACTATGGAAAATGAAAAAGAAATTTTTGAGTCTTTAAAAAAAGAAATTCTATCTCATATGTCAAGCCCTAATTTTTTTAGACACACAAGAATACACAAAAATAGTTAAATGTTATAAAGAGAAATTTAGATTAGCAAATTGGACTGGAGACATTTTTAATTTCGTATGAATCCTAAAGTAATTATAAAGAAGAAATCAAAATGAATAACGATATAAAAATTTCCATTGAAAAATCATTAAAAGATAATGAAAAGAAATTAAGTAAAATTGTTGATTTATTAATTGAGTGAAATATAGATAATAATCTATATGAAAAAAAGAAAGAAGAAATTCAAAAAGAAATAAACCTATATAGATGAAGATTAAATGATTTAAATATAGAAAATGATAATAGTATTGAAAAAGTAGAGGAAATATTAAGTTTTATTTTATTAGCAAAAGAAAAGTTTAATAAATGAGACTTAAAAATGAAAAAAGCAATATTATCTAGTTTAGGTGAGAACTTTATATTATTAGATGGTTTTCTGACTCTGGATATACATTCTTGGTTACAACCTATAAATAATAACTTAGCAGAAATAAAAAGAATTTATGGAGGGTTAGAACCATTCAAAAAAGGCATCAGTTCGCTGAGAACTGATGCCAAATCTTCTTTCATTTCATTATGGAGCGAGGGACCAGGTTTGAACTGGCACACCCAAGGGTTGAAGCCTTAGTACACTCACTCTTTTATGTTACCCTCGCAAGTGAAAAATGTGCTGGGATTATATATAAAACTTTTTCTTAGTCAAATTTTTTTTAGAACTTTTTTAAAATTCACATATATGCAAGCCCTATAGCATCAGCTGCATCATCTGGCTTAGGTATTTGTGAAAGTCAGAAAAATATTTTTATCGCATTTTGAAGTTGCAATTTATTTGCTTTTCAGTTTCCACAAATTGCTGATTTTAGTTCTAAAGGCGTATATTCAAGTATTTCTATTCATCTTTTTGCAAATTCATATAAAATAACTCATCTAACTTGTGCTACATCAATTCAAGTTTTTAGATTTGTAGTAAAAAAAAGTTTTTCAATTACTACTCTATTTGGAGAATATTTTTTAATTAAAACTTCTAAATCATTTGAAATCTCCATAATTTTATCTTTCAAATCCATTTTTGGAGTTGTATGAATTACTCAATAATCAAGCAAGTTTTTTTGATTACCATTTTTCTCAACAATTGCATATCAAACTGTAGTAGTTCCAGGATCTATTCAAATAACTATCATTTTTTTATTTTAAAACTAAATTACTTCTTACATGTTCTTTAATTCACTCTATAAATCATCATGTATGATTATTTATAATCAAAAGTTCTAATTTATCAATTTCTGATTTTATTAAATTATAAAAATCAGTTCACATAAGTTTATCAAACTCTTTTGATATCAATAAAAAATATTTTTTTGTTTCCCCAATTTTTCTTTTAGCTTTATGCGCATTTTTTTCATTGTAAACACTATAAATTTCTGTTGTTCTTAAATTATCGATTCTATCCCGAAATTTCACTTCTATTGCATCTAAAACTATTTGTTTTATTGTTTCTTTATCAATTTTAATTCATAAATTTGGACTTGCAACTAAACTAAGAGCATGATTATAAAACTTATTTAAACAATGAGTATTTTCATCTATTTTTTCTTCATAATCAACTTTTTTATCACTTAACATATGTGAGAAATATTTTGCATTTCTTATATCTTTATATTTTTCATCAATTGTATCATATAACTCTTCTACCCACCTCTCTTCAGGAGTTATACTTTCTGGATGGTAACTTTTTCTTTGAAGATACTCATCACTAATAAGTCATTTTGAGTTTAAAATTCAGCTTTCTTTTACTATATCAAACAATTCAAAATCCGTTTTACTTTCAATAAATAAAATTTCAGCTAATATTTCATCTTCTGCTAAATATTGAGGTAATTTATATTTAAATTTTAAATAACTTTCTTTTAATTTTTTTCAATTTTCTGTTGTAATTTTCTTTACTTGAGATAATTCAAGATTATTTAATTTTCTTGGAGTATTAATTTTTATAAAATTTTTTATTGGTTCTTTACTAATTAAAAGAGTTCAAAGAGCTATATGAGTTCAGAAAATACATCTTAATGTGTTAAAATCAACATCTGTATCTTCAACCAAATCATGACAAATTGCTATTAAAGTTTTTTTAATTGATGAAACTCAAGAGTGAACAATAACATATTGCATAACTCTAATCAAATGATCAAAATATCTTCAACCTGTATTTCTTTCAATATCTTGAAATTTATATTTGGATAATTCATAAGCACTTTTAAATGCTTGTAATGCTTTTGTAATTCTTTCTTCTGATAAATTTGAATCTTTATAAATATATTCCCTAATCATTCTCCGAAATACCTGTATCTGTCTTTCTGGAGACCAACTTTTTATTTCATTAAAATCTATAAAATCAGGATTAATTATAACCTTTTCACCAACGATTTTTGTTAAACTAGGGATATTTGACATACTATTAATATAAAGTATAAGTTATTATAGTATTTATTTTTTGTAAAAATCAAATTTATTTTTTTCATAAACAAACAACATACTCTTCATGTGAACTATCACGACATGCCAAAGGTTTATAAGTTTTCATATCAACAAATCTTTTTTTTACTTGCATAACCAAGTCATTAAAATCTTCTCATTTAAAAACTTTCAAAATCATATTTCATCATTTCTTTAAAAATTTATCACTAAATTCACAAATAGCTATATTAAGCTCAACTGATGCATATTGATCAACATCAAAAACTCCCGTAGTATTTGGAGCAATATCTGAAGTAATTATATCAAAAATATGATTTTCAGGCATAAATTTATTTAGTTCTCAAACTAATTTTTCATAATCAAAAATATCGCATTCTATAGTTTTTACATTCGGATAGCCAAGTGATTCTATTTTTTTTAAATCTACTCAAATAATCAAATTATCTTTATTAACTATTGCTCTAATTGCTTGTAAAAAACTTCCAGGGGCTGCTCAGATATCAATTACAGAAAAATCAGGTTTTATTAAATCAAACCTTTCTTGAATTTCTAAAAGTTTATAAACGCTGCGTGCTCTATAACCTGCCTTTTTTGCTTTTTGAAAATATTCATCTTGTACAACATAATTCCCTCTTTGTACTTTTTTCTTTCTATGAAATCATACTTTTTGTGGGGTTGATTGTCTATTTTGTATTCTATTTTTTTTTGCCATGTACTTTTTAAATTAAATAAATTTTTACACATTATAATATTAAATAAAATTTTACAATAATTTTTTTATTTTGTAAATAAAGTTGAATTTTATTTTTTTTCAATACAATTAACTTTGTTATATTTACTAAAAAGTTAGTAAAATAAATGAAAAACAAAAAAAATAAATAAACTGTATTTTCTCCTTCATGTTTTAGAAGGTGTTTTTTTGTTTATTTAAAACCAATTTTATTTTTTAACCCTTTTTATTTATGTCAAAAAAATCAAAGCAAGAAAATGAAAGTATGATTGAAGAAATTAATCTAGATGAGGTGGACTTTGAAGAAGATATTGAAATTAAAGAACCAACAGAAGACGATTTATGGGATGAAGAAATTAGTATAGAAGATGATTTTTCTTGAGGTGATACAAAAGAAAAATGACTTAAAAAAATGCCTGTTGATAGAAATGAAGATAAAAGAAGAGTATGAAAATGATTACAAAAATTTATTGATATAGAAGTTCCTAAAGAAATGCTAGATGGAATGCCTGAAGAGGTTCAGGAACTTATGAGAAAATGAAAAAAAGAATGAAAAATCACTCAAGATGAAATTATGTCAGCACTTCCTCAAGCTGAAGATGATATAGATTTACTTGATGAAATATATGTAAGATTTTTACAATTAAAAATTGAAATAGTTGATAATTTAGATAAAGATAATTTATTTGATACAGAAAAAAAAGATACTGAAGAAGATGTTGAAAAAGCAACTATTTCTTTATCAGAAATCAGTGATGATAGTATTAGAATGTATTTAAATGAAATCTGAAGAGTAAATTTATTAACAGCTGAAGAAGAAATAGATCTTTGAAGAAAGATAAAAAAATGAGACCAAGAAGCTAGAAAAAAACTAGCAGCTGCAAACTTAAGACTTGTAGTTTCAATTGCAAAAAAATATATGTGAAGATGACTTTGACTTCTTGATTTAATCCAAGAATGAAATGTAGGACTTTTTAGAGCTGTTGATAAATTTGATCCAGATAAATGATTTAAATTCTCAACTTATGCAACTTGGTGGATAAGACAATGAGTTACAAGAGCAATTGCAGATCAAGCAAGAACTATAAGAGTTCCAGTTCATATGATTGAAACAATTAACAAATTTACTCATACTTACAGAAGACTTACTCAAGAGTTAACTAGAGAACCTTTAATGGAAGAACTAGCGACAGAAATGGATATGGATATCAGAAAAGTAAGACAAATTATGAGAATTTCTCAAGATATTTTATCTTTAGATGCTCCTGTATGAACTGAAGAAGATACTTCACTTTGAGATTTTATAGAAGATGACAAAAATCTTACTCCAGATAAAGAAACAAATATGACATTACTTAAAGAAAATCTTTATGAAATGCTTGATTTTTTAACTCCTAGAGAAAGAAAAATTATTATCATGAGATTTGGTCTTGACGGATGAGATATTCACACTTTAGAAGAAGTTTGAAAAGAGTTCTGAGTAACAAGAGAAAGAATTAGACAAATTGAAGCAAAAACTCTAGAAAAATTAAAAGACCATCCAAATGCAGATAGAATTAAGTTTTTCTAAAACAAAAAACATCCTGAAAATTCAGGATGTTTTTTTATGCTGCTAAAGGATAATCTTCATCGTTTGCTGCATGATCTAATATTGATCTAAATTCTCTATTATATCAAGAAAATAATGCTTCTACAGACAATCAAGTTTTTTGTAATTCAGATGAAACAACATCTTCGCTTCAAGGATTGTCTCATATAATTTTTTTAATTTTTTCTTCAAATTGTGCAAATAACTCTGGATCAATTCAAAGTCATTTTAAATTTTCTAAATTAGATTGTATTTCTGGATTTATATTTTGTTCTAAACTTTCATTTAAAGTTTTACTTTCATTATTTTTAGACATTTTGTTTTTGTTTTAGTAAATAAATTATAATATTTGTTTTAAATCATATATACTACTTGTTGTAGCATTTTTTATTCAAGAATTTCTTGCTTGTTTTATAGCTCTTTCTATATTTGAAATAGCTTTTCAAAGAAGTATTTCTTGATTTTCTATAAGTTCTTGTTTTATTTTTACAATTGCAAGAACCATTTTATCAAAATTTTTAAGTATGTTTTGCTTTTTTTCATCGCTAACTACCTCAAAAATTTGCCTTATCTCATACCTATCTTTATCAGAGAGTAGTTCATTTTGGAGTAATTTTTCTAAAATAACATTCATTTTGTACTTTTAATTATAAATCTTACTTAAAAGACATTATATCAAATTTTAAAGAAAAATACAAATTTTTTTATTATTAATTTCAAACTACACTCAAAACTTCCTCTAAAGATGTATCTCACATAACTACTTTTAATAATGCATCTTCTTTAATAGTCACCATACCATCTCAAATTGCTTGTATTTCAAGCTGTGTACGAGAAGCATTTTTTAAAAGTAATTCTTCTATCTTTTCATTCATTTCAAGAACTTCATATACTCAAAGTCTTCATTTGTATCAAGTTTTATTACAATGTTCACATCCTTCTTCACTTGATTTATAAATAGTTATTTCATCTTTATTTTTAATATACTTCCCTACTTTTCATATAATTAAGTCTTTTATTTTTTCGTCAGCATTTTGTTTAATTTTACAATGAGGACAAAGTTTTCTAACAAGTCTTTGAGAAATAATCATTCTTAAACTTGAAGAAAGTAAAAGTGGGTCTACTCAAAGATTTACAAGTCTTGAAAGTGTGTGCACAGCTGAGTTTGTATGTAGTGTCGAGAAAACTAGGTGTCAAGTTATTGAAGCTTCAACTGCCAATTTTGCTGTTTCTTCATCTCTTATTTCTCAAACCATTATAATATCTGGATCTTGTCTTAGAAGTGACCTTAAACCTTCTGCAAAATTAAATCCTATGCTTGGATTTATTTGAGTATGATTTACTCAAGGAATTCTGTACTCAACTGGGTCTTCTAATGTTGAAATATTATTTTTTTCTGCATCAAATTGAGTTAAAAGTGAAAATAAAGTTGTTGATTTTCAGCTTCAAGTTGGTCAAACTGCCAAAATCATTCCATGACTATCTGATAAATGTTTTTTTATTTTCATCATATTGTATGGCAAAATTCATAGATTTTTAAGTTCTCCTGGTTTTTCCTCTTTTTTCAAAATTCTTATTACGCATTTTTCTCAATAAATATTTGGTAAAACTGAAACTCTCAAATCTATACTTTTCCCTCCAAATAAATTAAAGTTTATTTTTCCATCTTGTGGCAATCTTTGTTCATCTATTCTTAAATAAGACATTATCTTAATTCTAGCAATTAATGAGCTTGATTTTTTTATATCTAAAGTTTTATAATTTATAAAATTTCCATCTATTCTTAATCTAATTCTTATTTCTTTATCATTTGGTTCTATATGAATATCTGAAGCTCATTTTTGAATTGATGTTAAAAATAAGTCATTTACAAATGAGATAATATTTTCATCATCCTCTTTTTGAACTTGATTTATAGAAAGATGTGAACCTTTTAATCAAACTGATGAAGCATTTCAAACAGAAAATAAATCATCAACTGCATTTTGAGATGATTTTCAATTTTTATTTTCAGATTTTTTTGTTAAGTTTCAAAGTAAATCATTTATTTTAGACATGAGTCTTAAAATTAAAAACTAATCTGAAATAATGATACCATATAAAAACTTGTTTTACAAAAAAATATTATTGACTTTTAGTTATTATATTTTCCAAACCAAGTCAATTGTCTTTTAAATATTATTTATATTTAATTAATTTTAAAATACTATAGTACATGCTACTCAAGAATCAAGCCGACTATTATAATACAATGAATTTGTAGATGAATTCCATGTCATCCAAGTAAATGCACTTCATACTGAATCATAAGTTATCCACGAAGTACTTACTCAACTAATTGATATAATAGAAGGATAAGACATTGAATGCATACATCAAGGAACAATTCATTGAACCGTATAAGGATCATTTGATGATAAATAACATCATTGTCCATCTGTATTTAATACATTTGAATATTGTACCCAAAATGTTCAAAATTGAGATGTGGTTGTTATTTTTACATTTTTTAATATTCATCAAATTTTTGTTGCACTAACTAGTATGGTTTTATATTCACCTATAAATCATCAATATCAAGAATCAGTACAAGTAGATGTTTGATTACTTAATACACAAATATTACTTTGATTTACATATCAACTATTACAACTTGCAACTTGACATGTTCACCATGATGTACCATTCCATGTTTGTTGTCATACTCAATTTTCTATACTACAACTTTTTGTATTTGATATACATGTGCTATTATCTTCTGTATGATAATTTGTTGAACAACTTTGTAGTGTTGGAGTTCATACTATTCCATCAAGAGTTCAGTCAGTACACGTTACTGTTAATAAATATCTATATGTTCAATTATTTTCTAGTCTATCTACATATGGTTTTGGATTTGCTGTAACTGAGTGATTTAATTGCGGTACATTAAAAGTTTTTCAATCTTTTTGAAAGTTTGAATCTGCTATACAATTTGTTGGTATTCATTTTGCACATTCTCATTGTTTATATTGGTATGTTGTATCTCAACTTAATATTCAATCATTACAAGTTACTTCTCATACTCTATCACTACAATCATAACTAGCATTCCATGCTATATTATTTTCACTATATACTATCATATTTCAATTATGATTTATTACCTCTCATAAGTGATTACAACTTTTTGGTTGTGATGGTATTTCTATATCTTCTTGCTGAGATGTTTGAGTTGTTGGTATTGTATTTTGATTTTCTATTATTGATTCTATTAAATCTGTTCAACTACTTGTTACACTTCAACTTTGGGTATCATTTGAAAATATTACTTTAAAACTACCTGAATTTGTTGTTAAATCTAATTTTTCACCTGGGTAATCCTCTGGTGAAATAGCTTGATTTGTTTCATTATCTATAAATATTCACACTAAATCTCAGATAGTATAGAAGTATCTATTTGTATAATCTATATTTGTTGCATAGGTTTTTAGTATTTGCGGAAAATATGAAATTAGTTTATTTTCTTCTAGG
>JBLJBH010000031.1:0-18468 GCA_047637875.1 Patescibacteria group bacterium
TAGTGACATTTCTATTTTTTACGATAGTGACATTTTAACTTTTAAAATTACAATATTTTTTAAAATATTTGATTTTTATAAATTTATCTTATAATACAAACACTTTTTATGGACCTAGCTTAATTAGAAGAGTGACTGGTTTCCGAAGCCAGTAGACGTTGGTGCAATTCCAACGGTCCATGCCATATAAAAATATAATTATAAATTTTAAAAAACTTGCTAAAATATAGTGAGTTTTTTATTTTTAATAATTATATTATGAATATTTTAATAATTGAAGATGATGTATTTTTTGCAAATAAAATAAAAGATACTTTTGAAAATAAGGTAGCTATAAATAGAGTTTCAGTTTGTTATAGTTTTAAAGATTTTTTAAATCAAATATCGATAATACAATCTTATGATATTATATTAACAGATATTAAATTATCAAAAAAAATAACTGATAAAAATTGATATGATATTATAAAAATTATTAGAAATAAAAATTTGTTAATTCCAATAATTGTAATAAGTTGAAATAATGAAATAGATTGACTAAGAAAAGCTTTTGATTATTGAGCTAATGATTATATTATAAAGCCTATTAGATTAAAAGAACTTGATCTGAGAATTATAAATTTTTATAAAAATTATTATTTATCAATATCTAAATGTTATTGAAAAAAATATACTTACAAAGATTTATTTTATGATTTGGATTTAAATGAATTTTTTTATAAAAATAATAAAATTTATCTAACTAAAAATAATAAATATTTACTTTTGTTATTTTTTTTAAATCAAGAAAAGTTATTAACAGACAAATTTTTAATTGAAAAAATACGGGGTGATGTTTGTTTTATAATAAATAGAAATTTAAGAGTAAATATACTCAGACTAAAAAAATGATTATCTAAGTTTTGAATTGACAATTGGATTCAAAACATAAGGTGAGAATGATATATTTTAAAATGAGAATAAAATTTAATCTTTCAAAAAAAAAGTTTTTTCGTATAATAAACTAAATATTTTTAAATAATAATTATGAGAACTAAGGATTTACAATTAAATAAACTACAAAAAACAAATATAAAATCTAAATTGTGATTTGTTTGAAAATTTAACGATGAAATAAAAAAAACTATAGAAATATTATGAGAATTTTTAGATAAAAATCTTGAAAATGAATATGATTTAGATTTTGTTGAAACTGGAGTTAGAAGTATAAAGATTAAAGTTAATGATGAAAAAAAGTTTATTTTTAGAACTATTAATTGTGTTTTTGATTATACATCAGTTGATGAAAAATATTGAAATTCTCGTATCGAACTTACTTTTACTGAGTTATCTCAAAAACCAAGGTATGCTTTAGTGTGAAAATATAATATTTTAGATAGAGAAAAAATAAACTCTGATGTTTTGAAATATATTATTAAATGACTTGAAGAAATATATGAATAAAAAACTGATAAAAATTGAAGAAATAAACTTTAGCTTAGATGAAGATGAAAATCTTTTACCTGGGAAAATTGCAAAAATTCTTTGAATAAAAATTGAAAATATTCTTTCTTTTGAAAAAGTAAAAAGAGCGATTGATTCAAGAAATAAAACTAATATTTTAATTGTTTGGAGTGTTTTAGTTGATGTTTGAGATAATGAAAAAATTATTTGAAAAATCCCTGAAAAGATTTTAAAAAAACATAAAATTAAATTGCAAGAACCATTTATTTATGAAATAAACAAAATTAAAAAAATTCCAAAAAATAGACCAATTGTAGTTTGAAGCTGACCAAGTGGACTTTTTTGTGCTTTACTTTTAGCTGAATCTTGATTAAATCCAATTATTTTAGAAAGAGGAAGTGAGGTAAATAAAAGAGTTCAAGATGTTCATAATTTTTGGACGAAATGAATTTTAAATACAAATTCAAATGTTCAATTTGGTGAATGATGAGCTGGGACTTTTTCAGACGGAAAACTCTACACTTTAGTAAATGATCCAAGAAGTAAGTTTATTTTTAGTGAGTTTGTTTCTGCTTGAGCTCCAGAGGAAATAATTTATTCTGCTCGTCCACATATTTGAACTGATAGACTTAGATGAGTTGTTAGAAATATGAGGAAAAAAATTATAAATCTTGGTTGAGAATTTCTTTTTGATACCATGATGACTGACATAAAAATAGAAAAAAATTCTATAGTTTGAGTACATATTAAAAATTTAGAAAACGGAAATACAGATTTTTTAAAAACTGATAATCTTATATTAGCAATTTGACATTCAGCTAGAGAGACTTATGAAATGTTATATAAATCTGGACTTAATATATCACAAAAACCTTTTGCAATTTGAGTTCGTATTGAACATCCAAGAACTTTGATAAACGAGTCTCAATTTTGACTTTCTTGTACTCATCCAAAACTTCCTACTGCAAATTATAAACTTGTTTCACATAATGAAGAAACTCGCTCAGTTTACACATTTTGTATGTGTCCAGGTTGAGAAGTAGTTAATGCTTCTTCAGAAGAATGAAGGCTTTGTATAAATGGTATGAGTCATTATGCACAAAATAATATAAATTCTAACTCTGCCCTACTTGTAAATGTAAACCCAAGTGATTTTCAAAGTGAAAATCCTCTTGCTTGAATAGATTTTCAAAGATATTGGGAGCAAAAAGCTTTTGAAGTTGGATGAGGTGATTTTTCAGCTCCAGCACAACTTGTATGAGATTTTTTAGCTGGAAAACCTTCAAAAAATATTTGAAAAATTGATACTACTTTTTTGCCAAAACTTCATTTTACTTCTATTGAAGATTGTTTACCAGAATTTGTAGTAAAAGCTTTAAAAAAAGCACTTCCAGAACTGGATAAAAAAATTAAAGGTTTTGCTTCACATGATGCAATTTTAATCGCAATTGAAGCAAGAACTTCATCAGTTGTTAGATTTGAAAGAAATTCTGAAACTTTGGAATCAAATATTTCTTGAATTTATCCTATTTGAGAATGAGCTTGATATGCTGGAGGAATTACATCTTCAGCAATTGATTGAGTGATTGTTTGAGAAAAAATTATCCAGAAAATTTTTATAAATTAACTTTTGTTTTTATGAAAAAAATATTTTTAATTTTTATGTTTATATTTTTATTTACTAGTTCTACTTTTGCTTATGAATTATCTCAAAAAGATAAATTAAGTTTAGAGAAAGTAAAAAAAGTACTTTGGGATTTATCTCAAAAAAAAGATAAAGTTTGGCTTGAACAAAGAATAAAAAAAATTGATCAAATTTTACCAAAAGTCAGAGGAAATATAAGATTTTGGATGATATTTAATGAACTAAAAAAAGAAATAGTTTATATTTATGAATTAAAAACTCCAAAAAATGAAGTTAGTAATTATGAATTTGAAAAAGTTTTTTTTGAAACTCATTGAAAAGAAATCACTACAAATTTAAAAGTTCCTGAAAAATGTACCATATATTATGATGAAATAGATACGATTTGAAGAGAATATAACTTCCCTACAGCTTTAATTATAGCTATTTGGTGGAAAGAAACTAATTGTTGACTTTATAATCCTGCAAATGGTTGGTGACCATTTCAAATAACAAGTTCATACCATAATCCTTGAGATATTACTTTTGAAGAATTTAAAAATGATGTAATAGAATTTATAAATTTTTCAAAAAATAAATGGAATTTCTTTAATACAAATACTTATGTGAACTATAAATCTAGATTTTGAAGTGAAAATCTCGCAATAACTTATGATACTTATACTCTCAGAGAATTACAAATTCATTCAATTCTTTATAACTGAGTAAGTTCAACAACTACTTTAAATTGAAATAGTTTTGCAAATAATAATTTAAATAAAAATGTTATTTGAGCTAGTGACTGAGTTGTAACAAGATTTTTAAAAATTTTAAATTGGAAAATAAATAGATAATTTTTGATTTTTTTAAAAATATTCTTAAAATACATTTGTTTTATTTATTAATTTTTTATATATGATTTGATTTATTATACTAGGTATTGAAATAGTTATATGACTAGCTTTATTTACAATCCCAAATATTTGAATGGCTGTAGGTATAGTTTATTTTTTATTTCTTTTAAGATCTTGAATACAAACTGTTCAACCAAATACTGTAAAAGTTAAAGAAGTTTTTGGTAAATATACTTGAACTTTAAGACAATGACTTAATTTAGTTATTCCTTTTATTACAAGAGTTATTAGACAAGATTTATTTAGAAAGAATCTAGCTGTTGAAGTTGATTGAATTACTTCTGATAATGTAACTGTTTTTGTTTGACTTAATGTAATTTATTATGTTCAAGATGATAGAAATGATAGTGAAAATGGAACTGTTTATAAATCAGTTTATTCTATCAATGATCCAAGAACTATGATGAGCTCAACTATTGATGAACAACTAAGGGCTATGGTTGCAACTTTTGATCATAAAGAAATATTTTCAAAAAGAGAAGAAATTGGTCAAGCTATTGAAGAAAATTTAAGAGAAAAATTATCTCAATTTGGTTATGTTTTAGATTCTATTCAAGTTAGAAGTATTAAGTTAGAATGATCTGTTATGGCTGCTATGAATAAAGTAGTTGAATCATTAAAATTAAAAGAAGCTGCATCAAATGAGTGAGAAGCTGAGAAAATTATGCAAGTAAAAAGAGCTGAAGCTGATAAAGAATCAAAAATTCTTATCTGACAATGAATGGCTGGTCAAAGAATGGAAATTGCAAAATGATTTAAAGAGTCTGTTGAAATGATTAAAGGTGCTGACAAATCTTTAGATTGAGATAAAATATTAAAATTTTTACTTGATTCTTCAAGAATTGAAACTTTAAATAATATTTGAAATTCTGATAAAACTAAATTAGTTTATTTAAATGAAGATTTAGAATGAAGAGCTATGAATAAAGAGGCAAAACTTATAGCTTGAAGTGAATTAATGAGATAGAAAAATATGTTTTACATTTGAATATTTTTTTTAGTATTTTTAGATTTATTTACAAAATTTATTGCAAAAAATGACCTACTTGTTTCAAAAAATATAGTAGGTGATTTTTTGTATTTAAAGTATGTTGAAAATATTTGAATTGCTTTTTCTATTCCTATAACTGGTATTGTTTTAAAAATATTGACAGTCGTGATTATTTGAATAATATTTTGGTATTATTTTACAGAAGAGAAGAAAAAAAACTCAAAAATTATTAATATAAGTTTTTGTTTAGTTTTAGCTGGAGCTTTATGAAATTGATATGAAAGAATTTTTAACTGAAAAGTTATTGATTTTATTGCAGTAAAATATTTTTCAGTATTTAATTTTGCAGATATTTATATAAGTATTTGAGTTACACTTTATATAATTTATATTTTATTTTTAAATAAAAAAGTTTATGACACAAAATGATAATATTTTTTGACCAAGAAAAGTTAAAATAGTTGATGTTTTAATGGCAAGTGCTTGAGCTTTTATATCTTGAGTTATTTGAAGTGTTTTACTTTTATTTATAATTTTTGTTTTTTCTGGAATAATTGATATCCCTTGAAATTTTAAAAATCCAAGTATGGGTTGAAATAATCCGTTATTTCCTTTTGTGTTATCTTTTATAACTTTTATTGTTTCTGTTATTGTCTCAATAATTACTTATTATTTTTTAGCTATAATTGACTCAGAAAGATATAAAAAAACTATAATACATTTTTCACAAATTTCATTTTTTGCAATTATTATTTATATAATTTTTGCTCCAATTTATGTTTATGTTTGAATGAATGATTATAATAATATAATGGTAGTTTTTATATTACATATATTGCTTTTGACTTTTTGAGAAATGTTAATTTTAGAATTATTAAATAATTATAGATATATATTATTGTGATTTTATGCAAGTTTTTTTGGATTGTGAATTAGTGCGATTTTAACGATTTTAATATTTTCATTTTTTTCTGAATGATATGCTAAATTATTATCTTTATTATTGTTATTACCTTTAATTAATTGATTTATTTTGTTTTTTAAATGATTGTTTGAAATTATGTATTATAATTATTTTTCTATGAGTTGAAAAGATCAATTATGAGATATTTTTGAACAAATAAAACAAGAAGAAGTTGATAATTACAATCAAGCTGTTAATGAAAATAATACTTTTTAATTTTAAAAAATATGGTAGATATAGTAAAGCAAGTAATAAAATATTATTTAGAAAATAATAAAAAAACACCAACTAAAAATGAATTAATTATAACTGATACAAGTTTACTTGAAAAAAAGTGAAATATATTTGTAACTGTATATAAAAATTGAAATATAGTTTGAAATAGTTGAAATATAGTCGAACTTGAAAATGATTTAGTATGAGAATTAATTCAAAATACTGTTACTTCTTTAAATGATCCAAGATTTGAAAAACTTATTATTGAAGATTTAGATAAGTTAAAAGTTAGAGTTGATGTTATAAATAATAGGATTTTATTAAATAAAAAAATTGAAGATTTAAATCCTGTAAAAAGCTGAATTTTGGTTATAAAAAAAGACTACACAAAACTAAGTGTTATTTTACCAAATATATCTCCTACTTTAGTTTCTGGTGGAGATTTTGTTAAAGTAATATCAAAAAAATTAGATGAAGAATTTAAACTAGAAAATTATATAGTTTATGAAATAGAAACTGAAGTTTTTAGTGATTATTAAAAAAATATGACAATATTTGAAATAAACTTATTTTGATTTACTCTTGCTCCAAGTTATTATTGATTTATGTACGCAATTTGATTTATAGCAGGATATTATTATTTTTTAAAGAAAAGTATTTTAAAAAAAGATGAGCTAGAAAGTCTCTTTTTTTATGTTTTTTTGTGAGTTTTTTTAGGTTGAAGAATTTGATATATTTTATTTTATGATTTAGGTTTTTATATAGAAAATCCTTTAAATATAGTAAAAGTTTGGGAGTGATGAATGAGTTTTCATGGATGATTTTTATGAGTTGTTTTTAGTGTTTTAGCTTTTTGTAAAAAAAATAAAATTAATTTTTGGAAAATTATTGATGAATTAGCTGTTATTGTTCCAGTTTGAATTTGAGCTTGAAGAATATGAAATTATTTAAATAAAGAACTTTTAGGTTATCCAAATTATACTTGAATATTTGCAGTAGAAAAATCAGGAGTTTATTACTTCCCTTCACCACTTTTAGAAAGTTTTTTAGAATGATTTTTACTTTTAATAATTTTGTATTTCATAAATAAAAATAAAAAGTTTTTTTGAGAAACTTCGGCTTATTTTTTGATTTTTTATAGTTTATTTAGAATATTTGTAGAAATATTTTTTAGAGTTCCTGACGCGCAAATTTGATATATATTTTGATACTTAACTATGTGAATAATATTGAGTTTACCAATGCTTGTATTATGAATAACTTTACTTTTTATTTTAAGAAAAAATGTGATTAAGTCTAAGTAATGCTTTTATAATCATTTCAGTAATTTTCACTTTTTTCTCGTTTAAAGATAGTGAATTTTTAATTTTTTGAATGAATGATTTCTTTTTAGTTCAATGAGATTATTTAAAATTGTTTTTTCAATTTTGTTTTTATAGTTTTTTGCATTGAAGTATTTTACATTTAGTTTTTAATAGTCTTTTTTTGTACATTTTTTGAAATAAAGTTGAAGAATATATGGGAAAAAAAGATTATTTTATATTTTTCATATTTGTTACGATTTTAAACTGAATTTCTTTACTGATTTTATCAAGTTGAAATACTATTTGAATCAGTTGATTTGCTATGGCTTTACTTGCTTTTTATACTTTGATGCTGTATCAAGTTAGAGATAATGAATACAAATGATGAATTACAGCATTAATTATAAATATTTTAATATGATTTTCAGCTCAAATAAGTTTGGTTTGACATCTGTTTTGAGCAATTTTCTGATGAATATTTTTTTATTTACATAAAATTTATAAAAAATATTTTTAGTTTTTATATTCCTGGAATAAATTTAATACTTCATCTTTTCATTTTAAAAAATTATACAAATGATTTATTTTAGGAGTTCCTGATGATAATAATACTTTTATATTATTTAATTCCCCTATTTTTAAAGCAACTTCTATTCCATCATATCTTGGTGTATTATCAGAAATATAACTATTATCATGTTCTTCATCAATTATTATAAGTCATAAATTGTTATATGGATAAAAAAGTGATGAACGAGTTCAAATTATAACTTTTGCTTTATTTTGGTGAATTAATTCCCAATATTTAGTTTTTTTTGCTTCTGATACTGTTGAGTTTAAAATCAAAACTTCTTTACCAAAGACTTTTTGAATTCTTTCAAAAATCTGATTTGTTAAAATGATTTCTGGAACAAGTAAAAGAGTTTGTTTTCAATTATCTAAATATTTTTTTATTAGATTTATATAAATTTCTGTTTTTCAGCTTCAAGTAACTCAGTAAAGTAAAAATTTATTTTTTGTAGAATTAAGAATTTTTTCATATACTTCTTTTTGGTTTAAATTAAGAATTTTTTTATAATCAAAAGTATAATCTAAATCTTTTAAGTTTTTATTTATCTGAAATTTATTTTTTAGTATTTTTCATATTAAGTTTTTTGGAAAAAAAAGACTAGTTGAAGTATGAATTAAGCAAAAATAATTTAGTGAAATCCATTTTAAAAGGTCAATTTGATTTTGGTTTAAATAAATATCTTCGGAATAAATATTTATAATTTCTTTTATTTTATTTTTATCAAAACTTGTTTCATTTCAAATATTTAAAACAATTCAAAAAATAGTTTCTTTTCCAAATGGAACTAAAACTATCATTCAAACTTTAAGTGTTGAAATTAAAATTTCGGGTATTTTATAAGTAAATCCTATATTATCAAAAGACCTAGAAAAAGGAGAAATAATTGCAAACATTATTTAACTTCAATATTAATATTTAAAAGTCACATATTTTGAAGAGCATTATTCATAAGAGAAATATTTTCAGCTAATGCAATCTGTTTTAAAGCAATTTTTGTTTTAGTGTAAATTGTTAAATTTTTTTCATCATATTGTAAACTAGATCATCTTAAAGACATAGTTAAAGCTCATTTACTTCCAAGTTTTTTTAGTTCAGCTATAAAACTTTCAATATCAAAAGTAGATTTTTTTATATTATTATTAGATGTATTATTACTTATTTTTGTTTCTTTAGAATTATTATCTTCCCCAAAAACATCAAATAAATCATCTGTTGAAATTTCTTCTATTTTTTCGGAATGATTATAATCATTCTCTACAGATTTTTTTTCTTCTTTTTTTATTTCTTTAATTTGTACTTTTTCTATTTTTTTCTCTTGAAATTCAGTAGTAATATTTTTTACACATTTAATAATTCATACTAAAAAAGTAGTTTTTCAATCAAAACTATTTTTTGATTTTAGGTAAGATTCTTCTAGAGTATCAAGTAAAAATATATTTCTAGAAACTATTTTCTCGTCAGCAATATTTTTTATAAGTTCGTCTTTTATATAAAAAAGTAATTCTTTAAAAAATAGATTTAAATTGTAATTTTTTATATTATTTTCAAAATCATCAATAACTGAAATATCTTTATTAAATAACTTATGATAAAAATTAATTATAACTTCATTTTTTGGAATTCAGTAATTATTTATAACATTTTCAAAAATTATTTCTCAGTTAAAATTTAATTGCTCAAATAATGAAATAGCATTTCTAAGTCATCAATTTGATTGTTTAATAATGAAATCTAAGCTTTCATCATCAATTTTTATATTTTCATTTTTAGAAATATATAAAAGTCTATTTTTTAAATCTTCTCAAGTGATACTTTTAAAATCATATCTTTGACAACGAGATAAAATAGTTTCAGGTATTTTATGACTTTCTGTTGTTGCTAGAATAAATTTTAAGTGTTTTGGTGGTTCTTCTAATATTTTTAGTAATGCATTAAAAGCTCATTTTGATAACATATGAACTTCATCTATTATATAGACTTTATATTTACAATTTGTTGGAGAAAAAGATGCTCGTTCAATTATTTCTCTTATATTATCAACTCAAGTATAACTTGCTGCATCTATTTCGATAATATCAACTAAACTATCATTATTAAATCATCTACATATTTCACATTCTAAACAAGGATTTCCATCTTTTAAGTTTGTACAATTTATAGCTTTTGCAAATATTCTAGCTGTTGAAGTTTTTCAAGTTCATCTTGGTCAGCAAAATAAATAAGCTCAAACTAATTTATCTTTTAAAATAGCTTGTCTTAAAGTATTTTTTATAAAATCTTGTCATACCAAACTTTCAAAATCCGTTGGTCTATATTTTAGGTAAAGTGTCATAGATAAATAGTTATTACATTATTTTATTATCATCAATTTCTTTAAGTATTTTTAAAACTACTTCTTTGTCATTGTATGGAATTGGTCATAAATTTGTCATCATAATATGCTCATCTCATTTTCAGGCTATTAAAACTGCATCATTTTCTTTTGCTTGTAAAAGTGCTGTTCTAATTGATGTTTCCCTATCTGGTATTATCCAAAAATCTTCTCACTCTTTTCTTTCTATTCAAACTAAAACATCTTTCATAATATCTTGAGTTTTCTCAGTGTAATCATCATCTTGAGTTAATATAACATAATCAGATAATCTTGAAACGACCTCTCACATAATAGGTCTTTTTGTTTTGTCTCTATCTCAAGTTGCTCAAAAAACAGTTATAATTCTATTTATTCAATTTATATTTTTTAATGTATTTAAAACATTTTCTAGTGCGTCAGGAGTATGGGCATAATCAATAAATACTTTAAATCATTCATAATTATTTATTTCTTCAAGTCTTCCAGGAATAACTTCAACATCTTTAATTGATTTTTCAATATCTTCAACTTTCATTCATAAACTTAAAAATACTCAAATTGCCCCAAGTATATTATAAATATTATGTTTTCAGCGAAGTTTTGTTTCTATTTTTATAATGCTTCCAGGAATTTTTACATCAAAATAAACTCAAGATATTTCATTTTTTATATTTTCAGCTTTTAAAATTGAAGTGTAATCAAATCAATAAGTAGTTAAAACATCATAAGTTTCATTTAAAAATAATTCTTTATAATCAGTTTCTAAGTTTATAATAGCTGTTTTTTTAATTCAAGGTTTTCTATTTGATCAAATAAGTGATTTAAATAATTTTAATTTTGTTCTAACATAATTTTCCATTGTGTGATGTAAATCAAGATGATCTTGTGTAATATTTGTTAAAACAGCAATATCATAATCAATTCACCAAACTCTATTCATAGTTAAAGCGTGACTAGAAGTTTCAATTACTGCTATTTCACAACCTTTAGCCTTTGCTTCTTTAAGTAATTTTTGTAGTAAAAAAGGGTCTGGTGAAGTCATTTTTGTATCATTTCTAAATTCTTCATCTCAAATGAAATAATTAACTGTTGAAAACATAAAAACTTTTTTTCAAGATTTTTTTAATCCTCTTGCTATAATATTTGTAGTTGTAGTTTTTCAATTTGTTCAAGTTACTCAAATAACAACCATATTACGAGATGGAAAACCATAAACAAAATTAGCAATAATAGCTCTTAATAAGTGGTAAGTTAGTCTCAAAGGATTATCAAGAGAGATAAATTTTCTAAATGACATATTTTTTAGTAGTTAAAAATAAAATCTTTTTCAGAATAAATATTTTGTTCTAAAATTCAACTTTTAGTTAAATTTAAATCATAATTATTAATTCAAGGTTGTTTTATAAAAATATAATTATAATTTTTACATTCAGGATTTAAAATATTATAATCAAAACTAAAATTACTTTCAAATAAAGAATTTGTATTTAAGAAAAAAGAAACTTCTTTATAATTTTCAAACTCTTTAACTTTTAACTTTGAATTATTATTTACAATTGAATTTTTTGGAATTAAAACTCTAATATATTGTCTATTTAATCACTTTCATTGAATTTGTAATAAATTATTTACATCGACTTTTCAAAGTAAATCCATGTCATACAAAATAGTTTTTATATTTATTTCTTCATTTATGTTAAAATTGTGTTTTTGTTTTATGTTAAAAGTTGTATCGATAGAACAATCTTCTTTAATAGTATAATTTTTTGAGAAACTTCTTTTTATATATCTATCTGATTTATTTCATGAAATTGAAGTAAAAACTGGATAATTAAAATCTATGTATTTTTCAAAATTATATTCTTTATAAAGTCAGATTTCTTTTAATAAATTATTTTCTTTTTCATCAAATAAGTAAAATAAAATATCTTTTTTTTCTAAACTTTCAAAAGCTAATTTTAAATAAAGTGAATAATCTTTATTTGATTTTAATTCAGAAAAAAATACTTCCATAAAATCAAATAATACTTGTTTTGGAGTTGATAAAGTATCTGTTTTTGTTATTTTTGCTTCAACTAAAGTTGAGAAAAATGAAGAAAAATTTTCACTTGTTATTTCTTTTTTATATTTTTCAAAATATATTGGTCAAGTTTTTTTGAGAATATTTATTATAATATTTTGGTTAATATAAACAATTCAATCAATTTTATATTTATCAGACTTTTCTAAAAAACCTTTTATTTCTTCACTGCTTTCTTTTATACTTGGATAATAATTAGCATCTCTTAATCAAAAAGTTTTAGATATTTCTTTAAGTCATTCTGGAGCTGGTTTTATAAAAGCTACTCAATTTTTTTCTCAAAAGTTTTTTAAATCCCATTCTACAGCATAAATATCTTTTTTTTCAAAATTTAATATTTTTCATCTAAAAATTTCAATAAAACCTACGCTTCACATAAATCATCAAGTTGGTCTTATTTCATCATTGTTCTGAAAAATTATCATATATGTTCTTTTTTCTTCATGTCATAATATATTTTTGACATTATCAAAGTTTGAAACAAATAAATTAAAATAATTATTAAAATCATTTAGTTTATTTTTATATTTTTGAAATTGAATATCTAAATTTTCATCATTAAAACTTCATACTTTATTATAAGTTGATAAAGAAATATTTAAATTTTTCTGCATATCTAAAATAATTGGTTTTATATTTTCTAAAAGTTGAGAAAACATAACTTGATCAACTCATTTTTCAATTATTATTTTATTTACTCAATTATAAATTTCAAAAATACTAATTCAAAAATCTAATATTTTATTTGTTGCTGGTACAATATTTCAAAGATTTTCAATTCAAGAATTTCAAACAAAAAAGTTTAAAACTAAAAGTGGTTTTATTAATACATTACTAATTATTAAATCAGTTTTTAAATCTTTTAAATTTCATTCAATATTTGAAATATCTTGTAAATTTATATTTTTTAAATTTGAAAAAGTTTTTTCAATATAAAATTTAGTTGAAAATCAATATATAAATACTGTTAAAATAAACAAAATAAAATATGCTCAAATTTTTATAAATGATAAATTTAATTTAAAGCTAAATTTTGGAGAAAAATTAAAATTAAATTTTGATTTTTTATCAATTTTTAAATCAAAATAAGGTCATGATGATTTATTTATTTCTTCAATATTTATTAAATTTAGAGTTGTTTTATCTTTTTGTGGGTTGTAGTTACTTAAATTTATAGGTTTATTTTTTTTATTTTTTCTGATTTCATTATTAAAAGGACGATGTAATTTTAGTATTTTGATTTTTGGAAAAATACTTAAAAAAACTGATTTTTTGAGTTTATTTGATAAATCTTTTGTATTTTGTTTGAATAATTCTTTAAAGACTTTTGCTTTAGATAAAACAAAAACAGATGAAATATCAACATCTTTTATTTCTTCTTCTAGGAAAATATCGTTAATTTTTTTTACTTCTTGAATATTTATTTCTTCGTTTTCCATATTTTCATTTTAAATAAGATGTTTTTATTATATATTTTTTTATTTTTTTGCAAAAAAAAGCTATCAATTTATGATAGCTTTGGTTGTTAATAATTTAGTTCTTGAAATATCATAGGATTAAATTCTTTAAAATCATTTGGAACTTCAATTTTTATATCGTCTTTATAAGTTCTTTTTGCAAAATTTTCAATATTAATTTTCAATATATCTTTTATATTATTATTTACAGTTAAATTTACTTTTGAATTATTGTTATTATCTGATTGATCAACTAAAATATCAAATTTTCAATTATACATTCACATAGAATCAAAAGTTGAATTTAGTTTAAATATTTTAGATGAAATATATCAAGTTCATTTAAAATCAAAAGTTGAATAATCTGATTTTGTAGAAAATCTTAAAGCAAAATTTCATTTATCATATGAAGTTTTTCCAGTAAAAATAGCTTTTTTATTTTTTATATCAACTCCAGCAAATTGTAAATTTAATTTTTCAAGAGTGTTATTTATAGAAGTATTTCCTGTGATTTTTACAGCATATACATTTTTTAGTTTATATTCCCAATTTTCAGAAGTATAATCATAACCTCTTTGTTTTATAGTATAAAATCAAGTTATTTTTTTATTTTTTAAAGAAAAAACTCAATTTAAATCTTTAGATTTAATATTAGAATTTATTTCTAAAAAATTATTATTTGTATCAAGCTTAGAATCAAAATTAAAAAAGTTTTTTCATTTTTCTGAGTTAAAAATCATTTTTAAAAAATCTTTTGATTTAAAATGAAAATTAAATCATTCATTTTTATACTTTTTTTGATCTGGTGTAATAATTAAATCAACACTATTAATGTTTTTTTCATTATATTTAAGTGAAAAATCTATAGTTGTATCTTCTTTTTTTGTATAAAAACCTAAAGTATTTTCATTATTATTTATGGTTAAATACAATTCTCACTCTTTTATAAATTCTTTTACAAAAGATTTATAAGTAGCTTCACTACAAGTTTTTGGAGTATACCATCTGTTAGAAAAATTGAATTTTTGTTCTAACTCAAAATATGTATCACAAGCATATTTTGTAGGAACTAAAAGATATTTATCACCAGATTTTTTATAAGTTTGCAATAAGGGTTTTGACAAAATAGTTTCTGTTTGAGCTATAATAGAATTTGGTTGAAAGTTTTTCATCATATCTAAAATAACTTTAGAATTTTCATCAGTAGGTAATTTTATATATTTATTATCTTTAAATTCTGTTTGTAAAACAGATAAAATTTTAGATATATTTTCATTATTTACTTTAAAATCTAAATCTTTTAATAAACTATACATTTCACTATCTTTTGAAATCAAAGAGGCAAAAGTAGTTAAATCTAGTTCAAATCCACTTCCATAAACTGGTGAATAATTTACTTTTAATGAAATATTTCACGAAATATCACTATCTAAATTGTTATTTTTTACTTTGTAATCATTTAAATCAAAACTCATATCAGCTTTTCAAAACATAGATGTTTCATCAAGTAAAAATTCAATTTTTGAATTTCCAGATTCTTCATAATTTGTTAATTTTTCAAAATCACTAACAAGTTTTTCAAAATATGTTTTTGAATTTAAAAATAAATTTGATTGAAGTTTTAAAACTTCTGTTTCTACTTTAGTTTTTTCTTCTTGTGTTGGAATTGAAGTAACTTCAACTTGAGCATAAGAAAAACTAAAATTTCATAAAATTAAACTTGATAATAATAATCAAGAAAAGATTTTTTTGTATTTATTCATAAAATAAATTTAAAAAATAAAGTTTGTTAAAAATTAACAAACTTTATTTTAGTCTATATTTTTTATATTGCAAATTTTAAATGTTTTTCAAAACTTCTCAATTATTCAAAATAAAAACATATTTTATTTTATTATTTTTACAAAAATCTAGAGCTTTATCTTTTCACATAGCTATTATAGCTGTAGCTATTGCGTCAGTAAAATATCATCTTTCATGAATTATAGAAACAGAAATCAATTCATTTTCTTGCTTCCTAGAAAAAGGATTTCTTATATGATGAAATCTTTCTCAAGAAATTTCCCAGTTTCTTAGATAAGTTCAAGAAGTTGAAATACTTGAATTTGAGATTTCAATAATTATAGAATTATTTTTATCTTGAGGATTATTTATAGATATTTGCCAAGGTTTATTTTCTAGATTTTTTCAATTTACATAAATATCTCCTCAGATATTTACTAGATTATTTTTGTATCAATTTTTTACTAAATCATTACTTATTTTTTCAGCTAAATATCACTTTGCAATACTTCAAAAATCAAGATTCATATATTCCCCTATTTCAAGTAAATTTCAGTAATTTTTAACTTCTTCAAAACTTAAATCTTCATCAATTTCAAGTTTCTCAAATTTTTTTTCTTCAAAATTATGAGTATATCATATTTTTCTTACGTCAATCAAAGGATTAAAATATCAATTAGTTAATTTATATATTTCTCTAGATTTATTTATTAAAATTAAAAAATCATCATTTACTTCAAGTTTTTTTAGTTTATTTAGTTTTGATAAAGTTGAATCTTCCCTAAAACGAGAAAATTCTTTTTCAAAATCAAGTATTTGTTTATGGTAATTATTTATAATTTTATTTATTCAAACTTTTTGTTCATAAACTAAAGTAATTACGCAAATAGTTCACAAAGCTTTAAATTTAAAATCTGATTTTTTCATATTAGTTAAATCTATTTATTTAGTTTTTTATACAATACAAAAGTGCAACATTACGAGGACGAGTTTCTAATCATCAAGTAAAACCTGTTCTTGCATCATAAATATAAGTAAAATCAGATGTAGAATTATAATGCGAACCCCAATCTCATCAATCAGCATAATTTCTAACTGCTACATCTTTTTTCGTACTATTAACTGATAAATGATCATGGTTTTTAAATTCATCCATTTGCCAACTTCCTAAATTTCTTCAAGATTCAAATCAAACTCTATCTTTAATCCATCCTCTAATAAATTCTCATCTTAAATCAAGAGTTGTATTTACTCAAGAAGTATTTTTTTCATCTCAACTTCAATCAGCTGCGTTCCATCAATCTGGACAAGTTGTTCAATTAAAAGCCATAACTGCTCAAGTTGGAATATTACTTGAATTTAAATTTATATTATTAACTCTATTATTTAAATCATTTATATTTGAAATCATATTGTTCCATCAAGTTGCTGTTAGCGTATCAGAACTTGTTACATTTGATAAATTAATCCAAGATGCATAAGTTAAAATAGTTATTAAAGTTGTTATAGAAAATGATATTGATATAATAATTCATTTTATTATTTCTTTTTTCATATTTATTTTATTAAATTATAAATTAATCTTTTATACAATACAAAAGTGCAACATTACGAGGTCTGATTTCTGAAGTATCCCATTTTGTTCATATATTTGCAGATGGGTTTGACCAATATCAAGTAAAAAGATTTCATATATAAGAAGTAGTTGATTTTCACATATAAACATCAACATGTGAATATCAAGAAGAACAACCACTACAAGTTGTAGTTAATGAAAAAGATTTCCAATCCTGCTCTTGAGTGCTTCATAAATTTCTTCAAGTATCAATTCATTTACCATCATCCCATCATCTAATAAACTCTCATCTTAAATCAATAGTTCAATTTTGTCAATTAGCTTTTTTCCATCAAATTGGACAAGATGTTAGATTAAAAGCCATAACAGCTCAAGTTGGAATATTTGGTTGATTATTAACTCTATTATTTAAATCATTAATATTTGAAATCATATTATTCCATCAAGTTGCTGTTAATGTGTCGGAACTTGTTACTTCAGTCATATTCATAAATGCTCAATATGCTAAAAATGTTGATAATGCTGTTATAGAAAAAGCAAATCAAGAAATCATGCTTTGTTTTATGTTGTTCATAAAATTTAATTTAAATTATAAAATAATGCAATTTTAATTTTAATAGAGTTTTTAAAAAATACAAGTAAAAAATAAGTTCAATTTGAACTTATTTTTAATTAAATTCTTCACTAAATATTTTTTCAAATCATTTTTCGCTTAATGATTTCTTTACTGCCTCTACTAGTCAAGGATTTCAGCAAATATAAAACTCGCTATCTTTTTCAAAATCATATTTTGAAAAATCCATTCTTCAAAAATTATATCCGTCTTTTTCTTCTTTTGATAAAAATAAATTTATTTCAAGATTTTTAAATTCTTTTAGCTTTTCCTCATAGAATAAATCATTTTTTCTCACTACTCAAAAATATAATTTTTTGGAAATATTTTCTTGAGTATTTAAAATCATATTGTAAATTGGTGAAAGACCAGTTCCGGTAGCTATAAATACTTTTGAGTTATTTGTGTTTAAAAGTTGAAATTTTCCAGAAATATTACTAAATTGCATACTATCTGAAACTTTTAACTTTGGCCAAATTTTTCAAGCTCTTCCGTTTTCTTTTATTTTAATCAAAAAAGTATAAATATGAACTGAACCCATAAAAGTGTAGAAGAAATAAAAAAGGGTTAGATTAAATTT
>JBLJBH010000032.1:0-88424 GCA_047637875.1 Patescibacteria group bacterium
TCTGTAGTATTTTTATTATACTCAAAGTGTCCGGTTTTATTTTAGAATTTTTATTGAAGTTACAGTTTTGCATTTAATCAATATAAATGATAGAATAATCAAAATAATTATTAATTTATAAAAATGAACTCTAGTTTAAATGTTATTATTCCTTGAAAAGATGAATTAGCAAAAATTGCTCAAAATCATTATCCAACTTGACATAGAGAAGATACTCAAAGATGAACAAATTGTCATTGAGAAATGTTAAACTATCTAAAAAATTGAAAAAATATTAGATTATTTGCTAAGAAATCTTTTTTAAGGTGAGATATAGAAAAATTTGAAGAAGAATATAAATTAATTAAAGCAAAATTAAAAAATATAGTACCAAATCAATGATTTGTTTGAGTATGATGAAATATTTTTGCATTTTGTGCTCCAATTTGAATAAAAATAGATGTATTATCAGATAAAAACAGAGAGTTTCTAATAGAAACTTTAAAATTAGAACCAAAATTATTAAAACAACTAAAATTTTTTATTAAATCTTTTGAAGAGTTTTTACAAGAATGATTAACTTTAGATTTATATTGAAATGAAAATTTAGTAATTTCTGACGATAATAGACTATACTATTTAGATAGCTTTCTAATTTTTCATCAAAGTCAAAATGTTCAGAAATCATCAATAAAAAATCTAGATTTTTTAAAGTGATTAGTAGAACAAGTAGAATTTGAAAATGTAAAAAGCCCTACAAAAATGTAGGACTTTTATTTTTTAACTTGCTTTTAGTTAAATTAGAAATAAATTTAATAAAAATTACTTACTAATCTAAACTTATGCAAACTTTATTCTACATATACTTATTTATATTTTGAACTTTATTTTGAAGTTTTTCTTCTGTTATAATTGATAGATTAAAAAATAAAAAATCTTGAATTATTTCTGGAAGAAGTGAATGTCCAAAATGCAAACACAAACTTTCTGCTTTTGATTTAATTCCTATATTTTCATACATTTCGACTTTTTGAAAATGTAGATATTGTCGTGAAAAAATCTCTATACTATACCCTATTTTAGAAATATCTACTTGAATATTATTTACTCTAACTTGATATTTTTTAATAGATTTTAATATGATTTTAGCTTGAAATATAGCTGAATTATACAAACTTTGATTTTTTTTATTGTTTTCTTTTTTAACTATAGTTTATGTATTTTATGATATTTTGTATTTAGAAATACCTGATAGTATTTTATTTATGCTTATATTTATAACTTTTCTAACTATATCTCTTCAATCATTAATTCCAAATTTCCATATAATTAATATTTTACCAGAATATAATAATTTAATAAATATCTCACATATTTATTACCTAGTTTTGGTATGATTTTTTATGATATGATGTTTTTATTTTATTATGCTAAAATGATTAAAAGAAATTTATGATGTTTTTATTTTGTTTTTAATATGATTTATATTACTCTTTACTAAATATTTTTTGTTCATAGATTTAGAACAAACAGCAATTTGAAGTGCAATTTTATGAAGTTTCTTTGTTTTTTTATTTTTATTTTTACAAATACTTATTTCAGGTTGAAGTTGGATGTGAGGTTGAGATTTAAGAATTGCTATACTTATGTGACTTTTAGCTTGATTAAGCCTAAGTTTTCATTCAGTTTTATTATCTTATCTTTCTTGAAGTATAGTTTGAATATTAATTATTATTTACTCAAAAACTAGAAATTATTATATTGAACAAAAAAATTATTTAAATAAAATAAGAAAAGTTTTATGATTAAAAACTTCTAAAATTTCACTAGAAACAAAAATGCCTTTTGGTCCATTTTTAGCTTTATGAATATATGCAGTATTATTTTTTAGTGATGCATTAAAAGATTTATTAGATTATTTATAAAATATTTTTGATTTATGTAAATATGTTTTTGATTTACAAATAAATTTATTTAAAGTATAATCCAAAACATAATATTTTTTAATATAAAAACAAAAATGGAACAAAAGAAAATTATTGCAATAAAGGATTTTATTGAATCTGCAGAAAAATCTATTAGAAGTGCAAAAAAACTTTTAAGTGAAGTTTTAAAAGAAAATAACGTTGATTTAAACGAATTATCTATTGATACTTCTTGACTTGCTGAGTATAGAAGCGAAGACAATAAAATTATAGAATGAGTTTTTACTTGAGAAGAGATGCTTGGAGCTGATGGACACAGATATCCAGTTCCTTCAAATTATTCATCAAAATCAAAATTAGTTCAATGAGATAAATTAAAATTAACTATTGACCCTAGCTGAAAAATGCTTTACAAACAAATTCAACCAATTGAGAGAGAAACAAAAGTATGACTTTTAGTAAAAGAAAATGGAAAATATCAAGTAGTAGCTGAATGAAAAACTTATAATTTATTAACTGCAGCTGTTACACATTTTAAATGAGAAATCTGAGATAGTTTAACTATTATACTTCCAGCTTGAAAAGATGCAACTTTTGCAGCAATTGAAGCCGTAATTCCAAAAGAATAAAAAATGTCTGAAATTTCAGACATTTTTTTAATTCATTCATTCTTTAACAATTTTTGGATTGTTAGCATATTTAAGTCATTCTTCTTCTGTTATATATCACATATTAATAAGATCAATAATATCTTTTTCAAGGATTTGCATTCCATCTCTACTCCCCATCTGCATTACTGAAGGTATTTGATGTAAATCATTCTCTCTTATAAGATTTGTAACAGCTGCAGTACGAGTTAAAATTTCTTTTACCATTTTTACTCAACTTCCATCAGATGCTTTTAAAAGTCTTTGAGAAAATACTCAAACCAAACTATCAGCAAGTTGAAGTCTAACTTGATTTTGTTGTCATGATTCAAAACTATCAATAATTCTTGAAATAGTTTGATAAGCACTTCTTGTATGTAGTGTAGAAAAAACTAAATGTCCTGTTTCAGCTAAAGTTAAAGCCATTTCTATTTCTTCAGTTGTTCTCATTTCTCAAAATAAAATCACTTGTGGATTTTGTCTCATAGCTCAGGCTAAAGCTGTTTTATAATCAGGAACATCTTTTCAGATTTCTTTTTGTTCAACTATAGATTTTCCATGAGGATGAATATATTCAACTGGATCTTCAATTGTAATAATATGTTTATTATAATTTTGATTTATATAGTTAATCATTGCAGCTAGAGTTGTTGATTTTCAGCTTCAAGTTGGTCAAGTTACTAAAATAAGTCATTGTCCTACTTTTGTAATATCTTTATAAATAGATGGAAGATTTAAATCATCAACTGTTGGAATCTTATTTCATAAAAGTCTTATTACAATCATATAATTTGACATTTGAAACGAAACATTTACTCTAAATCTTCTTCATGAAAAAGTAAATGCAAAATCAAGATTTTTATATTTTACTAAATAATCATGTTGTTTTTCTGTAACGATTGATTGAGCAAATTCCATAGTATCTTTCCAAGTTAAAATACTTAATCATTCATCTATTTTAACTATATCTCAAGCAATTTTTATAGCTGGATAAGTTCAAACAGTTATATACATATCACTTCATTCATTATCAATCATAACTTGTAAAAGTTGATCCCTAAGAGTGTATTCTGGTTTTATAGTTCATTGCATAAAAAAATATTTATAATTAAAAGTAGTAAGAAAAAATCTTACTACTTATTTTATTTAAAAAATTACATTTTAAAACTTTTTCTTTTTGCTAAAAATATAGACAAAGTTAGAATAAAAGTTAAAAATAATAATATATTTGTTTCAGTTCATGTAGGTGGAGTTTGAGTAACATTCATTGCAACTGTCTCTACTGTTTCACCACTTTGAGTAGTAGCATCTAAAATTTCAGTTCAAGTATTTGTTAATTCTTCTGCTGATGATAGTTCTTCTAAAACTGGAGTAGCAAATTCAGGAGTAACAAAATCAAATAATGAATTATCAATCTCAATATCTTTATTTTCTAAGTCTTTTAAAGTCAAAATTAAAATATAATCTTTATTTGAAGATAGTGTATCTGCTAATTTTAAATTTAAATTTGTAGTATCTAAAAACATACTATCAACATTTAATTCTTTAAAAGTTTTAAATTCATATTTTTCTAAAGAAACTTCTTTATTTAAATAGATTTCTACAGTTTTTGAATCTAGAACAGAAATATATTCTATTCAAGTTTCTTCTGGAACTAAAGCTGCATTTATAATTTTTGTTTTATCTCAAGATAAATTAAAATCAATAGAAGTATCTAAACCTTCTGAAACAGAAATTATACTATAATTTTTCCCATCAATTAAATCAGATTCAAGATTTAATTTAATTTTCTTAGCATTATCTAAATCTTTAATTACTTCTAAAACTTTAACATCTTCTAGAATTTTTCATTCAGAATCAGGAGAAATTCCAGATAAAATTGTAGATAATCTAACACTTAAAGTTTGAGCATCAATAGCATCTACTCAAGAAATAGAGCTAGATTCTAAATTAACTTCTTCTAAAATTTGAGTAACTTCTCATGTTGATGTAGATACTCATGTTGAAGTTAAAGCTCCAGTTGAAATATCTGAAGCAAAAGCGTTTAAACTAATTGCTGATAAAATAGCAATAGTTAGTATTTTTTTTGTGTTTAACATATAAAAATTAATTAAAATATAAATAAGCAAAAGTATTGTAGCATAAAATTAAAATTAAATCAAAATTATAAATACTTTTTTATATTTTTTAGTAAGTTAGTTTCATTATCCAATAATTTAACTTGACTTTTATCTTTATATAAAAGAAAATCTTCAAATCATTTTTTTGTATTTTCTTCAGAGTTAAAATTTCTAAAAACTTCTAAATAACATAAAAAAGTATTTGATTTAGATATTAAAAAATTTCAAAAATCCTCTATTTTTTCTTTGTGAGCTGCATTGTGTTCTTTATAAATATCCCATAAAAAAGGGTTCTTTGTCATCAAAGCTCATACCAAACTATTTTCTCATCTCACAATATTTTTTTCACACAAGTATAATATTTTTCCATACTCTAAAATATTTAAAAATGGCATATTTATAACATTTTTTCAAGTTAAAGTATTATCAAAAATTAGATAAAAATTATCATTATCTTGCGAAATAATATTTTTAATATTTTCAAACGTTTCTTTATAACAAAAAACTGAAATCCAATTTCTTTGATATAAACTTTCTTCTAAATTTGGTATTAATTCCTTTTTATAATGTAAAACTCATTTTTCCATTACATCTTTTTCAAATTCTTCTCAATACGGATTTATAATCACTCATCATCATTCTGGTAAAAGCGATGGAATATAATGAGTAACAGAAACATTTTTTGAAGTATATGAAGTATTATGGAGACTTTTTACTCCTGAATGCATAAGAAAATATGAAAAATTTATAAGTTTTATTTCATATTCAAAATTATGCAGATATTCAAAATCTATTTTTCTATCAAAAAAGTTAAAAACGATATGAGAAGGATTTAAATTTTTTATTTCTTTTAAATCATAATAAGTAATATTTTGAAAATTATTTTCTCATTTCAGTTTTAAAAAAAGTTTTTCATCATCCAAAAAAAACCTAATCTTTATATCAGGTCTTTCTTTAACCAAAGAAATAGCTAAATTAAAAGCAAATCCAGCATCTCCATAATTATCAATAATGGTAGTGAGAAAATCTATTTGTTTCATACTAAAAATTTTTATTAAGCATTTCCCTAAACCATAATTTTTCTCAAAATAGATACGTTAAATCGTAATGTGCTCTTTCTAAACTCGCACCTCTATTAATCAAATTTTCATCTACTTTTTGAGTATGTACCACACTTTCTATAATTTTAATTTTTTCGTTATAATTTCTTCCTCTAGTTGGAAATTTAACTGTTTCTATATTTGGAAACTTTGAAAAAAATAAATAACTATATAAATTTAAATTATCTCATTTTGCATAAAAAAGTCCTGTTTTCAGTGCTTTTAATTTTGGTTCTCACCCTATAGTTTTCACTTTATTTATGAAATATTCCATTCCAGTTTTTATAGATTTTTCAAGTTCTTCTCTCAAGTTCAGTAAATCAATCTTACTTTGTTCATCAGGAAGAGTATAATTTTTTAAAATATAATTGAGTCACTTAAAATAAGTTAAAATCTTTTTATTTTTATCACTATTCACTCAAGAAATAGCATCAAAAAATAAATCCACTCTATTTTTTGAAATTTTATAAATAGAAAAAAGTTCTTTTTTCAAAAATTCTATATCCTCCATTCAAAGCTCAATTTTTGTCAAAATATCAGAAATTTTCTCAAATATATCTTGAAAATTATCATCAAACATTCAGATTTTATCAAGATCAGAAATTGAATTGTCTAAAACTATTTTCTTAAAATCAGCTCTAAATTTCTTTTTAAATATGAGATCATTCACTACCACGGTACAAATATCCCTTGATCCATATTTATGTTCAGCAAAGCAAAGTCAATTATTATATCTACAAAAATCCCCTTCTCCAAATACTTCAAATTTTGTTTCTGGAAAAGTCGTTACAATATTTTCTATTTCTCTTAAAGTGACTTCCCTACTTAAAATAACTTTATTTATTTTATAATTTTCTAAAAAAAATCTAATACTTTGCGTATTATAAACTGCCATAATTGTAGAAATATTTATTTTCCCTGAATAATTTATAGATTTTAAATACTCTAAAATTCAAATATTTCAACAAATTATTCAATCAATTCAAAGGGAAATAAATTCATCTACCATTTGCTTTATATAAGGCATTGTTACATCAGTATAATACCAAGCATTTAAATTTATAAAAAGTTCAAATCAGTGTTTATGAACTTCCTGTACTATCAATTTTAATGATTCAAAATCAGTAATTTGTTCATGTTCAGCAAATCTACCATTTGGCGAAACTTCAAATCAAAATTTTTCAAACCAATATGGTGGATTGTATCCAGTGAAAAATTCGTTGGCTCCTCACTCAACTAAATCAGAAATATATTTTTCCACATCTTTGGCATTTTTCCCTTTGGTAGAAAATCAAAGTCACACTATTTTTTTAAACATTTGTAAAAATTAGAAATATTTCTATCATTATATGCATAAAAAAAATCTTACAAATTTTTGTAAGATTTTTTTGTATTAGAAATACACTTTGTTGTTTAACTCTCTGTATTTAGCTCTAATAATAGCTTTTTCTCTAACTTTTCTTCCTGATAAATCTCTAATTGCATATCTTTCGGCTTTAATTTTATTTGCAATTCTAGATTGGAAAAATAATTTTTTATATCTAAGAATAAGTTTATCATTAGTTTCTCATTCGTTTCTAACAGCGTAAATCATTTTTTCTATCTCCTTAAGATAGTTATTAATAAAGTGTAGTTATTTTATTTAAAATTTAAATTTGTCAAATTAAAACTCTTAAATACAATACAAAAAATACTTTATAATAATAAAAAATGAACCAAGAAAGATTAAAAAAGATGAATGCTTTATTAAAGGAAATTGTATGAGTTTGTATATATGAAAAAACTATAGAAATTCAAAGTGATTTTTGATTGATTACTGTAAATGATGTAAAACTAGCTACAGATATGTCTTATTTAGATGTTTTTGTTAGTTCAATTAAAAACTCAGATAAATTATGTAAAACTCTTGCATGATTTGCACAAGATGTTAAAGAGGATATAAACAAAAAAATTACACTTAGAAAAACACCAATTATAAGATTTAGATACAATGATGAGATGGAATTTGCAACTGATTTAATAAGTAAAATTAATTCTCTAGAAATTAACTAATATGAAAAAATTAAAAAATATTATAGAAAAATATAAAAAAATTATTTCTAATTTTAAATATAAAAAAAATATTAGAAAAGAAAAAAGTAAACTTTATGTTCAAGAAAATTGAGCAAAGTATAAATCAAAAAGAAATAAATTTAAAATTTTTACCTCAAAACTAGAATTTGAAAATACTTTTAGTGATATAAAAAAAATAAATGTTTATTATTATATAATTTGATTATTTTTAATAGTATCTAGTTTTTATGTTTTATTTTTATCACATTATTTTTCTGTTAAAAGTATTGATATAATTAGAAACGATGAATTAATAAATATTGATTTATCATATAAATCTGTAGAAAATTTTAGATATAAACCTATTTTATTTGTTGATAAGAATGATATAAAATTAAATCTACTATCACATCAACCCAATATAAAAAACATTGTTATAAGAAAAATTATGCCTGATAAAATAAAAATAGTTATAGAATGATTTGAAAGTGTTTTTGAAACTGAATTTGATGGTAAAATTTATCAAATAACAAGTAATTGAGTTATAATTCCATCAAAAAGTAAAGAAAATTCTCAAAAGATAAAAATTATTTGATTAAATAATTTATGAATAATCGATTATAAAAAAATATTTAAAGATATTTATATTAATAAAATTAGAAATATAATTGAATTAATAAAATTAAAAAATTCTTTTATAACTATAAGTGATATAATATATTATCAAAAAGAAGCTGAATTACATATAATTGATCAAAACTGAACAACTATAATTTTTGATTTAGCAAAAGAAGAAAATATCCAAATTGAAAAATTAAATATTTTTCATAAAAAATATGTTAATCAAATAAAATTTTGAGTAATTTACCTAGACTTAAGAATAAATGAAAAAATTATTTATTGTGCAAGAGATAACGAATTTCAATGTAAACAAAATTTAAAAAGTATATACGAATAAAAAACTTGAGAAAATCTCAAGTTTTTTATTCTAAATTTAATTTTTTATTAACTCATACTATCAATCATCATGATAAAGAATCTTTAAAGTAAAGTTCATCAACAAGTTTTGTAATAATCAAAAATAATCATCTTCATCTAATTGATTTATGTTCTTCAAATCATTTTTCAAGTCTTTGTTTTCTTAATTCATCCATTTCTAAAGCATTTTTATTTTTTTCTCAATCTCAAGCATCTTCAACTTCAATATTTAAAAAAATCTCATTTCATTTTTTGTGTGATTTAAATCTCATAATATTTGTACTTCAAGACTTACTTCAATATTCAATAGCATTATTATTTAATTCATCAACTACTAAAACAAATCTATTTTTCCAAGTTGTATTAATTCAAATAACATCTAAAATAACTAGTAGATAATCCCTTAAATACTTAGCATTTTTAAAATCAGATTTAAATAAAAAAGAAATTTCAAAACTATCTTCACTATAAATAGATGTTATATAATCTTTATTTATATAGTTTTGAGGTAAATCATCTACAAATATTTTTTCCATTAATTTATATAAAAAAATATATTTAGAAGAATATAACATTTTTTATAAAAAAAATCAAATAAAAAATACCTGTTTCCAGGTATTTTTTATTTTTTGTTATTATCTAACATTTTCTTTTAAAGTTTTACCAGCTCTGAAAACAGGAGTTTTCATAGCTTTAATAGAAATTTTAGCTCCAGTTCTTGGATTTACTCAATTTCTAGCAGCTCTTTGAGAAACTTTAAATGCACCAAAACCAGTAACATTAACTTCTCTACCAGCTTTTAATTCAGTAGTAATAACTGAAACCATAGTATTTAAGGCTTTACCTACAGCATCTTGAGATAACCCTGCAGCAGATGCTACTGCTTTTATAAAATCTTGTTTTTTCATAACAAAAAAGTTATTAATAAAATAAACATCTACAATATAGCTAGTTTAAAACAAAATGCAAATCTTTTTTTATTTTTTAGCTTAGATAAAGGAATTAAAAATTAAAATGGCTTAAATAAGCCATTTTAATTAATTAGAAAATATTTATTTTCTCTTACTTGTAACTTTAGTATATCAATTACTTATATAAAAGTTATTCCAAAAATAAGCACTAACTTTATTTAATAAAAAAGTTTTTCTAAGTTTATAACTATTTTGATGTTTTATAAGTCATAAATATGAGTTAACAGTTTGTCTGAAATCTTGTTTTAAAATTTTATCTATTTTTCAATTATTCTTCCTTATTTCTTGGTTTAATATATTTAATTTATCGTAAATATTAGTTTTTGTTCTTTTTCAAGTATAAATTCTATATGGTTTAATAAAGCTTCCTAAAAATAAAACTCCCTTTTTGAAGTGCTGTAAATATATCTTATTTGGATGAAGAGTTAATTTTAGTTCTTCTTTTAAATATTTTTCTATTTCTTCTTTACAAAAAGTTAAATATTTCTTATCTTTATGAATGAGTATAAAATCATCTACATATCTTCAATAATATCTAATTTTTAATTTTTGTTTTATAAATTTATCCAAAAAATCTAAATAAAAATTTGCAAAAACTTGGCTTGTTAAATTTCAAATCGGTAATCAAGCATTTTCTTTAGCAAAAAATAAAGACTTACTTTTAGGTAAGCCTTCCCAGTCTTCTTTATCTCATTTAATTATACAATTTTTAGTTGGATTGTTATAAATAATTTTTTGGATTAAATCTGTAGGGAACGCAGGCCTGAATTCCCTACAAGATATAAATTCCATTAATCTTTCCCATAAAATATTTTTATCAATACTCATAAAAAATCACTGAATATCAAGTTTTAAAATATAACAATCTTCTTTATAATTATTACTACAAGATTTTATAAACTTTTGAATTCTTTTTACTCAAAACAAAGTTCATTTTCACTTTCTACAACTATAACTATCATATATAAAACTTTTTTCAAAATACCCATTAATTTTATTTATAACATAATGATGTACAACTCTATCTCTAAAATCTCAAGCAAAAACTTCTCTTTTAACTGGTTTATTTACTATAAATGCTATTGATTTTCATACTTCATAAGTTCAATTTTCTATTTCTTTTGCTAATGAAATAAGATTTGATTCATGGTTTAACTCAAACTGAAGTTGATTTATCGTTTTTCTTTTATTTTTACGACAATCATAATATGCCTGAAAAATATCATAAAGTAATTGTTTTTGCATAAATATTTAATTTAAAAAAATCCCTCCCCCTTCGGATACTCCCTTTGAAAAAGGGAGATTTTTAAGTTTTTCTTTTCTAGCTCTCCCTTTTCCAAAGGGAGGTTGGAGGGATTTAAAAATATAGTTCTTAATACACCTAACGCTAAACCCGTTTGCACGGTTATTGTTATTGGCTGGGTTGATATTGCTGGTATTGAAGTTCAGATTGTAGCCATTGGTAGTGTTAGGGCTACTAGACCAGTAGTTGGCATTGGTAGACTGATTGTTGTAGTTACCTGTATTCCGATTACGGTTACCAGCAAAAATAACAGTATCAACTATATTTGTGATAAAAAGTAAAAAACTTATATATCATCTTTTATTACTAGCAATGCTAGTGTGATACTGAACTATATAGGGTCGCTTTTATATTTCTTAAAATACAAAATTCTGCCCAAAGATTTTACAAAAACTTTGTTTGTTTTTGTGATTTAAAACTATTTTCCCAAGCTAAAAGTTGTTTTGATAAACTTTCTATATTTTCACTAAAACTTACAAATTTATTTATATTTACAAGTTTTAAATCTTTTGTAAGCCTCATATACAACCTCAAAACTTCAACTTTTTCTCTTGAGTTTTTTATATTTATAATTCTATTTTCAAATGAATTATTTGCTCTGTATATAGAAGTAATGAGTTCTATAATTTCATTTTTTATTTTATCTCAAAGTGTATATTTATATTCTCTTGGAAATTTTTTAATAACTTCAAATACTTCTAAAAGCAAATCATAACTTGTTTTATAAACTGGTAAATTATTATAAGTTGTCATATTAAAATTTAATTAAATTATTTTTTATTTCTTTTAATTTTTCTTCTTTTCTTTCAATTCTTTCTTTTCAAATAGTCATATTTAATTTTCAATTTTTATCTACAAATCTTACCATATATCATCTATTTTCTAAATTTAAAACTATTTCATTAAGTTTTATTTTTGGAAAACTACATTCCAAAAATATATATCAAGTTTTTTTATCAATATTTGCAAAAAGTCTATATCAAGTTAATTGTGAAATAAAATCAGCTGAATATTCAAAACATCTCACAAAAATTCATTCTTCATACAGATTTATAAATCCATCATCAAGCAATTCAAAACTATCTTTTTTCATAAAATTTTTATTAAAATTTAAAATAATCTCCAAAATCTAAAAATTAAACTTTGGAGATTAAAAAATCTAAAGAGTACAAAGAGTCGAAGAGTCGGATTAGTTCTTAATACACCTAACGCTAAACCCGAATGCACGGTAATTGATATTGGCTGGGTGTATATAGCTGGTACTGAAGTACAGATCGTAGCCATTGGTAGTGTTAGGGCTACTAGACCAGTAGTAGGCATAGGTAGACTGATTGAAGTAGTAACCTGTATTCCGATTACGGTAACCAGCAAAAGGAAGTCTTAGTTTTGCTTGCATATTTGTTACTGTTGTAGAGTTATTTGCACAACTTGTACCTGATATGGTATCACAAGCTATTTTCCATTCATAAGCTGTAGGAACATGATAACCTAAAGTACAAGGTCATTTCATAAGTATTTGATCACCTGAAGAAACACTAGAATAAGTTCATGCTGATGACGTAGTTGTAGTTCATCACCACGAATTATTTGTTGATCACCAATCTGAACTTCAACCAGCCCAAGTAGTATCTGTTCTTCCCCATTGATAGTAATTTCAAGCCCATCAATATTGACTATAACATGCTGTTCAATCTACACATTTAGTACTTCAATCCCGAACTATTGTAGCTCATTCATTTTTACATGACCATGATTGAATATTAGGCGAAGTTCATATTGTAATATATTCAATTCAAGTAGTACAGGTTGTAGCAGTTACACAAGCACTTCAATTATATCAATATCAAGAATTACATACAAAGTGACAAGGATTTGCTGAGTTTGTTGTTTGCCATGCTTGATTTGGTGAAGTTGGAGTTCAAGTTGTTAGAGTTGCATTTATTGGTTGAGTTGCATTACAACTGTTTGCTGGACTTTGTGTTTGCGTTTGTGTTGTATTTTGTTTTTCTACTATCTTTTCTATTAAGTTTGTTCAACTACTTGTTATACTTCAACTTTGAGTGTCATTTGAAAAGTATACTTTAAAGTTTTTTGTTTCATTATTTTCATCTGTTAAATCTAAAGTTCATGTTCATGTTATTACTTGATTTGTTTCATCTTCTAGTAGTATTCATACTTTATGTCATATTGTATAGAAATATCTTTTGCTATAACCTACATTTGCATATGTCTTTGTGATTTGTGGAATATATGAAGTTAATTTATTTTCTTCTAGATAAGTTCATAGTTGATATTTCTTTCCATTTCATGTTATTGAATATATATAGTTTTTTTTATCTTTTGGGTCTTTTGCTTCTTTATTTAATTTTATTTTTTGTGATACATCATTTCATACTATTCATTGTTTTATTAATAATATATTTCAACTTAATATCTCTACATATTCTTCTGGGTCTGGATATTTATTTGATTTTATATTATATAATGTTAATCCAGATTCTATATTTTTTAGTGTTGTTATTCTATTTCAGTCTCTTGCGTCTTTAGTAAAGTTTTGAAAACTTGTAAAGGCTATTGTTGCTAATATTGCTAGTATACTTATTACTATTATTAATTCTACTAAAGTAAAGGCTTTTTTATTTCTTTTTGTGTTAGAGATGTTGCATTGCAACATCTCTACTGTTTGTTTTATTTTTTTCATAAAATTATTGTTAATAAATTAAATTATAAATTATTTGGTTGGGCTTTTAATCCCTCGGCTCGCTTACTCGCCACTCCCTTTGAAAAAGGGAGATTATTAGGTTTTCCAATTTCATCTCCCTTTTTCAAAGGGAGTACCTGAGGAACGAAGGGGAGGGATTATTATCGGAACGAAAATATTCGTTCCCTACAAGATATGTTAAAGAACAATAAAAAGCAGATAACTTTCTGTTTGATTTTTGTCAAACAAAAAATTATCTGCTCTTTAGCAAATTTACACGCATTATTCCATTTACCTTGTGGCTTGTGGCTTGTGGCTTGTGGCTTGTGGCTTGTGGCATTTTTCCCTTAAGTTATTTTTAAGTAATATAATTTTAAAAATTTTGGCTGGGTTGTCAAATGATTTTGCAAAAACCCTAGTATCTTTGTAAAATCTTTTAATTTGAAAAAATTGAATACTTTAACAGATTTAAATACTCTGAATTATTTATTTTTACTCTTAAATTTTGTTTATAACCTCAAACCTCTCAACTTCAGATTATATATGAAGCTTCTTTTGTAAGGTATTCTCAAGAGTTAAGTGATATTAAATTATAATTTACATCATTTAATGAAGTATTATGTAAAATTAAATAATTTTTTTCTTCATCATTTAAAAAATTTCAAACTCTTTTTTTTGTATATGAAACATTAAATCAAGAAATGGTTTTATAGTTTCAATCTGTTATATTTGTAAAATTTCCTACTCCAGTTATTCAAGAATTTTCTCAAATAATATTCCAAACCACTTCAGAGTTTACTCATTCTAGTTTTATATTTTTAACTTTTTTATATGATCAATTAATATCATAATAAAATAAAGGAATAATATCAAACTTTCATCATTGTAAGTTTTTAGCATTTATTTCACTAGCTGTTGAATCTAAATTATAAGATATAAAAACATCTTTATTATAATTATAAACTCAATCTCTTCTAAATAAAACTTTAGAAATAGGTGCTCATTTATTTAATTGTTCACTATAAGAATAATTAAATTGTTTTGCTTTTAATAATGCTATTTCAATAGATCATTCAGCTCAAGCAAATGATTTTAAGTAATATTCCATAGCTTTTGTATCTTTATTTTCTCACAAAACAAGTAAAAAAACTCAAGATGTTAAAACAAGCATAAATCAAACCATTAAAATAGCTAATATAACAGAATATCATGATTTATTTTTTTGCATATTATATAAATTATAGTTAAAATTTTTTAATAATCATTGTATAACCTTTCAGATAAAGTTGTTTGAAAAACTATTTTATTATCAATAATTAAATTTGGTTTAATTCATTTGTTATTCGATGGTTGCATTTCAAAATTTAAAATTACTTTTTTTATTTTAGTATTTGAAACATAAAAATGTAAATTATTAAAATCTACCCAACTATTTGATAATTGAGTAATAACAAATCAATTATTTTTTACTAAAAAACATTGAGTTTTTTCATCACATTCGGCATAATCAACTACCCTATTCCAAATATCTCAAACTTTTTTTGCTAAATAATAACTATTATTTCAAACACATAATTTTGTTCAAAAAGTATAATTACTTTCTAAATATATTTTACAATCTGTTGAAATAATATCATTATTTACTCAAGAAATTCAGTTTTTTCTTACATCTTCAGCAATTGTTTCAACAATATTTTTAATATTTTCTTGCATTGATCTTGAAATATCAGTTTTATTGTTTAAATCAGCTGAAAGTTGAAAAATAACAAAAACAGACACCATTATTATTGATAAAATGGAAACTGAAACGATTACTTCTATTAATGTAAATCAAGATTTATTAATTTTCATATTATTTTTATTAATATTATTGTCTTAAAAAGTCAGTTAAAACTGTATCTAATTGAACTTCGTGGTATCATCTATTATACCAAATAACTTTTGATGTAACCTTTATAGCATTATCCATTACTACGTCTGCTCAAGAATTATTGTATTTTACTTCATCAAATTTTACATATCTATAAAAATACGTTTTTTTATTTAAAGAATTACAATCATAAGTATATGTATTTGATGAGTTTAAACATAAATTATATTGCTTCATTTTTCAATTTAATTCGTTTTTTCATTCTCAAAAAGAATCTATCTTATCAAATAAAACAAAATCAGAATTTGAATTATCAAAATTATTTTCTATTTTATAATAAGTTCAAACTTCAAATACTTTGTTTACATCATTTCATGGAAGTTTGTTCCATTTAAACATATTTTTATAATTATTATCTCTAACATTTCTAACTATTTCTAATGATTCTCTTGCAAGATTTGAAGCAATTATTGAATTTTTTGAATAATCATTTAGTTTCATAGTAGTCAAAATAAGTGCATAAACTGAAACTAATCATAAACTAAATATAAAAATTCAAATCAAAATTTCTATTATAGAAAATCCTTGGGTATTTTTTTTCATAATTTTTTAATAATCAACTACATTAGTATTTTTAAAATATTTTAATTCCCTTTTAAATGGAAAATTATTATTAGAATTAAATGATAATGTTATATCTAAAATATCTTCATCAAAATTTTTCATATTTCAAGATTCATCAAAATAGTATATTGATGGAACTCAGTATATTGAAGAAAAATATATCATTATATTATTTTTTCCAGATAAATATTCTATTCAAACTTTTTCTTGAAGTTTTCTCTCTTTTAAAATATTTTCTTCAGATAAATTGATTGTAGAATTAAAATTAAATCAATAATATTTTACTAAATTTTTATTGTTTAAATCAAAAAAAACTCAAATTGATTGATTAATTTGATTTTTATCAAAACCATTTATTGCCATATTTCTAGCTTCATTTATACTTTGAGAAACTTCTTTTAATCCCAATTTAACTTTTGCAATATTTTGATAAAATGCATAATTAACATATGTCATCAATGTTAAAATAAGAAAAATCGTTATAGATATTAAAAGTTCTATCAATGTAAATCAATTTGAATTTAATTTTTTCATAATAAATTAATATTAGTATTTATCCAACTGTTTGAGTTAATTTTAAAATTGCTCAAAATATTGCGAAAGCAAACCATAAAACAAATATTCAAGCTACAAATATTGCAATTGGTTCAATCCATTTTGTAAGATTAGCTAGAGAATAATTTACTTCTCTTGTATATTGTTCGTTTAATTTTTTACATACTTTATCTAAAGCAGCAGTTTTTTCTCAAACTGATAATAATTGTACAAAATCTCAAGGAAAATATTCATTTTCGCCATCAACTTCTAAAATAGAATCAACTATTTTTTTACCAGATCAAACTTTTAAAGAAACATCATTGTATAAATTTTCATAAACTACATTATTTGATGATTTTCAAACTAATATAATTGATTTTACAACTGGTATTCAAGAATGCATTAAAACTCATAAAATAGAAGCTCAAGAAGCTATAATATAATTTTTATAAACTTCTCAAATTAATGGTAAACTTAAAGCTAAATTATCCAAATTTTTCTTTCAATTTTCAGTTGATTTATATCAAAAAAATAAAAGAAAAAATGATAAAATAAAAAGTATAATTAAAATAAAATTATTTGTTATAAAATCACTTGTAGCTATTAAAGCAACAGTTGCAAATGGTTTCTCCGCCCCAGCTTCTTCAATCAAAGGAACTAAAGCCGGAACTACATAAGTCATAACTATTAAAACAGCAATAACCAAAAATATTATAATTATCAAAGGATAAGTAAGAGAAGTTTTTATAGTTTGTTTTAATTCATATAATTTTTTTGATTCTAAAGCAAGTGTAGATAAAGAATCAACCAAAGTTCAAGATTTTTCTCAAGCTTCTATTATAGAAGTTTCTGAAGAAGAAAAAACATCTGGCATTTTTTTCATAGCTTTATTTAAGCTATCTCAAGAAGAAATAAAAACAAGTAATTCAGAAATTTTTTCTTTAAAATAAATGTTTTTGATTTTTTTATTTACTGACTCAAGTGCTAAAGTAATAGTTACTCCCCCATCTAGCATAATTGATAAATATTCATAAAAATTGAATTTATCAGCTAAACTAACACTTTTAAATAAATAAAATTGTTTTTCTTCAGAATTTTGATTTTGAATATTGTTATTCATAAAAATATAAATTAGATATTATTTATATAAAACTTTTAAAGGAATTGTAACTGAAAATTGTCAATTAGTACTTCATAATGGATAATTAAACTCATGAATGTATAAATTATATTTTTGAGAATTAATTAAAAAATTAATCATATCAATCATATCTTTTTCTGAATTAAAAGTAGTATTTAATTCAACTTTTGCTTCTTTTAAACCAAATTCATTTAACATTCAATCTGTTAAAGATATTGATTCAATTTTCAATTTAGTTTTGTTTGAATTAGCATAAGTATAAAAATAATCTGTTAATTCATCTTCTGAAAAAGTTGATAAAAATTTATCAAAATCTATATTTTCAACTTTTCAAGTATCTATATTTGTTTTAATAGTTGAAATTTTTTCATATTCAGATTTTTTCTCTTCAAGTTTTTGAGCTAAAACTTCTTTTTGTTTATTGTTTTCTAAAATATTTAAATAAAAATCTTTAGAAAATAAAAAAACTACAAATATACTCAGAAGTAAAAATAAATATGTTAAAAATTTGTATTTTGCTGTATTATTCATAAATGCATGATTAAAAAAATAAATTATTTAATTTTAAATTTAACTCAAAAGTTAATATTATCTTGTCAATTAAAAGAACTAACAAATAATAATGAAAAAATATTTTCATCAACCTTTCTAAAATATTCTAAAAAGTTTTTTGTTTTAACTGAAGCTAAACTTACAGCATCATCTTGTGAAGAAGCATCTGAAGAAATTTGTCAGTCACTATATGAAAAACCATCAAAAGTAACTTTATAATTTTTTGAAATTTCTTTTAAATTATTGATAAATTCTGGAACTTTAGATAAATATTTATATCTTTCCAAATATTTAGAATTAGATACTATTAAAGTATATAATTTTACTTTTTCATCTTCATTTATTTTTTTAATATCATTTTCTACAGAAGAAATTTGAGATTCTAAAGTATTTATTTTTGAAACAATACTAGAATTATAAAAATAAAGTCAAATAGTTAAAATAAGAACTAAAGCGAACAAAACAACTGAAATTTTCATTGTTTTATAAGATTTAGAATCATTTTTATATTCATTAGTTGTAACCATAAAATATAAGTTAATAATTAAATTACTTTTCTATATTAACATATATTTAAAATAAATGCAAAAAAATGAATTATTTGAGTGTTATTAATTAACAACAACTCAAATAATCCATTTTACTATTGTATATGAAAGCCAAATAATCAAAATTCAAATAAATACTGAAATAATTGTTGTTTTTGATTTTTTTACATCATCATCATTTCAAGCCGAAGTCAATACTTTAAATCATGCATATATTATGTAAAATACAGCAATTATTGTAATAAATGTTAATAAATATTTTACTACATCTTGAATATATTGTGAAGCTGTTCTATTTTTTTCTATATCGTTTAAATCATTTTTAACTATTTGAGTTCATTTTTCTAAAGAACATTCATCATCCTGACAATAAATAATTTCACTTCTGTCTCTAAAAATACTTAAAGCAGAACTTTCACTGATAGTAGAGAAAATAGTTAAAACAAATACTGCAATAGTTAATAATATTCTCATAATATTTTAAGTTAAAAATAAATCTAAAAACATTATAATTAATTTTTATAAAAAACAAAAATATTATTCTTTATAAAAAATATAAGTTAGATAAAAATATCATCAAATGATATATAAAAAAACAAAAAAAGTTAAATCAAATGTTAGAAATATATCAAATATAGCATGAAAAAACACTGAAAATACAAGTCAGAAAAATAATATTTTTATAAATTCAAAATTGAAATTATTTTTAAATTTTAAATATAAAATTGAAAAATAATAAGCAAAAATACTACTACATAAAATATGTAAAAATACAGAAAAAATATTTCTTAAAAAATAAGTCGAAATAAGCTCCCCTCAAAATCAATAATTTTCATACAAAGATTTAAAATACAAAATATTTTCAACAAATGCAAATCCTAAAGCTATAAAAATAGCATAAATAACTCCCTCTTTTGAAGATAAAATACTAAAAGGTTTTGAATATGAAAAAAAGAAAAATTTTGAAATTTCTTCTAAAATAGCAATTAATAAATAGTAAAAAATAACTAATTTAAATGAATTAAAAATAACATCTCAAAAAGATAATTCTGCCTTTGTTGAAATTTGTAAAAATTCAATATTTTCAAACAATATATTTAAAAAATAAAATCAAAATGAAAATATTAAAAAATATAATGAAAATATTAAAAATCTATAAAAAAATATTTTAAGTTTATCTTTTGAAACTGGAGTTAAATAAAATATAGTATATGGTAAAATTGATAACAAAAAAAGTATTGATAAAAACGAAATAAATACTTTCAAAACTCAAGATAAATCAGAAAATGAAGCAATTACTGAAAAAATATTTAATATATCTAAATTTAGTGAACTTATAAAATCTCATAAATATAAAACTGGAACAACAGATATAGATCAAGCCAAAATTCAAACAAAAAATCTTTTTTTATTAAAATTATCGTTATCAATATATCAAAAAAAATACCCCCAAAGCAAAATTGGAATAAATGAAATAATTATAATCATCAAAATAGATATGATATCTCCTAACATAATTAGTCTTTATATATTTTATAATTTCAAAATTTTACATAATTTTCTCACGACTTTGAAGTTTTTTTGAGTAAAAAATTTGCAACCAATATATTTAATCCAAAAAATAATAAAAGCCCCCCAATCATATAAGCAATGATTTGCGGATAAACAATTATAATAATTCCAGAAATAACAAGCAAAATTCAAAATGCTGACATAATTAAGTAAGTTAAAAATTAAATAACTTCAATTCTAGCTCAAAGTTTTTGAAGTTTTTCTACAAAGTTTTCATATCATCTTTCTATGTATTCGATTTTTGTAACGCGAGTTTCCCCTTCAGCAATAAGCCCTGCAATTACCATAGCAGCTCAAGCTCTTAAATCCCAAGAAGTTACTTCTGATCATTTGAGATTCATTTTTCAAAAAATAATTGCTTCATGAGGATTTAAAATAGCTGTATGTCATCTCATTTTTTCAAGTTCAACTAAAAAATTAAGTCTTCCCTCAAAAAGTATTTCATGCATTTTTGAAACTCCATCTGCTTGTGTCATCAGTATCATAAATGGAGAACCTGCATCTGTTGGAAATCCAGGGAAAATATTTGTTTGAATATTTACATTTTTTAAATTTTCGCTTCTATAGACTCTAAGTGTATCATTTCATAAATCTTCTACTTTTACTCATGCTTCTTTCAGTTTTAAAATAAAAGCGTATAAATCTTCAATTCTTGCATTTTTTATATCAATATATTCTTTTGAAGTAAGTGCTGCTAATACCATAAAAGTTGCTGATTCAATATAGTCTGAAATTATATCTGATTCTACTTCTTTTTTGAGTTCCTTCACTCCAGAGATAATAATTTTATGATTATATCTAATTTTTATATCCGCTCCAGCTTCTCTTAAAAATGTTATCAAATTCATAACATGTGGTTCAATAGCAGCAAGTTCAATAGTCGTAGTTCCAGGTCTTAAAACATTGGCAACAATGAGGTTTTCTGTGGAAGTAACTCAAAATCAAGCGTTAATACTTATGTCTCCAGAGTTTGGTTTTCAAGTAATTTTTATATTACATTCATCTATTTCATAATCATATCAAATAGATCTTAATCCATTTAAATGTGCATCAATCGGTCTTTTACCTATACTACATCCTCCAGGAAATGGAATAGAAATATTTCCAAAATAATGTAAAATAGGACTTAAAAGTAAAATTGATGCCCTAATTTTTTTAATCATATCCACATTCATCCCTGAAATATCGAGATTAGTTGTGTCTAAATACAAAGTATTTCAATCAAATTTATGCTTTGCACCAATAGTTCAAATGATTTCAAGAAATGTTAAAACATCTCAAATTTTTGGTACATTATTGAGTTTTATTTTTCATCTTACAAGTAAAGTCGCAGCTAAAACAGGAAGTGCAGCATTTTTAGAACCACTTATTTCAACTATTCATTTCAAATCACGAGAAGTATTTATTTTATACATTTTTTATTCAAGTTAATAATTAATTTTTTCTATAATATTTATTTTTACAATTTTTCAAAGATTTATTGCAAAAAAAATATTTTTTATTATATTAAAATCCAATTAAACTTAGATTAGAGGTATATCCTTTAAAAATATTAATTTTTAATTAATTTTTTTATGTTTCATTTTGATTTAAAAGATTATCAAACAAATATTTGAGAAAATACTACTATTTCAAAAAAAATACAAATTGATGAAAATTTAAACTGTTTTATAATAATTGATAGTTCAAACAAAAAAATTGTAACTCCTTTGTTAAATAAAATAGTTGATTATATTTTAGATACTATAACAGCTAAAGATGCTTATAATACTTTTTCTGTTAGTTTAGAAAATATAAATTTCTTCATAAAAACACTTAAAGATAAAGAAAATAATTTAGAAGATTTAAATATAATTATTGCTATTTTAGAAAAAACAAATTTTCATTTTTCTAAAATATGAAAATGTAGTTGTTTTTTAATTAATTCAAAAAAAGAATTAATTGAAATTAGTGATAAAAATGAAAAAAATCAAATTTTTGACTATATTTCTAGTTGAAAAATAACTTATTGAGAAACTATAATACTTGCAAATCAAAATTTATCACAATATATAACAAATAGTGATTGGGAAGATATTTCTAATATAAATGAAATCGATAAAGCTACCAATATTATAATTGATATTTTAAACGATGAAAAATCTCAAAATAATATTTCAATTATATGAATAAAAGCTGATTTTTCTACTAATAATGTTAGTGTAAATCAAAATTTACAAAAAGTTAAAAATATATTTTACAAAACTTTTGATAATGATTTCTCAAAAAAGTCTATTGCTTTATATATGATTTTAAAAGATAAAATAGAAAAAAAATGAAAAATTGTTAAAAATATAATTTTTTTAAGTTGAATTTTAATCTCAACTATAGTTTTATTTTCAATTATTTCTTGAATTTTATGAAAAAGTATTGAAAATTCAAAAAATACTGAATATAAAACCCATCTAATTCAAGCTAGAGAATATATAAGACTAGCAAATCAAAATCTAGCAAATAAAGAAGCTTTTGATTTAAATATGAAAAAAGCTGAAGAATTAATACAGCAAGTAAAAACTCAAGAGTTATTTTTAAATGATATAAAAAGTATTCAAGATGATATTTCTATAATCAAAAAACAATTTAACTGAATTGAAGTTTTTGACTGAAATATGAATAACTTAATTTTTAAATGAAACTTTGATGATGGTATAAAATTGATAGAAACAAATAAAAAACTATATGTAATTGCAAAAAGTTCTATTTACTGACCTATTATATCAGGACAAGATATAAAAAATAATATTTTCTCCGAATTAGAAATAGATGATGAGTTTTTAGATTGAGTAAGTGTATGAGATGAAATAATTTTAACTACAAAAAAACAAAGAGTTGTAAAATTTTGAAAAGATGCAAACTTTAGTTATATAAATGTAGTTTGACAAACTACTTGGCAATGAAGCCCATTTTTAGAATCATATAATTGAAATTTATATATGTCTAATTCTGCTCAAAATCAAGTATACAAACATACTCCTACTTCTTGATCTTACACTTCTTGAGTTCCATATTTAAATGATGATGATTCAAAAAGTATTTGAAAAATAGTTTCTATATGAATTGATGGATGAATTTATATATTAAAAAATGATTGAAAATTACTTAAATTTTTCTCTTCTCCAAAATATAGACTTGATAGTATTATTTTAAATAAATTACCAGAAAACTATAATATTTCTTGAAATAATATAAAATTAATAACAAGAAATAATTTATCATATATCTATCTATTTTTAAATAATAAAATATGGATATTTGAACCAAATACTAAAATTTTTACTGATACAAAAAGTTTAACTTATAGATGACAAATTGAATGAAAAAATGAAGATATTTTATGATTTCATATTCCTAGAGATTGAGAAATAAATATATTATCTAAAAGTTGAATTTATAAAATTAACTTTGAAATAAAAGAAGATAAATTAATAATTAGATAATTGTTATGAGATTAATATCAAAAGAGGAGTTACCAAAAGATCACTTATATTATAGAAGTAGTTCTAGTTTATACAAAAAATACTTAGAAAAGTGTAGATTACAAATAGCTGAATTATGAGAAAAAAGTTTTTGATGGATAAAAAATTTATGATTATTCCAAATAGCAAAATTTGAAAGAATTGATCAAGAACCAAGTATTGAAATACTAAAAAAAAATTGATTTAAACACGGATTGATTATATGGATTCCATATAGTTTAACTAAAATACCAAAATGATGGAGAAAATTATATTTAAATTCTCATTTTACAACTACTTGATTTAGTGAAATTGATAATGAATTTTATTATAAAAAATGGAAAGAAAGATGACAAAGAGCAAGAAAAAAATTTTTAAATAATAAGGAATTAACTATAAAACTTATTGAAAATGATATTTTTCAAAAAATTTATCTAGAATCAAAAATCTCACAACCTTTTAAAAAAGCTTTCATAAATTATCATAAATCAATAACAAAAATTGACGAAAAAAATGATGTAAAAAATATGGTTTGTTTTTTGTGAGACAAACCTATTGCTTGACTTTCAGTTATAGATTATAATTGAAATTCATCAGCTCATCTAGTTTCTTTTTTAACTAATTCTTGAAAAAAACTACAAGCATGAACTTGACTTATAGATTTTTGGTTTAAAAATAGTTTACAAAACTGAATAAAATATATAAATTTTGATCACCTAAGAGATAAATATATGTCTTTTAATCAACAATGATATACTGATTTTAAAGAAAATTTTATGGACTACAAAGTAGTTTTTAAAGAATCTTATTTTAAAATATATTAAAAAAATCTTTGGAAAAATTTCCAAAGATTTTTTTAAGTTCTAAAAGTATTTTTTTCTATAAACTCTTCCACTTCTTTTTGAAGTTCTGGGGAAATATTCATATTAACTGAAACTTTTTCTACATCTTCATCTTCGCCAAAAGCTTCAAGCATTTTTGTAAGTTTTAATGCTTTATCAAAATCTTCTACTTCTACTATATTTGAAGGAATATAGTCTACTCAAGCAAACTCAAAATCAACTCATTTTCAAATAAAAAACTTTTTCACTTCATTGAAATCTTCTAAAGAAGTAATTATTTTAAACATTCCATCTTCTTCAAAAAAATCTTCTGCTTTAGTTTCAAAAACCATTTCTTCAAGAGAGTCTTTAGTATGATTTTCAAGATTTATTGCCAAAAGTCATTTTTTTTCAAAAATAAAACTTACACTTCCTGGTTCTCACATATTTCAACCATATTTTGAAAAAATATGTCTAATATTTGGAGCTGTTCTATTTTTGTTATCCGTTAAAGTTGTCACGATAATAGCAACTCATCATGGTCAGTATCATTCATAAACTATTGTATCTATTTGACTTCAAGTTTTATCTTCTCAAGTTCATTTTTTAATTGCTCTTTCAATATTATCATTTGGGACATTATCCTTTCTTGCTTTTTCTATCGCATCTGCTAGAGAAGGATTTTTATCTGGATCTCATCATTTACCTGCTGCAATTGCTATAAGTTTAGCATGAATTGTAAAAACTTTTTGCTTAGCTGCATTTGATTGACTTTTTTTAGCTGCTATAACTGGCCCTCTTCACATATTTTGTAATTTTAAAAAATAATAGATGAATTATAAAAAAGTTTAGTTTTTTTTCAAATTTAAATCTAAATTTAGCTTTACATAAAGAAAATCAAAGAAAATTAAAAAAAGTTTTGATAATTTTTCTTTTTTGAATAAAATCTACTGGCTTATATTTTGCCAGTGTGGAAAAAATATAATTATATAATATTTTAAATCATTTAAATAGATATGGAAAAGTTAGTATTAAAAAGCCAAAAAAGAGAAGCTGGAGAATGTGTAAAAACTCTTAGATCTTCAAAAAATGTTCCAGCTGTAGTATATGGACACAAACAAGAAGCAATTAGTATAAAAATGGGTAGCTCTGATGTTTTAAGAGCGTTCCGTGTTGCATGAGAAAATCATGTTGTTAGTTTAGATGTTGATGGAAAAAAAATGGATGTTTTATTCCATGAAGTTCAAAAAGCACCAGTTAGTGGAGATATAATTCACGTTGATTTTTATGCTATTACAAAGGGTGAAAAAGTTCACACTAATATTCCTTTAGTTTTTGTTTGAGTTTCAAAAGCAAAAGCTGAAGAATGAGCAATTATTGAAGAATTAGTTAAACAAGTTGAAGTAAAATGTTTACCAACTGATTTAGTTGATAATTTTGAAGTAGATTTAGCTAAACTTGAAAAAACTTGAGATAATATAAAAGTTTGAGATTTAAATATTTCTTCTAAATTTGAAGTTTTATCTTCTTCTGATGAAGTTATTGCAATTGCTGCAAAAGCTAAAGTTGAAAAAATTGAAGATACAGCTCCTGTTGCTGACTTACCTGCTGATCCTAAAGAAGCAAAATCTGAATAATTTTAAAAAACAATCCAATTTAAATTGGATTGTTCTTTTGTATAAAAAATCTCTAAAATTAGATTTAGAGATTTTTTATTATTTACATTTAAATGTTTTTAAAATTTCTTCATATTTTGAGGTATCTTTTATATCAGTTGATAGAGCAATTGTAAGTAAATATCATTGTTCTTCTTTATTACATACTTTTCAAACTTGAAGATATTTAAATTTTGGAGTTGTTGTATTATATTTTGCTTCAAAAATATACAAATTTGATTTATCTCCATCAGCAAAATCTATATTTTTTGCTTCAAGTTTTAAATATTCTAAATATTCTTTAGTTGATCATACATTATTTAATATAGAAAAATCAATTGATGAGATTTTTTTATCTAAATTTTGAGATAAAATAAGTAAATTATTTGAAAATCCATATTTTAATTCCTCAGATGAAACTGCTAATTCTATTTGAGAAGTTCTTGGATTTGGTAAAATATTTGATTCTTTTGTAATAACATTCCAATTAGATGGAATACTTAAAGAAAAGTTTGTAGAATCATATAAAGTTAATCAAGTAACTTTTTGTTCATCAGATGAAGAACAAGAAAACATTATAAAAGTTAATAAACCTATAACTAAAGCTTTTTTCATAATAAAAAAATTAAAAATTATCTAATATCAAATCAAGAAAATGGTAATAAAAAAATTAAAAATAAAATTCATAAAATAATTATACTTACAATATTTCAAATTTTATTTAATTTAAAATTACTCAACAAATAAAAATACCAAAAAATTATTATACTAACTAAAAATGAAACATAAACAAACGGCAAAGTTAATAAAAAAATATTATCGAAAAACTTAGCTCAAACAAAAAAATAATTCAAAAAAAATATTAAACTTAAATAAATAAAGATATTTCTTGAAGAATTATATCTATATTTCAAGATTTCTTCTTTATTTTCCCATGATTTTTTTATATCATTTTTATAATCCATACTTGATTTTTTAATATTTAATAATATATTAAGCATATATTTAGTTTATAATATAATTAAAAATGAGTATAACACAAGAGGAAATTAGAAGAATTTCAAAAAATCTAACAAAACTAGCTCCAAAAAATGAAGAAAAACTATTACATAGTATGAATTCTATTTTAGAATATATTGATTTATTAAACGAAATTGACACAACTTGAGTTGAACCAACAATTTCTGTAATATCAAAACAAAAAAATGACTTTAAAAAAGATATAGAGAAAAGAGAAATAACTCCAAGTCAATTGCTTGCTTGCTCTCCTCAAAGAGTTATAGCTAACCAAATCGCTGTAAGTGATATAATGAAATAAAAATGTTAAAAAAAATTAAAATAATAAATTTTAGATCCATAGAAAATATGGATTTATATTTTGAAAAAAGTAACAATATTATTTGAAAAAATTGAGCTTGAAAAACAAATATACTTCAAGCTATTTGTTATTTGTTTTTAAATAATAATTCTAATTTTTCTACTGATGACATATTAAAAATATGACAAGAAAATATTTATATAGAATGAATTTTTAAAAAAGAAAATTTTGAAAATAAATTAACTTTTTCTTATGATAAAAATTTAGATAAAAAAATAATTACTTTAAATTGAAAAAAAGTAACAAAAAAAGTTTTGTATGAAAATATTCTGAAAATATCTTATTTTTCCCCTACTGAAATGAATTTATTTTATTTATGACCAAAAAATAGAAGAGATTTTTTAGATAACATTTTAAAAAATATTTTTATTGATTACGAAAAATTGTTGAAAGATTATGAAAAAGTTGTTAAAAACAGAAATAAAGTATTAAAAAATATATTTGAGGAAAAGTCAAAAAAAGAGGAAATAATTTTTTGGAACGAAGAATTTATAAAATTGGCAAAAAAGATTTATGGATATAGAATACCTCTAAATAATTTTTTAGAAGAAAATATAAAATCAAAAACCAATATTTTTCAAAATAAAGTGAAAAATATTGCTTATAAATACATAACAAAAGTTGATTTAGAAAATATAGAAAATTGTATAAGAGATTATTTGGAAAAAAATTTGCAAAGAGATATAATTTTAGCTCGTACTCATATCTGACCTCATATTGATGATTTTGATATAATTGTTGATGAAAGAAATTTATTAAATTTTGCATCAAGATGAGAGATAAAAAGTATAATTATATCTTTAAAATTATCTGAAATTAATTATTTAAAAAAAATTACTTGAAAAACTCCTATTTTATTAATTGATGATTTAGCTTCAGAACTAGATAAAGAACATTCAAATTTAATATTAAATGAACTTGAGAATTTACAAATAATTTATACATCTATTTTAGCTTTAGATAAAGAAGAAACAAATAAGATTTTAATTTAAAAAATAAAAATCGTTTTTGTAAAGTATATTTATGTTGTAAATATACTGTTTTTATAGTAATATGTGGATGTATTTTAACTTACTAAAAACAAAAGTTTATGAAAAATTTATTAAAAATATCTGCCTTATTTTTAGGTTTATGATTCTATGGATTATCATTTGCTGCTATAGATCATTTTGATATACAAGCAACTCCTACTAAAGTAAAAGTTGGTGAATCTGTTGATATTACTCTAAAAGCAATGGACAAAGATGGGAATATTGTTAAAGATTATATTTGAGAAATATTAATTTTTTCTCAAAGCGATCCAAAAGCAGAATTTCCTTGAGTATTAACTGAAAATACCTATAAATTCAAAACTTGAGATGCTTGAGTAGTTAAATTTGAAAATGCTGTAAAATTTACAAAAACTTGAACTCAAGATATAAATGTTTATGATATTTCTAATGAAGATATTTTTGGATATGTTGAAGTTGAAGTTACAAATGATGCAACACCAACTCAAAGTTGAGATATTTCTATTAAATATCCTGAAAATGGAATTACTCTATGAACTGATAAATTAAAAGTAAGTTGAACAACTCTAAAAAATCACAAAATAAAAATATCTTTAAATAATGATAAAGAGTTTGATGCTATAAGTAATTCAGAATGATTATTTGAGGTAGAACTTACAAGTATTCCTTCTTGAGAAAATACTTTAAAAGCAAAATTATTTGATGCTGATGGAAAAGTTATCTGAGAGTCTAGTGAAGTATTTTTTAAGATTGAAGCAAACACTCCAAAATTTAAAAGTATAAAATTAGCTCCTGAAGCTTCAGAATATTCTCCTGAATATGTAGTAAATGTTTTAGTTGAAGCTACAAACTGATTAACTAGCTTAGATGTAATTATAAATGATGTTGTTTCAAAATTAAAAGAAAGTAAAGCTTGAAGTTATTCTTGAACTATAACAACTCCAAAAAATCCTTGAGAATATAAAATTGATGTTGTAATGAAAAATGAATTAGGTTTAGAAACTAAAGAATTATGAGTTACAATGTTAAAAGTAAAAGCCTTAGAATTAAATGCTGCTTCTACTTGAACAATTGTAGAAGAAACTAAAGTAGAAATAAATTGTGATGACTTTAAAAAAGAATTAGAAATTAAAAATATTCAATCAGTAAAACTTAAATCAAAATCAATTATATCTTGGGATAAAGTAGATAAAGCTTCAAGTTATAATGTTTATAAGAAAGATAGAAATTGAACTGGAATGACTTTAATTGAAAATGTGCAAGAAAATAAATATGAAATAGTTATAGAATGAGATGTAGTTGAATTTGATGATTTTGCTGTAAAAGCAGTATTTAAAGATGATGTTTGTAATATTGAATGAAATGCTTCTGATATGACAAAAGTTCAAACTGGACCAAAAGAAATGTTATTTATGATAATTTTAATATCTCTTACAATTTGAGTATTTATATTGAGAAGAAAAAATGCTTAATTAAAAATCTATACAAAAAAATCCTAAAAACTTTGTTTTTTAGGATTTTTTTGTATAGTAGAAAAAATTTATTTTTAATAAAAAATTATGCGACTCGATAAATTTATTTCCAACTTATGATACTGATCAAGAAAACAAGTAAGTGATTATATAAAAAAAGAATATATTGCTGTAAATGATGAAACTATTTATGAAAAAGATTTTGAAGTAAAGTTTTGAGATATTATTTCTATTTGAGAAGATGATATAGAATATAAAGAATTTGTTTATGTAATTTTAAATAAACCAATTTGATATATTTCAAGTAAAAAATCTGAATGATGACACCAAAGTTATTTAGAACTTTTACAGGATTGTCCTTATAGTCAAATAATTGATATAGTTTGAAGACTCGATTTTGATACTTCTGGACTTTTACTTTTGACAAATAATTGAGAAATAACTCACAAAATTATCTCACCAAAAAAAGAAATTTTTAAAAAATATTATGTTGTATGAGAAAAAAATCTCAGTGAAAAAGATATTCAAAAACTGCAAAATTGAGTAAAAATTGATGATACTATTTCAAAACCAGCAAAAGTTGAAATAATTGATGAAAATAAAATATTTTTATCTATAAGCGAATGAAGATTTCACCAAATCAAAAAAATGTTTGAAGCAGTTTGAAATAAAGTTATAGAACTCAAAAGAGTAAGTATTGGATGACTGGAACTTTGAGATTTAGAACTTTGAAAATGGAAATACTTAGATGAAGAAGATGTGAAAAAATTGTTTGAGTAAAATATTTAATTAACCCATCAGCCTTTCAGGCAGCTTCCCTTAAATCTAAGGGAAGCATTTTATATAATCTTATATTTCCCTTCCCTTAAGCTTAAGGGAAGGGTTAGGGATGGGTTAAAAACTATTTATCAATTTCCTCTTTATCATATCAAACTTCAAAATCAATTTTCTCTCAAGTAAATCAGGTATCTTCTAAATTAAAACTCAAAACTTTTGCTAAAGTTAACGGTAGGATATGCTCTTGCAATAAACAATTTTGTAAAAAATCTTTTTTGTCCCCAGTAAATTCTTTTATATAAATTCAAGCTGTTACTCCCCTATTTATTCACTTAAACATAGCTTTAGTAAGTCATGCTTCCCTGATTGGTGGAATAAAAAAAATTTCTTTTCACATTCTTTTATAATCACTTCATCTCCACATAAGATTTTCTATATTTACTGAAACTGAAACCAAAACTTGAGAAAAATCAACTTTGAAACAGTTTATATCTTCTCTTAAAAATCCAAGTTTTTCATAATATTCTTCTAAAATTTTTATTTCATCATCTAAAGTTACTCAAACTATATGAATTTTTTTATTATTTGAAATTGCATAATCAAATAAATTTTTAAATATTTCTAACTCATCCTCTTCAGAATAAACATTTGAAAACATTGCATATTTATCTCAAATTTCTCATAATAATTTAGTATTTTCTTTCTCTTTAAGTAATTCTGACATAAAAAAAACTTCCACATATTTTGAGGAAAAATCAGTATTTAAATATGAAAATAAAAATTTATTATCAAATAAATCCGTTCCATCTATATTTAAAATTTTATCTTTGTATATTTTTTTCATAAATTAATCTTCTAATAATATTTCTTGAATTTTCAAAATAATATCTTCCTTTGTATATCAATCTTTTAAACAATTATTTATATCTTCATGTGATAAATATCACATTCTTACTAACTCAGAAATTGTATATTCAGCTGAGTATTTATCTGGTTCCATAAAATTTTATTTAAAGTAAAATCAAGCAGATATTAATATTAAAACCAAGATTGTCAAAATAATATCTTTTTTTGTAGGTATGTCTCTCAATATAAAAAAAGCAAAAAACAAAGTGGAGAATATTCCTAAAAATGAAAGTAAAACTGAAATAGAAAGTCATAAATTTGATATCACTACAAGTGATAAAAACCAAGAAAACCACGATAAAATTCAGGCAGATGCTCTATAAGTATAAAATCAAAAATCTACATTTTTAAATTCCAAAAACCATTTAAATAATAAAAAAGGAATAAAAAATACTAAAGTTCAAATAATTAAATAAGTCGTAATAAAACTATATCAAGAGACTCAAAGTCCTCAAGAAGAAGCCTCAAGTAATATATATCAAGTAATCAAGTTTCATATAGCAAAAAGTACATGAGAAAAAGAAAAAATTAAGATATTTTTTGAAAATTTGAGGTTTTTAAAATCAATCGTAAATAAAATAATAATTATTATTGTAAAAAAAGTTATTAAAAAAGTTATTAATGAAATATCTGAAAAAAGATAAAATGAAAATATTATGGTAAAAATTTTACTTAAATTTTCATATGGTAAAAGATGAGTAATTTTTTCTACTTTAAAAATTTTTGCATGAAAATATCTTCCAATCGTATAAACAAAAAAAGACAAAAGCACATATGATAATACCTTAAATTCGGTATTTATAGAAGTATCAAACTGAAAATCTATATAAAAATAAGCAAAAATAAAAATAAAAAGTGGGAAAATTTGTCACAAAAAATCATTATTCCAAAGATTTATTTTATATTGCAAGGCTTTCTTGAAAAATATATCAGAAAGTGATGCAAAAATAGTAGATAAAATTGCGGTAAAAAAAGTCATGTTACAAAGTTTGAATATTTAAAATATCATTTTTCATATCTATCAAATTTCACTGAATTTTTTGTGCATTTTTTGATAAAATCAAACTATACGATAAAAATGAAAACAATGAAAAAGTAAGTCATCATCCTCACATATTCCTATAAATATAATCAAGTGAATCATCTATTTTTAAAAGTAATCTCTTTTTGGCTTCAAAGTTATTTACAGCTTCTAAATATTCTGTTTGAGAAATTTGAAGTTGTTTTGGTATAATTTTCCCTGGTTCATCTAAAGAAGCATTTTCCTCAATTTTCTCCAAAATTTCTTTTATTTCTTGTCAGTTTAAAATCTCTCAAGATAAAATATTTTCTACTCTTTCTCTGCTTAAAATACCAGAAGCAATAAAATCTTTTAATTTATCAAGTTCTTCTTTAGTTTTAATTTTTTCTCTTATCTTTTTTTGAAGTTTTTGAAAATCAATTAAATCTTCTTTTTCTAAAACTTTTTGTTTTAAATCTTCCTTTTTTTTCTCTTGTTCTAAAGCTTTCCATCACTCAAAAATTGACATATTTTTTTGTTATCAACTAAAATTTTCTCAGTCAAAAGTATCAGAATAAATACATCCACAATAATTTTGTCTGTATATTTTATGAGTTTTACAATACTCCACACTTCTTAAAAATCAATTATTTTTTCTAAAAGCAATTTTTAAAAATTCTAATTTTTTCTCTAAACTATATTTATCTCCGATTTCAAACATCTTTTCAATATCTTTATGTGGAGAAGTGAGAAGTGTTGAAGTCCAATATTTTATTCCAAGCTTTTCTGTTTCTAAAGCACTTCTCTTTAATCTCATATCATAACATTTTTCACATTTTTCTCACTTTTCTGGAGTATGCTCGAGTCACTTTATTTCGTGTAAAAAATTCACTACATCATACTCTCACTCAATCCAATCTACTCACTCAATTTCACATACTTTTGCAAATGCTTTAAGTCTTTTATTATATTCTTTTTTCGGTTGAATATTTGGATCATACCAAAAACAAACAACTTCATAATCTTTTTTTAAATCCATTATAGGAACTGTTGCGTCAGGTCAACAACAAATATGTAAAAGAAGTTTTGGTTTTTGTTCTAAAACTTTTGCAACTGGTTTATATGAAACTCTATGAATTCCAGTAATTTTTGATTTGTCAGATAAATAATCTATATGTTTTTTTGTTCCGTATCATTTATGATTTTCAAGTCCTAAATCTGGATAAATTTTTGCGTAAGTTTCAATAAGTTCATCTCTAAAAACTTTTGCAATTATTGAAGCAGCTCAGATTTCTAAAACTTTTGCGTCTCACCCTATAACATAAATTGGTTTTTTTTCAAGTTCATCAAATACATAATTATCATTTCCACCCACAAGAACTCAAGATATTTTTTTATTATCAATTTTTCTTAAAAGCTCTATTAAACTTCTTCTCATCGCTTCTTTATTGGCTTTTTTGATATTTATTTCATCAATTAAAAAATTATCAACAACTCACACTCAAAAAAACACCTGAGGTTTTTCTCAAGTTGAAAGTGAAATAAGTTCATCAAATATTTCTCTTCTTTTTTTGTCAGTAAGTTTTTTTGAATCAGTAATTTTTTCCAGTAATTTTTTATCTGGTAAATTAGCACCATCAAAAGTTAAACTACAAGCTACGACTGGTCAAAGCCAAGGTCACCTTCCAGCTTCGTCTATTCAGATTTTGAACATTTTTCTTATGATAAAATTAACAATAATTAATATATTTTAATTGTAAGTTTTTGCAAATAAAAACTTTTTAACATTATTTGAAAATTTATATTGATTTTTGAAAGTTTTTCTTTATGATTAAACAAAATTTTATAAATTAGAGAAAAAATATGGACGCAATAAAAACATTAATTCAACAAGTAGAAAAATTAAAATCTCAAAAAGAATTTACAAAAGCTTTAGAGTTGCTTCAAGATGCTCTTTCTAAATTTAACGATGATTATAGAATTTATGAAGAAATTGCTGATATTTATTTATATGAATGAAAAATTATTAAAGCTAAAAAAGCTATTGATTTTGCACTAAATATCAACCCAGAATCAGCAACTTGAAATTATTTAAAATGATTTATTTTATTATCAAACAACAAAATTGTTGAATCTATTGAATATTTAGAAAAATCAAATAATTTTATGCCAAATAATGCTGAAGTTTTAAGAAATCTTGGTTGGGCATATTCTATGACTTGAGAAGCTGATAAATGAATATTTATACTAAAAAGAGCTTTAAATATTTCTCCAAATGATAAACTAATAACTGAAGATTTAGCTATGGCTTTAATATGAATAGGTAAAGTGAAAGAGTGAAATATTTTACTTGAGAAAATAGGAAAAGAAAAAATCTTTATATAATATCTAAAAAAGCATAAATCAAATTTATGCTTTAATTTTTAATTACAAAATTATGTCTTTTATAAATAAAATAATCCCTTCAAAAAAAATAATATTAATAGATGTTTGAACTTATAAAGTAAAAACTACATTATGTGAATACAAAAATCATGAAATAACTGTTGTATCATATGCTGAGAAAAGACAAGAAAATAGCGACATTATATGAAGTGAAATAGCAAATATTGAATGAGTAAGTGATACTGTTGAAAAAACTTTAGACAGATTATTAAAAGATTCTAAATTAAATCCAAATGATATAATCATAAATATTCCAACATCTACAATAATATCTTCTTGAAAAACTCTAAACTATACTAGAGAAAATTTTAACGAAAATATAACTATTGAAGAGCTTGATTATATAATAGCAAAAGCTGAAAAAGAAGCCTTAGATGAAGCAAAAATAGAGATACAAAATAAAACTGGATATAGCGAAGTTGATATGAAACTTATTACAAGTAGTATAACAGATATAAATATTGATGGTTTTAGAGTTACAAATCCTATTTGATTTACTTGAAAAAACATAAATCTTTCTGTTTTAAATATTTTCATTCCAGCTTCTCGTTACAATATTATAAATACTATTTGAAATTATTTATGAAAAAATATTTTATCAATAATTCCACTAGAATTTTCTTTTCCAAAAATATTATCTTGAAGTGATTATGCTTATGATGATGTTATTTTTGTAGATGTTTGAAATACAAAAAGTTCTCTAATTATTCAAAAAAACTGAGTAATAATTTGATTTGATAAAATAAATTTATGAATTAATGATTTAATAAAATCTATAAAAGAAAAAACTTGAGAAACTACTATTGAAATAATAAAAAATATTCAAAAAGAAGATAAATATCAAAAAGAAAAAAAAGAATTTTTAGAAGTTTTTGAAGAATGATTCATTATAACCTTAAAAGAAATTTTAAAATCAAATTTAGTTCCATACAAAATACTCCTATCTGGTTGATGAGATAATAATTTTTTAAGAGAACATATTTTAAAAATAAATCTTTCAAAACATACTCTTCATAGTATAAAGCCTTTTTCTTTTATAAATATTGATTTTGAAAAAGATATAAAAATAAATTGAGATAAGAAAGTTTTTGATAAAACAAATATATGACTTCTATCAATGATTATTGCTTCAAAAGAAATAGTTCAATATAAAAACAATCCAATATTATCAATTATAAGAAATTTTCTAGATAAAAACGAGCTGTAAAAGCTCGTTTTTGTTGTTTATTTTACCAAAAATTGTATAATGTTATTAGATGGTCATCAACAACTACTAGACTCATCACAAACCCAATCTCAATATCAATCTGAAGCTCATCATGTAAGTCAATAATTATTTAAATTTCATTGTATAGTTTGAAATATACTACCATCAGATATACATATATTACTTCATTGAGCAAGTCCATTATTAAATTCGTTACAGTTAATAGAAGTTGATCAATAATATCAATTTCACATTGAAGTCTTATTCCATATAGATATAACAGAATTTCAATTTATAAATCTTCATTTTCATGTAGAAGAAAAAATATTAGTATTAATAGTTATAGGTAATGTTTTTACTCTTATAACTCAAGATGAATTATAAGAGTTTCATAAAATTTTTGAGTAAGTAATCTTATTACAAAAATTTCAATATCACACTATAGAAGTTCAATCATTGAAAATATATTCTGATTGAGATTTCCAAGTACTAAATAAAAAATCGAATCAATCTTGTTGAGTTCTTCATTTTTTAAATGAAGTTGTAGAAAAACATAAAGTCCACCCACCAGAATCAGTAGTCATATCACAATAAACTTTAAAAGCATCATTTGAGTCTGGTTTTATAAAATAAACTCAATCTAAAAATTTAGTTCAATTCCATGGACTATTTTGAAATGTATTTTGCCAAGTTGATGTTAATAAATTATTACAACTTGTTGGATATTGTGCTACTCAAGATGTGTTTTTAAAAACATATCCATTTGTTGCATCTCAACTCCATTGAGTTTCACAACTAGTTGTGTTGTTATAATATCAACTATTACAGATCCAGTTACAATTATTATCCCCATCTCAAGAACTTGTATATGTAGAATTTTCTGGTTTATTACTACAAGCTATTCTTGATGTATCTCAAGCAGCAGAATAATATCAAGTTCATACTGGTATACAAGTAGTTAAATCTTCACTATACTTGTCTATAGGGCAAGTAAATAATATTTCTTCATCTTCTTCTATTACTGGTGTTTTTATTGTTTGAGTTGTTTTTTGATTTTCTACTATTGTTTCTATTAAGTTTGTTCAGCTACTTATTGTATTTCAACTTTGGGTATCATTTGAAAAGTAGACTTTAAAACTACCAGTATTCGTTTCTAGATTTATTCATGTTAAAGATTGAGTTTTTATTATTGGTTGATTTGTATTTTGTTCTATTAATATTCATACTTTATCTCACATTGTATAGAAATATCTTTTACTATAATCTACATTTGCGTATGTTTTTGTGATTTGTGGAATATATGATATTAGTTTATTTTCTTCTAGGTATGTTCATAGTTGATATTTCTGTCCATTTCAGGTTATTGAATATATATAGTTTGTTTTATCTTTTGGATCAAGTGCTTCTTTATTTAATTTTATTTTTTGTACTACTTCATTTCATACTATTCATTGTTTTGATAGTAATATATTTCAAGTTCATAGTATTTCTACTAGTTCATCTGGATCTGGATAATTTGATGATTTTATATTATATAATGATAATCAAGATTCTATATTTTTTAATGTTGTTATTCTATTTCAGTCTCTTGCGTCTTTAGTGTAATTTTGGAATGATACAAATGCTATTGTTGATAGTATTGCTAAAATCGTTATTACTATAATGAGTTCTACTAATGTGAAGGCTTTCTTTCTTTTTATTTGATGTTTATTCATAAATATAAAATTATAATAAAAATTAAAGTAATTATAGAATAATTACTTTTTCTATTTTAGCAAACAAAAAGGAGTAATTATCCTAAGTCGCCAAACTATTTATCAACTGTCTTTATTCAAGATAGATGAAATGGATAATTACTCCACCTGTACCTTGAATAAAAAACAAAAAATGACAGATTGTGTAAAGATAAATAATTTGGCAACACTATTTTACTTATATATAAAAAATTGCAAATCTTTACAAAAAATAAAAGCCATAAGGCTTTTACTCAAAAACTTGATAATCTCAACTTTTCAAATCTTTTCACATTTTTAATAATTTTGTATCAATAATTTCTTTTATAGATTTATTTAAGATTAAATTTTCTCATATATTTTTATCAGACTTTTTTACTAAAAGTATTGGAATAAAAACATTATTTACGTTTATAAATATTACTCATCTTACACTTATGGTTTTTATGTAAAACTTAAATTTATATAATTCATCTGTTAAAAATATAAGTTTTTTTTCTTTTAACTTTCTAAAAAATATTCATAAAAATTTTTCATCATAAAAAACTTCCTTAAAATATTTCAAAAAAGTTTTTGTAATTATTATTTTCATAATGAATTTGCTATTTGTTTAAAATTTTTAAAAGATTCTAAAGATTGTATAAAGCTAGATTCCTCTTGAGTTAGTTTTTCAATTTCTAAATTTGTGTTATCATAAATCACAAAATTTACCAAATCTTCATAAGTATTAAAATTTTTTACGGATAATTTTATGTCTTCATTTATAGTGATTGTAGTCATATTTTTAAATTAAATTTTAAATTCACTTTTATTATAAACTTTTTTTTTAATTTGCAAAAAATAAAAGCCAAGAAGGCTTTTATTAAAAATTTATTTTTACGCTTTATAATCAGTAAAATGCTTATTATAATATTTTCTTACCATTTCTAGGTTATATAAAATTTTTTCTTCTTCTCAAACTCAAAGTTCACTTGGTCTAACTTTTAAAGAAAAAAATCAATTATATCCAGAACTTTTAAGTTTCATTAAAAAACTTTCAATTGGAAGATGTGAAACTCATCATCCAGCATCTCATGGTAAAAGTCATTCTTTTACTCAAGTTTTGTCATTTAAAAACACATTTTTTAAAGTATTTCAAAGCATTGCTTGAGCTTTTAATAAATCTATTCAAGATGATTTATCTAAATTTGAAATATTTAAAGCTGTATCTCAAGTCATTTTTTTCAAATCAAGAAAGTTTGAATTTTTATATTCTGGAATTACAAATAACATAAATTTTTGTTCTACGTTTTGTAGAGTTACAGAAATTCTTTGTTCTTTTTTAATTTTATTTAACATTTTTCCTAAAAAATCCATTCATTTATCTGAAATATGTGGAGGAAAAAAATTTATAACTTGTACTTTTAAAACTTCTGCTATTTTTGCTATTTTATCAACTTTAGCTTTTGTTAATCATTTATCTGGAGCAGTTATTGATAAAACTGGAACTTCAAAAGCGTCACTTAAAGATTTTAGATAAACTTCATCTAAAGTATCATAATTTTTATCATCAATAACTAAATCAATTCAGTCATATTTTGATTTTTTAACTATTGTAAAAATTTTATGAATTCCATATCATTTTAAACTTGAAGTTGATAGAAGTAACATATAAAATAATTATAAATTAATAAATTTCTGTATTATTATATCAAAAATAATGAAAAAAAGCAAAAAATTTAAAATTTAAAATAATAAAAAGATTTGCTTAAAAAATTAATAAAATTTTAGCGAGCTTTACTAAAGGTAAAGTAAGCGAATTTTTTAATTTTGAAAGCAAAGATTGAAATTATTTTAAATTTTTTCTCTTCCTCACATAAAAGGTCTTAATACTTCTGGTATAACTACATCTCACTCTGCCGTTTGATAATTTTCAATAATTGCTATTAAACATCTAGATAATGCAATAACTGTACCATTTAAAGTATGTACATATTTTGTTTTTCATTCATTATCTCTATATCTAATACCAAGTCTTCTTGATTGGTATTCCCCTACATTTGAACAACTCGTTACTTCTCTAAATTTTTCTTGTCCTGGCATCCAAGCTTCAAGATCATATTTTTTCATAGCTGGGTTTCATAAATCTCCAGAACAAATATTTAATTTTTGGTATGGTATTCAAAGTCCTTGCCAAATTTCTTCTTCTAAAGCGACCATTTCATTGTGTAATTGTTGGGAGTCTTCTTGTTTACAAAAACAAACCATTTCAACTTTATCAAATTGATGTCATCTCAAAATTCATCTCATATCTTTTCAAGCACTTCCAGCTTCTTTTCTGAAACATGAACTATATCAAACATATTTTATAGGTGATGATAAATCTTCTATAATTTCTCCAGCATGGTATGAAGTTACAGGAACTTCAGCAGTTCCAACAAGATATAAATCATCTTCTTCAGGATTTACTCTATAAACTCAATCTTCTCAAGCAGGTAAAAATCAAGTACCAAACATAGCTGGCTCTCTAACTAAAACTGGTGGTAAAACTGGTGTAAATCATTTTGCAGCAAGTTTTGATAAAGCATAACTTACAATAGCAAATTGTAAAAACACTAAATCTCCTTTCAAATACCAAAATCTAGCTCCTGATATTTCAGCTCATTTTTCTGAATCAATCCATCATTTTTTTTCTCAAATTTCATAGTGTGGTTTTACTTCAAAATCAAATTTTGTTGGTTCTTTAAACTTTTTTTCTACAACATTTCCACTATCATCTGGTCCAATAGCAGTAGTTGGATCTAAAAAGTTTGGAAGTCTATAAAGAACTTTATTATATTCTACCTCAAGGTTTCTTATTTCTTCAGTTAGTGCTTTTTCTTCATCTCACAGAGCTTTCATTTCAGCTAATTTTACTTCTTTTTCTTCTTTTGATAAAGTTGGTAATACTTTTGAAAAAGCATTTTTTTCAGCTTTAATTGAATCAAGTTTTTGATTTAATTCAATAATTTTTTTATCCATTTCTAAAAAAGCATCTAGATCAACATCTAAATTTCTTTTTTTAATATTTTCTCTCATAGCATCAGGATTCGCTCTAACAGCTTTTAAATCTATCATAAATATTACTTAATTTCTAAAATATGGAATGATTTTATTGATTTTTTTTAAATTTCAAAAGAAATTATAGTAAATAATAAAAGAAATTTGATTTTTAACATAAATATGTAAAATAAAGTGTGCCAAATTTTACTAATTTTTTTGTGTTTATACAAAGAAACAGGTTGGAGTAATTATCCACTCTTCTATTCTTTGTATAAAGAAATGATTAGTAAAGTTTGGCGACTTAGGATAATTACTCCTTTTTGTTTGCTAAAAATTAAAAAATAATTATTCTACAATTAATTTATTTTTTTATTATATAATATGAAAAAATTTAATCTAACCCATCCTAACCTTCCCTTAAATTTAATGGAAGTAACAAAAAGAACAAAAGGTTTTACACTTGTAGAACTTATAATAGTTATCACTATTTTAGCAATCCTAGCAACAATAGGTTTTATATCTTTTCAAGGTTATGTTTCAGACGCCAGAGATGCTAATAGAACAGCAACAATAAAAAATATAGAAAAATGATTAACTTTATATAAATTAAAAACTAATAATTATCCCGCTCCAGATGAATCTACTCCTTTTACTGGATGACTTGAATGAAAAACAAAAATAAATCAATGAATAGTGTGAGAGAATGTAGCAAGAGTTATAAATATGAATACTATTCCACTCGACCCAAAAGATAAAACAAAAAAATATGTTTATTCTACTTTTTGAGATAATCATAAATATTATCAAGTGGCTATAAATGCTGAAAATAATCAGACAAGTTTTATTCCAGAAACCTATGCTTTTACTCCAAAATCAGCAATAGTGAAATGAAACTATAAAATGGATCCAAGTTTACCAAGTTTGATAGTAGTTCCAAGTAGTGTAACAGCAAGTGGAATATTTGACCCAAAAGTTTGTTTTGTAATGGACGGATGAAAAAATAGTTTAGATAATTGTGTAGAGAAAAAAGAAAAAATGAGTTTAAAGGAGTTTGATAATAGTTTAGTTTGATATTGGGATATGGAGAGTTGAACTTGAAATATACTTTATGATTTGAGTGGAAATGGAAATGATTGAAAAATTTATTCAGCTAGAAATACTGTTTCTTCATCAATAACTCCAAGCACTTTCAATTTTATTTGATGATATTTATGAAAAGCTATAGAATTTACACTTAGTCCTGATTGACAGTCAGGAAAGGTGATAAATTTATGAACTGGGGCAACTTTGAGTTTACAAAATAATGCAACTTTTAATGTTATAATTAAAACTGATTGAGTTTGATGGTGGCCAACAATAATATGAAAATGAACCTCATTTAGTTGAGAATTAATAAATTACAGTGTAGGTTTATGAGATCTTACACACCCAACAGCATGATGATGAATTGTTTGAACATTAAATTCATTTTCTAACTGAAATTATACAAAAATAAATGATAATAACTATAGATTAATAACCTTTGTATTTAATTGAGATAATTCTTACTTTTATATAAATTGAAAACTTTTAATAAGTAGAACTACTAATTCTAAAAATAGGCCGTCTCGTATAAATAATCCTGTTATACCAACTACTATTTGATGAAATTATTCCTTATTGTGATGACCTGGATGGTTCAGTTGAGATTCTTATGTTCATTTATTTAACTGAATCATCGACGACGTCAAAATCTATAATCGTGCTTTAACTGATGAAGAAATAAAACAACAAGCAAAAATTGCTGGATTTCAAAACTAAAAATACTTCCAAAATTTTGGAAGTATTTTTATGTTAAATATTCAACTACATTCACAAACTGCACATCACTATAATTTTTTAAAATATTTTCATTTAATACATTTTGGAAATAAATGAGTACTTTTTTTCACTCTACTGATTGAAAAACATCGAGTTCTCTTTTGTAATTTTCTAAATTTAACTCATACACTACTTGAATATGAGTATTTTTAGATTCTATAAAAAAATCAATTTCTTTTTTTCCTCTCTCAAAATAAATATTTGAATTACTTTTATAAAGATGCATATATATGAGATTTTCTAGTTTTTTTCATAAATCGTGCTCTTTAAAAAGATGAGAAAATCACCAATCCAATAAAAACACTTTTACACTTCCATTTGGAGTGAAAAAATTATGAAGCTTTTTTACGAAAAAAATATTTTCTAAATATTCTAAATAATTATACAAAGTATTTTTTGATACTTCAATATTTTGACTCTTTAATTCATTAAATATTTTACTTATATTGAAATCTTTTGTGTTTGATAAAACAACTTTTTTAATCAAATATTTTAAAACATATTCATTTGATATACTGTACCTTTGTTTGAGATCTTTATAAATAATGATATCCATATAATTTTGCAAAATAGAAAGTTTGAGATTTTCGTTTCTCGCAAGCGCGATTTCTGGATAACTTCCATAATTCAGATATGACATAAACATATTATTTATCACTCATTTCTGTTTTATAGTCATATGTGGATATGGAATAAAATTTTGAAAAGATACGTACTCTCAAAAACTTAAAGGAAAAATCTTGTATTCAATATTTCTTCAAGAAAAATGAGTCGAAAGTTCGCTGGAAAGCATTTTTGAATTACTTCCAGACATAAATACTTTATATCATTTATTAAAAAGTTTTAGTACTCATTGCCTAAAATTTGAAACTTCTTGGATTTCATCAAATATAAAAAATGGTTCTAAATTTGGATATAAATCATAAAAATTTTGGAGTAATGTATCAAAATCAAATTCTTGTCACACATACTCACTAAAATCAAAAAATACTACTTGATCATAACTCAGTTCTCAAGAAAATACCAAGGATTTAATAACTTGAAACATATAAAAAGTTTTTCCAGCTCTTCTTGGTCAGATAAAAGAAATTATTTTATTGAGATTTAAAACTTCATAATCAAATTTTATCTCTCTTTGTATGAGCTCAAGATTTTTTATATATTCTTGATTTTCAATAATTTGTTCTTTAAAAGTATTCATAGGGATGTTTTATTAAAAAATACACCTATATAATAGGGATATTTTTTAATAAAACAAGTTTTTTTAGAAAAATTTGAATATTTTATTAAATCTTACAAAAATCCCTATTACTATCATCAAAAGGATCAAGATGAATATTTATTTGAGCATTTGGAATAATCTTAGTGATTTGAAATTCAATTTTATCTCAAACACTATGAGCATCAAGAAGTTTAATTTCTTTATCAAAAACCAAATGGAAATCAACAAAAATATCATTTCAAGATTTTCTTGTTTTTAAATAATGATACCCTGTTATTCTTTTATCAGCATTTTCAATAATATGAGTAATTTGACTAATCATCTCATCATCTATTTTTCTATCCATTAACATATGAAAACCTTCCAAAACAATTTCTTTACTCGAAAGTAATATATAAGCTCAAATCATAATAGAAATCACCGCATCAAGTATATGAAATCCAGTAATTTTTATCAAAATAAGTGATACAATAATTCAAACATTGGTAAATAAATCCGTTTTATAATGTAAAATATCAGCTTTTAAAGTCAAATGATTAGTTTCTTTCCCTACTTTTACCAAATAAAAAACTAAAAAACCAGTGATAATTATAGAAACCATCATCACATAAATAGAAATATCAATATCTGAAATTCATTTTTTTTCAATAATTTTCTGTATTGCAAAATAAATAAGCATCATTCAAGATAATCAAACTATTGCTCATTCTAAAACAGCTCCAATTCACTGAATTTTTCCATGTCAGTAATTATAATTTTCATCTACTTGAGAAGAACTTCTATTGAGAATATACAAATTAAAAAGTGAAATAAAAAAATCTAAAAGCGAATCAAGCGCTGATGCTAAAACAGCCAAGCTTCATGAAATAATTCATGTTACCACTTTAATAATCACTAAAACAAGAGCCGTAACATTTGCTAAAATAATCGCTTTTTTTACTTTTTCCATACAGATAAATTATTTTTAATATGTTTTTAGTATAAAAAAATAATTTAAAAATCAAACTTATACATTTTTTGCAAAATAAATAAACATATGATAAAATAAACATATGATAAAATAAACAAACAAATATGGCTTTAAATTCTAGAACTTACATTCCCGAGTCAAGAACCAACTCTCAATTTATATGAATGAGTTTTCAAGAGAAGTTTAGCAGAGAAATAACTTCTGTTTTATCTCATTCACAAAAAAATAATTATAAATTACCAAATGAAACTTTAGCTTGATTTTCAGATGAAGAATTTATACAATTTTTAATAAAAAAAGAAATTTCTGAACTTAATATCAGTTTATTAAATTGAACAAATAAAGAAAGATTAAATCGTATTTTAACTGGAAATTTTCCATTACTTGAGATTTCAAGACTGGTTTCTTGAGATAAATTATTAAATGTAAATATCTCTTGAATTAAACAAATAAATGATATTGCTGGAGCTGATTTTTGTGATAAAGTAATATTAAAATTTAAAGAAATACTAAGAAGTCAATTTACAAAATCTTCTAAAAACTCCACTCACAAATGAAGAATTGTAAAAGATGATTATAAAAATATAACTTTTGAAACTAGAAGTAAAAATCCTCTTGAAAATATTTTTTGAGAAATAAATTCTAAACAAGAAATTATTCAAATTATTTTGAGTGCTTTGGAAAAAGATATTCAAAATAATGCAAGAAATATTTTACAAAATCAAATACAAAACTGACATCTTACATTTACTTCACAAACACATTTTGAAGAACTTATTACACAAGAAGTTGAGAAAACAAAATTTGTTATTTTAAAATATTTTGATTTTTGAGTTTGAGAAAGTATTATTCCAGAAAATGCTCAAGATATAGAAAAACTGGATGCTATCAGGCAAGCTGAAATTTCAAGCAGACCTGAAAATGTAAAAAATGATACCATTTCTTTAAAAAAATATTCTTCTCACGAAATACTTTGAAATCTAGGAAATGCACTCCAAATAGAAGCAGAAATTATAGAAAAATTTAAAGGAAAAAAATTTAGTTTTGACCAAGTTGATTATAATATCGTATTTTATAAAAATGAAACTGCATTTCTTTCAACAGAAAGTTTAAGATATGTCAGAAAATATCCTGATAAAATCACACCAAAAGAATTCAGTGAGATGTTGCAATTATATTTAAAAAGTCTCAATTCTTCTCTTGATTTTATCTCTCCAGTAAAAGACGAACTCAAAAATGGATGAAATGAATTTGAACTGGCAAGACATATAGATGGACAAATAAAATCTTGAACTCTCCATACTCATTTTCTTACTCATAGTTATAAATGATGACTCACAAAAACTGCTTTTTTTGAAAGTGTTCAAGGGAAAAATGGAGTAAAAGTTTTTATTGATATCAAAGATATGTGAATTGATAATTTAATGGATTTTAACTTAAGAGCCAAACAAATAATCAAACTCAGTCAAGATTTACAAGCATGAAAAATTGATCAAAAAACTTTTGAGGAAAAACAAGCAAAAATACTTTTAGAATCAGGAAAAAGTGTCAGTGATAAATTTATAGAAATCCAAAGAAGAATACAATCACAATATCCAAATGCATTTATAAGTTTTGGTGGAGATGAAATATATTTATTTATTGAAAATATTGATACTCAAGCATCTGAAAATCTTAATAGAAATCTCACTCATATATTCAGTGCCACCAATCAAAAAGCAAGGATTGTTATTGATACTACTCAAAAAACTCTTGATAGTAGAGGAAATTTTTCTCAATTAGAAAAAATTACTAAACTCAATAAAATACTGGAAGAAACCATAGAAAAACAACTCACAAAAAAGTGAATCAGTTTACCATGAAATATTCCAGAAAATACTTATATAAGAATACATGAAAATTTAAGAAAAAAGTTATTATCTTCTGACTTTCATATGGATGATTTTTTTGCAGAAGTAAAAGATATTATTGCACAAAAAAATTTAATTGATGGAGGAAATAAACAAATACAACTCTGAAAAACTACTTCTGGAATAGATATTTATCTCAAAAAAGATTCTAACAACGAAATAGAAATTTATCTAACTAATACCCATTTATGAGCGAAGAAATAAAAAAATTTACAAATAAACTAAAAAATAGTGAAACTTTTCAAGCAAAAGTAGCTATTTGACATATACTTATTGCCAAAGTTTTTTTAGATGTATATTTTGAAAAATATTATATAAATTTTGTAAATAATGGTGAATTTGATGAAAATGCTTTTTTAAAAAGTGTTTGATATATAGATATAATGCTCAATGGCGAAAATTATACTGATAGATATACTTCGTTTGAAGATATGCAAGATGTAATTGTTGAAATTTTAGCTGAAAATGAAAAAATTCCTCTCAATCTCAGACAGTCAATAATCTCAGATTTAAATAACATTATCTGAAAAAAAGATGAATATGGAAATGAAATTGCTGCTCCTTATAGTTTAAATTTTGAAAAAAATAAACTCCTCAATCAAAAAGTAAAAAAAGCGATAGAAGATTTTTTAGAAAGCGAAAAAATAAAGTTAAGAAATTTACTTATAAAATGAGTAAGAAGCTCTTTTTTAAGAAAAGTAAAAGCAGTGTTATGATAAAAATAAGAAACTTTTCAAGTTTCTTATTTTTGACTATTCATAATTTAATTTTTATCAACTATATCTCAAACTTTACCAGAAAAATTTACAATTTCAGCTGTAATTTTCACTCAAGTTTCTCTCTCTTGAATTTGTTTCCATAATTCTTCTCAAGACCTATCTTTTATAAGTCATGCATCTTCTAAAACATGATAAAGTCTCGTTGCTTCATTCATTTTTATTCAACTTTTTTCTTCACCATTTTCAAAGTAATCTATATATTTTCTCATAGAGTCTTTTAATGGATGATTATCTCTTAAATTAGTATAAACAAATTTAAGTTGATTTAAGAATTTTTCCATCCTATCTTTATTGGAATCAATAATAATATCTAATTGTTTTAAAACTTCATCATATGACATACTATTTTTTCTTTAATAATAAAATTTTTTCTTTAATATCTTTTATTTGTATAACATTACCTTCCGTTATTAAAAATCATTTTCAAGCATTAAAATTTACTTGCTTTCAGATTGAAGATACACCGTTGATTACCATTTCATTAAATTCCTTTAAATTCCCGGGATGTGCTATCGTATAATCAAGCATATTATTTATATTTCAAAGTCTTGCTTCTATCCATAAATTTGCTTTTTTGTTTAAACTTTCAACTATAAATCTATCTTTTGGGTCAAAATCTTTTAGTATTGCTTGTAAATTTCTTGATTTATCTCATATCATATCTATTTCATATTTTGAGACTTCAAACATTTTTAAGTATGGTACTTTTCATGGAACTGCATCGTTTAAAGCTCATAATTCTGGAGTACGTGGAACATTTACTTCAACTTTATCAACTTTTCTAAATAAGTTCAATCATTTTAATCATTTTCCAAAAATTCACAAGCCGTATTATTTTTGCTATTGAAACTAAAAATGAGTGATAATCACTCAGTTTTTTTATTTCCCATCAACTATATCTCAAACTTTACCAGAAAAATTTACAATTTCAGCTGTAATTTTTTCTCAAGTTTCTCTCTCTTGAATTTGTTTCCATAATTCTTCTCAAGATTTGTCTTTTATAAGTCAAGCATCTTCTAAAATATGATAAAGTCTAATTGCTTCATTTGTTTTTATTCAACTTTTTTCTTCTCAATTTTCAAAGTAATCTATATATTTTCTCATAGATTCTTTTAATGGATGATTGTCTCTTAAATTAGTATAAACTAATTTTAATTGATTTAAGAATTTTTGTTGTCATTCTTCTTTAGAAGCTATGAATGCTTCAATTTCTGATAAATCATATGTCATAATTCAAATTGTTAATTTTTATTTTTAGATTCAAGTTGTTTAACTTTATTTAATACCATTTTATTCAATTTATTATTTCATTCTGTTAAATTTAAATGTCATTTTTTTTCTAATTCATAGAATTGACTAAATAGTTTTTTATAACCCCCTTCAACAACCATCTCATTAAACTCCTTTAAATTCCCGGGATGTGCTATCGTATAATCAAGCATATTATTTATATTTCAAAGTCTTGCTTCTATCCATAAATTTGCTTTTTTGTTTAAACTTTCAACTATAAATCTATCTTTTGGGTCAAAATCTTTTAGTATTGCTTGTAAATTTCTTGATTTATCTCATATCATATCTATTTCATATTTTGAGACTTCAAACATTTTTAAGTATGGTACTTTTCATGGAACTGCATCGTTTAAAGCTCATAATTCTGGAGTACGTGGAACATTTACTTCAACTTTATCAACTTTTCTAAATAAGTTCAATCATTTTAATCATTTCCCAAAAATTCACAAGCCATATCATCAAATTATAACTCATCACTCATAAGGTTTTTGTAATATATCTGTTAAATTACTTATTTCATCTTTTAGACTTTTTAAAAATTCTAATATTCCTGAAATACTCAGTAATTCTTTTAGACTTTCTACAAATTTTTCTATTCACATTTCTATAATTTGTTTGACTGCTTCTATATTATTTATAATAAGTCCATCCACAAATCATTTTACAAATTTTTTAATATCTGTATTTTCTGCTAGTTCAAAATTTATTCAAAGTTTGTCATATAAAGCAAGTTTTGTATCTTGAATAAGTTTTTCATTACTCAAGGCTTCTTTAGTTTCAGCTTTTATTTTTTCTTTTTCTTCTTGTTTTAATCTCAATTTTTCTGAATCATCTTTTTTTATTTCTACTTTATTTGTATTGGAGTTTCATATTTGTATTTGTTCCATAAAAAATTATTTATTTTTATTTTATTAATTGTATCACACTTTCATTTTTATTGCAAAAAATGACCTAATAGCAAAAAAAAATGAAACTTTCGTTTCATTTTTTAAACTCATCTCATACTGAGTTGTAATTTATTTTTTTCTGTATCAATATCAGTAATCCTTACCTTTACTTTATCTCATACTTGAACTATATCCATAGGATTTTTTACAAAACTATCAGCCAATTGTGAAATATGCACCAGTCCATCATTTTTTTGTCAAACATCAACAAAAGCTCAAAAAGCAACCACATTTCTTACTACCCCATCAAGCACATCTCATACTTTTAAAGATTCAAAAGTCACCGATTTTTTTGCTTTTGTATGAGTAGAAACAGTTCTTTTTTCTTTTCAAATATTTTTATATGCTTCCAAAATAAAATCTATTGTATCTTGGTTTACATCGGGATAGAGTTCTTTTGATTTTGTATCAACTTTTTTAATATTATTTTCAATTAAATATTTTGCCAGATCATATTGTTCTGGATGAATATCTGTATTATCAAGTGTTTCGCTACTTTCTGGAACTCTCAAAAATCAAATAGCTTGCTCATAAGCCTTTTCTCATAATACTTTTTGAAGTTCCTTTCTTGATTTATAAGGTCTATTATTATAAATCTTTTTTGCTTGTCTTTTATCTATTCAAGAAATATGACTTAAAAGATAAATTGAAGCTGTATTTACATTTATACCTACTTGGTTTACACTATCCTCAACTACATACCCAAGTTTTTCTTCTAGTTTTTTTTCTGGCATATCGTGTTGATACATACCAACTCCGATACTTCCAACTGGAACTTTTACCAGTTCTGATAATGGATCTATATATCTTCTTCAAATAGAAATAGTTCCTCTGTCTAAACTATCCAAATCTGGAAATTCTTCCCCGGCAACTTCTGAAGCACTATACACAGAAGCTCATGATTCGTTTACGATAAAAATATCTCCAGAAAATAACTCTCCTACCAAAGCAGTCGTTTCATCACTTGCTGTTCAGTTTCAAATAACCACTATATCAATTTTATTTTTTGAAAATATATCTTGTAATTTTGTTCTCGCATTTAATAATTCATGTAAAAATATTTTATCTAGTTTTATAGGATTTCATAAAGTATCTAAAATTGCCATTTTACATCAAGCTCTATATCCAGGATCAATAGCTAAAATAGTTTTTCCATATTCTGGTTTAGTCATGAGTAATGCAGACAAATTTGTTTGAAAAGTTTTTATAGAATCATCTTCTCAAATTTCACTTAATTCTGATCTGATTTCATTTTCTACTGAAGAAAAAAGTGCATCGTATCAGATTTTAAATGCTATCTCAAGTTCTTCTATAAACTGACCTCTCAATTCTAAAAGTCTTGCGTATTTATTTTTTAATTTATCAAAAATAATCTCATCTTTTTCTATTTTTACTGTCAAAATTCAAAGATTTTCTCATCTATTTAATGCTAAAGTTTGATATGGCTTTATATAAGCTAACTTTGTTGAAAAATCAAAATATATTTCAAATTTTTTAATTTGCTCTTTATCTTTTTCATTCAGTTTTTCAAGCATTTTATCTGATTTTTTATTTGAAGAAATCATTCCGTATTTTTGTAATTCTTCTATTAAAAGGTGTCTTAATTCTCCATTTGCTGAAATTTCTGCTCAAATTATTTCCAAACTTCCCTCTATTATTTCTTCTAAAGGAAATTGTTTAATTAATCCCTCCCCCTGCGGGTACTTCGCCTTTCTAAAAAGGGAGAAAAATTCTATTAATCTTCCTTTATTTTCTTCCTTCCCCAAAGGAAGTCCTTGAAACGGAGTAGAAAGGGATGGATTAGTTTTTAAAAAATCAGCCACCACTTGAAAACCTTTTTCGATGGCAATCATCGCTTTTGTTTTTTTCTTTGATTTATATGGTTTGTAGATTTCTTCTACTTCTTTTAAAGTTTTTGCATTTATTATATTCGCCATCAATTCTTCAGTCATCATCCCAACTTCTGTAATACCATTTATTGCCGTATTTTTAGCATTAAAGAGATTTTCTTCTTTCTTTTGTAAATCAATAATATCTCTGATTTGCGCTTCATCGAGATTCCCAGTTCTTTCTTTTCTATAACGCGCAATAAAAGGAACCGTTGCTCATTCAGCCACGAGTTCTAAAACCACTTCTACTTGATAATTTTTAAAACCAAGATTTTCAGAAATAATGGCAACATAATTTGGTGTTTCTAGCATATAGATTAATAAAAAATAAATTGAGCCAAGTATATAAAAGTTTTTTAAAAAGTAAATTTTTATAAGTTTTTTTGCATTTTTAAAAAAAATATAATACAATTTGTTCAACAAAAATATATTTTATTTTTTAACTTTAATTATATGAATACTTGTTCAAGTCAAAAAAGTTGTTTAGATTGTAATTTACATAAAGAATTAAAAAAATGAAAACCTGATATTGGTATGATTCATAATGTAATTGTAACTTGAGAAATAGAATCTTGTAGAAATTTAGCAACTGAAATTTTACTAAAAGATATAAATAATAGAAAAAATTCATAAAAATTTGACATTTATAAAAATATAAATATAAGTAACATCTTCCAACAACAAACCAGGGAGATGACCATGTTTGGCTTCGGTTTATGCCATTACATAGCTCGAACTCTCCTGGAATTGTCAAGGAGAGTTATTTCATCCGTAGTCGTTGTGCAGGATTTTCCCGCAATTACTGATTACGAGAGAAAAGTTCACGTGGGTGGGAAAGTATTTTTCTGCCGTCACCGAACCCGTTTGCTCCATCGTGGGCAAGGCACCGGTTTTGGTTAGGTAAGGAAAGAAGACTCCCTACCACGTGAGAGAACTACCTGCCCCGCTATAGAGAAATCTTTAGCGGGGCAAAACTTTGCTTAAAAAACTAATTAAAATATCAAATTATTTTTTGACTTATTTTGCTTTTTTCATATACTCTTACTGCTTTTATTTTTTAAGAGCAGTTTTTTATATTTATGGTGCTCGTAGTTCAGTTGGTTAGAATGCCAGATTGTGACTCTGGAGGTCGAGGGTTCGAACCCCTTCGAGCACCCCATTTATAAATAAATTTAAAAGCTATATAGTGAAAATTTGTTTTAATCATATTTTTACTACTTAACTTTTAAGTTACGGAATTCTGACTTAAGGATTTCACTATTTTATTTTTTAATTTATTTTGCATTATGGCAAATAAAGATTTAGCTCTATTTGAAGAGTTATTTACTGCATCTCCTGAGATAAAATATCCTCGTGAAGGAGAAGTTGTTAATGGTACTGTTGTTAAAATTGAGAAAAAAAACATTTTAGTAAATGTTAATAATCAATTTTCTGGTTTAGTTATTTCTAAAGAAATTTGAAACACTGTAGATTTAAATTCTTTAAAATCTGGTGATTCTGTTGATGTTATGGTTTTAGGAGACTCTGTTGAAAGAGGACTTTTGATTTTATCTTTAAAAAGAGCAAATCAAATTAAATCTCTTACAAATCTTTCTAAATTCAGAAATTCTGAAGAAATTATTACTGTTAGACCTACTGAAGCTAATAAAGGTTGATTACTTGTTGATATTGATGGTTTAAAATGATTTATACCTGTATCACAATTAACTCCACTAAATTATCCAAGAGTTGAAGGAGCTGATCCTGCAAAAATTTTAGAACATTTAGAAGGTTTAGTTGGAAAAGATTTCAAAGTTAAAGTTATAAATGTTGACGAAGCTGGTAAAAAAATTATTTTCTCTGAAAAAGCTGCAATTTCTGAAAATAGAGATAAAGCTTTAGGATCATTAAAAGTTGGTGATATCGTTGAAGGTACAGTATCATGAATCTTAACTTACTGATTATTTATTACTTTTGATGGATTAGAATGATTAGTTCACGTTTCTGAAATTGATTGGGGACATGTTAATAATCCTTCAAAATTTGCAAAAGTTGGACAAAAAATCAAAGTTAAAGTTATCGGACTTGATAATGATAAAATTTCACTTTCTGTTAAAAGATTACAAGAAAATCCTTGGGATGTATTATCAAGAAAATATAAAGTTGGTGATACAGTTAAGGCTGCAATTTCAAGAATTTCTCAATTTTGAGCATTTATGGAACTTGATGGTGGTATTCAAGGTTTAATCCACTTATCTGAAATTTCTCATGGTGTTGTAAAAGATATTAGAGATTTTGTTAAAGTAGGTGAAGAAGTAGAAGCTAAAATTATAAATTTTGAACCAAAAGAAAAAAGAATTGGTTTATCTTTAAAAGCTCTAGTTGAAGCTCCATTAAAGGAAGAAAAAGCTGAAGAAGCTAAAATTGAAGAGGTTAAAGAACCAAAAGCTAAAAAAGAAACTAAAAAAACTGAAGAAAAAGTTGAAGAAACTAAAGCTGCCGAATAATTAAATTTATTTTGATATTTTTGGGAATCTAAAATAATCCCTCCAAACCTCCCTTTGAAAAAAGGGAGAGCTTATAGGAAAAAAGAACAAAAATATTGTTTTAAGGTTATTAATTTAATCTGATTTATATTATAATTAAACAAAAAATGGAAAAAGCTCAATTAAATAATATGTTTGATAATTTACTACATATTTGAAATAAAACAAATTTTTGGAATGCAAAAATGAGACCTTATATTTATGGTTCAGTAAATGGAATTCATGTAATTAATTTACTTGAAACAGCTAAAAAAATAGAAGATGTAAAAAAAGAATTATCTGATTTAACAGCTTCTGGAAAAAAAGTATTAATAGTTGCTACAAAAATTCAATCAAGAGATGCTTTTAAAAAACTTGCTGAAGAAACTGGTTCATATTACGTTTGTGAAAAATGGGTTCCAGGACTTTTAACAAATTTTAAAACAATTAGAAAAAGAATTGGTTCATATTTACAATTATTAGTTGATTCTGAAAGTGGTGCTTTTGATGTTTTAACTAAAAAAGAAAAAGCTACTAGATTACTTGAACTTGAAAAATTAAACAAAGCTTATGCCGGGTTAAAAGATATGAAAAAATTACCTGATGTAATTTTAGCTTCTGATGGTATTTATGAAAGACAAGCTTTAAGAGAAGCTGAAATTTTAAATATTAAATCATTTGCTGTTTTCAATACAAATGGAGATATTGATTTAGTTTCAAACTTAATCCCTGCTAATACAAACTCTACAAAATCTTTTGATTATTTAGCTTCAGAATTAAAATCTGCTTTTTCAAAAGTTACTACTCCAGTAAAAGCTCAAGTTAAAAAAGTTGAAGAAAAAAAAGTTTCTGGAGAAAAAAAAGCTCCAGTAGCTAAAAAACCAAAAGCTAAAACTGAAGAAAAAGTTGAAGAAACTAAAGCTGCTGAATAATTAATATTTAACCTCTAAAGGCTAGAGGTTAAATATTCTTTTATATTTTCATTTTAAATATATGAGAGATGAATTTGATCTAGAAGAACTAGATAACAATAAAAATGAAGATTTTACTAATAAAGATAAATTTAATAATGTTTTAGCATATATCCCTTTTTTAAATATTTGGTTACTTTTTGTTGAAAAACAATGAACTAAAAAAGAAAATATGAGATATAATAGACAATGAATTACATTGTTCTTACTTTACGTTATTTTATTTTTCGCTTTTTCAATTTTAAGTTTTAAATTATCTTTTATATTAACTTTATTATATTTTTCATCTGTAATTTTTTTTGCTGCTAAAGCTTATAATTGAATTTATGTTGAAATTGAATTTATAGAAAAAATTATGGCACAATTTGAAAATAAAGTAAATGAAAAAAAATCTAAAAATGATAAAGACTCTAATGAAAATACATTATAATATTTTATATTTTAATTTTTAAAATTATGGAAATTACTGCATCACTAGTAAAAGAATTAAGAGAAAGAACAGGTATCGGTATGATGGAATGTAAAAAAGCTTTAACTGCTGCAAATTGAGACATTGAAGTAGCAATTGAAGAACTAAGAAAAAAAGGTTTAGCTAAAGCTGCTTCTAAAGCTGATAGAGAAGCTTTAGAATGAGCTATTAAAGTAGTAATTGAATGAAATAAAGCTTATGTTGTTTCTGTTTCTTGTGAAACAGACTTCTTAGCTAACTCTGATAGATATAAAACAATGCTTTCAGATGTTGTTGAAGTATTAAAATCTGGTAAAACTGCAGAAGATGCAAAAGCTATGATTGATAATAACTATTCTTTAGAAATGGGAGAAAATCTTCAAGTAAGAGATTTTCAAGTTATTGAAGGTGCTTCAGTTGGAGCTTATGTTCATTCAAATAATAAATTAGCTGCTGTAGTAGTAGCAAAAGTAGAAACATCAGAAGAAAAATTAAAACAAGTTGCTATGCATATTACTGCTGCAAATCCTGAATTTTTAGCTGCATCTGATATTTCACCTGAAGTAATTGAAAAAGAAAAAGCTATTCAATTAGAAATTATGAAAAATGATCCAAAAATGGCTGGAAAACCAGAAAATGTTTTATTAAATATTATTGAAGGAAAAATGGCTAAATTTGCTTCAGAAGTTTCATTACTTGAACAAGCTTTTGTTATTAATCCAGATCAAAAAGTAAAAGATTTTATTTGAGCTGATAGCTTAAGTGGATTTTACAGATTAAAAATATAATTATTAATATGGATATTAATATGCCTTTTGCTTATGAAACTTTTCAATGAGTTGAGGAGGTTTCGCAAAAAGAACTACAAGATTATATGGAAAATATAGAAGAAAATGTAATTCCTGAGATTGAGAAAATATTAGAATTAAAAAATTAAATAATATGGGAAACCATATTATTTAGTCCCATAGTTTATCGGTTAGAATCCAGGATTCCAAATCCTGTGGGCAAGGTTCGACTCCTTGTGGGACTGCCATCAAGGACATAATCATTTGATTGTGTCCTTTTAGTTTGTTTTAAGGAATTTTTATTAATAAAAATATTAAATTATTTTTAATAAATTATAGATTTTTTGCTTGTTTTTGCTGAAATTTGACTTTAGATACTTTTTATATAATATAACTTAAACTCATAAATTTAAATTTGATTGAGTAATTAGGGATTTTTCACTAATTTTTTATTTATTTATTTTCTTAAGTTATGGCAATTTTAACTAATGCTATTTTTATAGCAAACTCAAAATATACATATGAAATTAATTGAAATAATTTTTGCGATTGACAAGCTGATATTTTCGAAACAACTATTTGACTTAGTAATATAAAAAATACGATGATTTCATATATTAATACTAATAAACATATTGTTGATAATTGACTTATCGTATGATATGCTGAAAATAAATGAGATTTTCAAGAATATGTTGAGATATATGTATACGACCAAAGATTTAAAACATATGATGAATATAGAAGTAATTGAAAAAGAGTATGATTCTGATATATAGATATTAACTCTTTAAAAATTTAATTTTTAACAAATAATTTTATGATTTTTTTAGCAAACATTATACGGGCAATATTATTTTGATGGTGGCAATGGTTAATATTTATGTTATTTTCAATTTTATTTTCTTTAACTATTATTTTTTTACCAGTTTGAAAATCTTTCAGAGAACTATCAAAACTTATAATAATGCCTTTCTGAAAAAAAATTGTTAGAGATACTGATAAATGAAAATACGAGAAATGATTTTGAACTGTTTTTAATATAATATGGTTCCCTATATGATTAATATTAACTATATGGTATTTTATTAGTTGATTATTATCCTTTATAACTATTATATGAATTCCATATTGAATTGTTAGTATTAGATTAGCAAAATTTATTTTCTTACCTATATGAGTAAGAGTATTAACAGAAGATGAATTTATTTCGCATAAAGTAAATCAAGAAATAAATAAATTTAAAAGTTGATTAGAAAATAAAGAAAATATAGAAACAAATAATACAAAATTAAATAATACATACAATGAAAAAATTGAATTAAGTCAAGAAGATGAAATATATTTAAAAGAACAAAAAATAGAATTAGAATTATTAAAGCAAAAACAAGAAATAGAGGCGATTAAAAGACAACAAGAATTTGATGAAAAAATTGAAAAATTTAAAGAAAATACTAAAAATTTTCTAAATAAAATAGTCCTAATCACAAAAGAATTATTTAAAAAATATAAACCAATAGTTATTGAGAAATCTTGAGAAATATCAAGTAAAATAAATGAAAAGATAAAAGAAACTGATTTTGAATGATTAAAAAATAAATGATTTGAGACTATAAAAAAATCTAATAATATTAATAAAAAATATATCTATATAACATTAAGTATTATTTGAATATTAATTTTCATTTTAATTTGAAATACTTTATATAAAAATTATTTTTATAACAATCAAATTATAAAAACAGATGAAAAAATCTTTTTAAGAAAAGATCCAGATTTTATAGAATTTTTTAATAATAATAAAATAAAAATAATTCCAGAAAATAAAGAACATATTTTATCTCAAATGTTATATACTTATAGACAATATAATGATAACTATGAGACTTGATATAAATATGCTTGATATAGTGTGTTAAAACTAAATAATAAGTTACCTTCTCCTTTACCTGAGAATTTTCATTATTCTACTAATAATAATGACGATTATTCTGAAATAATTACAAAAGACATATGAAATAATAATTTATTGGAAATAAAATCTGAAACAGAAAAAAATGTTGATATTTATAAAACAGATTTATTTAAAAACTTAAATAACTTTACAAATAAAAATACTTTTTACTCAAATATTGATATTTGAAATAAATTCTCTTGAAATTTCTATAAAGAGATTTTAAATATATTCTGATTAAGAAATATTATTTCTAATTTAGATGAATTATTATCATATAATTTTATCTGAATAAATAATAAATTACTATGACTAGATTATAAAAATAATGATTTGATTTTAAGGTTAGAATTTAATTATAATGATATATTAAACACTCCTGATTGAGTTTTAAATGAATGAATAGAAAAATTAGAAAATTTAATACTAGAAAGCGATCCAATTATTTTCAAAACATATAAAATAACAGAAAATAATAAAACTATAAAAGTTGAAATTACTTTTAAATTAAATTATGATAAAATTAAAAGTAATGACTCAATAAATAACTTACCTTTATTTTATAATTATTAAAAAATATGAAAAAAATATTATTAATTATTTTTATTATATCAATTCTAACATCTTGTTGAAAAAATGAACTATGAATGGAAATTGAAAGTAAAAAGGATAGTTTCTCAGAGGAAAATATAAATAAAACTTGAAGCATTCAAGAAGAAAAAAAAGATTTTAAAATAGTTGATTTAACTGATAAATCAAAAGCTGATTTACAATGTGATGAATATAAAGAAAATTGTAATTTATCTATAACTTTTTGAGATTTATGAACCTTTAAAGTTTTTAATGGTTATATTGATTTAGATAAATCATTTTTTAATAACTGATTTTGATGAAAAGCATATTTGAATGAAAAATATAATACAATATTTTTGAGTTTTTGAACTTCAAGAGAATGACAAATTATAATAACAAATACAGTAAAAATTAATTTAGAATCAAAAGAAGTAACAAAAATTGATGAAACATATGGTAGTGATTTTTACTTTAAAGATATAGAAACTATTATACCAAAATATCAAAGCTTAAGCAAATATGATAAATATACAACTGAATTAATAGAATGAGATCCTATTAATATTTTAGGAGCAAATAATATAAATAGTAATTTATCATGAGTAGACTTTATTAAAAACTATTATGATTTATTATGAAAATGAAAAATAAAAGAAGTTTATGACATAACTTCATGGTCTAATTGAAATAAAGACTTTAATACCTTTAGTTCTTGGTATAAAAACATAAAAAAAGTTGATATAATAAAAATTGATGATTTAGGAAATAATGATTACAATATTATTACAGATATTTTTTATGATATAGAAAATGATTTTCAAGATCAAATAAATCCAGGTTCTTTTAATCAATGATGAGATTTTCTTTATTGAATTGAACTTTATGAGAGATATATTGTAACAAAAAAAATAGTTGAAAAAGATGGAGTAAAAAAGTTAGAAACTATTAAAACTATAGATAGCTACGCTTTACCAAGAATAAAAGTAAATAAGCTAGATAAAAATGATCCTTACGTAAATAATTTATCATACAATACTCCTAATGAATATATTTATAAAAAGTTAGCAAATTGAAATTATATTTCTTTTTGAGATTATATGCCTCATGATACTGGTTATGAAATTATTATTCATTGAAAAAAATGAGATATAGATAATTATTATCAATGGGGTGGAATTTTTCCAAAAACATTTTTATCACTTATATGAATAAAAATAGATAAAGATTATTTTCCTTGAAATCATAATGAAACAGAAAAAAATAAATTAATAGATTTATTTAAAAAAGCTCCTACTGATATGCTTGAGAAAACTTTATTTTATTAAATAAAAAAACGTCAATTGACGTTTTTTTATTTCTTTAATAAATTCACAAATGCTTCACTAGGAAGTGATACTTTTCAGAATTGTTTCATTTTTTTCTTTCCTTCTTTTTGTTTTTCTAAAAGTTTTCTTTTTCTTGAAATATCTCAACCATATAATTTTGCTGTTACATCTTTTCTCATCGCTGATAAGTCTTCTCTTGCAACAACTCTTCATCAAACTGCAGCTTGCAATGCAATTGCAAATAGTGCTCTTGGAACTACTTCTTTTAGTTTTAAAACTATTTTTCCCCCAAGATATGCAGCTTGTGATCTATGACATATAATAGCAAGTGCTTCAACTTTTTCTCATGCAATCATAATATCAAGTTTTACAAGATCATCTTCTTTATATTTTAAAAATTCATAATTCATTGAAGCATACCCACTCGATAGACTTTTTAATTCATCATAAAAATCTCCTATCAGCTCATTCATAGGAAGCTCATAAGTAAGCATTACTCTCGTTCATTCTATATAAGTTTGATTTTTTAGTATTCATCTTCTTTCTTGAGCAAGTTGCATCAGTGGTCAAATATATTCACTCGGTGTAATTATTTCACATTTTGCAATTGGTTCTTCTATGCTTTCATAAAGTTCTCTTGCTGGTAAATCCTCTGGATTTGAAATACTGATTTGAGTATATATTTTTTCTCATATTTCAACTAATTTTGGTTGAAATCTTGAATATTCACTTCTTTTATCTCCAGGTCTTTTTATTTTATAAGTAACTTGTGGAGCTGTAACAATAACATCCATATCAAACTCTCTAAAGAGTCTTTCTTTTACAATATCTAGATGTAAAAGTCCCAAAAATCAACATCTATATCCGTGTCCTAAAGCTCCAGAAACTTCTGGTTCTATTTGGAGAGCTGAATCATTAAGCATTAATTTTTCAAAAGCATCTTTAAATTGAGGATATTCTGAAGTATCCATTGGAAATACTCAAGCATAAATAAATGGAGTTACTTTTTTAAATCATTCAATTGGTTTTGCTTCTTCTGGTTTTGCTTTTGGTCAAGAAACATTGGCAGGTTTCCAAACGGTATCCCCTACTTGTGCATCACGAATAGATTTAAGTCCAGTTACTATATATCCAATAGAACCATTTTCTATTTTATTATCTGAAATATATTTTGGTGAAAAATATCAAACATCGAGTGCTTCTATTTTTTTATGAGTATTAAGAAAATGAAGTGTGTCTCATTTTTTTATTTCTCCCGCAAATACTTTTACATAACTTACCACTCATCTATAACTATCATATTGACTATCAAATACAAGTGCTTTTAATTCTTTATCTTGAATTTTTAAATTATCATCTATTTCTATTACTTGAGGAATTCTTACCCTTTCTATAATAGCATCTAATACACTTTCTACATTGAGCCCTGTTTTTGCTGAAACCGGAATGATTTCACTTGGATCACATCAAAGTAAACTTACTATTTCATTGGTTACTTTTTCAACATCTGCTGCAGGCAAGTCTATTTTATTGATAACTGTAATAATATCTAAATTATTTTCGAGTGCCATATACACATTGGAAAGAGTTTGAGCTTCGATTCATTGAGTTGCATCCACAATTAAAAGACATCATTCAACCGATGCTAAACTTCTTGAAACTTCGTACTGAAAATCCACATGCCCTGGAGTATCAATCACATTTAGTTGGTGTCATTTCCAATTCATTCTTACTGGTGTCAATTTAATAGTAATACCTCTTTCTTGTTCGAGTTCCATAGTATCGAGAGTTTGAGCTCTCAGATCTCTTTTATCAATAGTTCCGGTAATTTCTAAAAGTCTATCAGCCAAAGTAGATTTTCCATGGTCAATATGTGCGATAATACAAAAATTTCTAATATTTTTTAGTTCCATAATTTTATTTAATTTTATAATTTGTGATAGTATATGAAAAATGCTAAAAAATCAAAAAATAAAAACATCGATTGATGTTTTTATTTTAATAATTTACTCCTATCCTATATTTATTTTCTACTTGATATAATCAAGCAGGTTTTACTCCATCAACGAGACTTCCATATTTCACTGTATAGTTATAAGTTTTTAACTCTCAACTTGATTGCAATTCGCCCGCTTGATTGACAAAAACATTATTTTTATATTTTTCTAATGTCGTACAATTATTTCATAAGCAAGCCCCAAATCATTTATTTCCATCCCAATCTCATAAGTTATTTTTATCATAATGATGCGATATTTCAAATCAAGCTCAAATAGTTTTTACTTCTACATTTACGAGAGTATTAGCAAGTTTTAGATTATTTGGTTCTAAAATTCAGAGATTAATACTTCCAGTTGAAATAGTAAAACTAAAATTATCTACATAAAATTCTTTTGTATCAATTGATATATTTCAAGCACTATCAGATATAGAAAAAATAGTTTTATATCTTCCATACTCAAGTCAAGAAAGAGAAAAATTTGCATTATTATAATCAATAGTTCCAGTAGCATATCAAGAAGTATTTACAAAACTACTTCCATTCCATTTTTTTAAATCAAAACTTATACTTCAAGTATTTATTAAAATATAATCACTATAAGTATAAAATAAATTATAATATCAAATTGGTAATAATAAATTATTTGTTAAATTTGAACTTAAAGTTGGAGAAGTTGTATCAAATACATTAGCTACTCATGGAGTTCAAAGTGGAACAGAATTATCAAATCAAGTTGAAGTTAAAGCTGTATACCAACTACTATTTAATAATCAATTTGAAACTGGTGATTTTCTTTCTATTGATGCTGGTATTGAAATATCTCAAAGTCCAGTAATCAAACTTGCTTTATCTATATCAATCGTTCCATTATTTAAAATAATTTCACTTCCACTTAAATCAATATTTTCAACTAAATCAGGAGTTACATTTATAATTGAAGTTATAATATCAGATTTTGAAATTAAATAATATCAGTTAGCTCAAATATTTATATTAGGAATAGTAATTCAGGCAATAGTCCATCAGCTTAAACTTATTACATCATTAGATAAATTATGAAGTTCTATATAATTATTATCCTCAATATCTGAAACCATTATTTCATTTATAATAATTGGTGCTGTAATTGAAACATAATGATTATTAGTTTGTTTATTTCATAAAGTATCTCTAACACTATTTGTAGCAAAAGAAACTGTAGAAGTTGAATAGTTTATAGTTTCACCAGATAAAGTAAGAGATTTTTCTCAAATATTTACTGATTCAGTATTATAACTTCAAGCATTTTGTAATACAAAATTTGAAACAGTAAAATCATCATTATTGATAGTTTCAGAAAAATTCATATAAATTTTACTCTTGCTTGGCTCATACCTTGCCCCAATAATAACTGGTCAAACCCCATCTTGAGAATTTATATTTTGAGATAAAACTACATTATTATTTACATCCTTTAATGCTGAATTTGAAACGATACTCACACTTGGTGTGGTATCAGTATCATATACTTGTTTTTCATCAACAGAAACGATAATATTTTGACTTCCGTCCATAGCATATCAACTCGTCACATATCCATTTACATTTACTACTAAATCAGCTAAACTTCAAGATAAATCTTCACTAAAATTTAGTAAAATTCCATCAATTTTTCCATTTCCATTTTGATCAAGAGTTGTAGCAGTTTGAAGTTCTGGAGAAATTTTTTCATCTAAATTTATATTTGAAAAATCATCTAAAATATTTCAAACACTATCTTCTAAACTTCCAGAATAACTAATATTTATATTTGGATTAGTTCAAGAAATTCAAGATATATCAAAACTTATAAGACTTCAAACTAAACTAGAATTTGATAAACTTCAACTATTTACACTAAATCAAGTTAAAGTTCAACTTAAACTTTCACTAAAAGTTAGTTCTATTTTATCCGCTTGGAAATTATTGTTTGTATCTAAAATTTTTTTTGAAACTAAAACTGGTTTTACTTTATCTATGAGAGCTATATTTGATTTAGAATGAGCTATATTATCTAAACTATCTTTATAGTTAGAATTTGATGTAAAATTCAAACTCATATTTCAAGTATCTGTTTTAAATTGAGTTCATTCATTTAAAATAATATTTACTTTATTATTAGAAACTGAAACACTATTTATAGATAATCCCTCAAAAGCATTATTTAAATTCCAAGCGAGAGCATCTGTTGTAGAAGATAAATTTTCACTAAATACTACTTCTATTTTATCAAGTTTTCCGTTATTATTTATATCAAAGATTTCTGCACTTAAAACTACTGGTTGAGCTTTATCAATTGATAGCATATTTCAAGAAGCAAGTTTCTTCCCTGCTAAATCCTCTATAATATTTCCATTCCAAGAAATAGTTGGAGTGAGATGAGTTCCAGATATAGGAGTGCTAAATTTTAATTCTAAAACTGTTTTATTATCTTGAGTAGTATGAGTGTAACTATTAGAAAAACTTCAAGTTGAGCTAGAAAATATAGCCTCAATATGTAAAATTGAAGGATTTTTTATTTCTTCACTTAATCTCACTATCACTCAAGAAATATTTCCAGAAATATCTCATTTTGTCTCTATACTAGTAATAATTGGTGGAGTAGAATCCACTTGAATAAGAGATCAAGAAGCAATATTTGAAGCATTTCCAATAGTATCATAAGCTGTAATTAAAGGACGAATATTTCCATTTATTTCAGGTAAAGTAAAACTATAACTTCAATTATTTGGTAAATTATTTCAAATCAATACGATATTTCAAGCATGATTATATTCTAGTTTTAGATGAGAAAATCAAGCTCAAGAACTGGTAATTTTTGCTGGATTCCAAGTTAAGTTAAAATTATCTCATCCACCATAAAATCAAGTTGAAGTATAAGTAAATACATCACTTTCTATAACTGGGCCTGTTTTATCAAGAATAATATTTATAGTTCCAGAACTAGTATTATTTACTTTGTAAGATTTATCATAGGCATATACTATTACTTCATAATTTTGTCAATCGTTTTCACTTCCTGGAGCAGTAAAATTATAATTCCAATTAGCATAATTATTTGAAGTATTGGTAGCCAAAATTTGCTCAGTTCCAACCCAAGTAGTTCAATTCCAATAACTAGCTCACTTTTTAATAGAAATTTTAACACTTGATATTCAAGCTCAAGAGTCAGAGGAAGTTCAAGAAATATTTATGCTTCAAGAAAAATAACTTCAAGAAGAATTAGTTATATTTATTGTTGGACTTATAATATCTCAGATATAAGTTATTTGAGATGTTGTTAAACTATTTCAAACTACATCCGAAGCTTTTAATTTTAATTTATAATAATTTCAATTTATTATACTTGATCCTGATGCAACTATTGAAGATAAATTATAAATAGCTCAAGTTGAAGTTCAAAGTAAATTCCAGTTTTCAGTACTTCAAGTAAATATTGTTCAATTAAAATAATTTCAAGCAGTTTGATTATACAAAGAATAATAAACATTTCATCAAGATAAGTTAGTATCATTAATTACAGCTGATATATCAAATCAAGAGTTATTTATATAATTATTTGTTTGTGGAGTAGATCATCCAAGTCAAGCATAACTTATATTTATAATTGGTAATGTTGAATCAACTTCAAAATTATTATCACTTACATCACTAGATTTATTTCAGACATTATCAAGAGCTTCTAGTTTTATCTTAAGATTTGAATTGTTTAATCAAGCTGGAACTGTCCAATTATAAGTTCAGTTATTTGCAAGATTTGTAGCTATTTGAATATAATTATTTCAACCATCAATAGAATAATATAATGTTATTGGTTTATCAACTAATCATCAAGTATCTGTTATACTTCATGAATTCCATAAAATATTTACATTAGATCATCATTTTAATTTTATTCAAGCATTACTTGGATAAGTTAAAGTATTAGACGGAACTGTTGGAGCAACCTTATCTATAGAAAAAACTCACGATTCTGCTGAAAGACTATTTCATACCATATCATAAGCTGTAACTCTTAATTTATAATTAGCTCAAGAAGGTATAGATGTTATATTCCAATTATAAGGTGAAGTATTAGTTCAAGTTCAAATATTATTCCAAAGGGTTCATCAGTCAGAGCTATATTCAAATTTTAAATAATTTATTCAAATGTTATCTGTAGCTAAATTAAAATATACTGGTAAATTTGTTCAACCAAATATACTTCAAGATAAATTTACATTTGAAATTGTTGGAGCTTGGTTATCTAATGTTGTTGAAACTAAATAAGTTCAAGTATTTATTCCTGATATATTTGCAGCAGTAAATTGAACTTGTTTTACTCCGCTTGATAAACTAACTAGCGCTCAAGATGGGAAAGTATAAGTTGCAATATTTCAAGAATAACTACAAGTTACTCAAGCTACAACAGGATTCGAACATGATATATTAGAATAACTACTATCTTTTAAACTAGATGCGTTTAAATATATATTTCATGAATTTGTATTTGTAATAGTTGATTTTATAACTAAATTATTTCATCATTTTGTATAAGATATACTATTTAAAACTGTATCTGTAATAGATCATAGCGAAAAACTAGGAATATTTGTATCAATATAAAAATTATCACAATTTGATAATTGTCATACATTTCACATATTATCATAAGCAAAAATTCACCACGCATAGTTATTTTGATTTACAAGTGTAAGAGATTTAGTTAAAGTAACTAAATCTGTATGATCATAATCTGTATAACTTCAAGTACAACTATTCCATGTTCAATAAACACTGCTTCAATTAAATACTCTTAATTTATATCACTTAACTCAAGATCAATTTCAACTATCATCACTTACTGATAACCAAACAAAATTTGGAGCCAGAACTCAAATGACTTTATTTGGTCAAATAGGAGTGATATTTGGAATTCATGGTCAAGTATTATCAAACTTTATATTAATTGGTGTAGAGTTAGAAATATTTCAAGCTTTATCTACTGCGACTAGTTTTACATCATAATAAGATCAAGAAACTAAAGGTAATGTATTTAAATCAATATTAATAGATTTACTTCCTGAACTTAATTTTAAAGAGTCAGTAATATAATAATATTTTATTGTATCAATATTTCATCAAACTCTTTGAAACTCAATTCTTGTATTTCATCATTGTAAATCTTCACTTGTTGTATAATTAAAATCTAAACTTCAAGAATAAAATCAATTATGAGAAGATAAAGTTCAAGTTGAAAAAGTTATTTCTGGAAGTGTATAATCTGAAATTAATATATTTCAGCTTGAATAATTATAAGATCCATCTACAGGAACACCCCAAACTGCTCAAGTTGCGATAGATAAAATTCAAGTTGAATATGTATTTCATAAATCAGAAATTCAAACATTTATTGTATCATTTGAAATAGAATTAATAGTCAATCAAGTAAAAGTATTTCATCAAACTTGATAAACAAATCAAGTAGCAAAATGATTTGAAGTTCATTCTTTTAAAGGAGTATCAAATTTTACAGATAAATTTGTTTTTGTAGTAAATTTTGCCGATAAAACTGATGGATGAGGAACTACATCAGAAACCAAAGTTCAAGTAGCACTTGCAGGAGTTCATATATTTAATGATGTTCACATTATTGTAACATAAGCAATATAATTTCATCACGCAAGAGGATTTCATAAACTATCTTTAATTAAAGAACTTGTTCCTGTCCAAGTACCAATATTTTTATCATATACAGTTCATACAAAAGTTCAGGTAAATGAAGTATTTTCAGGTAATATATATATTCTGTATGATTCAAATGATGGATAAGACAATCAAACACTTGTATCCCAAGTTACTTTTAAATCCCTTCAATCAACTCAATCCCAATCAGAATCATTATCAACTAATGTTAATCAAGAAGATGTCATTGCTGGAGGCAATGATTCTTTTATAAGATTTATAGTAGTTGTAGACTCATTTCATACACTATCTTTACAATAAGCAGTTACAGCATTATTTCAAATATTTAACCAAGAATTGATAATTGTTGCCTCATTTTTTATATCTTTGGTAGTTGGATTATATGAAGTATTGTTAGATCAAACTTCAAATTTATAATATCAATCTTCAGAACAAAAAATACTAGCTGTGGAATCATTTTCAACAACAGCTCATGGTAATAATCACATATTACTAATAATAGGTGGAGTAGTATCTTTTGTTATTGTTGTATTTGCAGATCATACATCTCAATTTATATTTGTTACACAAACAAATATATTATTATCTCAATTTGATAATAAAGACGAATCTAAATTATAATCAATATTAGCTCAAATAGTATCATAATTTCAAGAATTTAATACTGCATTATCACAAGATCATAAAGCGATTTTATATGTTCAAGTTTGCGTTGAAGAAAAAGATATATTTGATGAATTATATGGTAAAATATTTGATACTTTAGTTAAAGTAGGTGTTTCCAAAGTTATAACTGGGGCATTTGGAGTCGCAACATTTAAAACATAATTACCAGTTTTTTCAATAATATCAAAAGTAGCATTAGCTTTAGCAGGGTCATTGCTAATATTTCCATCTTCATCAACTGCTGTAAACATAGATGGAGTAAAAGTTTTATCTCATACAGAGGCTAAAGTAGTTATTCAAGTTTTTTTAAATATTGCTGTTTTTCAATCATTATCACAAGAATCATATATTAAAGTTTCACTAGAAGATAATCATAAATTAGTTAAATTTACTCTAACTATTCAATTATTCATATTAGAACATCAATTAAAATCTTTAACTTTTACTATCAAATCAGTACTATCAACTCCATTTCACACAATAGATGATTTTGAAAAGAAATAATTAGTTATATGTGGTTTTACGTTTACATATACTGTACTATGTCTAGTAATTGAAGTTAATCAATTATCAGCAGTAAAATAACTAGATAAATTATTAGCATATACACTATGATCTAATGGAAATTTTAATAAAACTCTTTTCATAGAATAAACTGATCAAGCAGCTAGGCTACTTAATCAATTTATATAGTTAGGAATAGTTGTAGGTGGATTAAAAGATGTAATTGGAATAGACGAACTAAAAGCTATTCAATCATAAGTAAATGCTCTTAATCATCAACTATAAACTATAGATGTTGGGAAATTTGTATAATATGAAATATTTGTTATCGGACTAGCTTCATTGTTTCTCAAATAAGCCTCAAATCTAAAATATTGATCTGGTTCTACTGATAAATTATCTGTAGGATTAGAAAAAGTTGCACTAATATCACTACTAAGTTTTTGTCAATAAAAATCTATTCAAGCAGCTAAAACAATATTTAAAACTTGTATATTTAAAATATTAAAACAAACAAAAGATAATATCAAAAACAAAATTGAAATTTTTTTAAACATATTTTTTATGATTACTATTTGTATACATTTTTGATAATAAACATTTTTTTATTTTTTTCAATTTTTTTGTTTTTGTTTCTTATTTTTTTAACCAAGTGGTTCTCATAAAGGAAGAACTACAAAATTAACAGTAATATTTTTTTCATTTAAGCGTTCATCTTGAACTCTTATAGTTCCAGAATAATTACCAGGGGTACTAGCAATTCAAGTAATATTTACAATTGGATTTTCTTCATAATCTGAAGTTGTAGGAATTACAGCTAATCAAATAGTAGCTCATGAAATAATTTTTATTTTTTCTGAAGATGTTATAGTAATAGTTTTTCCTTCTAATGAAGCTCAAGTAATAACTTGATCTAAATTAATAGTATCTGCAGAGTAAACTGTTGTATCAAGTATTATTGTATCACTTCATGCTAAACTAACATTTCATGCTTCATCTTTAGTCCATACATATAGTGTTTTAGTTTCATCTCATAAACTAATATTTACAGATGTTGGTTTTGTTGAATGCCATCAATTTTGTCAGCTTAAATTTGGTCATCATGCTGATACACTTGGTGTAGAACTACTTTCTGATACATACCAACCTGTAACTCATACATTATCAGTATCTCAAGTTATACTTATTGATACGGAAGTGGAATTTGTATATCAAGCAGCTCAAGTTCAATTTGAAGTATCTCAGTCAGAAATAGAAAGAGTTGGAGTTGATGGTTTTTCTGTATCCGATGGTGAATTAGGCAAATTAACGTTTAATGTTATATCAAATGAATTTCATGCTCTATCAGTTCAGATTGCTCTTAATTGACTTGATGATTCATTTGGAGTTAACCAATTAAATACTATATCTCAACTTCAATTAATTGAAGCTCAAGAAATAGTTCATCCTTTACTTGATGTAATACTTGTCAGTGTTCATCATGTTAAGTTCTCTCACACACTCAATATTAATCCATTATATTGCGTAGTTTTTGTATTTGGAGTTGTTCCACTAAAACTCATTGATATTGGAGCTTCAGTATCTTTGTTTATAGTTACACTTAACGGATCACTTTCATTACTTGATGAATCTTTTAATCTAATTAAAAAATTCTTAGCTCAATCTAATCATGAAGTATTTAAATTTATAGTTACTGTTCAACCTGCTCCGATTACATTTCATGTATTTACTCCATTTACCCAAACTTGTGCTCATACTTCTCAGTTTACTTCAACCGAAACACTATTTTGATTTGTATATTGTGGCGCTGCTGTTGTAAGAGTTGGGACTAATGGTGGTGTAGTGTCTGCTGTAGCAGTAGTATTAAATGTTTTTGTTGTTAATGTTGTTTGCCAATTTCAAGCAGCATCTTTTGCTACATAATATATTGAATATCATGTACTTTCAGTGAGTCAACTTAAATTTATAGTATTATTTCAACTCAACATAGCAAGAGATATTCAACTAGTTTTAAGAGTTTCTAAATCTGGTGCTAAAACACTTGAAAGTTGTACTATATATCTTATTTCTCATGACTCATTTGAATTAATTACTATACTTGCTGTTGTTTGTGTTGGTGTAATATTATCACTTGTTACTGGTGGTGTTGTATCTGGCGCAGCATTTATAGTCAATTCATATGTATCTGTATCTGACATAAATCATATCGCTGCTGCTTGATTTGCGGTTATTGTTACAGTTCATGCTCACACTATAGTAACTTCTCATGTACTAGAATTTACTGTAGCAACTGATGTATTACTTGAACTATACGTTACAGCTCATGGTGAATTGGTTGTAAAGGTATTTGTAAATGTTCAGTTTGTTGTTAATTTTGTAACTGTCGAATTTGCAAAACTTGATGTTGGTAATAACAATCCATCTATTATAGCTTTTATTTCTTCAAAAGTTTTTGTTCCATTTAAAAATTCTTGAGCTAAAGCGTTTGAAACTCAAGCTAAATATTTAACAGTTTGATTAATCATTACCGATCATTTAGTCAAAGTTAAAGACATAATAACAAAACCTCAACCTGTTTGTCATGCAACAAGATTGTATGTTTGAGGAACAGCCATATTTTCAACATTTTTTACTGTAATAAATGAAGTTCCTGTAATACTAAAATGTGATAAATAAGCTGCTGGAGCCACACTTATAGTTCCATCTAAATCGTTAACACCAGTATTTAAATTAATTTGTTTCAATGTCCCATCATCATTTTTTTCTAATGTAGAACCTGCTGGAAGAGTAGATTTATCAATCATAAGTTCTCTAATTTTTTGGATTTGAGCTTTTGGAGCAATAGCATAACCTGAAACTAATTTTTGGTCAAAATCAGCTTGTTCATAGGTAAGGAATTTAAAATTTCTTTGATTCTCACTAAATAATGAAGCATAAGTTGGTACATCTTTTTCTTCAACATCTTGTAATCAAAATGGATTTTCAAAAGTTCACTTAATTCAAATTGAATTTAATGCACTTGTATCAGGTCAAAATTTATCTTGTTTTACATAGAAAGTAGCTTCTCAAAATTCTAATTTTTTAGATAATTCTATTCAATATGAATATATTCATCAAGTATAAATATCTGATAAAATTGAGGCTTTTACAGTTTTATCAAAAATTAGTGTTGATAATTTAGTTCTAAGTCATGCTCAAAATTTTGATTCTCATTTTATATCTAAAACATCATCATATTTTGTATATCAAACCCTTGGTGCAACATCAAGTCTTATATCCATTAATCACATTTCTTCTGATAAAGCTTTTGCTAAATCAAATGCGAAATTAACTTCTGCTTCAAATTTTTTTCAACCTTGTAAAGCTCATAATACTTTATATTGTTCAAAAATATTATTTACATCACGGGTAAGTTTTCATACTTCTCACATATCTAAAGTTTCAACTTTAAATGCTCTTAAAGAGTATGTTAATTCTTTTAACATTTCAAATTTTTCAATATCATTTTGAGTATAACTTAAAGAAAGACCATGTTGTTCTGGAGCAAGATTATATTTTTTATTTACTTCTGGGAAAGTATATTCCATAAATTTTTTAAAAAATCAATAATCCAATTTTATAACATTTCAAGCATCAGTCATATACGTAGCTCAAACTCAAAATTTAGAAGTTTGATCTCATTTTTCCATATATATAGTAGTTCAAACTCTTGCCATAGAATAAAGCATAATAAGTTTTGCCGCAACTCTTGAATTATCTCATTTATTTGTAGCTTCAGCTATAAACTCTAGAGTAGTTTTGATATTTATCTTATCTAAAGTAATCTCATCTTGATGATTAAGTCATAATGTATTATTTCTTATTAATAATCATAAAGCAGACTTATCAGATAAATTTCAAGATAATACTTGTCATATACCAGAAAGAATAGTTGGTCAAGATGCTACCTTTCCTAAATCAAAATTTGTATATGAAATATTTGGTAATTTGGCATTTACTGATTCTAACCATTTTGATGTAATAAGTCTTATTTTATTATCATTTAATCAAGCAATATAAGAAAATCACTCAGTTGGAAAATCAAGTAATAATTCATTAAATTCATTTGAAAAATGAATTTCTCCATTTTCATCAAAATATGGCATATCTAAAATAGCTAATGCGTCTTTATCAGCAAAATTTCATAAGTTTGTATTCACTAAAACAGTTTTTCAGTTCATACTAAAAACTCTTAATCAAGCTGGTCAATAAGAAGACAATACATTATCAAAAGCATTAAAAATTGATTCATTTTTTAAAACACTTGAAGTTTTTGTAATAATATTTTTATCAATTACTCAAGAAAATGTATTTCAATTTAATCAAAGTTTTGAATTTAAGTAAAATTGAAAATGTTTAATAATAAAAGGATTATTTGCAAATACTCTTTTTAGATCACTTTCATAAATAGCTTTTTGAGATTTTAAATAATCAAGTGTTTTTGAAGGTGTATAACTAAGTTTTCATTTAAAAACTCTAATTCATGGAATCTTTTTAAATGTAGAAATTTCATCTTTAGAAAAATCACTTACATCTCATAAATCAAATGCAGAAGTAGGATTTACTGAAAAATTTATTGAATAACTTAAAACATCTGAATTTGATATAGTTGAAGAAGATGTATTTTTTGATAAAATTAAATTTCAATTTTTATCTTTTGAAACTCAATATCATTGTTCTCACATTTGATTATTTAAATCCCTAACTCCATCAACTTTAATTTTTGTTGTAGATACAACATCTTTTGTATCATCTGTAACTTGAATATCATTTGCTTGAGCTTTCATATTTGCTCATAGCGCTAAAGCACTAGCAAGTAATACTTTATTAAATCTATTTGTCATTTTTTTAAAATTAGTGATAAAATTAAATTCAAAAATATTTTTTAGTTAATCTTTGAGAATTTTGTAAAACAAGATTTTTTGCTTTTACATCAAGTTTTGTTATAGAACTTGGAAAATTATTCTCTAAAATTACTTTTGTATCTTTTGTTAAAGAAAGTTTTTTTGCTATTCATCAAGTTCATAAAACCAAAGCAACTTTCCTTCCATCTTTTGAAGAATCAACAAATACTCATAAACTTCAAATATTTCAAATATTTATAGAATTATTTTTAAATCATACTTCAGACATAATTTTTTCACTTGGTTCGATATAAATATTCATTCAATTTTTTTCTAAAAATTCAAAAATATCACTTCCATCTTTTGAAGTTAATTTAAGAATTCAAGCTTCATAAGAAATATCTAATCATTTTACATTTATAAATTTTTCTAAATTTGATAAAAATCTTCATTGAAAAATAGAAAAATCTACTTCTTCTCAATCAAGTAATTCACTACTCATTTTTCATAAAATATATCTTGAAGAATTTACATCATAAACATTTTCAAGTTTTGTAGCTCAAATTGATGGTAAAAATGCCAATCAACTTGCTTTTGATAATAAACTTGCTCTTGCTCAAAAATGAGATAATTCCCATCATTTTGATTCTTCTTGATTTGAATAATAAGTTATAAAATCCATAGATAATTTATGTTTTAAAATTTCTATTAATTTTTTTCTTTCTTGAATATCTTTTTTATCAAAATCTAATGCTTCAAGAGTAGTTTTAATATTTTTTAATCAAGCTCTTAAAAAACTTATATTTTCAAATTCTTGATTTGATAATTTTCTATCTAATAAAGCAATATATCAATCTAAAGGTAATGCGTCATTGTAAATTAAAACATTATCCAATGATTTTTTATATTGAGAAAATTTTACTTCAAGTGCTCAAAGTCTATCTTCGCTCCATCAAGCAAAAATTCATATATTTACTCCATTTACATTTAACATTGAATAATCAACTCAAACACTAAAACTAGTTTTTGAAAGATCAAATTGTTGAAATCAAGCCCTTTTTACATCATCTAAATTTGTGATTTTTGTGTAAGCAAGACTTAAAAATGGTAAAATATTATTTGATTCTCAAAGTCATGCTCTTGCTCATAAAGAGTAAGTAATTTTTGAATCTTCTGACATAACTGAATCAACTTTATACGCAAGTCAAACCATAAGCATATTTCAACTTTGAGTATTTGCAACTCATAATTCTAACGATATACTGTCTACAAATTTTTTTGTTATTTCTTGCATTTGTGGATTAAAAATAGTTTTTGAATACTGCATTTTTGCTCAACTCATATTTGAAGTTTCTGATAAATACATAGCAGAAACTGATGATAACAATCAAACTGCATATTCAAATATTTTTTCATGAAATCATGGTTCAAGTTTATATTTTTCAATCATAGCAAGTTGATCTGCATATTCTTTATCTGTAATAAGTCAATTTGCTTTAATTTTAGCAAGTTGATTTCATAAATCAGAAATTCAAGCTTCAATTTTTGAAACTAAAACTCATAACATTTGGTCATTATATAATTTTTGTTTTAATTGATTAAATTTTTCAATTCATTCTTCTCCATACATCAAAACATAAGCGATATCTCATCATTTAATTAATGAAATCTTAATACCATCTTGAAAATGAAATTTTGCTTCTGGTGAAGTAGATAAAAGATTTAATAAATCTTGGTTATTTTTTATATCTACTTTCATTCCTCATAATGAAAATACATATGAAAGATTTGAATAAAATTTTTCATTGTTTTGAGTAAGTGAAAGTTGTAAAAGAGAATGTTTTAAAATAGATGATAATTGAAGTCCATAAACTTCTGATTTATCAGTATTTGTTAATTTTCAATCATTATTTACATCTGATAAATATTCAAATAAATTATCTTCATTTAATCACATAGATAAAATTTTTGAATTATAAACATCTTTTAAATCATAAAAATTTGATGAATAAAAAGCTAAATCATCTGAAGTGAACATATCTGAAGATAATTTTTGACCATTTTTTAAAAGAGATGAAGTAACATCATCTGAAACATATGAAATCTCTTGATAAGTTTCGATATTTTCTGATATTTTTTGTTTTAAATTTGAAACTAAAAAGTTTTTAAAATTTTCTAAATTTAATTCTTGTGGCAAATATGATAAAAATAATAGTTTTTGACTATCATCTTTTAATGTATAATTTACTTTTTTGATAAGTAAATCAAAATACTCTATATATAGTTTATTTAATCATAAAGTTATTTCTGAGTTAAGTAAAGTGATTGATTTATCAATATTTCTTATATCAGATTCTTCGGTCATCGTTTTTCTTCTCTCTATTAAATCTTTTAAATTATTTCTTTTTGAAATAATTTCAGAGTTTTTATCAAAAAAAGAAAGGTCTCATCTATAAATTGCATTAAAATCTGATAAATTTATTTCAAATTTTTGCTCAATTTCACTTACTGAAATCCTTCAATCTTTATTTAAATCAAAAATATCTTTAAATAAACTTTTATTTAAAACATCAACTGTTGATGTATTAATAGGTCAACCAACAATAACTCAACTAGAAGCCGGAATAGTTAATGTATTTGTATTTTTATTATAACCATTCATAACAACTGCATCTGTTTGTGATTGAACAGATACTCTTGTTTCATCTATTTGAGATGAAATATTGTTTGATTCTTGAGATAAAGCTGGTCCACTTGCAATTGCTGCAGATAAAGCCACTCAAGCAATAGTTTTTCAAGTATTAAATCATGCCATATAAAAAATTTAAAAAATAAACACCCTTCTATTTTACATTAGATTTTAAAAAAAGTCAAGACCTTTGTTGTATTTAAGATAATAAGAATATATAATCCCCTATTTTAAGCTCTTCTGCTCTAGTATTTTCATTAAATCCCATTTTTAATAATTTTTCTAGAATTTGCTCTTTATCATATCAAAAATTTGATAAATTATTAATCATTTTTTTTCTAGGATTTGAAAAAGCTGCTTTTATTAAAGCTAAAAAACTATTATCGTCAATAGTATTATAGTTATCGTTTAATTCAAAAAAAAGCACTGAAGAATCTATTTTTGGAGCTGGAGAGAAAGCAGTTTTGGGAACAAAGATTTTCTCAGTTATTGTACATTTTTTTTGAACAAAAAGTGATAAAACTGAAGATTTTTTTGATAAAATTCTATCTCAAACTTCTTTTTGCATCAAAATAATCATTTCTTTTGGAGGATTTTTTAGAGAATATAAAAAATGATGTAAAATCGGTGATGTGATATAATAAGGAATATTTGCTATTACTTTATAATTCTCAAAATTTGGAGTGTATTTTAAAACATCTTTATTTATTATTTCAAAGTTAGTTTCTTCAATATTTAAATCTTTATTTATTACTCTATCATTTAATATCTCTATCATAAAATTATCAAGTTCAACTAAAGTGAGGTTTTTAGGAATATTTTTTAAAATTTTTTGAGTTAAAGCTCAGAAACCTGGTCAAACTTCTATAATATTTTCATTTTCAATATTTGTAATTTTAGTTATTTCTTCAAGTATATTTTCATCCATTAAAAAGTTTTGCCCGAGAGATTTTTTGGCTTTTATATTGTATTTTTGAATTATTTCTTGCATATATTTTTTAAAAAAATTAAGTATTGAAATTTTATTTATTTTTTTAATAAAGTAAATTTTTATTTTTCTTTTAAAAAACTCTTGACATTTTATAAAAATAGTGATAATAAAGATATCTTTATCAAAATAATAAAGATTCGCGAGTTTAATTATTTTTATTTTTTAATTTTTTTCTTATGAAAACGAGTTTAAAAAAATTAGTTGCTGGAGCTTCAATTGTTGCTTTAGTTTTAACAAATTTAGCATTTACAAATGCTGCAGTACCAACAGCTGTTATAAATATTGATGACGATATAGTTATTACTGATGCTAGATTTTTATCTAGTCAAGATGAAGACGATCTAACTGTATATTTAAATACTATTGCCGTTGCTGTTGGTGATTTAACTCTTGCATATGGTTCTTTAACTATTGCTTGAACTTTTACATCAGCTAGTGTTTATAATGTTAGTTACATACACAACGATGGTACTACAAATTTTGCATGAGCTGTTGTAGTTAATTGAGCAGATGCTCATGAAGTAACAGTTACTGCAACTGTATTACCAATACTTTCTATGACTTTAACTAATACTGCTTTAGATTTTGGAGAATTAAGTGTTGATAGCTTAAATACTACTACTCAATCTACTACAGTAACTGCTAGTACAAACGCTACAGATGGTTTTCAAATTAGTTTAGCTTCTCAATATGCTGCTTTAGAAAGTGAAAATTGAGATAGAATAGAATATTCTAGTGCTGGTACAGAAGATGCTACAAATAATACTGATCAATTTTATAGATTTGCTTTAGCTAACGCAAATAATGTGACATTAGTAGATAATAATGGTTATGCTAATATAGCCCTTGCTGCTACTCCTGTAGTTATTGCAAACACTTGAAATAATCCAGTAACTTGAGCTAATTTTACAGTTCAACCTCAAGCTTGAATTACTACTAATACTGCTGCTTGAAATTATTCTGATACTTTAACTTTTAGTATAACTTGAACTTTCTAATTTAACTAAATTTTAAAACAAAAAAACTTGTGATAAATCACAAGTTTTTTTGTTTGCTTTTTTATATCTTTTTGTTATATTTAAAACATAATTATTATTTTATTTTTACTTTATGAAAAAAATATTTTTACTTTTAGTTTTAATAAGCTCTTTTTGATTTGTAAATCATAGTTTTGCTTCCCTATCTATCAGTCCTTTAAAATTTGAATTTGATATAAGTGAATTATCTTCGAAAAAAGAAAAAATTAAAGTTACAAATAATTATGATTATCCTATCACTTTATATAGTTCAAGTGAAGATTTTATAGCTTGAGACGATACTGGTACTCCAAAATTTGTAAAAGGAGAAGATCAAACAAATCCAGAATATTCACTCAGTAATTGGATAAAAATAGAAGATCAAAATGTAACTCTAGCTCCAAAAGAATCAAGAGAAATATATTTTAATGTTTCAGTTCCAAAAAATGCTGAACCTGGATGACACTACGCTGCAGTTTTTTTCTCACCCGGAACTCCTGCTGGAGCTCAAGTTGCTGTTGTACAAAGACTTTGAGTTTTAGTACTTGTAAATGTTCCTGGAGAAGTAAAAATTGAAGGAAATTTAAAAAGTTTTAAAATTTGAAACACTGATGAAAATAAAAAATTTGAGGAAATAAATAACTTTAAAAATTTTCCTATTGTTTTTCAAACAATATTTGAAAATTTATGAAATGTTCATTTAAAACCTAGCTGAAAAATAACTTTAATTGATGAAAATTGAGAAGTATTAAAAAATATTTGAAAAGAAACTCTATCAAGTCCAGCTGGAGCTTATATATGAGAAAAAATGGTTGATTATATACCAATAAATGATACTTTATGAAATGTTTTACCAAAATCAGAAAGAAGATTTGAAACTCCTTGGATGTGATTTTGATACAGTGTTTTAAATGAAGATGGAACAAAAAGTGTTTTATTTAAAAATTTAGAAGAATACTATGCTGATAAAGCAAGCGAAAAAGCACAATATTTAATGTTCTGGCAAAGAGTAAATTCTAGAACTGTTAATAAAAAAATTACAGCAAATTTTGAACTTACTTATGAATGAAAAGATAAAGAAAAAAAAGAATTTAACGACAAAAAAGAATTTTATGTAACTTATAGCGAAAAATATATTTGAGTAAATTATATTTTAGTTTGAGTTTTATGAATAATTGTAATTTTAATTTTAGTTTATTTTATAGTTGTTGCTCCAAAAGCTAGACTAAAAAGAGAAGAAGAATTAAAGAAAAAAATTATGGAAGAAATGAGGAATAAATAATTCCTCCAACCTCCCTTTAAAAAAGGGAGAGCTAATATAATGTTCCTTAATTAAAATATTATGAAAAAAATTATTTCAATATTTATTCTTTGTGTTTTAATTTTCTTAAGTGTAAAAGCAAACCAAAGTGTAATTGTATCAGCTGTTGTATGAAATGATAATCATGCTCCTATTATACTAAGTGTAACACCAAATAGTGATCCAAGAATTTTAGCTAAAAATAAAACTCAAAGTTATACTATTTATTTTCGTGATGATGAAAAAGATCAAATTACATATACTATAACTCCTCAAAATTGATTTGCTAATCCTATAAGTGGAACTATTTTATCAAGTGATTATGATACTGCGAGTTGAGCTTATATAAATTTTCTATATTTATCTCCAGCAATATCAGATACATCATTAAACCCAAATGAAAAAATAACTATTACTCTAAATGATTGACCAAAAGTAATAAAAAAAGAATTAAATCTTTATATTTATTAAGATGAATAAAAAAAACTTAATTATTTGATCTATAATTTTTGATATTTTTATTATCATATTTATTGTGTTGTATTTTTATAAAGATGAAGTAAAACAAATAAAAATAGAAAATAATTTTTTTTCTTGAGTTATAAACTCAACTTTTTTATGAGAAAAAATTGAAAATATTGAAGAGAAATTCCCTATTTCAAAAAATGATAATATAGTCATAAAAAATTCTTCTGGTGAGATAATTAAAAAAGAAAATATTCCGAGTATTGATAATATAAAACTCAATAATTATAACTTTAATTCAAATATAAATAATCTCATAGAAATAACTGGAAGTGGAAAAAATCTAGTAAAATATGTAAATATCGGTTGAGTGAGTTTAACTCCTATAAATGAAAGTGATAAAACTTTTCTAACAATTGCAAAAAATACTTTTAATTCTTGAGATTATTTTATAATTCTACAATTAGAAAATAATGAAATAGCAACTTTAAATGAAAAGATTAAATTTACTTTTTCTAATGATAAAGTAAATATAGCAAATATTACTCCAAATAGGATAAAAAATGACAAAGATACTTTTATAGTTTTACAATGAAATGGATTTGCAAAAATTATTTCTATGCAATTAAGTAATAATATTATATTAAAAACAACTTCTTTTGATATCATTAACGATAATGTAATGAGTGTGAAAATACCAAAAGATTTAGAAATTTGAAATTATTATTTTAATATAATGACTGTTGATGGAATTACTGAAGTAAAAAATAATACTTTTTATATAACTAATTAAAAAAATATGAAAAAAAATATTGTAATATTATTTTTATTTTTTACTTTTTTAAACTCTAGTTTTGCTAGTAGTGATTTTTTAGTGAAAAAAACTACTTCTTGAAATGATACTTATACAAATAATTTAACAAATATTTCAAGAAACTCATCTTTAACTTTTCAAATAACATCTATTTGATGAACAACTTCTAGAAACATGCAAATAAATTTCCCTGCATGATTTGTATATGAAAGTTATTCAACTTCTTGAAATTGTGGTTTTACTCTCAATTATAACACAAACTGAAATTTTGGTTATAGTTTTTCTGGAAGTGTTAATTGTATTTCTCAAGTAACTTTCTTATATGATACTCCAAATATAGCTTTAAATTATAGTATAAATTTGATAGAAAATTCTACTATTACAAATACTGTAAATATTTGAGTAACTTGAGTTAATACTATTATTAAAGCTTATTCCATTGATAAGAATAATAATTGATATATAGATGGATATGAAATATATTTTGCTGATAATACTCTAAATTCTAATGTAACTTGATTAAAAGTTTGAGATGAAAATATTATAAGTTATGTTTGAAATTCAAGCTCTTGAATAATAAATTTTGCTGATAATATTTTTAATACTGGAGAACTTCCTCAAATAACAAGTAATGGAATAACTTTTTGAAATGTTTGAATAATTTGAAATACTTCTATTATAGAAGAAGATAAAGCTAAACCTATTTTATTAAATATAAATTCTTGAAATAACATAACTTGAACTGATAACTTGATATTAAATTTCTCAGAAATGTTAAATATAAATAAAAGTGATTTTTCAAAATATGTTTTGAGAGATAAAAATAACAGTCTTGTAAATTTTGTTTGAACTTATTCAAATACTGGAAAAACTTTTACTATCAATCCTACATCAACTTTATATTCAGATAAAAATCCATTTAGTATTTTTATAAATGATGTTGAAGATTGGAATCAAAATAAATTAAATACAAATACAAATTTTAGTATAGTTCAAAATATTTGTTCCATACCAAGTGTATCAAATTGAAGTGTTTCAGCATTCCCTGGTTGTGTGATAACTTGTAATAGTTGATATACAAAATCTGGAAATAGTTGTATAGCAAATTCTGGAGGATGAGGTGGTTGAGGTTGAGGATGAGGTTGAGGAAGTTTTTCTAAAACATGTACAGATAGTGATCTTGTATGTTCTTTACATAATTGAAGTTATATTTGGTTAAGAAAATCATGAGTAGTTTGTGATTGATGAAATTTAGCAAAAACTTGTAGTATTTCACAAACTTGAACTTGAAGCGAAAATATTACTTCTAGTTGAAGCGAAAATATAGAAACATGAAGTTGAAATATTATAGATAATAATTGATGAGGTATTAATAAAGAAATATTAAAACTTGATGAAGTAAAAACTTATTTATTATTAAATGTAAATAAGTGATTACATAAATTGGTAAATCAACTTTATACTATGATAAATTATGAATTTATAAATTATTTTGTTTTAGTAAATAATAATACAAGCAATAATTATCAAGAATTATTACTAAATTACAAAGAATTATTTATAAATATAAATAATTACTTAAGTTTAAAAAATAAAAATTATTTATTGAAGGCACGTGAGAATTATATAAATTTTAATAAATACTATAACATAACAAAAAATCTTGAAAATAAATATATAACAAAAGTTACAAAAAATGGTGATACAATATTTGAAACAAAAGTAGAAAAATTAAAAATTCCTTTAAATAAAATAGAAAGAATAATTATTTGAAAATATAAAAACCTTCTTTCTTCTTATACTATTACAAAAACAGAATATAATGACGCTATAAAAAACTATAATAATTTTGTTTTATATCTTTCAATTTATAGAATTGATAAAACATCAGAAGCTAAAAAAAGATGAAAAGAATATTTAACACTTGTTATAAAAACTTATAATATAAAAATTAAAAAAGATATAGTTATAAATAATACAATAAAAGAAGATAGTAAAACTCTTGTAAAAGATATTTATAATTTCAGTAAAGATTTAAAATTTTGAGATTATAATGATGATGTAAGAAACTTACAATTATTATTAAAACACTATAATTATTTCCCTTTTGAAGCGACTTGATATTTTTGAAGCTGAACAAAAGAATATTTAGAGAAATTTTGCTATGAAGTTTTATGAATTGAATTTATGTGAATTTTAAATTTAGAAATTAGAGAAAAAATTCTAAATTTAGAGTATTAAAAAATCCTGAAAAAATTTCAGGATTTTTTTATTTTGCAGATTTAGTTTTTGAAGGCCATTTTTTCCAAATCCTTTCTAAAAATCAAACATTTACCATAACTATTTCTAGAAGTTTATCATATTTTGTTCTTTCCTCTTGCATATAAAGCTTATCTTCATCTTTTTTTACTTGTTGTTTATTTAATTTTAAAACATCATAAGCAACTTGTTTATGAACTGATAATTTTGTTAAAACCATACTTTTACAAATAGTATCTTGGAAAAAATAATTTTTTCAATCCATATTTGGAATTCATCAAGAAAAACAATCTATAGTTTTTGAAAGAATTGATGTTTTTTCTCAGGCTTTACATAAATTCATATATTTTTCTCAAAATTCTCAGTAAACATCAAATTTTTTTTCTATATCATCAACTCAAGAAGTAAAAGGTTCTTTTGAATCTTTTCAAAAATAATATGATTTATTATCTTCTAAATTTTTTAAATATGTATCTAATTCTTTATCAAGTTTTTTAAACTCTTTATCTAAAACTATTTGTCACATTATCTCAACATCATTTTGGCTTGGTAAACAAACAAAATCTTCAATACTTCTTGTTTGAGAAGTTTTGTTTGCAGATTTACATTGTTCAAATTCTCATTTATATTCACAAGTTTCTGATATAGCTAATTCTCAACTAGAAGCAAAAGAAGTATGAATTATAAATATTAACAATAAAAAAAATACTTTTTTCATATTTTATTTTTTAGAAAATATTCAAACTAAAAAAGCTATAGTTTTTCAAAATATTGAAATAGCTTTTTTTGAAGTATTATTTACTCAAGGAGAAATTTTTTCTCTTATGCTATCTGATATTTCTTTTGAAACCTCTTTTCATTTTTTGGTTTGACTTAATCAAAATATCGATGCTATAGCAGATCATATAATTAAAGTTGTAACTATTTTATCTACTTTTTTAGCTCAATAATTTATCTTTTTATTTTTTGAAAACATAAATTGTTTTTTAATTTTAAATTTTAACTTTCAACTTTATTAATTTTTATAGCTTTTGTATCAAATTTTAATTTTGGTATTGAAATAACTAAAAGATTGTTTTGCATATATGCTTTTATTTTATTTAAAGCTAAATTTTCAGGTAAAATTATATTTCTTACAAATTTTCACCAAAAACATTCACTATTTCTAATAATTATATCATCCATAAAATACTCTCAAGTTTTTTCTCTTGTTCATTTTATAGTTAAAATTGTTTTATTTATTGATAAATCTATTTGTTCTTGTTCTACTCAAGCTATAGGTGCAACTATAAAAATCTCATCTTCACTTTCTAAAACATCAAGTGCAACTTGCCCAACTTCTTCATCAATTATTTCTTCTTTAGATTCTATAACTTCTAATTCCAAATCAGGAGAAGTATTTTGTTCAGATGAAACTCAAAATATTTTAAACATAAATTTTATGATAATCAAATAAAAAATACTATTTCATTATAGGAATTTTTGCTAAATTTCAAATAAAATGATACAATTATAAAAATATATAAGTAATTAAGTGAAAAATGGATTTAGAAAAAATAAAAAATGAGTTTAGTGAAAAACTAAAAAATTTTAATTTAAAAGAAATTTTAATCTTATTAAAATGAAAAAGTAGCTTAAAAATCAATCAAAAACAAAAAATACAATTTTTTGATTCTTTATATAATTTAATAAATTCTTGAATTCCTATAACAAATTCATTATCTATTTTGTTATTTCAAACAAGAAACCAAAAATTAAGAATATTAATAGAAACTATTTCAAAAGATATAAGCAAATGAAAAAAAATTGAAGAGAGTTTTAAAAGTTTTCCAAATATTTTTAATAATTTTGATGTATATATGATAAAAATGTGAGAAGTGACTTGAAAAGTTGCTCAAGCATTAGAAACCATAAAAGATAGAGAAGAAAAAAATTCAGAGTTAAAAACAAAGATTATTTGAGCTTTGATTTATCCAGCAATTATTATTTCTCTTTCTATCGCAATGATTATATGATTTATGGTTTTTGTAATTCCTAGAGTTCAAAAAATGTATCAAGATGCTAAAGTAAATCTACCAGAATTAACTCAAAGCGTTATAAATACTTCTAAATTTTTACAAGATAATTATTTTTTATTAATTGTATGAGTTATAATAATTATTTTTTGAATAATAACTTTTAAAAACCACAAATTAACAAAAATTTATTTTGATAACTGGGTTTTAAGAGTTCCTTTATTTTGACCTTTACTTAGAAAAAAAATATTAGCAATTTTTTCAAATACTCTCTGAACTTTACTTCAAAATTGAATTATGATAAATGAAGCTTTAGATATAACAAAAAAGAGTTTAGATAATAAATATTATGAAAAAAGACTTGATGAAATTTGAACCCTATTAAGTGAATGAATTGCACTGAGTGATAGCATGTGAATAAAAAAATTAAAAGATTCTATTGAAGATCCATACTTCCCTTTAGAATTAGCTTCAATTGTAAAAATCTGAGAACAAACTTGAAAATTACCAAGTTTACTTGTAAAAATCTGAGTAAAATTTAATAAAGAAATTGATGTAATAGTAAAATGACTTTCTACAGCCATTGAACCAATCGTAATAATTGTAGTTTGAATAATAGTCTGAACAATGGTAATGGCAATACTTCTTCCATTTTTCAATATGGTTAATGTTGTTTAAAAAAATAAGAAAAAAATTGTTTCTTATTTTTTTATTATTTTTTTCATATCTTCCTTTAATTCTCAGATAAACTCTCTTTTTTCGCCATAAAGTTCTATTTCTAACTTATATGAATGGAGAGCTTGTCTTTTTAATCAATATTTTTTTTCCACTTCTTCGTTTACTTTCTTGTTTCCATAAACTTTATCTCAAATAATTGGATATCAAATAGATGATAAATGAACTCTGATTTGATGAGTTCTTCAAGTTTCTATTTTTACTTGCACTAAAGTATATTTTTCATCTATGTAATTAAGAACTTTTACATAAGAAATAGCGAGTTTCTCATTTATTGGATTTTTTGTTGTCATTTTTATTTTATCTGTAGGATGTCTACCTATAAAACTCTCTATTTTAAATTCATTTTCTTTTATAATTCCTGAAACGATAGCTAAATAATATTTTCCTATTTTTTCTCTTTTTTTCATTATTTCTTGCAATTGTAACATCATAGCATCATTTTTTGCAATCATAATTAGACCTGAAGTATCTTTATCAAGTCTATGAACAATTCCGGGTCTTTCAACTCATCATATTCAAGCTAAATCTTTGATATGATATAAAAGCGCATTTACTAGAGTTCCACTTTTTCCCTCCAATCAAGGAGTTGGATGAGTATTGATTCAAGCATCTTTATTTATAATAGCAATATTTTGGTCTTCATAAACGATTGCCAAAGGGATATTTTCAGGATTTAACTCAAGTTTTTCTATATTTATATGTATTTTTATTTCATCACGATAGCTTATTTTTAGATTTTTTGAAATGATTTTATTATTAACACTTACTTCTCAATTATCAATTATTTTTTGAATATAACTTCTTGAAAAATCACTTAAAAGAGTTGATAAATACATATCAACTCTTTGTTTATCAGTAATGTAAGCGCAAAAATGAATTATCATATTATAATCAAAGTGATTTTTTAATATCATCAATTTTTTGTTCATCTTGTCATTCTACTGCTTTTTTTGCTTGTTCAAGTTTGTATATTTCTCCAAGTTCTAACCATTCATCTTGTTGTTTTTTAAGTAACTTTTTAATATCTTCTGGATGTTCAACTGCTAATTCTCTGAATTTTGCTCTTTCTTCAACAAAAACTTTTTTTAATTCGTCAAATTGAAATTGTGATAATGTTGGAACAGCATCAATTACTCTTTTTTTCTCAGAAACATTTAAAGATAGAGAATTTTTAAGTAAATCTAAAAATTCTACTTCATCAACTTCTACAATAGGCAAGTGTAATTTAAGTAAATCTAAAACTATTTCATCTACTTGTTTTTCATTTAATACTTGATTTTCTTCCATATAAACTTTGATTATTTATAAAATATGATTAAATTATAATTAAAATTTTTATATTTCAATTTTTTTTGTTTTTTTGTAATTTTAAAAGTTAAAATGTCACTATCGTAAAAAATAGAAATGTCA
>JBLJBH010000033.1:0-36599 GCA_047637875.1 Patescibacteria group bacterium
ATTGACTTTTTTATATAATCCTCAAAAGTGTCCGGTTACGGGCTAGAATTTATGTAATTTTAACAACTTTTTAACATAAAATATAGTAGTTAAAAAAGTTGTATACAAATAATGAACAAAAATATACTAAATACTATATATAATATAGTATTTAGTATATAAATAAATTAAATTATGATATAATATTTAAAAAATACTAATAAAATAACTATTTATTTTTTGGCTTAAAATAAATAGTTATTAAAATAAACTTGATTTTATAAAATATTTTATATTATTGTCAATAATAAGTATTAGAAATATTTACAATGTTCTGATATAATTATTTTGTAAGTTAGTTAAGACAACTTGTTCTTAACAACTGCTCATTAACAAGAATTCTTACTTTCCGAGTTGGGTACTATACCAATCCTATAGTTTTCCCGAATATAACAAAAAAATAAAATAAAAACAAAAACGGAAATATGCTAGCCTCTTTTAATTAGAATTTAATAAATTAAGTTTTAATTAAAAGAGGTTAGATTCAAAAACCTAAAAAATTTTAAGAAGATTTCCAAAATTAGAAACTTCTATAAAAACAAAAAACAAAGTTGCAGGGTGAATAGCAATAAAAAAATCACCCGAGGAAGGTTAGAATTTCTTTTCAAGAAAAGCTCCGGCTCAAACCGTTGTAGTTAACTTGAAAATCGAAGTCAAGGATTAGACTTCACCATATAGATTATTCCCTGTTGACAACATAACATTCTTATAATCGTCATCAGAAGTGAATTCTCTTACACTTTTAAAAAGACCACTACCAAGTAGGTCTTTTTTACTTTTATAAAAAAGAAAAAATCTTTCATTTTGAAAGATTTTTTATATATATTTTTGAATTTTATCAACTAATTCTCTTGGAGTAATATCTGATTTTAATATATAATCATCAGCTCAAAATAAGAATCATTTTTCTATATCTTTTGAAGAATTCAAATTTGAAAAAATAATTATTTTAGTATTGTTAAAAGTTGTTGTTAATTCTTTCATAGCTTTTAAAGTCTCAAATCAATCCATTTGTGGCATCATAATATCAAGAAGTATTATAAATGGTCTAAAATCATTTATTTTTGATAAGGCTAAAAGTCAATTATCACAAACTAAAACTTCAAATCATTCTTTTTCAAACTTTAGTTTATACATTTCAGAAATTGAAGAATCATCTTCTACAATCATTATTTTTTTTGTATTCATAAATTATAATGGTAAATAAAATAAAAATTCACTTCATTTGTTTAAACTACTTTTAACTTCCAAATCTCATTTCATTTCTTTCAATAATCAAATTAATATTAGAAAGTCATCTTTTTTTTGATCTAATTCTTTTAATATACCTAAAGATTGTTCTAATTTATCTTTTAATAATATTAAGTCTGTAATATCAGTTCTAACAGAAATAAATTCCAAAATATTTCAATTTTTATCTAAAATTGGGGAAATAAAACTTTGAACCCAATAAGGACTTCAATCTTTTTTCTTATTTTTTATTATTCATTTCCAGATCTTTTTTTGTATTTTTATAGTATTCCATAAATCTATAAAAATTTCTTTTGGCATATCTGAATGTCTAACTATAGAATGTGGTTTTCAAATAAGTTCTTCTTTAGTATATCACGAAATTTCACAAATTTTTTCATTCACATCTATTATAATACCGTTAATATTTGTTTTTGAAACAATATTGGCTTTTTCAATAATTTTTCTATATTGTTCTACAAGATTTTTTTTGCATAATATTTTTTTTATGAATTAAATTATTTTCTTAAATCAATTAAATTTTTCCCATCAAAATAATCTATATCTGAATAATTTATCTTATTTAAATCTTTTATTTGATTAGTTCAAATAACATTTGCTTTGAGTTTTTCTATATTTGAGAACAATATTTTTAAACTTTCATGAGTTGGTAGAGTTATAGCATTCACTCAAGATTTTATAAAATTATATGATAAATTCATATTGTCTTTATATCAAATAGTACTTCATAAAAATATCGAGAAAAATGCAAATATAACTAAAAAAGTTGATAAATGAAAATTTAAACTCATATTTAATCTTGGATAAATTTTAGAAAAAATATGTGTAATTATTTCTTTTATTAAAAAAATAAATATCGCAATATAAACTCAAAATGGTAGAAAAAATCAAACTATTAAAGTAAAAATAATTATCCATCAAAATTGAAATATTCTTGATAAAAAAGCTTCAAGTGATGTTTTATAAAAAACTTCTAAATTGTAAAAAAACTTTGAAACTCTTTTGTATTCACTATAACTATTTGATAAAATTACACATAAAATAAATTTTACTATATAATATTTTTGATCTGAATTATTAAAATACCTGGAAATATTTCTTAGTAAAAATGGTCTTAAAAAACTTAAAAAGTATGATTTTTCTATAAAAATTATTAGTTCTTTTATCTCATTATAAAGCTTTAAATCTTCCAAAGAAATATTTAAGTTTTGTTGTTTTAATAAATAAAAAACTTCTGTTGGAATATCTGTTATTCAAAGTATTAAATCTATTATATTATCATAATTATTTTCTAAATATTGTCTTTTAAAACTCAATCTAGCAAAATTTCAATATTCTCATCATAAATTTAAAAAATCATTTTCTTTTAAAATTAAATAATCAATTTTTTCTTCTATTGATAAAAACTCTATTTTAAAAGAAATTTCTAAATATTTTTTTATATTAATTTTAGTATAATAATCCAAACTAAAACTATAATCTATTCCTGAATGAATATCATTTTTTAAAAAAAGTATCACATCAAACAATTTTTCATCTTCAAATTTTTCTATAACCTCATCGTAAATATTTTTATCATAAACAAAAGTTTCCAAAATAAACTCATATAAATCTATATTTTTATCTTTTTCTTCAAATATTTTTAATATAATTGATTTAAATAATTTTATATCTTCTCAGATAAAATTTCACCCAGATATAAAAATATCTCAAAAGTTAAATCTTGATAATTGATTTAAAAATTTAATAATAAAAAAGCTATCTTTATCTTTATTTATAAGCAAAAAATCGTTATTAATTTTAGATAAATATTTTTTCTTTTTTAAATAAGTTGATAATTCATAATATTTATTTTTTAGATTTTCATCTTTATAAAAAGTTAAAATTAAATTAAATAAAATCTTATATTTTTCATTTCTAGAAATAGTATACAAAAAAAATGAAATATCTATAAAAAATGATTTTTCAAAATATAAATCTATTTCATCTCTAAATTTTTTTAAATCATTACTATGTAAATAATGGTTATATAAAGATTCAAAAATTCAAGCATCTTTATATTTTTGAGTAATTATTTTATATGTATTTCTTGCATTTTTAGAATAATTTAACTCTATAGAATTTAGTAAAGTTTCTCATAAATTTATAAAAATATCCTTTAAATCAGCCAAAACAAAAAATATTAGGAAAGGATTTCTATTGTTTTTTAATGATGAAATACTATCTAAGATTTTACTTTCTTGTTTATCTATTTTTTCTATCATAATCAGGAAAATTATCAAATACTTTTTGGAATATATCACAATATTTTTTTGTAGTCAAAAGTTTGATTTATTTTATTTTTATATATAATATACTATCAAATTTAATTTATAATTTTAAAAAATGTTTGAAGTAAATATAGAAAATGAGATATGAAAATTTAAAAATTATCTAAAAAATTCAAAAAAAATACTTCTTGTAAATCACAGAAGAATGGATGGAGATGCTTTTTGAAGCCTATCAGGATTTTATTATTTACTACAAAAATTTTGAGATTATAAATTAATCGCAATAAATGATGAAAAGACTCCTGAAACTTTTAATTTTTTAAATAGTGAGGAAATTTTTGATACAAATCTAAATTTAGAAGATTTTAATCCTGATTTAATAATCAGTTTTGATGTAGCTTCTTTAGATCAACTTTGAGAAGTTTATAAAAATAATTTAAAAGTTTTTACAAACACAACTTGGGTAAATATAGACCATCATACTTCTAATTCCCTATTTTGAAACATAAATATAGTTGATACAACTTCATCATCAACTTGTGAAATAATTTGGAGAATTATAAAAAAATTTGATTTAGAAAAATATGTTGATGAAAAAATAGCAACTTTTTTACTTACTGGAATTATCACTGATACAAATAGTTTTTTTAACACAAATTCATCTTCAGATTCTTTAAAATCAGCTTCAGAACTGATGATTTACAAACCAAGACATCAAGATATAATTATAAATTTATTCAAGAAAAAACCATATAATAGACTCAAACTTTGGTGAAAAATTTTAGAAAGTTTAAAAGATATAAACAATTCTAAAGTAGTTTGGAATATTGTTCCAAAATCACTTTTTATACAAACCTGAACAACAGATAAAGATATTTCTTGATTAATTGATGAATTTTTAACTACTATTGACGGGCTAGAAGTTGGATTTTTACTTTATGAACTTGATGATAAAAAAGTAAAATGAAGTTTTAGATGAAAAACTGATAATATTGATTTGGATGTTTTTTGCAGAAAATGGTGAGGATGATGACACAAAAGAGCTTCAGGATTTGTTGTTGAATGAAAAAATTTATACGAAGTAGAAGCTGAAGTTGTAGAAGAACTCAAAAAAATTATGTAAAAATTAAAAAAATCTTTTGACTTAAAAGATTTTTTTATTATTCTTTTAATGAGAATTATTCTCATTTTAATTTTTAATTATCAAAAATATGAAAGAATTATATCAAAAAGCATTAAAAGCTTATCTAGAAATGCTAGAAATACATATAGATACAAAAACTACTGATATCGTATTTCACGAAAAAACTGGAGATTTTTATGAAAAATTATTTAGTGTTGCTCATCAAATCTGAGAAAGATATGTAGATCTTGATGGAAATCTGAGAAATGACTCACTTGATGACAAGAAAAAAAGAGTGAATGAAATTATTTCTAACTTAAAAAAAGAAATAGAAAACTATCAAGCAAACAATGATTTAACTCTCTGAACTGATGATTTACTTTGAGGAATAGCTGATGAACTTGAAGATATTGAAGGAACAAGTAAATGATTTTTAAGAAAATAAAAAATGTGGATTACCACATTTTTTTATTAAAATTATTCTTTCATGCAATATAAAAGTGCTATATTTTTAGGACGTGTCAAGCCCTAATTTTTTTAGACACACAAGAATACACAAAAATAGTTAAAATATAAATTTTTAGTATTCTATAATATATTTTTATTAGTTTCAAGTTTTTTAATAATTCATATCACAAAAATTTGAAACTAATTTTCATTCATTATTTAACATTTTATAAGTTCAACTTCACATAGAATTTCAATTTTCATAAATTTCTAAACAACTATAATATCAATAAAACGTTGGAATAGATATTCAACTCTCCAAAATTATTGAATTAAAATTTGTAGCAAGACTTACAATATCTCAATTCTCATCATAAGGTAAATTTAAAGTTCCCTTATCAACTATAAATTTTGAAGATATAGAATTTATATCTGAAGAAGAATTATTAGCAAAAATAATACTAGGAACTATATCAGAAATTTGTTGATAATCTCAATCAACATAAGCTCTCAACGAATAATCATTTTCTAAAGTTTTATCCTCTAAACTCATAGCAACTTGAAAAAAAAGTTTATTATTTGATATTGAATAAAAATAATATTGTCACTCAACAAATGGATCTGTTGGTTTTTTAACTATTTCCTGTGTAGTTACTTTTTCATTTAATAATCATTGTTTTATAATAATTCAAGAATTTGTAATATCAAAAGGATTCCCAGGAATTGGGTATCATCAGTTTTTTAATTTATGGTTTTTAAGTGACATTTTTATATTCCCCATGTCACTTTTGCGTGTAGCATTTCTAGCATCAGATAAAGTATTTTCATATGACATAAATCAAATTGTTGATAAAATTATTAAAATAGTAATTACAACAATTAATTCTACCATAGTAAAAGCTTTTTTATTTATTTTATTCATATTTTTATTTTATTTATAATCTGTTAATTTATATATTTTATTATAAAACTGTCAATTATTAATTATTATATTATTTCATAAATATTCTATTTTTTCAGTATCATCCTTTATTGGAACTATATAGGTTCATTTCTGATTTTCATCAAAAATTTTTATTTTATAATTTAAATCAAAGTCACTAAAAATAAAAATTGCATAATCTTTATTTTTAAAATCAAAAAATATAGAATTTAAAAAATCTGAAGAAAAACTAAAATCTTTTTGCAAATATCAAGATATTCAAGAATTACTTTCAATATAAAATTCTTGATTTTTAACTAATTTATTATTTAAATTAAAAAGATTTTTATCGAATTCAATTATTTTTAATTTGAAAGAATTATCAAAATCAAAAAAAATTGCTCAAGAACTAACTTGTCATACATTTAAATAATCTCATATATTATTTGTATTTTTTTCTATAAATGATTTTGTTTGAGTATTTAACCAAAATATATTTTCCCAGCCATTTTCTTTTTGATATATTCAATTATTTTCCAATCTTGATTTTATAAACCTATCATCGAAAATTCAAGTTTTTAAAAATGAAACCTTTTTCCCATCAATTAAATCTCAAGTTAATGTATTTATTCAATAAAGAGTAAAATCATTAATTCATAATTTTCAACTTCAAAAATTAGTATAAACTCAAGTATAAAATAAATTTATAATTTCTTCTCATAAAATTCAACTACAATAATATTCTTGAAAAATAGTTTTTCCCGTTGATATTAATGTAGATCAAGAATAATATCAAACTTCTTCTGGACAAGATAAAAAAGGTTTATAAATATCTTGATTTAAATTATTATTTTTATGTAAATATATTAAATATGAAGCTTTATTTAATATATTTTTATACAATTTTTCTTGTAGTTGATTAAATTCAAGATTTTTCTCAAAATAAAGTTGTTTATTTAATATAACAACTCAAAAAGATAACATTATTGTAATTAAAAAAAATACATACACTATTCAAAATGCTTTATTTTTTATTTTTTTCATATTAAAAATTAATATTAAATTTTAGATATTCTTCTTTTTGTAAAAATAAATCTTTTTTTATTTTTCATTTAAAATCATCTATATAATTTTTAAAAAAATTTATCTCTAGATCATATAAATCTAAATTATCATATTTTTTTATAAAAATATCTTTAATGATCAATTTATTATAAATTTTTCAATCATTAAATTTAAGATTATTTATATCTATATTTTCATTTAAAATTCAAGATAATGTATTTTCATTTATATAAAAATATCAAAAAAAATTTTTATCATATTTAAGTTGGTCATAATTAAGTTTATAATCATATCATCAAAACTCATCAAGAAAACTTCAAATTAAAACTCATTTTTTATCATCATAAAGTAATATTCCTCACGTTAGAATAATTCAAGAATTGTAATTTAAAAAATATGTATTAAAAGTAAAATCTTTAACTTGAGAAAAAATATCAATTTTTAAATTACTATCAAAAAAATTTTTTGAAATATTAACTAATGATACTGAAATTCAAACAATAATAATTGTTAATATAAAAATGGAAATTGTTAATTCAACAAATGTAAAAGCTTTTTTATTTTGATTCATAAAATAAAAAGAAATATAAATTTATAAAATTATATATATTTTTGATTAAAAATAAAATTTAACTTTTTAAAATATATAAATATAATAAAAAAAATTAAAAATAACTCTTTTTTATGAAAAATTCAAATAAATGAGAAACTATAATTTCTATTATAATAATAGTAACAATAATTTCTATAATAATTATTTCAATGATAAAAATAATTGAATACGATAATAAATTAAATTATGAAATAGATAAATCAAATTATATTTATTTATTAGAAAGAAATTCAAATATAATAGCCAAAAAGATAAATTCTTCTGTTTTTTCAGAAAATGAAATAATATATTTATATAAAAGTTGATCCAATATATTAGCTTTTAGCTGAAGTGAAAATATGAATTATAAACACATAAATTATTTATGAGAATATGTAAGTAATTGAAATCATAATTGAGCTATTTATGAAAGACAATGTTTAGTTGAAAAAGATTTTGATGAGTTAAAAATAATAAAATGTTCTATAAAAGAACTAATTAAAAAATAAAAAATGAAGACAAAGTCTTCATTTTTTAAAATTTTATTTCAAAAGTTGTAATTTTTTCATCTGAATTTACTTTTATTTTCCAATTGTATACATCGCAAATTTTTTTTACAAGTGAAAGTCAAATACCAAATCATTCGCTATTTCTAGACTTTTCCCCTTTAAAAAATCTATTAAAAATATTAGGTAAATCCTCTTTTGAAATTCATACTCAAGTATTTGAAATAATTAATTTATTTTTATCTAAAATAATATTTATTTCTCAAAAATCTATATTATATTTAATAGCATTTCTAAGTAAGTTTGAAAATAGTATATAAAAATAGTTTTTATTTGATTTTAACATAATGTTTTTATTGATTTTAAAATCAATTTTTAGCTTTTTCCCATCAATTATTTTTTTATATTCTGATAATATTTCTTCTATTTCTTTTTGTAAATTTAATTCATCTATTTCTCAAATACTATTAATATCTGAAATATTGGAAAGCTCTAAAATTAAATTATCAATTCTTTTTATTTCATTTATTGAACTATTTATTAAATCTTCTTCATAGTTTTTTGTGGCTTTTATAAGTTGTAAATTTGAATTAATAACTGAAATTGGAGTTTTTAATTCATGATTTGCGTTATGAATAAAATCATTCATATCATTAAAAGTTTCTTCAACTGGTTTTAAAGTTTTTCATGCAAAATAAAATCAAATATAATAAAATATAAAAGAAAAAAACAATAACAATAAAGAAAAAAATAATAAATCTTTTAAATAGTTCTGAAATGGATAAGAAAATGAGTATATAAAAAGAGAATAATAATCATTTCAAATAAAAGTTTTATAAAAAGAATTTCCGTTTTTATTTAATATAACTCCTAAAGGTAGATTAGAAGTATCAAAAACAGCATCTAAATTTATATTTTCTTTAAGATTTTCATATATAATTTCTCCTTTTTTATCTAAAATAACAAAAGGAAATGATATTCTATCTCTTTGTAAAGGAATTCTCTGTCATCTTATTTTTTGTAACTCAAAAGTTCTATTAAAAAAATTATTTAAAAATACTTCTCCTTGTATTTCTTTCTGCTGTTCAAAACCAGATATAAAAGTAGAAAAAATTTGCTTTTCTAAATTTGAAATACTTAAAAATTTAAAAGAAAAATATATAAAAACCAAAATAAAAGGAACAAAAAAAATAATTAACGCAAACATTATTGCTAATTTAAATTTAGTATTTTTTAGATCTATTTTACTCATAAATTAAAATTATTATTCATTTATTCTATATCAAACTCATTTTACAGTCTGAATTAACTCAGGATTTAGTTTTTTCCTTAAATATCATATATAAACATCTACTGTTTTTGAAAACATTATATCTCAAGCAAATTCTCACCAAACTTTCTCATATAATTCTTGACGGGAAATAGTCTTTGAAATATTTTGGACAAGATATTTTAATAAATTAAATTCTAAAGGTGATAATTTAATAATTTCATCTTTTTGTTTTAACTCTATTTTATCTAAATCAATTTTATAATTATTTCAAAAAGTAATTATATTTCATTTATTTTTAAAATTTCTTCTGTTAAGTGAATTTATTCTTGCTAAAAGTTCTTCAAAATCAAAAGGTTTTGTCATATAATCATCTGCTCATAAATTTAGTCAATCAACTATATCTTGTTTTTTAGAGTTTGATGTTAACATAATTATTTGATTATCTTTTTGTTTTTCTCTTATAGTTTTTAATATTTCAAGTCAATTCAAACTTGGTAAATTTATATCCAGAATTATTACATCATAATGATTAGTCAGTACTTTATATAATCAATCTTTTCAATCTTGAGATGATTCACAAGTAATATTTTTCAAAGCTAAAAATCTAACTATGTTTGCTGAAATCTGAACATTATCTTCTATTAAAAGTACTTTCATTTTTTATAATTATTATTAATATAGATTATATTATAATAAAATATTAAGAAATAGGTAAGAAAAAAACTAGATAAATCTAGTTTTTTTCTTTTTAGTCTTTAAAAAATCTTTTTCCCAGTAATTCTAATTATTTCTTCAAAATCATTTTCATCATCTTTTTTTTGGCATTTGTGATTTAAATTCATCCAATTTTTTTTGTTCATCAGTTGTTAAAGTATCTCAATTTCTTTGTTTATTTATTAAGTTTTTAACTTCTTCCATTTCTTGTTTTTTTATTTTCATTTCAGCCCTTTGTTTAATTATTTCAGCTCTAATTTTTTCTTCATCTGAAGATAGTGTTTGACCAGAAAGTAATTTATCAATTACGTTTTCATGAGATTCTATTTTTGCTTGTATTTCAAGTCTTTTAGATTCAAAAAATGCTTTTTTTTCATCATCAGTCATTGATTCCAATTTTGTTTTTTCTTCAGTAGTTAGTTCATTTATTTTAAAACTAAATCCATGAGAAAAATCTCACATTCATCACATCATAATTCATCTTCATTCCCCCATCATTCATTTTTTTCAAAATCAAAAATCTACAATATTTTTTGAATTTAAATTTTGATCTTGATTATTTATGTTTCAAGTTGAAGAAGCTAAAGTAGCACCAGCTGCAACTATAGAAGTAGCTAATAGTGTTAAAACTATTGTTTTAGTATTTGAATTCATATTTTTAAAATTAAATATTAAAAATTTATTTTTATTTTACTTGCAAATATAAGTTTAAAATTAAAAAGTAATATTACTAATTTTTATTTTACTTTTTTAATAAAACATTATAATAAAACTGCAAATATCGTATGTTTGTAAAGTGTAATCCTCGAGGTTACATTTTTTATTTTACATATGAGTATTAAGAATTAAGTAAGAAAAATTTGTATTTTATAAATGTTTTTTTATAATCTCGCATATTAAAAATAATTATATATTATGCCTTTCAAAAGAAGAGTTTTAAAAAATTACTCAAATATATGAGCCATAACTCGTTCATCGAAATTTTTATATAAAAAAATGGTTGAAACAATAGATTTTTCAAAAGATATTCATATAGTTGAGTTTTGACCTTGAGATGGAATTTTTACTGATGAATTATTAAAACAAACAACTCCTAACTCTAAAATAACTATTTTTGAAATTGATGAATGATTTTGTAAAATGTTAAAAGAAAAATATAAAAATGAACCAAAAATAACAATTTATGACAAAAGTGCTTGTCATATAAAAGATATTTTTGAGAAAAATTCTGTTGATTTTGTATTAAGTAGTTTACCTCTAGCTTTTATTGATAAAAATATGGTTTGTGATATTTTATCAAAATCAAAATTCATACTAAAACCAGAATGAAAATTTTTACAATATCAATATTTCCTACAAAATAAAAATCAAATTAAACAATATTTTCCGAAAATGGATTATAAATTTACACTTTTAAATTTTCCACCAGCTTTTGTTTATATTTGTCATAAATAATCATGCATAAAAAAACTAAAAAAATTTTTACAATTATTATTTTATCACTATTTATAACATGAATAATAATTAGTTCATATTTATATTTTAGTTCTTTTGATTTTGAAAATTATTTTTGAAATTTAAACTTAAATATTTACTGAAAAATATTAATAGTTTTTATACTATATTTTTTTAGAAATTATCTACTTATCCCATCAACTATTTTAATACTTTTTGCTTGATTTTTTTTACAAAATTTTTGGATTACATTAATAGTAAGTATTATATGAGTAAGTATTTGAATTTGTCAGACTTATTTTGTTTGATATATTTTTTCAGAAGATTTAAAAAATAATAAAAATTTTAAATTAATCTCAAAGTATAATTCAAAAATAAACAAAGATTGATTCAAAGTTATTTTTCTTTGATCATTTTTCCCAGTAATTCCTGTTGATATTTTATATTACTCAGCATGATTTGTTAAATATAATTTTTTTAAAGCTTATTTAGCTTGAATATTATGAGAAATGCCTTTAATTATACTTTATGTGTATTTATGAAAACAAGCTCATAAATACAGTGATTATTTGATTTATATTGCTATTTGAATCTGATTATTATATTTATCTTACTTATCAATAAAAAAACTATTTTTAAAAAAATAGTTTTTTTATTTAATTAAAATCTAAAATATTTTTCAGTCTCTTCTGGTGATAAATTATTGAATAATTTATTATAATAAACATTTATTAAATTAACTTTTCAATAATTTAAAACATAATATTCTAGAGTTTCTCAATGATCAAAATTCATTTCTAAACTCATTTCTTTAGTAATTGTTCAATTTATAAAACAAAATGCTAAAATATATTTTTGATATTCTGGGATATAATCTACATAGTTAGTATAACCTTTATTACTAGTTAAGTTATTATAAATTTCAAGTCATTTATAAGTTAAAATTTCTCTGATTTTTTCTTTTACTTCTTTCTCTGAAATATATCAAAGATCCATATAAAGACTTAGAAATTTCATATCAGATCTAAGCTCATTTATATAAAAACTTATAGAATTTAATATATGTTTTGAAAAATCCCTAATATATAATTCTTTATCTTCTAATTTAACAAAATTAAAAGAACTAATTCAATATCATATATTACAATAAGGATTTATTTCATTTTGAATTCTTACTCAAGCTTCAGAATAAAGATCAAAATGATTTACAGCATCAACATAAGGTAAAGTTCTTTTTAAATTTGAAACTAAAAGTTCAATGTTCTCTTCTCTTATTTTACTTTTTTGATCTTCTGACATATTTTCAAAAAATTTTGAAATAGCAAATTCTACATCTTTATCTGTCTTAAAATGTTTTTGAAAAATATCATCATCTAAAACTCAATTAAATCAGTCTATGATTATTTGAACAATACTTTTATTTTTAGAAATATTTCAACTTGTATCAACATGAAGTGAATTTCTATTTAACCAAGATTTTGTAATATTTTTATCTCTACCTTCAACACTTAAAAATCATTTTTCTTTATTTCAAGATACTTGCATAATTAATTATTTTAAAATATAAGAATTATTTATATTTAAAAATAAATTAAAGTCAATATTATTTTACTCAATATTTTTTCTTAAATACTATGTAATACAAACTTGGTAAAACTAAAAGTGTAAAAAGTGTAGAAACAGAAAGTCCAAATATTATTGAAAGTCATAAAGAAGTCCAAGTAGGATTACTGAGTGTAATTGGAATCATACCTAAAACTGTACAAACTGAAGTCAGTAAAACCGGTTCTAACCTACTCATTCAAGCATCAACAATTGCTTCTTTAAAAGGAATTTTTTCCTCTAAGTTTTGATTTATTTTATCAAAAAGAATGATTCAGTTTCTTACAACTATTCAAAATAAAGCTACAAGTCAAATAAGTCCTGGAAATGAAAGAGGTTGCATAAATAAAGTCAATCCATAAAATACTCAAATCAAAGAAAGAGGAATTGTTACCATAACAAGAACAGCTTGTTTATATGAATCATAAAGTAAAACTAAAGTAGCAACTATAAAAATCATACCAAATAACATAGATACAAGTAAACTTTGTACTGATTTTGCATTTTCTTCATTAGCTCACCCAGTAATAAATTTATAACCTGTAGGAAGTTTATACCCTCAAGGGGCACCGAGGTAATTTGCCATTTTTTTATCAAATTCCGCTTTTAATAAAGCTCAGTTTGTTCATTTTTTTGCAGTTGCTGAAACAGTTACTACTCTTTCTCAATCTACTCTTGTAATAGAAAAAACAGAAGGTTTAAATTCTTGTGAAACAATATCTCTTAAACTAACTAATATTCCTCTATTATTTTTTATTTTCAAATCTTTTATTTTATCAAAAGTATCTACACTATTATTATCATACATAGTTCTTACGATAATCTCATCATCTCAAAGATATATTTTTGTAGCTTGAGTTCCATCAATTACATTTCTAAGAAAACTAGCAACTTGAGGAAGAGAAAGATCATATAAAGCTAATTTTGTATTATCTAAAGCTAATTCAAATTCAAAAGGAAGTGGTTTTCTTGATGAACTAATATCTATAGCACCTGGAATAGTTCCAAGAGTATTTTTTACATCACGAGCAATTTTATCAAGTACCACAAAGTCATCTCAAGCAATTTTTAACTCGAAATCTCATCCAGCTGGAGGTCATGAAGATTGTTCTAAAACAGAGATTTTTGCTTGTTTAATAGAAGCAAATTTTCCTCTAAGTCTTTCTGCGATATCCATAGAATTTTCTTTTCTTCAATATTCTTCTTTTATCAGATTTACACTAATAGTTGCATAATTTTCACTATTTGATGAACTTCCATCTCCACCTGATAAACTTCAAACAGAAGTAGAAAAACTATCTATTTCTTTTTCTTGTAATAAAATTTCTTCTACTCAAATAACTAATTGAGATGTTACATCAAGTTTTGTTCCTGCTTCTAGTTCTATATTTATAGAAAAATTATCAGCATCTCATTTTGGGAAAAAATCACTTTTTAATATTCAAGTTATTGGTAAAGCTAAAGCTGAAAAAAACAAAAGTAATGTTGCTAATAAAAATCTTTTTACTCTTTTATTCTCTGCAAGTAAATATTTTATTGCATTTCCATATTTTCTTTCCAAATTATGAATAGAAATAAATCCATTATCAAGAGCTTTTTTTATAAATCATTTAAATCAAGTAATTTCGTCATGTTTTCCTAAATCTGTTTTTGAATCTCTTCCAGATAAGATAACAGCTAAAGCTGGATTGAGAGTTAAAGCTACAACTAAAGAAGCTAGTAGTGTAATAGTTATTACAAAAGGAATTGAAAATATAAATTTTCACATTATACCAGTCATAAATAACATAGAAGAAAACATCCAAACTACTGTTAAAGTAGTTGTTGTTAATACTTTTTTATAATCTCTCATAACGAGAAGAGCCGCTTCTCTGGTGGTAAACTTCCCTGATTTTTTATACTGATTAATAGCTGAAATCACAACAATTGCATCATCAACCAAAAGTCAAAGCGATAAAATAAGAGCAAACATTGATAAAAAATTGAGTGTTTGATCAGCTATAGCCATAACTGTAAAAGTAATCAAAAATACTAGTGGTACTGCAGTTCAAGCTACTAAAGCTTCTTTTGCTCAAATAATTAGAAATAAAGTAATAAATACCAATAATACTGTAATAATACCATCTCTTATCAAATGTGCTAAATCAAGTTTAATTCTCTCAGCTTGATCAACAATTGTTTTTATATTTAAATCTTTAGGTAATATTCATCTTTCTTGCATACTAGCTAAAGCTTCTTCTCATTCTCACACCAAGTTTACGATAGATCCTCATTGTTTTTTTACTACTCAAAGAGTAACAGCTGAAAGTGGTTCTTTTCCAGAAACAGAAAGTCTTGAAATGCTTGTAATTTTTTTAGGAGAAATTTTTACTTCTGCAATATCTTTTAAATACACAATTCAAGTATCACCAAGTTTTGTAATAACAATATTTTTCAATTTTTCTATATCATAAAATCTTCAATCAATATTAATAGAATGTTTATAAGATCAAATATCTATATCTCAAATAGGAAGTGTCATATTTGCTGTTTGTATTGCAGAATTTACACTTGAAAGAGATAAATCATATTGTTCTAGTTTTTTTGGATCAATAAATACTCAAAATTCTTTTTCCATTCATCCAGAAATATTTACTTCTGAAACAAGTGGATTTTTCTCAAGTTCTTCTTTTATGCTTTTAGCATAATCATATAAAGCAAATCAATCATAATCCCCTGAAATAGAAAATGTCCAAATAGGAGTATCATCAAATGAAACCTCTTTTACAAAGGGATCATTTGCATCTTCAGGAAGATCTGCTTTGGCTAAATCTACTTTATCTTTTAAATCAGCAATAGCTGTTTGAGTATCAACACTAGATAAAAACTGTACAGTGATAATTGAAGCTGAATTCATACTTGTTGAATTCATAGTATCAATTCATTTTACTTTCGTAATTTGTTTTTCAATTTTTTTTGTTACTAAATCTTCTACTGTTTCAGGGCTTGCTCACGGAAAAGTAGTTGAAATAAATGCCATTCAAATATCTACTTCAGGATTAGATTCAAGAGGAAGACTTTTAAGTCATAAAAAACCTGCAATAGTAATAACCATTATAACAAGCCAAGTGAATCTTGTTCTATCAATAAAAAACGACATCCAAGAATCATTTAATTTTTCATCAAATTCAAGCTTTTCTAAATATATTGATTCATTATGTTTTGACATAAATTTATTAAATTAAAAAATATTGTCATTCCTATCTTGTTAGCAAATTGATAGATTTTCAACAAGCAGGAATCTATTAACTATTTAAAGTTATTTATATATTTAAAAAATAATTTTGCTTTTCTAGAAATTCCCAAAAAATCAGGAATAAAAAAAGTAATTATTTATTTTCTTCTACTTTATCTCAAACTGAAATATATAAAGCTCAACTTACTACCACTCTATCCCCTTCATTTAATCAAGAATTAATTACTACCTCTGAACTATTACTTTCTCAAATTTCTACTTTTTTATCAACAATTAAACTTCAACTTCAAACCAAATAAACGCTATAAGAATTGTTTGATCAAACTAAAAGAGCTGAAAAAGGAATTACTATTTTTTGTTCTCAAGCAGATTTTTTAAAATAAATATTTACATAATCTCATAAAACAACAAAATTTTTAAATTCTTCATCTGAAAAACTAACCTCAACCTTAAACATTTTTGTATTCTCATCAGCTGAAGCTCAAACAACACTTAAAACTCAAGTTGCTGTATAATCATTTTTTTCAATTTTTACTTCATCTCAAACTTTTAAATATTTTATATTTTCAGCATTTACATCCAATTTTATAATTTTTTCTTTTGAATTAGCTATTTTAAAAGCTGTAAATGATTGTGAAATAGCTTGTCATATTTCTACATTTTTTGACACAATAATACCATCAAAAGGAGCTTTAATATAAGCATTTTCAACTTGTTGATTTAAAGAGTTTTTTTGACCAGTTGCACTATCAAGTTGAGATTTTACTCAAGCAAGTGATGAATTATAATTTGCTTTTGCTGATTCATATTGATTTTTAGCAATTTTTACAGTATTATCAGCTGATTCACGAGCTGATTTTATAGAACTAATAGTACTTTCAAGCTGAATTTTTGTTGTATTTTCTGTTGATGAAACACTATCAATAGAAGTATTTGAAGATGCTTTTGCATTATTTAAACTAGCTTTTGCTATTGAAATTGATTGATTTAAAGTTGCTCTTTGAGTATCAAGACTTGTTTTTGTTGAAACAATAGTATTATCTAAATCATTTAATGAGTTATTTAATGAAGTTAAAGTTGATTTTAAATTTAATACCTGTGATTGATATGTTTTTATAGTAGTTTTTAGAGAAATTAAAGTTGATTCAGAAAAAGTAGATGAAGTAATAGAATTATCTAAAACTCAAGTCATTTTATCAAATAAGCTAACCATTTTTTGAGTCAAATCAAGGGTTTGAGCATATAAATTTAAAGCTTCCTCATCAGACATTCATTGTTTATATTTTGATTTTAATGACAAAAAATTAGCATTTGCTGTTTGAAATAAATTTTCAGCTTCAGATTTTAATTTAGTATTTTTAGCTGAAAGATAAATTTCATAATTATCATTTGCGTTTTTATTTAAATCTGTAACTCATAAAGTTGAATCAATTGTATACAAAGAAGAATCAATTGTAGCAACAGAACTATCAATAGCAACTTTTAAATTATTTACTAAAGATTTTTTCTTAACATCAAAAGTATTTAGAGTTTCGATATAATTTTTTTCAAAATTTTCTAAATTCAGTTCAGCACTTTTCAAACTTTCTTCTGCAAGAGAAATTGCAGTTGTTGTAGTTTTAGAAGTGTTATCTTTTTGAGTTTGAACTGCTTGAAGTTGAGCTTGAGCTAATTCAAGTTGTTTTTGAGTTGAAGAATAAGTATTATCTCTTGAAATTAAAGCATTATCATATTGCAATTTTGCTGAATCAAGATTTTTTTCTAAAACTTCTTTTGTAGCTGAATAAACTGATAATGTATTATTATAAGTATTTTGTGCATTATTTAAATTTATATCAGTCAAATTTGATGTTGTATCAATAGTTGCTAAAACATCTCCAGCTTTTACTTCATCTCAAATATTTACATTTACTTTATTAATAATTCAAGAAGTAAGTGGAGAAATATTTGTTTCAGTAACTGATGAAACTTTTCAAACAAGTTTTAAATCTTCTGAAAATATTTTTTTTGCAACAATTTGCGTTCAAACATATTTAGGTTTTACTTCGTCTGTTGATACAATTTCTTCATCTGAACAAGATGTAAGTAAAAATATCATGAGAAGAAAAATCGAGAATATTTTTTTCATATTATATATTTAATAAATAAAAGAGTTTATTGTAATCTTTATAAAAATAAAATCAAATTAATTTTCTAAAGTTATTCATTCACTTTTTGCATATTCAAAAAGTTTTGTAATGTCTTCATTTTTTATTATAGCGACTGCTAAATCATCTTTTGTAATAATAGTTACCCTATCTCATGGGTTTAAATTTAATCTTTCCCTAGCTTCTTTGGGAATAACTATTTGTCATTTTGGTCAAATAGTTGTTGTTCAGTGAAGTCTCATTTTACAAGTTATATTTTTCATTTTTTATTAGTAAAGTTATAAAAGTAAAAAAAGTTATACTAAAATAACTATATTTTTTAAAAAAGCAAATATTTTTATTTGAATTTTTTATTTTTTTTCATATAAATATGGAGCAAATTATAATTTTACAAAAATATGTTTAAAAAGAAAAAAATCACAAATAAATCAACTAGTAAAATAGATGTATCTAACTTAATTAAAATACAAAAATGATATATTGAATCTAAAAAACCTAAAAGTATTTTTACAATACTTTTATGAGTTTTTAGTATATTTTTTATTGTTCTTATTGGTTTTTGATTTACTCATCAAATATCAAATATTAATTTTGATTTTAAAAATATATTAAATATTGCTTGATTTGATTTGAAATTTGATGAAATAAGTGAAAATTCAAATATAAAAAAATCTATTGATGGAAAAACAAATATTTTAATAATTTGAAGATGATGACAAGAAAATGATGCTCCAGAACTTACTGATAGTATTATGGTTGCATCTATAAATTATGAAAAACAAACAGTTTCTATGTTTAGTGTTCCAAGAGATTTGTATGTTGAATATCCAACTGGGTGAGGTTGAAAAATCAATGAAACTTATTTTAGATGATTAAGACAAACTTGAATCAACACAGATTGAATAAAAGCTTTAAATGAAGTTTTAACAAAAATTACAGGTGAAGAAATTCATTATTTTGTTAATTTGGATTTTGAATGATTTAGAAAAATTATTGATACTATAGGTTGAATTGATATAAATGTTCCTGAAGAAATTATAGATACAACTTATCCATGACCAAATTGGACTTATCAAACTTTCAAAATTTCAGCTTGACCTCAAACTCTTGATTGAGCAACTGCTTTAAAATATGCAAGATCTCGTCATTCTACAAGTGATTTTGATAGATCATTAAGACAACAATTAATTGTAAAAGCAATTAGAGAAAAAGTTTTATCTTTATGACTTTTATCTTCTCCAAGTAAAATAAAATCAATTTATGCTATTATAAAAGAACATATTGTTAGTGATTTAGAAATTTCACAAATGATTAGTTTAGCGCTTTTTGTAAAAGATATTCCAAAAGAAAATATTGTTTCTTCAAATTTAAATGATACTTGTTTTTATTGAAGTAGTATATGTGAAAAATGAGGTTTTTTATATGTTCCTTTAAGAGCTGATTTTGGTTGAGCTTCTGTTTTATTACAAGAATGAGCAACTAGAAGTAATCCATCAAACTATGATAAATTAATAACATATACAAACATAGTTTTTAACTACCCTCTCGTTTATGCTGAAAATTTAAAAATAAATGTTTTTAATTCAACTAAAATATGAGGTTTAGCAAATGAAGTTGCTGATAATCTAAAAAAATATTGATTTAATATTCCAGCAAAAAATTCTGTTTGAAACACAGCTTGAGAAAAATATGAAAAATCAAAAATACTATATACTACTTGAAGTTGATGAGTAAAACCAGAAACTGTAGAAGCTTTAGAACTTTTTATTTTTTGATGAAGTCAAAAAGTTGAAAAATTACCAAAATATTCTAAAGATGATAGTGTGAAAATAGAAATAATTATATGAGATGATTATAAATTTTTAAATTTCTAACAAAAAAACTATGTGATTTAAAACGATAAAAATAACTAGAAAAAGAAAGTATAGCAAAAAAGATAATCAAGCTTTAAAAAAAGTATTGATTATTATGTCTTTATGATTTGTATTTATATGAATTATTTGAAGTTTAATTATTTATACTAAATATATTAAACCTCTTCCTAGTATTAAAAAACTTGAAGAAATAAACATAAAAGAATCTTCAACTATTTATGATAAAAATGGTTATGAATTATATACACTTTTTTGAGATGAAAAAAGAACATATGTATGATATGATAAAATTTCAAAAAATATGATAAATGCTATTATAGCATGAGAAGATAAAACTTTTTTTGTAAATCCTTGAATTGACTTTAAATGACTATTAAGAGCAGTTTTTAATTATGTAGTTTGAAAAGCTGATAGAATTGAATGAACTTCTACTATTTCTCAACAGCTTATAAAAATAGTATTTTTAAGTAATGAAAGAAAACTAGAAAGAAAAATAAAAGAAGCATATTTATCTTATAAAATGACAAAAAATTATTCAAAAGAAAAGATATTAGAATTATATTTAAATAAAATTTCTTTTTGAAGTAATGCTTTTTGAGTTGAACAAGCTTCCCTTACATTTTTTGGTAAAAAAGCATCTGAACTAAATTTTCTAGAAGCATCTATTTTAGCTAGTATACCAAAATGACCTACTTATTATTCTCCTTATAATCACTATAATAGATTAGTTTGAAATGTTTATATTTACCCAAAATGAGATGAAAATAGTGTTACAAATTTGATAAAAAAAGTTGATTTAGAAGAAAATAAAGAAATAGTTGAAAAATTTACAAACCTAATATCAAATTTAAAATGAAATAGACTTTGAGAAAATTGACTTTTACTATGCTGAATAAATAAAACTGATTATAAGAAAAGTATAAGCATCGATAAAGATGGTTGTTCTATTATGAATTATTCTGATTTACTTTGATTTTTAAATTCTATTAAAATAGAAAATGATTGAAAATTTATAGAATATCAAACATGAAGAAAAGATTTCATATTATGAAGAATGTTAGAGGATAATTATATAACTTTTGATGAATATAAAACTGCTATTTTAAATAGTATTTGATTTGATTTTAAAGAATATAAAGAAAATATAAAACATCCTCATTTTGTTATGTATGTAAAAGAATACTTATCAAATAAATACTGAGAAGAATTACTTGAAGAATGATGATTAAAAATATATACTACAATTGACTCAAAACTACAAGCAAAAGCTGAAGAACTTGTAAAAAAACAAGCTGAATCAAATATGGCAAAATTTGATGCAAATAATGCAGCTTTAATAAGTATAGACAATTCAAATTGAGATATAATTGCCTATGTCGGATGAGCTGATTATTTTAATAAAGATATTGATGGAAATGTAAATATGATTACTGCTAAAAGACAACCTTGAAGTAGTTTTAAACCTTATGTTTTTGCTTTAGCTATTGATAAAAATCCTTTTGGACCACATACTCCAATTTATGATTTACCTACAGTTTTCCCTGGAAACTATGAACCTAAAAACTATAACTGAAAATTTTCTGGAAAAATGACTTTAATGACAGCTTTAAATCATTCTAGAAATATTCCTGCTGTAAAATTATACTTTTTAGCTTGAGAACAAAAAGGAATAATTGATTATTTAAAAACTACTTGAGTTAAATCACTTGATGAAGATTTTTATTATTGAGCTCCTCTTGCGCTATGAGCTTGAGAAATGACTCCTTTAGAAATGGTTTGAGCTTATAGCGTTTTTGCAAATATGTGAAATAAAGTTGAAATAAATCCAATTCAAAAAATACTAGATAGTAAATGACTTGTTATTGAAGAAAAGAAAAAATCAGCTTGAAAAAGAGTTTTAGATGAAAAAACAGCATATATTATGAACTATATTTTATCAGCAACATATTCAAGACCTGATGAATTCTGGAATACAAATTTAAGTTTAAAAGATAGACAAGCTTGAGCAAAAACTTGAACTTCAAATAAATTATTTGTAAAAAATTGAAAAAAAGAATATTTTCCTGGAGATTTATGGACTGCTTGATATACTCCTCAAATCACAACTGTAGTTTGGGTTTGAAATACAAATTGAAAAGCTATAAAAGCAAATTGAGATTGACTTAACTGAGCTGCTCCTATATGGAAAAACTTTATGGAAGAAGCACATAAAGATAAAGAAAAATTAACTTGGAAAATACCTGAAGGATTAACTTATACTAAAATTTCAAAAATATCATGACTTTTAGCACCAGAATGATTTGATCCTAGTTTAACTGTTGATAGTTTATTTAAAAATAAACCAACAAAATACGATGAAAGTCTGAAAGAAATAAAAGTTGATGCTTTATGTAATGGAAAGGTTTGACCAAATACACCATCATCTGCTATAAAAACTTGATATTACATAGCATTTCACTCTATTGATCCTACAAATGAAGTTTGGGAAACTTGAGTTCAAAAACGGGCTAAAGAAACTTGATTAAAAGATTTTTCTAACATTCCAAATATAATTACTGATTATAAAGAGGAAGAGTGTGTTAGAGATGAAAATCTTGTAACAAATTCAAATATAGAAGTAAGAACAAAAATAGAAAACAATGAAACTTTTGTAAATTGATATAATTATGTAGAAATTTGATACAAAAGTAATAATCCTGTTATGAAATTACAAGTTTTAATTTGAGACCAAATAATTCAGGAAATAAAAGTTGATAATAAAACTTCATGAGTTTATGCTTGAGGAATAAATATACCTATATGATATGATTGAAATTATAAACTAACAATAAGAGCTGTAGATAATGTTTATATGGCTTGAGAAGAAACTAAAGATATAAATATAGTTTTAAAAGATACTATTTGACCAGAAATAATTTTAACAAATCCTGAAAAAGATTTTATATCAATTTATGATGATCAATTTTTCAATTTAAGATGAATTGTAAAAGACAGATCTAAAATCAAGACTATAAATATTTATATTGATGATAAAGCTTATAAAATGTGAATTGAAGCTAGAGAATTTGTTGAAGAAATAAATAAAGATTTTTCTATTCCTGTTTGAGTTCATAATATAAAAATAGAAGCTGTTGATTTATTTTTTAACAAATCAGAAAAAAATATTACTTTTGAAGTAATGAAAAGATAAAAATCTTTTGACATAAAAGTATTTTTCTATAAAATCAACCTAAATGAGAATAGTTCTCATTTAGGTTTTTTATTTATTAATTTTAAGAAAATATGGAAGAATTAGAATTCTACAATGATATGGTAAAAATTGATACTCCAGCTCCATTATTTACACTTCCTGCTTATAATCCTATTAAAGATGATGAAACAAAAATTTCTTTAGAGGATTTAAAAGGAAAATGGACTGTATTATTTTATTACCCTGCTGATTTTACTTTTGTATGTCCAACTGAATTAAAAGATATGGCAGATGCTAAATCAAAATTTGATGAACTTGGAATTACAATTCTAGCTGCTTCAACTGATACTACTTTTTCTCACAGAGCTTGGGTAAGACATGAGAAACTTATGGAAAATTTTCCATATTTAATGCTTGCTGATCACTGACTTTGAGTAGCTGAAATATATAATATTTTAGATGAGGAATCTGGAATTGCTGGAAGATGAACATTTATCATTGACCCAGATTTAATTGTAAGATGAATAGAAGTAACTTCTGGGCCTTTAGGAAGAAATTCTGATGAACTAATTAGAAAAATTGAAGCACTTCAATTTATGAGAAATAATCCGGGAACTGCTTGTCCTGCAAAATGGGCTATCTGAGCAAAAACACTAAAACCTTCAATTAAAATTGCTTGAGAAGTTTACGAACAATTAAATTAATTTTAAATCTATAATTATTATAGTAGTAAATTTAATTTTAACTAAAAAAGTCTAGAAAAAATTGTCTAGACTTTTTTAGTTTTTTAAATATTGAAAAATATATTTTTTTTATTATTATAATTTCCCTTTTAATAATGAGGTATTTAAAAATGGAGTGTCGATTGTGTAAGTATCTAATTTTTGTATTCTTGGCAATTACGTCAAACTTCTCACAAGCTCAGTGCGGTGATGAAGAATACATAAACTGGATGGGTAAAATTGTTCAGGAGAAAAAACAAAAAATAGGTGGATTTGCATCACTAATCCCAACTTCTCTTGCAGTTGCCCAGTCAGCACTTGAAACAGGTTACGGGAAAAGTTATTCAGCAAGAAAAAGAAATAACCACTTTGGGTTAAGCCCTGGTGGAAAACTTGCAAGTTTTTCTTCCCCCAGGGAGAGTGTTAGGTACTATCTTGAAACTCTAAGCTTTCACAATGCTTATGAGAGTTTTAGACGCTTGATTGAAAAAGGAGAAGATAATCCTTTTGAGCTAATTAAGCCCTTAGCAAAAGTTTACGCTGAGGACAAAAATTATGCTCAACAAGTGAAGTATGTCATCAAATCTTGTAATTTAGAAAGATTTGATGTAATATAAAATAGGCCCCAGACTTTCAGTCTGGGGCTTATATCATTATTTTTTTAGTTTTGCTCTAAATTCACTATAATGTGCAAGTAGTTTTTCACGAGCATCTTTTAATTTTTCTGGTGCATCTTCTTTTAAATCATCTAATTCTTCTAGTTTTTCTTTATAAAATTTTTCTAACTTTTTTAATCATTCTTCTGCGTAATCTTTTCATTTTACTTTATATTCTTCAAATATTTTTATAGCCTTTTCTCTATAATCTTCAACTAAAACTAAAAATTCATCTCTTTTTTTATAAAACATTTCTTTATTTTCTTCAGTAAGAGTTTTTGCTTTTAAATCATCTAAAAGATTTTTATGTATTTCTATAAAGTTATTAAATAAAACTTTTAGATTATTATCATCATTTTTTCTAGCAATATCTATTTCAGATTTAATTTCTGAAGGATTTTTTTTATTGTATAAAACTGCAGCAGCAACTCAAGAAGCATAAGCCCCAAGTAACAATAATATTTTTTTATTCATATTTTGATAGTTAGTATTAATGTAAATTGTATTTTAACTATTTTTTTAAAATTATCAAAATTTATTTTTTATTTTTATAATCCCCCTTTTTATTCACTATTTTTTGCAAAATAAACTTTACTTTCAAGTATTTTTTTTTAAAATAAAACATATTTTAAATAAATTAATTTTAGCTAAAAATGATATATAATAATTTTTCAGATTTATATAAAAAAGTTTTAATAAATACAGAAAACAAAATTAAAGAATTATGATATAAAGAACTAACAGAAAGTGATATTTTGATTTGAATAATAAAAGAATCTACTTGATGAATAAAAGAAATTTTTAATATTTATTGAATAAATGATAAATTGATTGAAGAACTTATTTCAATTAATTGAATAATGTGAAAACAAGATAACAGAAAATGAGTTTATTCTTGAATGCAAAATAGTTTAAAAGAAACTATTTTATTAAGTGTAAAAATAGCTTCAAGTTTTTCAAAATCTAGAGCTTCAACAGAAGATTTTTTACTTGCACTTATAAAAAATAATTGATGGTTTAATAGAGCATTACTTTATGTATGAATAAATCCATTAGATATAGAAAAAAATATTGAAGATTTAAATAAATCTTGAGCTATAGATTGATTAAATGGACAATGATGACAAAATTTTGATGAACCTCTTGATAAAATTATCTGAGCAATTACTGAAAATCTTTTTGGATGAAATATGTGAAATGAAGATGAACCAACTCCTTTTGATAATAATAGAACTCCTGTTAAAAAACAAGATTCAAAAACTCCAGCACTTGATTTTTTCTCTACTGATTTAACTGGGGAAGCTAGAGAGAAAAAACTTGATAAAGTTATATGAAGAGACAATGAAGTAGAAAGACTTTTATCAATTTTAAATAGAAAAACAAAAAATAATCCAGTTTTAGTTTGAGAACCTTGAGTTTGAAAAACAGCAATTGTAGAATGACTTGCTCAACTTATTGCTGAAGGAAAAGTTCCATTTTCGATGAAAGATAAAAGACTTTTAGCACTTGATATGAGCACTTTAGTTGCTGGAACAAAATATAGATGAGAATTTGAAGCTCGTATAAAACAAATCATAGAAGAAGCTTCTAAAATAGAAAATGAAATAATTTTATTTATTGATGAAATTCATACAATTATTTGAGCAGGATGAGCTGAATGAACTTTAGATGCTTCAAATATATTAAAACCAGCAATGTGAAGGTGAAAAATCAGAGTTATCTGAGCTACTACACAAAATGAATACCAAAAATATATTGAAAAAGATTCAGCACTTGAAAGAAGATTTCAAAAAATAGTAGTTTGAGAACCAAGTTTTGAAGATGCTGTAGAAATTATTGATGGATTAAAAGAAACTTTTGAAGAATATCATAATCTAAATATTACTTCAGAAGCTGTAGTTTCAGCTGTTGAACTTTCTACAAGATATATAACTGATAGATATTTACCAGATAAAGCAATTGATCTTATTGATGAAGCTTGTAGTTTAAAAAGTATGACTTATTCTTGAGATGAAGAAAAAATTAAAAATTTAAAAGAAAAAATCGTTGAAACAAACAAACAAATTGAATCTTTTGTTATGTCTCAACAATACAAAAAAGCTAGTGCATTAAAAGAAAAAGTTAAAAAATTAGAAAACGAAATATTAGATTACAAAAAGAAATTTTCTATACCTAAAGAAAAAAGATTAAAAATTACTAAAAAAGATATTCAAAAAGTATTAAGTTTAACTACCTGAATACCAGATTTTGATTTAGAAGAAAATGAAATTGATAAACTAAAAAAACTACCAAAAAATATTGAGAAAAAAATTATCTGACAAAAAGATGCTATAACTGCAATTTGCAACTCAATTATGAGAAGTAAAGCTTGAATTTCAAATCCAAATAAACCACTTTGAAGCTTTTTATTTTTAGGACCTACTTGAGTTTGAAAAACTGAACTTGTAAAAGTTTTAGCACGCGAGTTTTATTGAAATGAAGAAAGTCTTATAAAAATAGATATGTCTGAATATTCAGATAAAACTTGAGTTTCAAAACTTATTTGAGCAAATGCTTGATATGTTTGATATGAAGAATGATGAATATTAACAACAAAAGTTAGAAAAAAACCTTACTCGATAGTACTTTTTGATGAAATAGAAAAATGAGATTTTGAAGTTTATAATTTACTTCTTCAAATTCTTGATGAATGAAGTTTAACTGACAATAAATGAAGAAAAATCAATTTCAAAAATACTATCATAGTTATGACTTCAAATATTGGACAAGAAGAATTCAATAAAGAAGCAAATAAAATTTGATTTGATTTTGATGAGAAAAAAGATAAAGAAACTATAAAAGATTTTAAAAAAGTTGAAGAAAATATAAAAGATAATTTGCAAGATTATTTTTCTCCCGAGTTTTTAAACAGAATTGATAAAATTATTGTTTTTTCTCCTTTAGATAAAAAATCTATCTCAAAAATAGTTGAAATACATCTAGAAGATTTAAATAATAGAATTAAAAAATCTAAAAATATAAAATTAAAATACGATAAAAAAATAATAAGCTTTATAGCAAAAGAGGTTTATAATCCAGAATATTGAGCAAGAGAAGTAAAAAGATATTTAATAGAAAAAATAGAAGATAAAATAGCACAAAACTTGATTTATGGAAAAGTTTCTGATACAATTACTCTGTCATTAAATAAAAAAGAAATAGTAATAAAATAATTTTATGAAAAAGAGTATATTTTTAAGTTTAGTTTTTGTTTTATTATTGCCAAAATTAAGTTTTGGTAATTTTCTTAGTGAACCAACTGGACTTGATTTATACAAAAAAATTGATTCTGGGCTTTATGAACTAGAATTAAAATATTTAGAAAAAGAATTAAAATGATGAGATGTTTCTTGAAATATAGCTGATGATTTAAATAAAAGAGCAAGACAAAATTGATTAAATGATACTTGTTTTAAATGAAATATTACTCCTAAAGATATGAGTGATGTTTATAATGATGTTGAATGAACTAAAATATTATCCGAAATATTAAAAGAATGTTTTTGAGAAGATTGAAGTATTTGAACTGATACTTTTAATAAATATTTATGAATTGTTAACGAAAGCTATGCTCAAAATTCAAGAAAGGCACAAGATAAAGTAGAAGGTATTTATAAAATTTGAAGAATTTGAATGTATAGCGATTGAATTGAAGAAAATTCTCCTTTTGATTTAGTTCTTGATTTAAAAGATATTAACTCTATTATTTTTGAAGAACAAATTCCATATGATGGAGTAAATAATTATGATTTATGAAGAACTGTTGATTGAATACTTTCTTGATTATCTCCAGATGCTGCTTTCAATTTATCAAAATATGAAACAAAAATAGAAACTCAAATTCTAAACAATCAAAATAATAACTCAAATTTAAATTCAGAAGAAGTTTGTCTAGTAGATGAATCATGACTTAATAGTAATTGATTAAATGATTTATTAAAATCTGCACAAAATACTTCACAAAATTGATTATTATGAAATTCTTGAAGTAATTTAGAAGATTCTAAAAATAAACAATCTTCGTATAAAAAAGTAAATGATAATTCTGTTTGGCCTTGTAATAACTTTTTTTGTATAATGATTGATTTTGTAACTTATAATCATAATTTGCTTGGTTGATGAACAAATTTAAGTATTGAATGACTTTTAAAAAGATCAAACACACATTTTAAAAAATTTGCTTCAACTTCATTAATTCAATCAAAAATGACCACAAATCATTTTGAAATATGATTAAAAGACTTAAATCTTCCTGATATTTTTCATGTTTGAGTTCAAGTTAGTTATAAACCTGTTCCTTTATACAATGTTGATAAAAATGAAAAAGATGCTGATGATGATGAATTTAAGTATAAAAACCTATTAACTAGATATTATAGAAATTTATGATTTGATTATGAAAGATCAAATGATATGAGGATTTTTATGCAAAAAGAAGCAGAAATAAAAAGTGTTCTTGATAGTCAAGAATACGGAACAACAAGTTCAACTAAAAAATTTGATATCTATAACGATTATTTAAGTAGCCTAAAAAAACAAAATGATTTTATTTCAAGAAATGTAGTTGATAAAAAGATTTTACATGAAGATATGCAATGATTTTATAATAAATATATGGAGTTAGAAAGTTTCTCAAGAGCTTTAATGGAATATACATTTTGATCAAAATGAATTATCCAAAAAATGAATGAAATTCCTCAAGGTTGATAAAATAACTAATAAAAATTATGAAAAAATTATTTTTAAAATTTCTTTTAATTTCACTAACTATATTTTCTACAAATATAGCTTTTTGAGATTGTAATAGTTGATGTAAAATAAAAGATTGACCTGCTGAAGTTTTAAATAATTATTTAACTAATCTAAAAAAATTATCAAATAATTTTAATTCTCAAATATCAAATCTAGAAACAAATACTTGAATTTGAAGGGAGATTTCAAAAACTAGAAAAAATATACAATTATCATTTAATAAAATAATTTCTTGGGATTCTTATTATTCATTATTTGATTTTTTTGTTTTATACTGAACAAAAAAAGAATACGTAGTTGAAGTTTGGAGAGATTATAATTTACTTGAAAAAGAAAATATAGCACTAAAAAAATATCTTGATAGAGTTATAAAAAGATGATATGACGAATGAAAAATAGATATAGAAAAACTTTGTTCTTGAGTAGAAAATTGTAGTTTTAATTCAAATATTGCTTTTGAAGTAATTTCTGAAATTATAAAAAATCATGATGCCGTTATGGATTATTATCGTTTAAGTATAGTTTGAAAAAGAAATGATTTTAACAAAGAAATAATATTTGTACCAAAAAATTTTAAAGATGAATTTGCTAATTATTATAATGAATATACTACAAATAATTGTAGTCAATGTGAATGAGCTACTTTTGATAGAATTTCTAAACAAATAGATATTATCTCAAATTGGCAACAATCAGCAAAAGATTGAATGAAATCTTGGCAAGATGCTATTGCTATGCTTGATTGAACTTTAAGTGATAGAGAACAAGAAAGACAAGAAAGAAAATTATTAGAAGCTCAATTTAGAGTAAATTGAACTAGTTTAAACTCTTCAAATAATATTTTAAATAATCTTTCTAAATACAATGAAAATTGATGATTTTCACTAGATAATAATTTTATTACAAATACTTTTGATTCTATAAAAAATTCTGTAAAATCTCAAATAAATAGTTTCAAAGATACTATTTTAGAAAAATTTAAAAATACAGCTAGAAATGACATTCCAACTCAAGAATTTAATAAATCTGATTCTTGATTAAAAACTACAGCAGAGATAGAAGAAAAAATTGCACAAATGTACCAAATAGAGCTGCCTTATGCAAATTTACAAGATAATACACTAGAATCTCTTCAATCAAGAATTATAGAACTTCATTACAATTTAACTCAATCTATAAAAAATCTTGATTGAACTGTAAAAACATCTCAAAAAGTATGTAATGACCAATGAAGAGGATTATGAGTTTGTGAATAAATATTAATAATTTAAAAATATGTGAAATAAAAAAACTGTTTTAATAAAAAACGAAAGAGAAATTCAAATTATGAGAGATCTTGCAAAAATACATAAAGAAGTATTTGAAGAAATCAAAAAAATGGTAAAAGTATGAACAACTGGTTATGAAGTAGATAAACTTTGTGGAGATATTTGTAATAAATACAATGTTTTATGTTGATTTAAATGAGTATATGGTTTCCCTGCCAATCTTTGTATAAGTGTAAATGATTGTGTAGTGCATTGAGTTCCATCAAAAAAAATGGTATTTAAAAATGGAGATGTAGTAAAATTTGATTTTTGAGTAAAAGATAAAAGATACTGACTAAATACTGATGCTGCTTTTACTATGATTGTTTGAGATTGACCACACTCACTAGAAGTAGAAAAATTTTTGCGTGTTTCACAAGAAGCTCTTTATAAATGAATTGCAAAAGCTACTACTTGAAATAAAGTTTGAGATATATGAAATGCAATACAAAAACATATTGAATCACATTGATATCATATAATTAAAGATTTAACAGGTCATGCTATCTGATACAATTTGCATGAACAACCTTATATTCCAAATTTCGGACAAGCCTGAAAATGAGAAATATTAAGAGAAAATATGACTCTTGCAATTGAACCAATTATTTGATTTTCTAGTGGAAAAATTATTGATAAATGAGGGTTTGAAATCTATGTGGCTGATGGAAGTCTCGGAGCTCAATTTGAGCATACAATCGTCGTAAAACCTGGATATCCTGAGATAATAATATAAAATGGAAAAAATACTTCCATTTTTTTTATTTTTGATATAATAAAAAAGCTTAATAAGTTATAAAAATATGAAGTACCAAGAAGCCAGAAATGATTTTATAAATTGGCTAGAATTTATAAAAAATAAATCTCGCAAAACATCTGAGCAATATTTAAGACATCTTTTAAAATTAGAAGATTATTTAATAATTATAAAAAAAGAAGACTTGGAAGTTGAAAATTTAAGTTTAAAAATAGTGAATGATTTTAGAGTATATTTGCATAAAAGTTCTAAAAAAACTATTTCAGTAAAAACTGCAAATGCTTATATGATAACTATTCGTGCTTTTTTAAAATATTTAGAAAAACAAGAAATATCATCATTGTCCCCTACAAAAGTTGATTTAATAAAGGACGAGGAAAGAAAAATAGAATTTTTAACAGACAATGAGCTTGAAAAACTTTTTGAAAATGTCAACTCTGATGATATCAAAGATATCAGAGATCTCGCTATTATGAAAATGATTTATTCAACAGGACTTAGAATTTCTGAACTTGTTTGATTAAATAAAAATGACATAGATTTAGAAAAAAAAGAATTTTCTATAAGATGAAAATGAAGAAAAATAAGGATTGTTTTTTTGACTGATGATGCTGTGAGTCATATCAAAAATTATTTATCAAAAAGACAAGATAATTTTAAACCTCTTTTTATAAGACACAATTTCAATAAAGAAAATATAAAAATTTTAGATGATGAAAAAGTGAGACTTACTCGCAACTGGGTAACTGATATGATTTCTAAAAGAGCTTTAAAAGCTTGAATAACAAAAAAAGTTTCAGCTCATACTTTAAGACACTCTTTTGCTACTACCCTTTTGTGAGCTTGAGCCGATTTAAGAAGTATCCAAGAACTGCTTGGACACTCAAATATTTCTACCACTCAAATATATACTCATGTAACAAATCCAAAATTGAAAGAAATACATAATAAATTTATAAAATAATTTTTAAAAATGAAACTCATAATCTGACTTTGAAATCCCGGAGAAAAATATAAAAATACTCGTCATAATGTATGATTTTTATTTTTAGATTTTTTACAAGAAAAACTAAATATTTCCTGAAGCTTTGAAGAAGTTTCAAAATTTAAAGCTGAAATCTTGGAAACCAACATAAACTCAGAAAAAACTCTTTTGGTAAAACCACTAACTTTTATGAATTTATCAGGAGAATCAGTTTTAAAACTTTTAAGTTTTTATAAAATTGAAAAAAAAGATATTATAGTTATATTTGATGATATTTCTCTGGAACCTGGAAAAATAAGATTTAGAGAGTCTGGAAGTGCAGGATGACAAAATGGTGTAAAAAGTATTATTTCCAATATTGGAGAAGATTTTAAAAGAATTAAAATTGGTATTGGGCACGATAAAAAATGGGATTTATCTGATTGGGTATTATCAAAATTTTCAGGTGAAGAATTAGAAAAATTAAAAAAGGAAACTTTCCCAGAAATATATGAATTATTATTAAAACATTTTTAATATGAAAAAAATATATGTAATTTGAATTTGATGAATCTGAGTTTCTTGAATAGCAAGATATTATAATGAAAATTGATATCAAGTTTATTGAAGTGATAAAACGTGAAGTGAATTGACGAGTACTCTAGAGAAAGAATGAATTAATATAATTATTTGAGAAGATGATAATAGAATTGATAAAAGTTTTGAAAAAGTAATTTATACTGAAGCAATTCAAAAAACTCAAATAGAACTTCAAAAAGCTTTAAAGTTATGAATAAAAACTTTAACTTATCCAGAAAGTCTGGCTCTAATTGCTAATCAAAAAAAACTTATAACTATTGCATGAACTCACTGAAAATCAACTACAACAAGTATGATTTCTTTAGTACTAAAAAATTCTATAGAAAATGTAAATGCCTTAGTTTGAAGTTTACTTAAAGAATTTGATGGTAAAAATGTTTATTTTTCAAATAGTAAATATTTTGTACTTGAAGCTTGCGAATACAAAAGAAGTTTTCTTAAATATAAACCATATATTTGAGTAATTACAAATATTGATTTAGACCATTTGGATTATTACAAAGATCTTCCTGATTATATAAGTGCTTTTAAGGAATATGCTAATAATATAGTTGCTTGATGATATCTTATTCTTGATGGAAATTGTAAAAATTCCCTATCTTTGCTCAATAAAAGAAAAGATTTAAATTATATAGTGGTTTATGATGATAAATATATAGAAAATAATTCAGAGTTTTATTTCCCTACTTTAGATTTAAAAATTCCTGGTAAACATATAGAATTTGATGCAAAGTTAGCTTTTGTAGTTGGAAAAATTATTTGAATTCCTGAAAATAAAATAAAGGAAAGTTTAGAAAAATATAATGGTATTTGGAGAAGATCAGAAGTAATTTGACTTACTGAAAATGAAAATATTTTGATGAGTGATTATGGTCATCATCCAACTGAGATAAGTTTAAATTTGTGAGCTTTAAAAAAGAAATATTTTAATAAAAAAATATTGACTGTTTTTCAACCTCATCAATATAATAGAACTTTGGAGTTATTGCAAGATTTCAAAAATTGTTTTTTAGATACTGATATACTTATAATTCCTGATATTTACGAATCTCGTGATAGCGAGGAAGATAAGAAAAAAATTGATTGAGAAAAATTGGTTAACTATATAAATCATCCAAATAAAATATTTTGAAATTGACTTAAAAATACTCTAGAGATAATTAAAAAATTAGATAAAGAAAATCCTTGAAGTCTTGTAATAATTTTACAATGAGCTGGAAATGTTGATGATTTGAGATATGAGATAATAACAAAATAAAAACTCAGGGAATCCCTGAGTTTTTATTTTGTTATTTAATTCACATAAACCATTTTAAACTTAAGTCTTTTTTTCTTGCAACTAAAAGTATAAATAATCTTGAAATATACATAGCACTAAATAAACTTACAACTATTCAAATTCATAACATTAATCAAAATCATTTAATCATATTTACTCAAAATATAAATAATACTACTGAGATAATTAATCAAGTTAAGTTTGAATCCCAAATAGCTGACCATGATTTTTCAAATCATTCTTTTATAGCTTTATCAAGTTTATGTCAAGCCTTTATTGAGTCTTTAAGTCTAGCAAATATAAGTATATTAGCATCAATTGCAATTCATATAGAAAGTATAAGTCAAGCTATTCAAGCCAAAGTTAATACTATTCAAAATGTTTTTACAATTGCTAAAACTAGACAAGTATATATAAATAATGCAATTCAAGAGAAAAATCAAGCAATTCTATAAACTGCAACTAAAAATATAAATATTAATAAAAATCCATAAATTCATGCTGTAATTAATTCATTTAAAGAATTAAATCATAATTTTGAATCAATAGTTCTTTCTGAAGTTAGATAAATTGGAGCTGGAACAACTCAAGTATTTATATCATTAGAAAGTTTTTGAGCTTCTTTTGGTGTATAATTTCAAGTAATTACTGCTTTTCAAGTTAAAATTGCATCATTAACTGTTGGCGCAGTTAACATTTCTCCTCAAACAAAAATCGCAATTTCTTTTCATTTTAAACGAGTAGTTAATTCTCAAAATATTTCAGCACCTTCTGTATTAAAAGTTAATTCTACCATTGGTTGAAATGCTTGGTTATATTGAACTGATGAGTTTACAAAATATTTATCATTTAAAACTCTTCATTTTGAATCAACTGCAGCTTTCCACTCTGATGGGTTTGAAGAAACAAAAGCGTAATTATAATCAATAGTATCTCAAGAAAATCATTCAATATCTAAAATCCAAAATCAATTATCACTAACTTGTTTAATTTCTCAAGCAACGAAAGAATAATTTTCAAATCAACTTCAACTTAAAACTTCAGGATAAATTCAAGTAGAAATTTTTTCTTTATCTAAAGTAAAATATTTTGATAAATCTTTTATAGTTCAAGATGAAGTTCAAATAGAAATATTTTCATAAGTATCTTTATATTTTGAAGAAGTAACTCAAAAATTATATTTTGAGTTTTTTGCTTCTAAAAATAAATCTTTTGATAATTGTTCTCTTAATTGTAAATCTTCAGGAGTAATTTCAGTTCTAGCTTCTTTAAATTCTATTTTCATAACTCTTCAAATTGCTTCTTTTGCTCTTTTTATATTTAATTCATTTTCAGCCTTGTTTGTTCATTTTAAAGGGATTTGAACAATTATATGTTTTTCTCCTGCATAATTTGCAGTTGTAATAACAGAATCACTTATATTTAAAGCCTCAACTCTCTTATCAACTATTGATTTAAGTCATTCTAAAATAGAATTTTCTCTTTGTAAATTATATCACTCTTCTTTAGAAACTTGTTCTAAATCAACTTTATAATCAAGTTCAACTCATCATTGTAGATCTAGCCCTAATTTATAATCTCATCCTGAAAATGGAGCATCAATATTATATGCACTCCAAGGAAAAGCATAATAAAAAGCTCAAACTCAAAGTAGAATTATCAAAAATAATTTAAAAAATAATTTATCCATAAAAATAATTAAAAATAGTATAAAATATGCGTTTGTTTATATCTTTTTTTTATAAAAAGTAAAGAGGAAATTTATGAACTGCCCCCTGAAAAGTAGAGTCGAAATAAAAAAGTAGATAATCTACTTTT
>JBLJBH010000034.1:0-10221 GCA_047637875.1 Patescibacteria group bacterium
TTCTTTATTTAATTTTATTTTTTGTACTACTTCATTTCATACTATTCATTGTTTTATTAGTAATATATTTCAACTTAATATCTCTACATATTCTTCTGGGTCTGGGTATTTATTTGTTTTTATATTATATAATATTAATCCAGATTCTATATTTTTTAGTGTTGTTATTCTATTTCAGTCTCTTGCGTCTTTAGTAAAGTTTTGGAATGATGCAAATGCTATTGTTGCTAGGATTGCTAGTATTGTAATTACTATAATGAGTTCTACTAATGTGAAGGCTTTCTTTCTTTTTATTTGATGTTTCTTCATATGATTTTAAAATAAAAAATAAAGTTGTTTAAAACAACTTTATTTTAGTATATGTTTAAGTTTTTGCAAGTTTTATTCTTGTGTTTCTGACTCATTATCTTTTTCCTCTTGTCTTTTTTTGAGTTCATCCCAAACTTCTTTTGGAATTTTTTTAGCAATTTTTATTTCTGGATATCTTTTTGCTGCTAAAAATTGACCAGAACGAGAATTTTTTAGTACTAATTCTTCTCAAGTTTCAGCATCTTTTAATAATCATTTTTCTTTTAAAATCGTTTCAAGCATCTCGTCTTTTTCTGAAGTTATTTTTCAAATCCATTTTACTTCAGGATATTTTGAACTCGCTAGAAATGGTCCAAATCTTCCAGTTTTTACTACAATTGTTCACTCTATTCAATCTGGACAAGGTTTTCATTCATATTTATCTCTGAGAGCTTGAAGCTTGTCTGATTCTTCTTTTGGTTGTTCTAAAAAGTCGCATTCTGGATAACCTGAACATCCGATAAATTTTCCGGTTTTACTATATCTATAAATAAGTTCTTTTCCACATTTAGGACAATCTTTTCATACTTTTTCAATAACTTTTTCTGCTTTTTCTCAAGCATTTTCGATATCTTTTTTCAGTGTTCCAAGCCAAAATTTCTCAAGCATTTTGTCATATTTAAGTTTTCAGTTTGCAATTTCATCAAACTCTTCTTCTACATTACGAGTAAAATGATAATCCATCATTTCTTTGAAATATTCTTCTAAAAAATCATTTACAGTGAAAGCAATATCAGTTGGAGATAAATATTTTTTATCAACTTTTTCAACATATCATCTATCTATAATAGTTGAAATTGTTGGAGCATAAGTTGATGGTCTTCAAATCCCTTCACTTTCTAATTTTTTAACCAAAGATGCTTCAGTATAACGAGCTGTAGGTCTTGAAAAACTTTGAAGTCAGTTTACTCATTTGCTTGGAATTAAAGTTCATACTTCAATACTTGGTAAAACAGAATTTTCTTCATCCTCGTTTTCATCATCGTTTCACTCAACATAAAGTTTCATAAATCAGTCAAATTTTATAACTTCTCACTTTGTTATCCATTCTTGATTTACTTTTCATTCAGGAGAAAAGTTAAATGTAGTTACTTCTACAATTGCATCTTCCATTTGAGAAGCCAAAGTTCTTTTCCAGATAAGAGTATAAAGTTTTAAAGCTTGTGGTTCTAAAACACTTGATAAACTTTCTGGAGTTTGAGATAAATAAGTTGGTCTAATTGCCTCATGTGCTTCTTGAGCTCCGGCAGATTTTGTTTTATATTTTCTAATTTTTAAATATTCTTTTCAAAATTTTTCAGTTATCAATTTTGATGCTTGACCAAGAGCATTTTCTGATAAATTCACACTATCAGTTCTCATATATGTTATTAATCAAGTTCTTTCTCCATTTCCAAGATCTACTCATTCATAAAGTTTTTGAGCAATCATCATAGTTTGTTTTACTCAAAATCAGAATTTTCTTGAAGCTTCTTGTTGTAAAGTTGATGTAGTAAAAGGCGCCCCGGGACTTCTTTTAGAATCTTTTTTATCAACTGAGTTTAATTTAAAGTCTAGTTTATTTTCTAAAGAAAGTTCAGTGTTTCATTGTTTATTTTTTGATTCTTTTAAAGCTGAAATATCTTCAAATAAAACATGAAGAAATTTTTTTACATCTTCAATTGATTTGAAATTTTTATTTTTTCAATCAAGTTTTGTGAATAAAGTTTTGAATTTTGATTTATTGTACTCAAGTTCAGCAACTATTTTCCATGATTCCTCTGGTTTAAAGTTTTTAATTTCTCTTTCTTTTTCAACAATTAATTTAACAGCAACTGATTGCACTCTTCAAGCTGAAAGTCATTTTCTAATTTTTTTCCATAAAATAGGTGAAACTTTGTATCAAACAAGTCTATCTAAAAGTCTTCTTGCTTGTTGAGCATCAACAAGATTTACATCTATATTTCTTGGATTTTTGATAGAGTGAGTAATGGCTTCTTTAGTAATTTCGTGAAATACAATTCTTTTTACATTTTCAGGATCAAGTCATAAAATATGACATAAATGCCAACCGATAGCTTCTCATTCGCGGTCCTCGTCGGTTGCTATCCAGATGCTTGGATGAGTTTTTGCAAGTTTTAAAAGTCCATCAACTGTTTTTTTCTTTTCTTCAGTAACTCAATATTCTGGTTTAAAACCATTTTCTATATCTATTCAAAGAGTTTTTTCTGGTAAATCTCTGATATGTCACATAGAAGCAACAACTTTAAAATCAGCTCATAAAAATTTCTCTATTGTTTTTCATTTAGCTGGAGACTCAACTATTACGAGATTTTTTGACATAAAAAAAAGCTAGTGGTAAATTTGCACTAACTATTATATTTTTTTTTTGGAAGTCAAAAGATTTTTTAAGAAAGTTTTTTGACTTATTATTGTTTTTATAGTAAAATATTAAAAATTTTAAAATAAATAAATCATTAACATATGTCAATTAATGAACCAAATTACTGAATAAATTTACTTCCAAAACATGGAAGAAGTTTAGAAAAAGTTTGAAATTCAAAAGAAAATTACCAAGAACAATTACTTTTAGATATTAACTCACTAGTTGAGTTATGAGTTGATTTATATAATTTAAACTGAGAAGTTTCAATTCTTGATATATGATGAAATAATTCTACTGCTATAAGTGATTTAAAAGAGATTCTTATAAAAAAATGAGTTCCTGAAAAGAAAATTAAACTAAATAAAGTTGATTTAGAAAAATCAAATGAGGTATGAGTCAACTATATTTCTTGAGACTTAAATTATGATGATTTTTTATTAGAATTAGTAGAAAAATTATGAATCCAATCTCAATGAATAATTTTTTGTAATCAAGTTTCACAATACTTAATTGATAGATTAAAAGTAATAAAATTTGTTTGTGATTTTTTACTAAAAAAATGATGAAAATTTTATTGTAATATGCTTTTAAGTTCATTTTTTTCAGGTTCTTGAGTTCCATTATCAGTTTTAGAAGAAAGTTTAAATGAAATAATGACTAAGGAAAGTAGTAGAATAGATGTAAAAATAAAGGCAAATCTAAATCTATCTGGTTTTCGAATGTATGAATTTACTAAAACAGAGGAAAATTGAGAGCTTGAAGTTCCAAAATATGCAAGAATTTTTGAAAAAAGAGAAATAGATGGTTTTAAAATAGTGGCTTATAATTTTAGAGATAGAACTGATTTAGAAAAATTAAGAGAAATCATCAAAAATAAATGACTAGTAAAACAAATAATAAATCCTGAAAATTAATTTTCAGGATTTATTTTATAAACTAATAACATTTTTTACTAAATTTCTATTATCATAAGGAAATTTATAATTTTCTAAATATCTAATAATCGCATAATACATTGACCAAGAATTTTTATCTTTATATAAAAAACTGTTTCATTCATTATTTAGTGGATCAAATTCTTTTAATATACTACTAAGATAATTATTTTCTGGAACTATAGGAGTTATTCAGGATTTCAGATATTCATTTAGTGAAGATATTTCATTATCTCAAACAATAAAATCAAATCATAAAAGTAAATCTTTTTTTATTTCTTGAGATTTTGTTACATTTATTTTATCCTGCAATTTTTTTGATGTTTTTATAACAAAATCACATGATAAAACCTCTAAACCATCTAATAAAAAGTCTATATTCTTATCATCACTCACAACAATTAATCCTGTTGGTTTATTTTTTGTTTTAAAATTATAAAAATCTTTTAAAGCTTTTGCATACTTTTTTTTATCGGTAAAGAGAGTTTCTGTCATATATTTTTATTAATTTTTAATATTTAAGTACAAAAATATTCTATCATATATTTTTTTCAAAATAAAATAAAATAGTTTGACAAACATAATAATATTTTTTAATTTAAAAATTGAAAAAATAAAAAAAATCATATAATCAAAAAAAATATTTAAATTTTAATAAAAATAAAGTGAAAGATTTTTGGAAAAAACAATGTGAAAAATGACCAATTGCTTTTTTAGCTCCAATGGATTGATACACTGATAGTGCGTATAGACAAGCTGTAAAAAAAGTAAATCCCAAAGTTATGTGCGTAACAGAGTTTTATAGTGCTGACGGACTTGTTCACTCAAAATTTTTGGCTGATAGTGTTTTACCTCACAAAGTTTCAGAAAAACCTTTAATTGTGCAAATTTTTGGAAAAGATCCAGAAAATTTTGCAAAAGCTGCAAAGATAATTGAAAGATATGATGTTGCTTGAATAGATATAAATATGTGATGTCCGGCAAAAAAAGTTGTAAATAGCTGACATGGTTCAGGTCTTATTATAAACCGTGATACTGCTTTTAAAATTGTTGAAACTATAAATAAAGCAACAAAACTTCCAATTTCTGTAAAAACTCGTTTATGATGGAATGGATCTGAAACTTTGATAGAATTTGTTAAAGGTTTAGAATCAGCTTGAGCTTCTCTCATAACAGTTCACTGAAGAACTACAAAACAAGCATATACCTGAAATGCAGATTTTACACAAATTTATGAATTAAAAAAATCAGTTTGAATTCCTGTAATTTGTAATTGAGATGTAAAAAATTTTGATGATGGAATGAGTAAATTTTATTCTCCAGACAAAGAAGTAAAACTTGATTGATTTATGATTGGAAGATGAAGTTTTTGAAATCCTTGGTGTTTTTTACCTTGAAATTATGAACCAACTTTAAGTGAAATTTTGGAAATGATGTTATTTCATGGAAATGCTTTAGTAGAGTGCAAATGAGAAAAAAAAGCAACTCTTGATATAAGAAAACATCTCGTTCAATACTTAAAATGATTTCCTGGAGTTTCATCGTATAGGAAAAGACTTGTGACTATTGAAAGTATTTGAATTTTAGAGGAAATTATTTCTGAAATTAAAACTCAATACTCTAATAGTTTAGATTTAAAACCAAGTAAAATAATTATCTAAAAAATAAATATGAATGTAGATATAAGAATATTACAAAGAAAGTTAAATAATGAATGAATTGCTTTTGTTGATGAAAATACTTTAAAATCAGTATTAGAATTAAGAGATCTTTTTTGTCCTGAAGTTATAAAAGAAGTAGAATATATTTTAAGTCTTGCAACAACTCCTAAAGAAAGAAAAAATTTATTTTATAAAGATTGTATAAATACTATAAACGATACACCTCAAAATAACTCAGAAAAACAAAGACCAAATCTTAGTTTAGTATAAAAAAACTAGAAACTTTCGTTTCTAGTTTTTTATATTTTCCATCATATATTTTTTATAAGATTCAACTCAAGGTTGATTGAAAGGATTTACTCAAAGTATGTAAGCGCTTATTCCGCAAGATCTTTGGAAAAAATACAAAAGTTGACCAAGATAATATTCGTTTATTTTTGGAATAATTATTTTTATAATTGGAACTCATCATTCTCTATGAGCTTTAATAGTTCAATTTAAAGCAGAATTATTAACAAATTCTAGAGTTTTTCCAGAAAGAAAATTCAGAGTATCTTCATTATTTTCTATAAATGGTATTTCAAGTTTTACACTATCATTTTCAACAATTAAAAAAGTTTCAAATAAATTTCTTGTTCAATCTTGAACAAATTGTCACATAGAATGTAAATCTGTAGTAAAATTTAAACTTGAAGGAAATATTCATTTTTCATCCTTCCCTTCACTTTCACCAAAAAGTTGTTTCCACCATTCTGAAATATATCAAAGTCAAAAACTAAAAGTTGATAATATTTCTATATTTTTTCATTTTTCTAACAAAATATTTCTGATTCAAGCATAAAGATATGCTGGATTTTTGGAAATATCTTTTTCACTATCAATATATTTTTTACTATCAATTGCTCATTTTAAAAATGCGTCAATATCATATCAAGCGATTGCGATTGGTAAAAGTCAAACTGGTGTAAAAACACTATATCTTCATCACACATCATCAGAAATCGCAAAAGTTTCAAATCAATTTTTTGTTGCTAAATCCTTTAAAACTCACTTATTTTTATCAGTAATTGCAACAACTCTTGCAGAGACTTCTTGTCTAGAATATTTTTTTTGTAAATGAGATAAAAGCATTCTAAAACTCAAAGCTGGTTCTAGTGTAGTTCCAGATTTTGAAATAACAACAATTGCATAATTTTTATCTTCTAAATAATCTAGTAAATTTTTCAAATATAAACTATCAAGTTGATATCAAGCAAAAATAATTTTTTCTTTCCCAAAATTTGGTTGTAATGCTTCTAAAACTGCTTTTGCTCAAAGATATGAACCTCAAATTCATATAACAACTACTTTTTCAAAATTTTGGAATTTTTTTGCTGTATTTTTAATTTTTTCAATTTCTTCTTTTGAAATAATATTTTCAACATCAAACCAACCTAGAAAATCATTTCAAGCTCAAGTTTTATCTAAAAGTTTTTGATCTTGAGAAAGTATTTCTTTTTCTAAAGTTTTTATTTGTGAAACTATTTCAGCTTCAACATCAAGTTCTATTTTTATAAATTTGTTCATAAAATAAAATTTAAAATTATAATTTTAAGGATTATATAAAAATAAGATATTTTTCAAACTATTCTTTATGAAAAGTTTTTACTGTTATATATCAATTATTTTCTCTTTCTTACTATTTTACTATAACCTCAACTGATATAAAAATGATTCCAAAAAGAAGGATGGATATTTTGTAAAAGTAATTTTTTCCTGACTTTATAACTTTTATAATGTTTTAAAAATCAAAGATATGAGTTTATAATGGAGAGGAATTTGTTTTTAAAAATTTGTCATCCCCGTGCTTGACACGGGGATCTAGTAAGCTGATTTAAGTTTTCTGGATTATCTAGTCAAGCTAGATAATGACAAGAGTATTTCATTTTTACTTCACTATTCAATTTTTGTATTTTTTCATAAAAGTTTCCTATCGTTCTTTTTCTGATATAATTTTTATATGGTTTGATAAAAGCTCATAAAAAAAGCACTCCCTTTTTGAAGTGCTGCATGTATATCTTATTTGGATGAAGAGTGAGGCAAAGATTAGTTTGTAAATAATCTGATATTTTTGAAATAATTGACACTAAAAATTCTTTATCTTTGTGAATGATAACAAAATCATCTACATATCTTCAGTAATATTTACATCATAATTCATTTTTTATATACTTATCAAAATCAGATAAATATATATTGGAAAATAGTTGTGAAGTGAGATTTCAAATAGGAAGTCCAGAGTTTGGTTTAGTAAAAAAGAGACTTTTATTTTTAGGAAGTCATAAATAGTCAGATTTTTTTCATTTAAAAATAGAATTTTTTGTGGGGTCGTTGTATATGATTTTTTGGATGAGAGATAATATAAATTTATTAAATTCTATTTTATCTTGTCATCCTCGTGCTTGACACGAGGATCCAGTGAGCCTATTTATCTCTCTTTTCTGGATTGTCGGATCAAGTCCGACAATGACAGTTTGGTTTTTCTGGATATTCGGGTCAAGCCCGAATATGACAAAGATAAGCAAATACTCAATTTTGTTATAAGTTTTGTTTGCTCTATAGATATTTCTTATAAGACTAATAGCTTCTTTTTTCATATCTTGTCCAAGAGAATACTTATACTCTCTATCAAATTTGCTCGTAATATTAAAGACCTTTAATATAAAATCATAGCTATCCTTATATAGTGGTAAATCATAGTATAGTGCCATAAAAAAAATAGTTATACACAGTATAAGTTCCAGTAACCAATCACTCTCGTTCTTGGACTGTCACTTAAATAATTAAATAGTTGAATAGTTAAATAGTCATCCCACTTTTAAAATCTGCTAACACAACGAACGGCAAAAGTAAGAGTCTTATAGGTGTTGTTGCGATTACCATTGCTGAAATACTGGATCCGCGAATAATTGGTAGTGCCCTCGGTAGACGACCAATAGAAATCAGAAGCAAAGCTTGACAAAGTCTTTTTATTACCTGCAATATATCATTTATTGACACAATCAGCATGATTAGTTCAAGCTCAATAATAAGTACCATCATTAGTTGCATCATTATTATTATAACAATAGAGTTGATTCAATTCTTCTGTAGCTGGTAGATACCGAGTTAATCAAGAATCCGTTTTTGCATTACATTTTTGTGCTGCATAAATTGAACCTGCTCATTGTGAAGTTATAATGGTATTCGTATTTTTCAATCCATCCCGAGCATAAATAGAACCTTTCATTGTGGTAGTATTTGTACTTGCTGTTATATTATTTGAAGTTCAATCTATATCAGTTGTTGTATTTCACCATCGAGTTGTAGAAGCACCTGCTGTATCAGTAGTTGCTACTACCATAACCATTTTATTTGATGAGTCTATACTTCCAGAATATGTATATCAAGCTATTTGTCATCATGTGATATGACATCAGATATAATCATTTATATTTGCAAGTATAGTTGCTTTTGTTGGTGTTGTATTATTTTGGGCACTATTTACTGTAGGACAATTTGTCATAGTATAGGTCGTTTCTGGTTGTACACAAGCAGTACAACTTCATCCACAATCTACTCATGTTTCATCTTGGTTTTGTATTCCATCACTACAAGTCGCTCCTCATCCACTGGATGAGCTTGAACTAGAAGAAGATGAACTACTTGAACTTCATTTCTCTTTTACGTTGGTGAAATACTCCTTTTCTCAAAATATCATCACTCATACTGTATCTTTTGATATTCACGTAAATGCGAGTTCTATACTTCCAGAAAGAGTATTCCAGTTCGTTTTTAGATTATTGACTCCGGTTGAAGTCGTTGCTTTTGCTGTTCATCCAGTAAGTGTGGTTGTTGCATTTATCTTGTAGGGAAGATTTTGTCATGTGTCTTCTACAAAATAGTGCGTGGAACCTGTTAAGTTTTTTGCTCATTTTTCTGCCAGTATCAGACTCGCTGGATTTATAAGAATATCTCATTTTTTGAGTACTCATTTATAGTTTCATACTACATAGGCTTGGTATGAGTTCGCATAGGTAGTTGGTATAATCATATTTGTTTGTAAGTTTTCAAGAGTTGTTGCTATTTGATAATAGTTTCTATTATAACTTACTCCGTATACATAGTAGTCTTCTGATACTGGATCTTTTGGTGTTTTGGAAAAATTTATATTTCTCGCAATATCATCTTTTATATATCATACTTCGAGAAGTACATCGTTTGCATTGATAAATCCACTGGCATAGAGATCTTCTGGATCTGGATAATTTGCTGTTTTAATCGCATAGAGTTGCAGTCATTTTTCTATGTTGTTTATCGTTGCTACTCTATTTCCATCTCTGGCATCTTTGGTATAGTTTTGAAAACTTATAAATGCTATCGTTGCAAGTATTGCTAGGATAGTGATAACGATGATGAGTTCTACGAGGGTAAAGGCTTTTTTGGTTTGTCATACTCTGGCTTGACCAGAGTATCTAGTAAAATGATTATTTCACTTTTCTGGATTATCCAGTCAAGCTGGATAATGACAAGTATTTTTATTTATTGTTTTCATAAAATTATTGTTAATAAATTAAATTATAAATTGTTTGTTTAAACTTTTAATCCTCCGGTCTTCGACCACCTTGCCTTTCTCAAAAGGAGGATTAAAAAATATTTTTCCTTATTATCTCCCTTTTTCAAAGGGAGTACCTGAGGAACGAAGGGGAGGGATTTAAATAAGTTAATTTTCTCGTTTTATGTTAAAGAACAATAAAAAGCAGATAATTTCCTGTTTGATTTTTGTCAAACAAAAAACTATCTGCTTTTTAGCAAATTGATACATACTATTCCATTTACCTTGTGGCTTGTGGCTTGTGGCTTGTGGCTTGTGGCTTGTGGCTTGTGGCTTGTG
>JBLJBH010000035.1:0-83478 GCA_047637875.1 Patescibacteria group bacterium
TCCTTTATGGGAAAATTTAACTCATTTCAGCCACACACTTTTTACAATTAAACCTAAAAATATTATTTGAAGAATTAGTATTTACATACAATCCATGCTTTGTATTTGAATATAAAGTTGCTCAAGAAATAGTGTTTCAAGTTGAAGTTGTTTCTAAATAAAGTCCGTGATTAGTATTACTATAAGATATAATATTTTCTAAAAAATTATTATTTGAATTTCAATCAATAACCAATCATCAACTATTTGTACTTCAATATGTAACAATATTTTTTAATTTATTATTACTTGAATTATGTGTTATTCAAATTCAATAACCCAAATTATTATAACTTTTTATGTTTGATAATAAATTGTAGTTTGCACTATCATCTAAATTAATTCAATAACCTCTTGAATTATAAACATCTATATCTTTTAAAGTAATATTTGAAATTTTATCATCTCCGTATATTCAAAAATTATATCTATTTATTGCTCATGTAGAATTTTCTATAGTAATTCAAGAAATAATAATATTTGTTTTAGTTCAAGCCTCTCATCTAACTCAAAATATTCAAGCAGTTGTTTGAACTCATCATCAGGTAAAATTTGATATAAATTTTGTAGTTCAAGTTCATGCTCAAATAAATCAAATACAATCTCATCAAAAAGTTATATATCAAGCAGTAGTAGATGTTGTTCAATTTAAAGTATAATCTCAAGGAGTAATTTTATAAATAGTATTTCAAGACAGAGAAATAGCTTGCGATATATCTTTTGTTCAATTAAATAATTCTGTATTTATATTTAAATTATTTATATCACAAACATTAGTATTCCAATTATCTGTTATTATATTACTTCAGTCTTGAAAAATATTATTTATATTAGTTAAAGTATATAAATTTGTATTTTCTACGATAGGCTCAACAACTGGAGGAGTAGGAGTCTGATTTATACAATTTTTGTATTTCTTTTCTATTTCAGAAAAAATATTGTAATTATTTTTTCAAAATTTATTTATAGTTTGAGCTGTAAAAATATTTGAAAAATTATTACAATCAGTTATATCAAGATTTTGTAATTCTATATTTTGGTCATTAAACATATTTTTTAATAAATCATTTGTCTTTAAAAAATCTCAAGATGATCAGTTAATTGTATTTAAATTATTATTAACAACAAAATAAGAGTCCTCTGATAATAAATTTCAAGTTGATATATTTGATAAAATAAGCGATGGAATATTTGTTATATATTTTTTTGAGTCACTTCAATTATATATCAAGTATCATTTATATTGTCATCTTACGTAAGCTTTTGTAAAACTAGAAGCATATGTTTTATTTATAAAATTATAAGAAATATTTTGATTATCTTCAAAATCAACTCATATTTGATAATCTTTTTTATTATATGAAACTGAATAAGTATAATTAGTTTTTAATAAAGGATCTAATGGTAATTTATTAATTTCAATTAATCTAGATAATTCTTCTCAAAAAATTCATTTATAAAAAATATTATTATTATTTAAGGTTCAAGTTAATATATTTCATTCTGGTAAAGGATATTTAGATATTTTAATAAGTGATAATTCAATTCAATTAGTTATATTATTTATATCACTTACTCTAACTGAATCACGAGTAGTCTTCATATAATTAGCATATGAAATAAATCATATAATCGACAATATCGTAATTATTGAAATAACTATTATAAGCTCAACTAAAGTAAAACCTTTTAAAACCTTTTTCATAATAATATAATTTTTAAAAACTAAACATCAAGATTTTATATTATTTTTCACATATGTCAAAAATAAATTAGACAATAAAAAAATATTTATATAATTAAACAAATTTAAATTTTAATATAAAAATCTATGTTCTGAGAAATAGCTACATTTGTAGTTGAAAAAGTAGGAGACTTTTGATATACTTGAATTTTTATAATGATGACTATTGAATCAAGTTTTATCCCGTTTCCATCAGAAGTTGCTATGATACCAGCAGGATACTTATCAAGCTTAGGACAGATGAATATTTACCTTGCATTTTTAGCCTGAACTCTATGAGCACTAACTGGAGCAACAATAAATTATTTTTTATGAAAAAAACTCGGGTGACCAGTTATTAGAACTATAGTTCATAAATATGGAAAATATATTTTCTTAAACGCTAATCACTATGATCAAGCAGAAATATTTTTTCAAAAACATGGTAGTATTACAACTTTTAATGGTAGATTTATCCCAGCAGTAAGACAACTTATAAGTATTCCAGCTTGAGTTTTTAATATGAATTTTACTAAATTTATTATTTATACTGGAGTTTGAGCTTGAATTTGGAATATCATTCTTTTAACTATTTGATACATAGCTGGAGAAAATAAAGAGCTTATCGCAGAATATTCTCAAGAAGCGCTTATTTGAACGATTATTTTAATAATTTTAGTTTCAATAATTTACTATTTTACAAATAAACATTTTTTAAATGGAAAAAAAGGGAAGTAAGCCCTTTTTATTTTGTAAAAAGCAAAAAATGACTATAATGTAAAAAATAATTTATAAAAAACATAAAAATGAAAATTAACTTAATTCACAAAAATATAGCTATTTTAGGATACGGAAAAGAATGAGCATCAACACTCAGATTTTTACAAAAAAATGGTATTTTAGACTGAAGTATAACTATTTTAGATAAAAATTTAGACCTAAAAATTGAGAATTTTAACTGAAAAATTATCACTTGAGAAAAATATTTAGATAATTTAGATAAATATGATTATATATTTAAATCTCCATGAATTAGTCCTTATACAAATAATTTACTCCATTTAAAAGATAAAATTTTAACTCAAACAAAATTATTTTATGAATTTTATGAATGAAAAATCATTTCAGTTACTCAGACAAAATGAAAATCTACAACAGCAACTTTGATTTATCAAGTTTTGAAAAATACATGACATAATGTAAAACTTGTTTGAAATATTTGAAATCCAGTTTTAGATGAAATTGATTTATTGTGAAAAGATAATTATGATTTTGTAGTTTATGAACTTTCAAGTTATATGCTTGAGGATTTAGAAAATCATCACTCTTATATTTCAATTTTATGAAATATTTATGAAGATCATCTAGATTGGCATAAAAATTTTGAAAATTATTCAAATGCTAAAAAAAATGTGCTAAAAAATAGTGAAAATATTTTAATTTGATATAATCTATATCCAAAAATTGAAAAAAACCTCTTAAATCGCAATTTTTTAAGTTTTGGTACAATATGAGCTTATATAAGCCATGATAAAAATGAATATTTTATAAACTGAGAAAAAACTTGAATTATTTTAAATCCAAAGATTCCTTGAGATCATAATTTAGATAACTTTGCAGGTATTTTATGAGTTTGCCAAATAGTTTGAGTTCCAAATGAAATTTTTATAGATACAATAAATAATTTTTCTGGACTATCTCATAGACTTCAAAATATTTGAACTTTTGCTTGAATAACTTTTATAGATGACGCTATATCAACAACTCCTGAAAGTACAATTGAAGCTATAAAATCATTTAAAAATGATGTACAAACTATTTTCTTATGATGAACTGATAGATGATATAACTTTGAAAATTTAGTTAAAATAATTGAACAATCAGATATTAAAAATATAGTTTTATTCCCAGAAAGCTGAGAAAATATAAAAAAATGGCTTAAAATAGGGAATTATAATATACTAGAAACTGACTCTATGGAAAAAGCCGTAGAATTTGCTTTTCAAAATACATCTGCTTGAAAAATTTGCTTATTATCAACTGCAAGTCCAAGTTATAGTTTATGGAAAAACTTTGAATTTAAATGAGATGAATTTAAAAATGAAATTTTAAAACAATATAAAAAATTTGAACAATAAAAAATTATAAAAAGAAAAAACTGAATTTAATCAGCTTTTTATAATATTAAATTTTTCAATCAATCACATTACATAACATACATTATGTAATGTGATTGATATTTTTGTTTTATACCCTATATTAATAATTTTTTAATAATTTTTAATTGACTTTAAGTTAAAAAGATTTATATTTAAGTCTTATTTTTTCAATTTTAATTCAATATGAATTTAAAAAATTCTCCTGAAATACAAGAAAATGAATGAGTTTTAAGTTTAATTAAAACTTTTATTTATAGTATTTATATAGAAAATTGAAATACAAATTCTCAAAATATCATACAAATAAAAAATAAATTAGCTATAGAAATGGCTTCATTATACGATAAAATGATTAAAGATTATCAAAAATGAAATATAAGTAAAACTTTTATACTTGAATTTAATGCTTTAGTTTTAAATCAATTTTTGAAAATTTTAGAAGATTTTAAAAAAGATGCTTTTGATAAATTATATAAAATTAATAAATCTAAAGCTCAAAATGAAGAACAAAAAATAGAAATAAAGAAATATATTGAAAATCATATTGATAAAATAATTCAAATTGCAAAAAATGAAATTGATATAATTATAGAGCAATTCAATAAGAAATGTATGGAAATACTTATTGATTCATCAAATGTATCAAAAAAACTTCTTTCAGCCTCACATGAAAGAAGTTTATCTAGAATTAATTGATTAAGAGAAGAGACTCAAAAATTAGTTTCTCAAATTACTTCTTTACAAACAGATAACTCTTCCCTTTCTAATCAAGTAGAATTATTAAATTCTACAAATTCTTCACTACAAGCTACAATCAAAGAAAGAGATATTACAATAGCAGAACAATCAAAAAGACTTGTTAAAATTTTTAAAAACTGGAGAACTTTGAATACAAAAGTTTGGGCATTAGAAAAAGAAAAAATATGACTTTTAGAAACATTATCTGAAATAGATTCAGAACTTGCAAAGAAATGAGAACAAGAAGTTGTATGGAGAAAAGGAATTGAAAGGCATCAAAGATTTGATGAAATAGAAACAGAATTAAGAAAAGAAATAGAAATTAGAGAAAAACTATTATCTAGCGCTAGAGAAACTATAAGTTATTTAGAAGGTATTATAAGTAAAAATAATGGAATAATATCATGAAATGAAAATGAAATAAAAGAATTATTAAAAACAACTCTTAGTGATTATTTTTACTTCATAATTGAAAATAATGGTTTTTTAAATCAAGAAAAAGTAAAATCTTATGAAGATAATATTAAACAAGTATATTATAGAGCAAAAATGATGAATTTTGAAGTAAATGATTTTATTTTAGATTTTATAAAAAATCTTGTTTCAAATTATGAAAATAATCCAAAATACTCTAAAGAAATTCTTGATTTGTGATATAAAGAGTTGATAAGTTTTTTAAATTCATTAATATATTGAAAAAATTATATTGATAATGCTCAAAAAACATATAAAGATATTTATACTATGTCGTAAAAATTATGGAAAATAATACAGGAATTGAACAAGAAATAATAAATCTTGAAAATAATGTAGCAAAATTTGAAAGAGCTTTAAGAACTAGTTTAAATGCTTCAGATTCTAATAATCATATTCAAATACAAAAACTAAATAGATTATGTAACGATATAAAATTATCTGTAAGTAAATTATTAAACTCTAATTGATTAAAAACTTCTTTAAAATTTAAAGCTTGACAAGTAGTAGCTAGTGCTAATTTTTTTGTTTGAAAGTTTGAACAAGCAATAAATTCTTGATTACAACTACATTGAGATATTTTAAGTGAATTATGAAAAAGTAAAATAAAAAGAGAAGATTAATCATCTTCTCTTAAATTTGTTTCCATTTCAAGAAATCTTTGATTTGTTCTATCAAACATTAGTTCAATAGTTCAAACAGGTCAGTTTCTATTTTTTCTTATTGCAACATCAGTAACTCATTTTCTATCAGTAAATTCATCATAATATTCTTCCCTATATAACATCATAACTATATCAGCATCTTGTTCTATAGATCAAGATTCTCTTAAATCTGAAAGTATTGGTTTTTTATCAGTTCTTGATTCAACAGCACGAGATAATTGAGAAAGTGCTATTATTGGAACACTTAACTCACGAGCCAATGATTTTATTCATCTAGAAATTTCTGAAATTTCTTGAACTCTATTTAAACTATTTCCATTACTCATAAGTTGTAAATAATCTATAACTATTAAATCAAGCCCAGCCTCCATTTTAAGTCTTCTAGCTTTTGATTTTAAATCAAGTAAATTCCCTCAAGCTGAATCGTCTATATAAATATTAGCTGCAGATAGTTTTTCCATAGCTTCCCCAAGTTTTGCAAATTCTTCATCTTCTAATTCTCATTTAGCTAATTTCCAAGAGTTTATTCAAATACTTGAAGCAATCATACGATCTGTTAGTTGTTCTTTACTCATTTCTAGAGAAAATATTGCAACATTTTTTCATTTAAAACCTATATTTTGAGCTAAATTAAGGGAAAAAGCAGTCTTTCACATAGAAGGACGAGCAGCCAAAATTACCATATCTCAACCTTTTAAACCTCAAAGTGTATTATCAAGAGATTTAAATCAAGTATAAAGTCTATGATCTTTTACACTATCTGGATTTTCATGAATTTCAGCAAATTCTTCAAATCTTGATTCTAAAATATCAGAAATATGTACAAGTTTATTTTTTATAAAAACTTGAGTTACTCAAAAAAGTGATTTTTCAGATTTTTCTAAAAGCTCATTAATATTTTTTTCTTCGTTATAACCATTTAAAATAATTTCATTTCAAGCTTTTATAAGTTTTCTATTAACTGATTTGTTTTTTACAATTGAGGCATATTCAAAAATATTAGAACTTGTCGGAACAATTTCTGTTAATTCTATAATATAATTTATTCATCAAATATCATCAAGTAATTTTTTATCATCAAGTCTTTCTTTTACTGTAATAATATCAATTGGTTTATTTTTTGTGTAAAGTTCTAGCATAGTTTCATAAATTTTTGCATTTCTATCATCATAAAAGTCTTCTTTTGATAATAAATCAGAAATAACTAAAAATCAATCTTTATCGATAAGTAAACTTCATAAAACTGATTGTTCGGCTTCTAAACTATGCGGTGGTATTTTTAACATAAATTTTTTACTTGTTATTTAATAATTTTTATATTTATATCTATTTTTGAGTAAAATAAAAACAAATTTTAAATTTATAGTTTAAAATTTGTTAATAAAAAATGTGAAAAAGTTTTATTCTTGGTTTTCGTATCATAAAGCTTCAAGTTCAGCAATTTCTTTTTTTACTTCTTCATTATAAGGTTCAATTTCTAAAACTCTTTTATAAGTATTTATTGAGTCTAATATCTTTCAAATGTTTTTATAACTAGCTGCAAGCAATATAATATTTTCAGAATTTCTTGGATTTTCACGTAAAAATATTTTTAAATTTGTTATAGCATCAACATACATTCATTTATAATAATAAAGATGTGCTAACATATTTACAACTTCCATATCATCAGTTTTTATTTCACTAGCTTTTTTATACATTTCTAAAGCTAAATCATATTTTTCTTGCATTGTTAATACATAAGACAATTTTTTTAATATTTCTGCATCATCATTATGAACTAAAAGTAAATCTTTATAAATATATTCTGCTTTTATATAGTCTTTTTCTAAAATATAAATTCAAGCAAGCTCTAAATTTAACTCAATGTTAAATTTATCAATTGTTAATCATTCAACTATTAAATTCTTTGCTAAATCATATTCCCCTTTTGATATATTTATTTTAATTTTTTTAAGTAATTCTGAAACTTTATTTTTATCTTCTTGTGATAATTGATCTTTTTGAGCTATATAAGTTGTTGCATGAAGATTTTTATCTTCTGTTAATTGTATTTTTGTTATAACTTTATCTTCTCTTTTTATTCAAATTCAAATAATATTTTTAATTGAAACAAGTATTGATAATATTTTTCATGATAAAAAATATAAAATGTAGAAAAAAGATATTATAAAAATTATCACCTCAAGTTTAAATAAGACTAAGTTATAATACATAAACAATAAATATTTTTAAAATCTAAAGCATTATATATATAAAAAAAATAATTCAAATTAAATTTATTAATGATGTCCAAGTCAATGATTATTATGATGTTCAATATGTCAATGTTCTTCTTTTGAATCTTCTTCAGAAGCTTTTGGTTTTTCCTCAAAAAAGTTAACTAAGAATTTTAATAATTTTGACATAATATAATCAACAACTCAACCAATAGTCATTTTATAAAAAATAAATAAAATTATAATCAAATTGATTAAATAATCATATTTAACCCAAAAACTAAATATATTTGATACAGAAAAATAATCATATATTGATTTTATAACAAAACTTTCTCTTACTTGAGTTATTATTGAATTATCCATACTAAATAAAAATCTATTATTTATGATAGATAAAAATATTGTGAATAAAAATGAAAAGAAAAATACTCAAAACAAAAATGTAACTAGATAATTTAAAGCTTTCTTTTTGGAAACTCTAAAAGATATATTTTTATTTAATGGTATTAAAATAGCTAAAATTGGTATAAATAAAATACTCCAAAATCAAATTCATTCTCTATTATTTACAAAAAAATCTCTAAGTCCATTTACTCAAATATCATTATCATTGAGAGAATTTAGAGTTAAGTTTATTGTTGTAAAAATAAAAAGTCACAAAATAATTCATAAATATGCTTTATAAATTTTTTCTATTCCCGTAAAAATAAACATAACAAAAAATCATAGAGAAACTCAAATAATTATATAGTCTTGAATCGGAACATTTTTAAAAAAATTTATTATAGTTTCTTGCATAAATATCTAGTTATATTTATTTTTATTCATATACTTCTCTTGGTTTACTTCAGTTTGCTGGTCAAACAACTCATAATTCTTCTAATATATCTAAAACTTTTGCAGCACGAGCATAACCTAATCATAACTTTCTTTGTATTAAAGATGTTGATCATTTTTTTGATTCTTTTACTATTGCTATTGCTTTTTCTATAATTTCTGGGTCTTCATCTTGATCTCATTTATAATTCTCTAATATACTTCAAACAGCATTTGATCTACCGTTTACTATACTATCATCATATAAATTATTAATCATATCTGGATCAATTGTAAGTTTTAATTCATTTACAATAGCTTCAACTTCATTTGTTTCAACTAAAACTCATTGTACTCTTTGTGGTTCTAAAACTCAAGTTGGTGAATAAAGCATATCTCATCTTCAAAGTAAATCTTCAGCTCCAGATCTATCTATAACGGTTCTTGAATCAATTTGACTTGCAACAGTAAAAGCAATTCTTGAAGGAATATTTGCTTTAATTAAACCTGTAATTACATCAACAGATGGTCTTTGAGTAGCTACAATTAAATGCATTCAAACAGCTCTTGCCATTTGAGCTATACGAGCAATAGAGTTTTCTACTTCTTTCTTGTTTCAACTCATCATCAGATCAGCAAGCTCATCAATTACCATAACTATATAGGGTAATTTTTCTTCTTTACTTACTTTTTCATTATATTCTTTAAAATTTCTAGCATTTACTTGTGTTGCTAAATCATATCTTCTAAGCATTTCTGCAACAGCCCATTTTAAGCTATTTAATGCTTTATCTGGGTTAGTTATAACAGGTGTTAAAAGATGCGGAATACCATTATAAATAGACAACTCTACCCTTTTTGGGTCAATCATTATCATTTTTAATTCACTTGGAGAAAATTTATAAAGCATAGAAATAATAAATCAATTCATTCAAACTGATTTTCATGAAGCTGTTTGTCCAGCGACTAGTAAATGAGGCATTTTTGTTAAATCTCAAACTATAACATCCCCATTTACATCTTTTCAAACAGCTATAGGTATTTCAAATTTTGGGTTTCTAAATTCTTTACTTGCAATAACTTCTTTTAATCAAACTGGTTGTCTTTCAGTATTTGGAACTTCAATTCAAACAACTCATTCTCCAGGAATCGGAGCTTGAATACGAATTGATTTAGCATGAAGAGCTAGAGTTAAGTCTTTTTTAAGATTTTCAATTTTATTAAGTTTAACTCATTCATCTGGTTTTAACCTGAATTGAATAACTGTTGGTCCAACTCTATAACCAGTCATTTTTACATCAATTTTGAATTGTCTTAATTTATCTACAATTTCTTCTTGTTTATCATAAATATCATCTTCATCAACAACAAAATCCCCTCAAATATCTGAAAGTAAATTAATATCTGGTAATTTCCATTTATCATATTTTGGTTCAACAAAACCTTTTTTTGTAATTGGTATTTTAGTATCTTCATCATCATTTTCTCAAGAAAAAGTTTCTTTAATTTTAGAAAATAGTGAATTTTCTTTTTTTGTAATTGTTATTTTTCTAGGAGCATCTTCTAAATCAAGTTGTTTTGGTGATTTTTTTGCTTTTGAAAGTTCCTGTTCTAATTCTTTTTTCATCTTTTCTATTTGAATCATTTCTTTATCAACTTTAGAAGATTTTTTTGGTTTTTCTTCATAATCATTTTTAGAATTTGGAAGAGAAATATTTTCTTTTATCGTTTGAATATCAGGAGTAAGTCAAATAACTGTTTTAAATATTTTTTTATAGCTTATTCTAAACATTAAAAATAAACTAAATAAAAGCAACATTATCATAAAAACAATTGATGCATTTGCTCAAAAAAAACCTGATAATGAATTATTAAAGTTAAAAAATGAAAAATATGTTTTATAAAATGATCAAATTAATGTATTTATTGAAACAAAATACAAAATAAGTCAAAACATTCTTGAGTTATTAAATCAAAAACCTTCTTTAACAAAAACTAAAATTCCTAAAACTAAAATGATTGGAGAAAAAATAAATTGATAATAATCTCAAAATAAAAATTTTAAAACTTTGTAAGTATAAAATCAAGCAGTAGAATCGAGTTCTGAAAATATTGATAAAGCTGCCAAGACTATAAATAAACAAGCAATAATAATATTTTTTGTTTCAGGTCTAACTACTTGAGTTTGAGATTTTTTTGATTTCTTTTTAGCCACTTTTTTATTCTTAAATATCTAAATTTACCTTTATTATACAAAAAAAAATAATTTTTCAAGGGAGAAAAATTATTTTTCACTTACTAATCCAAAACTCTACTTATCAAAAAAGCTCATTCTCATCTAGTTATTTTTTTATCTGGTTGAAAATATCTAGTTTGACCAAAATAATCTTGCCAAGTAGAATTTTTTAAAATATTTTTTGAATAAGTTAATTCAGTTTCTTTTAAATCTCTAAATTTTATATAATCATCATTTTTGTATTCATCAATCGGAACATATTTTCAAATCAAAGTTATATATTCACTACGAGTGAAATAAGAAAATTTATCTGAATATTCTTTTGATAATTCAACTATTTTTTGTGAATATAGAGATTTACAATTATTGTCTTTACAATTTTTCAGCTTTAAATCTAAATAATTTCTTAGAAAAATTATTCAATCTTCTCTTGATAATTCCCTATCTGGTAAAAAATATCATTTATTTATTCAACTTACAAATCATAGTTTTGAGATTTTTAAAACATCATCATAATAAGGATAAGTCACTTTTAAATCAACTGGTAGAGTTCAATTTAATTTTTTTGATGAAATTTTATCATTTTTTGAAGTTAAAACAACTAAATTATTACTTCATTCTTTCAAAACTTTATAATTAAAAACTATTATTCAAGAAACACTATCAGAATAATTAAAACTTATTTCATTTTTAAAGTTTTCATCTTTACAATCTGTGTTAAAAACTCTGTTTAAATCTGAAATTTTTGATACTTTCTTAAGACAAAATTTCATAGTATTGTTTTCTGATTTTAAAGCATATGTTCAGTCAAATTTAACTCAAATTATATTTAATCAGAAATTATCTTTAAAATATAAAAGTCATTTTTTTGTTTCTGAAATTACATTATTATTTGTAACTCAAAAAGATGTTGATTTTGGATTTATTGATTTTTTTGTGTCAAAAACTCAAAAATTTAATTTTTTAAAAAATGTTTCTCAAATATATATATCTAAACTCATTTTTCAAGCAACTTTTGGAGTGATTTTAAAATCTCTAAATCAATTATCTATTTGTAATATTCAAGTTGGAAATATATCAAATTTATTTTTATCATATTTAAAATTCATATCTCCAGGAAAGCTTCAATTAAAAGGTTTTTTAGTTCTTTTATCAGTTACGCTTATTCTAAAATTTCAACTTTTTCAAAGTTCTACACTTCATCATAAATTTAAAATCTCAACTTTTACATCATAAAATCTTAAAAATTCTTCAATTTCTCTTCTTAAAATTTCTTCCCTAGATAATAATCAAACTTGAGGAATATTTTCAATTTTTGGTTTATCTATAATGTTAGCTTTTACAACAGCTCAACCAGTTTCTAAAAATAAAAGTGGGTCAATAGTATTATTATTTAATTGACTAAAACACACATCTGAATTAACTATTTTATCATAATTTTTTTCTACGCAGTTTGACCGATACCAAGGTCATTTTCATGAAATAGAAAGGTCTATTTGAAAATGAAGATGATTTCAAAAACTATTTCAAGTGTTTCAAACTTCACCTATTTTTGTATTTCCTTTTATAGTATTTCAAAGTGAAACATCTATTTTTGAAAGATGTGAGTAATTTGAGTAAATTTTTCTTCCATTTATAGTATGTTCAATTTTTACATTATTTCACCGTCAAGCCAAAAATCAAGATTGAACTATTTTTCAATCTGCTATAGAATAAACTGGAGTTCATTTTGAAGTTGCAATATCTACTCACTGATGTCACCCATTTCAAACATCCCAACCATAATTATATGTTGATCACCATAAAATAGTATAAACTCTTCTATAAAGAGAATAATCATTTTTATATTTTGCATAATCAGAAGTTTTTAAGATTGGTAAAGGCATTTTACAATCACTTCAAAGTGTAGAAAAATCTTGAAATCTACAATCAACTTTACTCATTTCAGCAATTGGGTAATAAAGTTCTGCATTTGCATTTCAAAACAAAAAAATAAATATAGTAAAGAATCAAACTAATTTTAATTTCATAAAATTCAAAAAAAATATTAAACTGAAGTTAGTTTAATATTTTTTTTGAATTTACAAAATGATTTTTTAAACAAAATCATTGTCAATTTGTTTTATTTTTGTTTGCTTATCTTTTGAAATATTTTTTTCATCTCAAGAATTATTTGCATCAATTTGTGAAAAAATTTTCATATTTACTAAACTATAAATAAGAAATGATGCTAATACAAAAGAGAAAAATATAAAGAAATTATCAAATCCTAATGTTCAAACTAGTATTCATCAAATAATTAATCAAGTAACATTTGCAAAGTTTAAAAGTATTTTTAACGGTGCTGCTGAAACTGTTGAATCAATTTGTTTTAGATTAAATTTTTTAGCATAACTTTCATTATAAAGTCATCAAAAAGTAGCTTGAGATAAAGGCATACTTGCTGCATATCAAACACTATTTAATAATCAAAAAATTATAACAAAAATTAATTCTTTAAATACTCAGAAAAAAAACATTGAAACTGAAGATATAAATATTCAAAACATTATTATTTTAAAAACTCATAGTTTTTTTGATAAATTAATAAAAAAATCTTGTAATAAAAAAGCTGGTAGAACTAATATTCAAAGTAATACATATCAAGTTATTAATCATCAAGTTTGTTTTATTAAATAATTATCTCTATTTATTCAAATAATTTTTTCTAAAAATTCTACTTGAAATGTTGAGACAAATGTATCCCAAAATCAATATTGTAAAATTACTGATATAAACCATAAAATAAGTAAACTTCTAGGAATTCAAAAAATAATTTTTAAAAAGACTTGAAATCCATTTAATGAAGTATTATAAACATCTTTAAAATCAATACTTTTTTTAAACTCTATAGGTTTTAATATTATAACTTTTGATTGTTTTGATAATTCAACAATATTTTGAGGAGTAACTTTTGAAACTATTTCATCTTTCTTTTTTAATAAATCTGATTTTAAAACATCTAACTTAAATGATTTTACAACTCAAAAATCAACAGTTTCTTTTGTATTATCAAAAAATTTAGAAATAAAAAATATAAATCACATAATAACTATTGAAAAAATAATTATTGCTATTTTTATATTTAGTGCTAGTAATATTCATGATAAAATAAGTCAGATCATTGATCAAATTCAAGTATAAATATTATTTTTAGAAATTAATGTTGCATATTCTGAAGGAGTGGAAATATTAAAAATATAACTTAAAACAGTTACATCAAAACTTTCTTTTATTATTCAATATAAACTTGCTGATAATAAAAGTAAGAAAATATTTAATGCACTATCTAAAAAAACTCATAAATATGAAATAGTTTTTCCTGCTCAATTTGGTAATAATAATTCAGATAATCATTCAAAATAAATAAATTTCAAAAATATAAGAGAAACAATAAACATCATAGATGCTGCAATAAGTATGAAAGTTTTAGGTTTTATATATTTTTGTAAAACTCAAATTGGTATATCTAAAAGCATTGCAACTATATTTCAAATTCATAAAAAAAGTCAAACTAAAAAAACTGACTCTAGAACTAATCAAAAGAAAAATATTATCGTAAAATGAAACAATATCCAAGTAAATCAGATAAAAATTGAAGTATAAAGTAAATTTTGAATTTTTAATTTATTTTCACTACTTTCAACTCAAACAAAGTTTGTCATAAATAAATTTTGATTAAAAAATATTTTTAAATATTATAGCAAAAATTTACTAAAAATACAAATTTTATGAAACACTTAAGAATAAAAATAGATAAATATGAAGTTGATGGAAATATTATACTGAAAGATATTGACTTTATTTTAAACGAAAATGACTCAATAGCATTAGTTTGAGGAAATTGAGTTTGAAAAACTACGTTGATGAAAATCATTACTGGAGAAATAAAAGATTATGATGGAAAAATTGAAAATATTTGAAATATGTCTATAGGGTATCTTTCTCAAATTTATTCTGATAATGAAAATAAAACTGTCAGAGAAGAAATTAAAGATGGATTTAAAGATATAATTCTAATAGAAAAGAAACTTAGTGAAATTGAAAAAGAAATGGCTGAAAAACCAGAAAATATGCAAATAATTGAAACATATACTTCCCTTTTAGAAACTTTTAATAATGTTTGATGATACAATTATAATAATCAAATTCATAATGTTGCCAATGGTATGCAAATACTTCATTTACTTGATAGAAAATTATCAGAAGTTTCTGGTTGAGAAAGAACGAAAGTAGCCCTTTGTAAAATACTTGTTGAATCTCCTGATATACTTTGTCTTGATGAGCCAACAAATTTTATTGATATGAAATCGGTAGAATGGCTTGAATCATATTTACAAAATAAATGGTGAAATGGTTATTTAATTATTTCTCATGATAGAGAATTTCTTGATAAAACTTGTAATAAAACATTCGAATTACAACCAGCAAGACAGATAAATTTTTATCACTGTAATTATTCTAAATATGTAGAAGAAAGAGAAAAAGTAGAAGAAAAGAAGATAGAAGAATGGGAAAGACAACAAGAATTTATTAAAAAAGAGGAAAATCTTATAAATCGTTTTAGAGCTTGAAGTCGTGCAGGTTTTGCTGCAAGTCGTGAAAAAGCTCTTGAAAGACTTGAAAAACTTGATAAACCATATATTCCACCAACACCAAAATTCTTTTTTGATTATATTGGTGATGAAAATGAAAGAATTTTGTATTTTAAAGAAGTATTTATTTGAAGAAAAGAGCCTTTATTTTTTATAAATGAACTTTATTTAAATAAATGACAAAGAGTTTGAATAGTTTGAGAAAATTGAGTTTGAAAATCAACATTTTTAAAAACTATTATGTGAGAAATAGAAATTTTGGATGGAATTTTTACAAAATGAAAATGAATTAAAATTATTTATTATTCTCAACTTCATGAAGAATTAAATAAAGAAAAATCTGTAAGAGAGAATTTTTTAGCTCACGGGATTCACTTAGAAGACCAAACTTTAACTGGATATTTAAATTATTATCTTTTGCCAAGAGAATGTATTGATAAACCAGTAAAATATCTTTCTGGATGACAAATATCAAAAGTACTATTTGCAATTTTAGGACAAAAAGAATCAAATTTTTTAATATTTGATGAACCAACAAATCATCTTGATTATGATAGTAGAGAATCTCTTGAAAAATCTATTTCAAAATATAAATGAACTGTTTTATTTATATCTCACGATAGATACTTTGTAAATAAAATAGCTGATATAATGTGGATAATTCGCGACTGAGAATTAACTGTGAGTTATTGAAATTATGAAGATTATAGATACAAACTGGAACATGGAATAGATATTTCGATGAATTTATTTGACGAATCAGCTGAAATGGATATGGTGCTTTTAGAAAAACTCGGGGAAAAAGAAGCAAAAAGAATTAAAGATAAATTTACTAGAAAAAGAAAAAAATAATTTTTAAAATATGCTATCAAAAAACCAAATTAAATATATAAAATCACTTCACAATAAAAAAGATAGGAATGAAAATAATACTTTTTTAGTTGAATGAAAAAAGAGTTTAGTAGAATTATTAAATTCTGATTTTAAAATTGAATTAATTATTATAAGTGAAAGTTTTTTTGTAGAAAATAGAAATATTTTATCAAAATACAACTTTGAAATTTTAAAACCTGATGAAATCACAAAACTTTCAACATTATCTACAAATACTGATTGAATTGCTATTGTGAAACAAAAAGAAAATATTGAACTAAAAAATAATGGGAATGAAATAATTTTAGTTTTAGATGAAATAAAAGATCCAGGAAATCTAGGAACAATTATTAGAATTTCTGATTGGTACTGAATAACAAAAATAATTGCTTCAAATAATACTTGTGAATTTTATAATCCAAAAGTAATTATTTCAACAATGTGAAGTTTCTCTAGAGTTAAAATATTTTATACTGATTTAGAGAAATATCTTCAAAATCAAAACTTCCCTATTTATGGAGCATTTATGGACTGAGAGAATGTTCATAAAACTACTTTTGAAAAATGATGTTTTCTAGTAATTGGAAACGAAAGTAATGGGATTTCAAAAGAAATAGAAAAATATATCACAAAAAAAATTACTATTCCTAGATTTTGATGAGCTGAGAGTCTCAATGCTTGAGTTGCTACTTGAATCATTTTGGATAATATGAAAAGAAAATAAAAAAATCGTGAATTTTATTCACGATTTTTTGGATACTATTTCATCTTTTTTCTTAAAAATTCATTTAATTCTGAAAGTTCAACTAATTCTTGTTCCATACTATCTCTATATCTAACAGTTACTTTATTATTTGCAAAATTTTCACTATCAATAGTTACACAAAATGGAGTTCCGATTTCATCAAATCTAGCGTATCTCTTTCCTATTGTTCAAACTTCATCGTATTCACAAACAAAGTCTTCAGATAACTGCGCAAATACTTTTTTAGCATCATTACCTATTTTTTTAACAACTGGTAAAACTCAAACTTTAATTGGAGCAACTTTTGGATCAAGTTTTAGATAAGTTCTTGCTTCTTCTCATTCACCTTCTACAGTATAACTATCAGATAAAACAGTTAAGAAAAGTCTATTTAATCAAACTGATGGTTCTATAACATAAGGAATATATTTTCTATTATTTACTGGATCAAAATAACTCATATCTTGTTTTGATTCACTCATATGAGCTTTCAGGTCAAAATCAGTTCTATCGGCAATTCCCCATAATTCTCACCAACCAAATGGGAATTTGTACTCTATATCAGTTGTTGCGTTTGAATAATGAGAAAGTTCATCCTTGTCGTGATCTCTCATTCTAATATTTTCTTCTTTTATTCAAAGAGTCGAAATAAGGAAATTTTTACAAGCATTTTTCCACTCTGCATGTACTTCTAAATCTTTTCCTGGTTCACAGAAATATTCTATTTCCATTTGTTCAAATTCTCTAGTTCTGAAAATAAAATTTCCTGGAGTGATTTCATTTCTAAATGCTTTACCAACTTGAGCAACTCCAAAAGGTATTTTTCTTCTAGAAGTTCTTAGTACATTTGGAAAATCAACAAATATTCATTGAGCAGTTTCTGGTCTCATATAAACTGTTGCAGTTGAGTCTTCAGTTACTCATTGAAATGTTTTAAACATCAAGTTAAATTTTTTAACATCAGTCCAATCTCAAACATTTCCAGTATTTGGATTTTTAACTTTTTCTCAGTTCATAACTGCTGATTGAGCTTCTAGTGGCCAAGATTCGGGGATTAAGTTATTTACACCATATTTTGCTTTTAAACTTTCAGCCTTATCTCACATTTCCTCAATTAAAGCTTCAAGTAATTTATCAGCTCTAAATCTTTCTTTTGTATTTTTATCATCAATTAAAGGATCAGAAAAACCTCAAACATGTCCTGAAGCTACCCAAACTCTTGGATTTAATAAAATTGATGAATCCAATAACATCATATCATCTTTTTTTTGTACAAATTCCTTTATCCAAAGATTTTTAATATTTTCTTTTAACAGACTTCAGTAAGGTCCATAATCCCAAGAATTAGCAAGTCATCCATAAATTTCACTTCAAGGATAAACAAATCATCTTGCTTTTGAAAGCTCTACTATGTCTTTCATTTCCACTTTTTTAGTCATAGACAATAAATTAAAAAATAAAATTTTTTATATAGAAAAAGAACCCAAAGGCACAATTTCTAAAATTATTGCCTTGGGGTCCTTATTTTTTAATTATTTTTTCGGACGGTTCCACCCAAGTTCTAAGAAATACTTCTTAGCTCTTTTGTAAAATTAAATCTTTAAAATGAGTTTTCCAAGCTCAAGAATTAATTTCTAGATTGGATTTTATGAATTATTTCGAAAAAATCAAGAAAAAACTCCAAAAATAATTTTTGGAGTTTTTATTATAAACTATTAAGCATTTGTAAAACATCATCTGGATCATCATTTTTATCGTTTGCTTCTGCTTGTGCAATTTTTTTCTTAGCATCACGAGTTTGGAATTCTTGCCATTCTATAAGATGTTTTTCATTTAATGATTTTATTTCTTCTTGATATTTAAGTTCAAGTTCTTCAAGTTTTCTTCTTTCAGTTTCTAAAATATTAAAAAGTCTGTCAATTTGTGAATCATTCATTGAAGGCATGATATCAAACCAATATTGTCTTTCTTCATCATCCATACTTTCTGTTGCTAAAACAAGTTTAATAAGCTCTGGATACTCAGCTTGCATTTCATCTGAAATATAAAAAGTTTTTGAGTTGTGTTTTATTTCAGCCATATAAAAAAAGTTATTAATTAATAATACTAGTTACATTTTATACTATTTTTTTAAAATTTGCAAAAAAAAATAAAAAAAATATACTTTAACTAGTAAAAAATACTACCTGTAGTATAATAATTTTTTTAAAAAGTAAAATTTATGTTATTAATTTGATTATATATATTTCTACTATGATTTATTTGGATGTTTTTTATTATAAAGAAACTAAATATCGTAGAATTTGAAAATTTATCTTTAAATGTAAAAAAAATAACTAATTTTACTTTTATTTTTTTATTGATTTTAACATTGTTATGACTTGGTTTTGTAGTAAAAGAAAATTTTTCAAAAACAAAAATTAAAATTGATAAAAATAATATTTTAGAAAATGTTTATTATTAATAAATAAATTATGAGCTCAATTTTTACAAAAATTATTTCAAGAGAAATTCCAAGTGAAATAGTTTATGAACAAGAAAATATAATTGTTATTAAAGATATAAATCCAAAAGCAAAAACTCATCTTTTAATAATTCCAAAAAAAGAAATTCCAACAATAAATGATTTACAAGATGAAGATAAAAACTTAATTGCGGAAATGTTTTTTGTAGCTAAAAAAATAGCAAAAGAACTAAGAATAAGTGAGTGATATCAACTTCATTTTAATGTTTGAAGTTTATGATGACAAGAAGTTATGCATATACATTTGCATTTATTAAGTGATATTTAATTTTTAATAATTTAAATTTATGAATAAAAACAAAATAATCTTTTCAATTATTTGAGTTATAGTTTTAATATTTTTTATTGTTGTATTTTTTATATTATCTAGCGCTTGAGAAAAGAAAAATACAAATAGTAAAACTAAGGATTTTAGTATTTGGGTATTACAAGATAATAAATCAAATTTTTTAAAATTTTTAGATAGTTTTAAAGCAAATAACACAAAATATAAAAATGTGAATTTTAATGTTTTATCATTTGAAAATTATGAAGAATATTATAATTCTTTAGTTTGAGCTTTTTTAAGATGAGAAGCTCCTGATATGTTTGTCTTAAATAATAATGAATCAAATATTTTTGACTGACAAATAGCTTGAATAGACCCAAGTTTAGTTTCACCTGATGATTTTAGAAAAAATTATGAAATAATATTTTCTAATGATTTGATAAGAAAAATAAAAGTTGATGATAAAGAAGTAGAATTTTTAGTTTGAATACCTTTATGATATGAAAATTTATGAATTTTTTATAATTTCAGAGAAATAAAAGCACAAAAATTATCAACTTGGTCTTATATAAATGAAGTTGTAAGACAAATTAGAGAAAATAATGATAAAGTTTGAATTTGACTTTGAAATTGAACTACAGTTTATCATGCTGAAGATATTATAACACAATTATTTTTACTTGATTGAATGAAAAGTTTAAAAGATGTTGTTTGAAATACAATGAAATCTTCTATTTGAAATTATATTCGTTTTTGAGATTTGAATCAAGATAATAGATATGATGAATTAGTTGAAAATCAAAAAGAAAATAATAAAAATAATCTTGATTCTTTTAGTGCTTGAGATGTTCAAATGGTTATTTGATATCCTAGAACTTTAGAAGAAATTGATAAAAAGTGATTTAATAAAAATTTTCTAAGAGCTGAAATATTTCCTACTTATAATGAAAATAAATGAAATTTACTTATAAATTATAATTATTTCGTAATAAATAAAAATACTTTAAATCTAGAAGCTGCTCAAGACTTGATGGTTTATCTAAATAGTATTGCTTGACAAGAAAAATATCTAGAAATATTTAATTATTATATGCCTAGTCAATTATGACTTGTTGAAAAAAGATTAGAAGAAAATATTAAAAGTTGATATTCAATTAAATATAAAAACTTTTATAATCCTGATTTAGAACTTACAACATTCAATAAATGAGTAAAGTCAATTTATGATAAAGAGATTTTATCAATTCTTGATTCTAAAACAAAATCTATAGAATTATTTGAATTTTTTAGAAAAAAAGTATTATGTATTAGTGATAAAGTGATATCAAGTGAAAACTTGGAAAAAAGCTGTAAATAATTTTAATTTTTAATTTTTTTATTATGGTTATAAAAAATAAACTTTTAGCATGAATTATTCTTGCTTTCTCTATTTTTAATTTAGCTTCTGCTAATACTACAAATAAAGACTTTTTATTAAATGAAATTAGCTCTTTAGAAACAAAAATAGTTAATTTAAAAACTAGTGCTTCTTCATCTTTAGAAGATAAAGTTTATACTCTATCTACAAGTTATGATGCAATTTTTACAAAACTTTGATATGATACAAAAACTGTTAGTTATTTGGTTTCTTTATGAAAATTAACATCTAACTTTAAAGAAGATTTAACTCTAGAATTAAATACTTTAAATAAAGAAATTTCAGATAAAACTACTATTGAGTTAAATAGTTTATCTACTATTAAAAATAATATTAGATTAAATTATACAACTGTTAGTGATAGTCAAAAAACTACATTATTAAACTCTATTAAAGCTATTGAAAGTAATTATCTAAATTTGTCTGATAGTTTTACTTGAAAAATAACAACTCTTAATAATAAATATACTTCTTCTTTAAGCGACTATGAAACAAAAGTAAAAAATGCTTACAACTCAAGTGTAACTTCAATTCAAACTTTAAATAATTTTTCTACAAAATATGAAGCCTTATATACTTTAAATCAACAATTTGAAAAAAATTATCAAACTTTTAAAGATGTTTATTTAGCTTATGCTTGAGATTTAACTTTATTTTCTGAAAGTAAACAAAAATATTATATTGAAGCTTTAAGAAAAGAATTAGAAAAAATTAGAGACTGAAATATTGAAGCAAATAAAAGTTTAGAATCATATAAAGTTGATATTGATAGATTAATTGAAATATTACTTCAAAATTTTGAAAATTCACTTATTTTGAAAATAAATGAAAGTTATGGAGTTTTATATTCTGATAGTGATATATCTTCTATTAATTCTAGATTTACAACTGCAAAAAATAGATATTATGATCTTGATTGAAAATTAAAAGCAACTGAAGTTATAAGTAATACTTGAGCTTTAGAAGAAATTAACTTTTTAAATGAAAAATTAACTGAAATTAACTCAAAAGTTGTTAGTTTAATTTGAACTTGAGGTTATGTAAATACTTATGAAAATGTAAAAATTAGACTAGAAAATGAAATGGTTAAATTTTATAATGAAAATTATAAATCATATAGAGAAGACTTACTTTTAAGAATTAAAGAAAAATTAAATATTGTAGCATTAGAAACAAAAAATATAATTCTTGCAGCTGATACAATTGACTTAAGATTTAGTTTATTAAATGATAAGATATCTAAATCAAATGATATAAATTTCATAAATACTCAAATAAATAATTTTAAAGATGATGTTTCAAAATATGCTTATTTAAATAGTTCTGTTTTAAATACAAAAATTTCTAATTTAGAAAATAATTTAGATATATTTATAGTAGAAAAAGAATTAGCTCAATTTAAATATAATAAAATGTCTCAAACTGGTTATACAAATCAACTTGCAAAGATTTTTGCACAATTAAAATCAAGATATCCAGAAAAATATAAAGATAAATTAAAAATAGTTTTAAATAGAGTAAATACAGCCTTAAAAAGTACAAAATTAGATGATAAAACTAGATTTATGCTTTTAGTTGTAAAATTAAATATAGTAAAATTTATAAAATAAAATGTTTTCTTATATACATATTCCCTTTTGTGAAAGCAAATGCAAATATTGTAGATTTGCCTCTGTGTGAAGTTTAAATAAAATATTAGTAAAGAAATATTTAACACACCTTATAAGTGATATAAAAAATTTTAAAAGACCTGTGGAAAATACAGGTCTTTTAAATAGTATTTATTTTGGATGATGAACTCCAAGTATTTTAGAAAAAAATGAATTGGAAGAAATATTAGATACTCTAAAAAATAAATTTTGATTTGAAAAAAATATTGAAATAACTATTGAAACAACTCCTAAAAATTTAATAAGAGAAAATATACTTTCATGGGAAATATTATGAATAAATCGTATCAGTATATGAATTCAGACTTTAAATAATAAAACATTACAAGAAATTTGTAGAGACAAAATAGATATTATTTTAAATTGATTGGAAAAATTAAGAAACTCTAAAATAGAAAATATTTCAGTTGATTTTATAATCTGACTTCCATATGTAAAATCTTGAGAAATATTAAATGATATAAAATATATTTTAGAAACATTTGATTTTATCAAACATATTTCAGTGTATATGTTAGAAGATTATTATGTAGAAAAAAAAGATGACTCAAATTTTGAAAAAATAACTTATCCAAATAATCGGATAAATCTATGAATAAAAGAAGAAGATTATTTAAAAGAATACTTAGAAATAAAAAATTACCTGGAAACTAAAGGATTTTTTAGATACGAGCTTTCAAATTTTTCAAAAACTTGATATGAGTGTAAACATAATAAATCATACTGGAATCATAGTGAAAATGTATGATTTTGACTATGAAGTCATAGTTTTATTTGAGAGAAAAGATATGCTTATAAAGATGATTTTTTAGGTTATTATAGTTGAAAAATTGAATATGAAGAATATTTAAATAAAGAAGATATATTTTTAGAAAAAGTTATGTTTTGACTTAGAAACTCATGAATTACAAAGGAAATTTATGAAAAACTAAATAAAGAGAAAATTTCGGAGTTTATAAAATCTTGACTTTTAGAAATAAAAAATGAAAATCTAATTATAACTGATAATTGAATAAGTCTTATTGATAAAATAATTTTAGAAATAATATAAAAATATGAATATACTGTTTTGTATAGCACTCCCAAATGAACTAAAAATTATAAAACAAGAAATAAAAAATCTTGAATTAAAATGAGTAAAAATTGATTTTTTACTTACTGGAGTTTGAGTTTTAAATACTATTTATTCTATAAAAAATTATATTCAAGAAAAAAATAAACCTGATTTTATAATAAATATATGAGTTTGTTGAAAAAATAATTCTGATTTTTCAGATTTTTTTCAAGTATATCGTATAAAAAATTTATCAAATAATAAAGAAGCTCTTTGTCCGTTATATATAGAAAATAGTATTTTAAAATCTATTGTTTGTAGTGATAAAATCGTAACAGATATAAATGAACTTTGAAATGAAAATTTTGTTGATATGGAAAGTTTTTGAATTGATTTTATATCTGATAAAGAAAAAATTCCATATATAATAATAAAAAAACCTTTTGATATAGTTTCAAAAGATTCTTTAAAAGTAGATATTAAAGATTTAGAAAATAGCCTAAAATGATTTAATTGGAAAAATTTAATAAACCAAATCATAGATTTTTTAAAACAAAATAAAGAAATAAAATTAATTGAAGATAAAATAAAATTAATAAAAGAAAATTTTAAATTAACTTTTAGTGAAACAGAATTTCTAAAAAAATATATAAACAAAAATATAGCTTTCTGAAATAATTTAGAAAAAATATTTGAAAGCTTACATCGTTATGATAAAAAAGAAATATTAAAATATATTAAGGAATAATATTTCTTGAAATCAATACTCATTTTATCATATCTGGAACTTTAAATCTTGTATAAAGATTTGTTTTTTTAAAACTATCCCATTTTTCTTGAGAGTTTAAAACTCAAAAAGGTTCTAAATCAGCCATACTCCAATAACCTTTTTCTTTTTGTGTTTCTAGAGTTTCAAATACTTTATTTGAAATTTCTAAAATAAACCCTACATATGGATTTTCTGTTTTTCATCAGGTTAAAAAACAAACTGTATTTTTTGTATTCATAGAATTGAAATTAAAAAAATAAGCACACAAATTGTATGCTTATTTTTTAAATATGTCAATAGCTACTATTTAATAAATTCAAATTCTTTTCAAACAGAAGTTGGAAGTTTTCCATCCCATTTTTTAATTTTTTCTGATTCAATATCTAACCTTTTCATTTCAAGCATTTCTGGAGTAATATTTGTTGAATTTATAAGTTTATTACTTTCAGCAACTCCTTGAGCTTTAATAATTTCTACACTTTTTTGATTTTCAGCTTCAAGTAATTTTCTTTCTGATTCTTTCTTTTGAGTTTCTAGTTTTGCTTCAGCTAGTTTTAATTCATTTTCTGCATTAAGTAAATCTTGTTTTGATTTTAAATAAGTATCTGGAAGTCTTATATCTAAAATATTTACTTCTTGTAATTCAACTCAAATAGGTTTCAAAATTTTATTTGCTTCTTCTATAGTGATATTTTTTATTTCATTATGTTTTGAAGAAATATCTTTATAAGAATATGATTTTATAATTCATTTTATAGTTTCAAGTAATCTTGGCATAACGATATCTGATGAAACAAGTTTTATATCTTTTGCTCAATATTTTTTATAAAATTCTAATCTTTTTTCATCTATTAACTTAAATCAAACTCTATAATCAAGTGTAACTCAAAGTTCTTCCGATGTATTAGCTGTTACTTCAGCTATTTCAAAATCAAAATTATTTGTTGGTGATAAAAAGAAATTTGTTTTGATTGGAGAATAAAGTAAATATCAAGGTGGAATTATTTTATTATTTCTTAAATCTACTCAAACATAAGCATCTCATATTTTAGTTAATTTTAAAATTTTAGAATTTCAACTTACTACATTTGAAATAAAATTTATTCAAATCAAAGCTAAAACTATAAAAGTAAATAATACTTTTCTTTTAAATAAATAAGAAACAATTTGTTTTATTTTATTAAAAATAAAACTGAATAAACTTGAAAGTATTTTTAAAAATCAAGTAAAAAATTTATTTATTTCTTCTAGAGTTTTCTCTCATCACTTAGAAAAAAGTGAAATAATTATATAAAGGAAAAAGAAAAAACTAAAAGCAAAAAATAATCAAATTCAAACTATTACTAAAAATTCAATTATTTCAGAAAAAAAATTAAATACTGAGTCGATTCAAGAATAAAATCCTATACTATAATCATCTCAATAATATCACATACTATTTTGAACTGCAGTTTCCTCAATACGAGAATCAAATTTTGCATAATTTTGCATTGCCATAATTTTAAATTAAAAAAGTAAAAAAGGAGAATATTCCTCCTTTTGTTTTATTTTCCAGCTAGTTCTTCTTTAAAATGATCAAATAAATGATTTACTAAATCATCAAGATTTTTAAAATCTTCTCTTGTATATCTAAAAGATTTTCCATCAATATTTATTTGTAAAATACCATCAAAAAGTGATTTTTTATTTTTATCAATTTTTAAATCTAAAATTCATTCAACATCTTCTCAATCAAGTTTATTTAAATAACTTCTAAGTTTTTTATCTAAGTTTTCTGAAGTAAGTCTTTGTACTACTTCTTTTGCTTCATCCGGAGCATGTATTTGTATTTTTAATTCCATAATCTTATAGTTAGGAGTATAAATTTGTAAAAAGTTTTATTTTACAAGGCTTTGTAAAAACTTTTTAACTAGTAATTATGATTATAATGATATTTTTTTAATATCAAATGTTTTCTTTGATATTTTCTAGTAATTTCAAATCAACTTCACTGATGTGTTTTGGCATTCTTACATCAATAATTACTATAAGATTTCATTTTTTTCCTCAAATATTTTTCCCAAATTCTTTTACTCTAAATTTTGTTCATGGTTTTGTATTTGGAGGGATTTTGAGTTTTGCTTTTTGACCTAAAAATCATGTTACTTCTATCTTACATCCAAGTATTAAATCAAAAACTGGTACTTCGTAAATCTTTTCTATATCAGCTGATTCTTCTTTATACTCTTCCCTACTTTTTCTTTGAGTTTTTCTAGTATTTCAAAATAAATCAGAGAAATCAAATCAACCACCTGAAAATCAAGAAGATTTTCCAGAAAAATTTCAAAATAAATCTTCTAAATCTATTCCAGAGTTTGAGTAAGAATACGAATTATTTCATCATCAAAATGGATTTCAGGAAAATCATTGACTTCAAAAAGTATCATAATTTTTTCTTTTAGCAGTATCACTTAATGTTTCATATGCCTCATTAATTTCCTTAAACTTTTTTTCAGCTTCAGGATTTGCTTTATTTCTATCTGGATGATATTGCATAGCAAGTTTTCTGTATGCTTTTTTTATTTCTTCATTTGATGCTGATTTTGAAACTCACAAAATATCATAAAAATTCTTTGACATAATTCTTGACTTTTAAATAAATATTATTATAAATAATTCTTATCTTTTAATTATTTTTATATGAAAAAAATCATATTCAGTATTATAAGCATATTTTTTATTTTTTCAATACAAAGTAATGCTATAGCTAAAAGTCAAGATGGACTTATTGAAAATTTATTAAATTTAAATTATTGACCTGTTATTTATGATTTAAATTTAGAAAAGTTAGATGCTTACACTTTTAATGATTATAATTTAAAAAATATTTACTCAGATTTAGTAAAGTATGATAAATTAGTTAAAACTGATATAATTAATTCTTATAAAGCTTGAAAATATGATTATTATACAACTAATTGAATAATTAGAAACTATAAAAGTTTTATTTCATATACTAATGATTTTTTCTATTTTTTAAAACAAATTGATAAATATCCTTATTTAAAAGATGATGTAGAAATTCAAGATGGTCTTTTAACAAGCTATAAAAATTCTCAAAGTTATTATAGAAAAGTAAAAAATTTAGTCGCAAAAAAGAAGTAATTTTAATTTTTAATTTATTTATATGGAACAAGTAAATACTTCCAATACTTTACCTTATAATACAGAAGAGCTCCCCTCTCAATTAAGATATCTTTATAGAGAAAAACTTGGTATTCCAGATTCTATTGATACACTATTAGCTAAATATGTAGAAAAAAGAGTTACTCCTTTAACTGAAAATGAAATAAATAATGCTTTAAAATTCTATAAATGATGATTCTCTGATAATTTATTCACAAATTCACTTTTCATTGAATTATTAATTAAAAATTGATGAGTTTTATGTTGATACTTGACTATCTGAAAACATAGAAGTGATGAATTGGATAGTTTTATAGAAAAAACACTAATGAAATCATGATTACTAATAGATGATATTGCTTTATTTATTTCATTTGATCAATGAAAATATTTAGTACAAGAATTAGAAAGTATTGAAACAGAAGATTGAAAATATGATTTTATAATAGATGTTATAAATAATATTATCAAAACATGATGGTGGATATAATTAAAAAGAAAACAAACTTTAAATGCAATGAAAAAACTCGTAATTAAAATTACGAGTTTTTTAAATATTATATTTTCCAGGATTTTCATCAGAAAAAACTTTTTTATCTTTAAAAGAAATTACTCTTTTTTTAAAATTATCAACAATATTTTTATCATGTGTTGCAATAATTACAGTTTTTCAAAGTCTATTTAATTCTTCAAAAATCTCCATAACATTTAAAGCTGTTTTTGGATCAAGATTTCAAGTTGGCTCATCTCAAATAATTATTTCTGGATTGTGAACCAAAGCTCTTGCAATTGAAACTCTTTGTTTTTCTCAACCTGATAATTCCCATGCAAATTTATCTTTTTTAAGTAAAAGTCAAACTTGTTCTAAAACTTCTGGAACTTTTTTTATAATATCTTTATCTTTATAATTACAAACTTCCATCGCAAATGCTACATTTTCATAAACAGTTTTTGAATCAAGTAATTTATAATCTTGAAATATAACTCAAATTTTTTTTCTGTATTGTCTTAAATATTTTTCTGAAAAATTTCAATAAAGCACTGAACCATTATCTAAAATAATATCTCAAGAAGTAGGTTTAAAATCTCAGATAATACTTCTAATTAAACTAGTTTTTCAACTTCAACTATATCAAATTATAAAAACAAATTCTCAAGTTTTTATCTCTAAGTTTACTTTATCTAAAACTATTTTATTTCAAAAACTAAGTGTTAAATTATCTACTTTCATATTTTGTGATAAATTATAATGTTTTGATTATATAAATTCTTTTTTAAAATCAAAAATTATTTTTTAGAATAAACTAATTTTAAACAAGCTTTTTTTACTTTATTAGTTTCTTTTTCTAATTCATCCTCCTTTTGTTTTGCTTGAAGTAATTTTGTTTGATAATCTTTAAGTGAGATAAAAGGACAAGAATAAACTACATTTTTATAACTAAAAACTATCATTCATTCAGTTATAGTTAAATCTATAATTAATTTTAAATCTATATCTGGAAGATAATCCTTAATAATTAATGAAACATTTTTTGAAAGTTCTATAGGATTTTCTTCTGGCTTTAATTCAAAAATATATCTATTTGGACAAACGTAAATATTATCAAAATATCTAAAAAATATCATTCATTTTTCTATTTTTATATCACAAACATATTCTATTCATTTCGGGAAAGTAAAATAATTCAAAATTATATTTTTTATATTTTCAAGTAATTCTTGAGAAATATTATAATTATTATTTTCTGAAGGTTTTTTTGTTTCCTCATATAGTGCTTCAAAAAAATTTGTTAAAAATCTAGCTCAATAAGAAAATTTTTGTGCTGCTTCCTTTGTATATTTTGAAAAACAAATATAATGATAATCATTATGTTTAAAATTTATAAAACCATCTTTTATTTCTATATCAGTTATCTCTTCTTCCTTAAAACTTGGATAATATTTTAAAATTACTTCTATATGTTTTGATTGTATTTTTTCTAATAATTTAACATTTATTTGAGTCATTTTTATATTTATTAAAAATTAATTTTTGTTATTTTTAGCTTTTTCTTCTTTTGCTTTTTGTTTCAATTTTTCTTTAATTTTTTCTTGTTTTTCCTCTTGTTCCTCTAATTCTTTTATTGATTTATATATCTTTTGTTCTACAACTTCTTTTGAAGTAGAGTATTTTTCTCTTGAAACTTGAAGTATTTTTTTATATCTTGTTTCAAAAATTTCTTGCTCAATTGGATAAGGAGGAAGAGTATCTGCTGAAAAAACTTTTGAAGGCATTCACTCAATTAATTGTTTTGTATAAATACAATATTTTTTTAAATTTGTTAAATCATCACTATTTACATCATTTCAAAATATTTCTTTCATAATTGTAGAATCATGGTATCAAACTTGAAATGAAACCAAACTTCAAACATTTCAAAATACAGCTCATTTTACACTTTCTGTCATTTGATCAATATATTGATTTGCCATAACAAGATTTAATTTATATTTTCTAGCTTCAGATAAAATAGTTGCAAAACTATCTGTTGCAAAGTTTTGAAATTCATCAACATATAAATAAAAATCTTTTCTTTCTTTTTCAGCTATATCTGCTCTACTCATCGCATCCATTTGAAACTTTGTAACCATCATCGCTCATAAAAGTGCTGAAGCATCTTCTCATATTTTTCATTTTGAAAGATTTATTATGATGATTTTTTGGTTATCCATAGCCCATCTTATATTGAAACTATTTTTTGGTTGACCTAAGATATTTCTAAGTATTGAACTTGATAAAAATTGCCCAACTTTATTTAAAATAGGTCCTGCCGTTTCTACTTTTTGATTCGGAGCCATACGAGCATACTCATTTACCCAAAATCATTTAACTACTGGATCTGTTATCTTTGAAACAACTTTATTTCTATAAATTTCACTTGTTAACATAAGTGGAATAGAAATCAAAGTAGTATTTGGATATTCAAGTAGTGCTAAAATAGTATTTCTTAAAGTATGTTCAAGTCTTGGCCCCCAACTATCACCAAATATTTTTTTAAATATTCACACAAGTCCTGAAGCAATAAGTGGTCTATGTTCTTTTGATACTCAATCAAGCATATTAAATGCAATAGGCCAATCTTTATCTGATGGATCAAAAATAATTGTACTATTTGTTCTTGATTTTGGAATATTTCAAATAATAGCCTCAGCTAAATCTCAGTGTGGATCAATAACTGCAACTCCTCTTCCCTTTTTTATATCATCAATAATCATATTTTCAAGTAATGTAGATTTTCACATTCAAGTTTTTCAGATAATATACATATGACGTCTTCTATCATTTGATCATATACCAAAATTTATTTTTTCTCACCTAAAATTTGTTCTTCAAATAGGTGTTAAATCACTATCTTTTTCTAAATCTCAAGTAATTAATGGTAAATTTGTTGGTGGTTCAAAGTTACGAGATAAAACCCAATTTATATTTGGAGTTTTTACATATGTTGTTGGAAGATGTACAAGTCAAGATAATTCTTTTGTGGAAAAAATTATTTCATCTGTATTAGTTCTTGATTTTAAATTTGAAATATCTTTTAATTCTCTTGAAATAGATGATAAAACAAATCAATTTTGACCTGGAAAAGAAAAAACTCATAAAGTTGAAGATATTTCTTTTAGGTTTAGTTTATTTTGAATTAAATCTTCACTTCAAATTCAAATATTTAAAGAAACTCAATATCAATAATGTGATATTTTATTTTTTATATCATCTGGTAAAATATTTTCTTGTTCAACAGAATGTTCCTCAACTCATTTTTGAAGTAAAAAAGCAAAAAAAGCTGATAACATATAAAAAGGAAAAGTAAAAATTTTTAAAAAAGAAAAATTATGATTTATTAATATATTTTTTAGAAAATCAGGTAATTTTGATTGTAAAATTTTATATATTTTCTCAACATTTTCTTTCCAATATTCATCTGGAATTGGAGAAAAATTTATTTGAAATAAATTTATTGAATTATCTCAAGTTTTTGATAATGCTCAAGTTATAGAAGAAAATGGATCTATAGAATCTCAAGTTTCTTTTTCTTGAAGTTCTGAAAAAGTTTTTATAGGATATAGATAATGTTTTTCTAAAGCCAATTTTCAAACTAACAATTTATCATTTGGAATATTTTTCAAATAATCATCAATTTCAATTATTTCTATATTTGAATAATGTGCATAAATTTGATTTTTTAAGAAATTAACATAATCAGTTTCACATACGACAAAAAATCTGATTTTATTTCAGATTTTTGCTATTTCAAATGAAAATTCTGGTCTTATATAAACAGATTTTCAAAAGATACCTTTTTTGCTTTTTTCAAGTATTTTATGAAGAATAATTAAAATATGTTCAAAAGCTCAAGGTCATTTTTCATTTTGCTTATCAACAAAAATTTCAAGTACTGTTTTATTTCACATCGTAATATTTGGTTATGCTTTTCTAGGTTTTTGGCTTTAACTCTTGAAATGCAAAGATAAGATTTTTTATAACTACAATTATTTTTTTAAAATAAAGTGCATAAAAAATTCTAGTAATATTATTATACTATATATTTTTTAAAAAATACAAATTTTTTAATTGACAAAAGTTGTATTTTAATTTAATTACTTTTTACTTTCAAATAAATTGGCTTTTATATATTGAAAAGTACCATCAATTACTTCTTTAGTTGAAATAGTTCAAAGTATTTCTATTTGATTGGTAAGTTTTACAGTATCTTGTTTTACTTTATCAAAATTTGAAAACCAAAAATAAGTAGATATACATAAAAATACTATCGCAAAAAATTTAATTCAAATATTCCATTTTTGTCTATAAAAAACATTTGGAGAAACAACTTCAAAATATTTTATACTAGAAAGTGTTAAAATTCATAAAAATACTCAAATTGGAAAATATAAATATGAAAGTAATAATAATATAAAAATTGATAAAATTATAGAAAATCAAACTTGTATTTTTTCTAAAGTTCTTGATTTATTTTCATAATTTAAAAATACTTCTAATTGATTAAAAAACATATATATTTTTTTGTATTCACTATAATTATTTGAAAAAATAAATAATAGTAAATATTTCATTTTGTATAAATCTTTTTTTCTTAAAGAGAGTTTTTCACTAATTGTATAATAAACTATTGGTAATAGAAAAAAACTAAATAAATTATTATTTAATTCTAAAATAATTTCTTTTAAATCATTAATTTGTTTATATTCTTCTTGAATATATTGAGCTTCTGGACTAATAGCTTCAACTATTTTAAATTCTCATGCTAACATAGAATAAGTATCTTTATTTAAAAAATTCTTACTTGATTCACTATAAAAAATATTTTTTACTTCTGGATAATATAAATCTATCATTTTTCTTTTAATATATTTCCAAAAAATAGCTCTATCTACTTGATTTAATACTGATAATATTTCATTTATTTGAATATAAAAAGTAGATCTTATGCTAATATATTTTTCTATCAAATCATCAACACAAAGCTTTATATCTGAAAAATATTCTCAAGAGATAGTGTTTTTTATTTCATTAAATGAATCATCTGAAGTATAGCTTGAAAATATCTTTAAAATAACTTTTGAAACATCATTGAAGTCTAAATTTGTTTTATCAATTTTTAAAATAAAATTATCTAAAAACATTGATTTTTTTGTTTCATCAAGTTGTAAATAAATTTTTTCTATGAAATGTTCTATAAAATCTTCTCTTAAATTTATATCAAAATTCATTTTATCTATTTGAAATAATTCAAAAATTTCTTTTATATCAATAAATGATATTTTTGAATTATATTTTATTAAAAATTTCCTTATATCATTTTCAGGAGTTTTTTTATACATTTTTAAAAGAGCTTTTGCAAGATATTGTTTATCTTTATTAAAAATTTTTACAAAAAATAAATAATTTAGTACATCAAAATTTTTAATATCTCTTAGATAAGTTTCACAAACTTCTATCCAAACTTTATGATAATTTGTTTGTCTATAAACAGTCATAACGAAAGTCTTTTCATCAGTTGAATCTATTTTAAATCATTCTTTAATTTTTAATGCTAAACAAGATAATATTTCAGAAAATTTTTCTTTTATATTTTGAGAATTTAGATAAATATGAAGAGGATTTGGTGATTTAAAAAGTTTTAAAAGATCGTCTTTAACTTCATTAAAATCCAAATTACATCAGATATTTTTATTTCTAAAAAGATTTGTATTTGACATATTTTTATATTTATTTTTGTAAATTGTTATAATTATAACATAAAAAGATATCAAAAGCAAAATATAAATTTGACTAAAAAATAAATTGTTTTCTAAATAATATTTTTATAATTTATTTGTAGTTTTTTATTTTTTTATATAATTGAACTATATTTTAATTTTTAAAATAACTTTTTATGACATGAGTAGTTTCAAAAAAGAAATGAACTTGAGTATTATCTCAAAAGAAAAAAGTGATTACTAATACTTTAATCCCAACTGTAATTGATAAAGTTCCTGGTTGAGAAAGAGCTTATGATATTTATTCAAGACTTTTAGAGGATAGAATTATATTTTTATGAGAAGCAATTGATGCTCATGTAGCAAACACAGTTGTAGCACAATTATTATTTCTAGAAAAACAAGATCCAAAAGCACCAATTACGATTTATGTAAATTCTCCTGGATGACATGTAACAGCTGGACTTGCAATATATGATGTGATGCAATACGTACAATGTGATATAATAACTGTTTGTATATGACTTGCTGCTTCTATGGGAAGTATTATACTTGCTTGAGGAACAAAAGGAAAAAGATACTCTCTACCAAACTCTGAAATAATGATTCACCAACCTCTTGGTTGAGCTGAATGACAAGCAAAAGATATAAAAATTGCAGCTGAAAATATTATTGAAACTTGAAATTTACTTTATTCAATTTTAGCTAAACATACTGGGAAAGATATTAAACAAGTTGAAGCTGATTGTGATAGAGATAATTATATGAGACCTGAAGATGCTTTAAAATATGGAATTATTGATAAAATAATTAAAAATAAATAAAAAAATCGTGAAATTCACGATTTTTTTATTTTATTCTAAATAATACCATCCATCAATGTCATACATAATTTTGAAAAAATTGCACTAATTCATCTTGTGATTTTATTTCATTTTGTTTTAGATAGTTATATATTGGTAATAAATAAGAATAATTATTTTCATCAATTTTTCCTTCTTCATTTACATACTCAATTATTTCTTTATAACAATCTAATTGTTTTTCTCATCTATTAACTATTTTTCAATCTTCGGTATAACTTTCATAATTCACTCAAGCAAATCTTTTAAAAGTATTTAAATCATCTGTAGTTTTCTCAGATTTATTGTAATTTTCTAATCATATTTTTAAACAAATACTATCAGAATGAACCAATTCTAATTTTTCAGAAGTAAAAGTTTTTAATAAATTCTCATATCTTCTAGTTAAATTTTTTGAAGGATCTTTATCAATTGTTGCAGCATTTAAATCAACCAAAAAGTAATTAACTCATATTTTTTTCATTCTATCAACTCAAATATCTATAGAACTTTCATCATAAAAATATTTATCAAAGCTAAATATCAAACTATCTTCTAAAAGTCTTGAATTGTTACTTGCTATAAAATATTTTAAAAATGTTCATATTCTATAAATTCATAAATCATTTTTTAAATCTTTTTCTGGATATAAAACTTTTTTATAAATTTTACTTCTAATTTGTGAAGCTTCTTTTTTAACTTTATTTATATCAAGATTTCCATCTTGATTTTCAATTCTACCTATTTCTTTTAAAGCTTCATTTAAAGCAATTAATTTTGTAATATTATTTTGATCTAGAATACTTTTTAATTTTTCATTTTTTGTAGAAGAAATAATATTTTTAACTATTTCAGTTTCTTTTTCATTTTTAATATTTAGTTCAACTAAAACATTAAAATAATCAGGATGTGCATCAAAAATTGCCGTATAATTATCTTGTAATCAAGCTTTATAATTATTATATCAACTAGTTTTTAAATTGTTAAATCAATGTGGAAAAGATGATTGAAAAAAGTAAATACTTACAATAACTAAAACTACAATACTTCCAAAAAATTTAAAAAATAATTCTTTATCTTCTGATTCTTTATTATATCATGATAGATAAAAGATTCATATAGCAAAAGCAAAAAGTAAAACATAATACATTGAAATTCAATACCAAACAACTCAAAATGCTGAGATAGTCCATAAAAATATATAAAATACTCCAAATATTAAGTTCATTTTAAATAACACAGAATGTTTATCTTTATTTAAACTATATATCAAATATAAAAATGGAATTAAGAAAAATATTCAAATAACTATATATCAAAATGGTAAATTAAAATTTGAAAATATATTTGTAAAATAATTATTTACACTTGGAATAAAAAATAAACTAAAAGTAAATAATAGATAAGCAAATGTTCAAATAGCAAATCAAACTGATTTATAAGATAAAAATAAAATTAATGGAGCTAATGCTAAAAATATATAAGTTATGTCAGTAAATTCTCATTTTTGATTTACTTGCATAGTTAAATTATATGGGAGTTTTAGATAATTATTAACTCATTTTTCATATCAGAAATACCTTCAAAAATCTTCATTTGCAGTAGTTCATGATTCTGTTATTGATGTATTTTTTGCTTTATTTTCAATTTCTTTTAATTCTTCAGAAGTATAAATTTTTGTATAATCTATTTTAAAGTTATCAGTTTTTCAAGAAATAATTGAAGAAACACTTATTTTTTGAGTATCATAAATATTTTTAACTCACCAAGGTAAAATTCAAGAAACAACTCAAACCAAAAATACTCATAAAATAACTAAGAAATTTTTAAAAGATTTTAGAGAATATTTATTTATACTGTATAAAAATAAACTTATTCAAAGTAAAATTCATCATATAAACACATTATTTATCAAATCTTTATCATCTTTTGGATAAACAACATTCATCATTGACCAAAGTCATCATTTTGTAAAAATTGCTATATAAATTGATAAATAAGAAAAAAATCAAGCAATTCAAAGTTTTGAATAAAAAATTATTCAAATAATTCAAGATATTAAAAGTAGTGATATAACTTTAATAGAAAAAGCTAATCAAGCTAATATTCAAATAATAAATAAATAAATTAAATAAGTTTTATTTGAAAAAATATCTTCTCAGATATGTATATATTTTGTAAAATATGAAATAAATCAGTTTTTTGTTTCTTTTTTATAGGTTACTTCTAAAGTTTCATTTTCACTATCTTTACTAGTAGTTATAGAAACTCATCAAATATTTTTTTCATTTTTATATCATAAATATTTTAAAAATATATAATAAGTCATATATAAAGCTATTCCAGAAAAAAAGAAAAGTGCAGGGTCTAATTTCATATCTTTAGCTTGTTGAAAAACAATCATTGGCATTGCTAAAAATATCACTCAAGCTAAAAGTGGAATATTTATAAAAGTATTTTTTTCTGATTTTAATAAATCTTTAAAAGTTAAAACTATTAATAATAAAGATAAAACTCATCAAACATTATTAAGAAAAAATGCCTGAGTTCCAGAAGATAACATATATCAAATTCCAGTGAAAACTTGCCAAGTATAAATTGATCCTAAATTCAAAATATCTCCAGAAGCTGACATTAGATTTGGAAAATTCATATAAACTCATAAATCATCCCAACCTATTGGTAGAGGTCTAACAATACTTATAAAATTTATACTTATTAAAAAAGATGCTACTATAAACAAAAATTCACTTGATAATAAATACAAATTTATTTTTGAAAATATAGATGATTTTGGGTCAGAAAAACTATGATCTGGGACTTTTATTTCATATTTTAAAACTCACACACAAACTCAAACAAATTCTTTATAAGAAAGTCATATCATTGAAATTAATATACCAAAAACAGCATATAAATTATAAAGTCCAAAAAAACCAAAAATAGTTAACAAAGTTATAAAAACAAAAAATCAAACTCAAATAGAGCTTAAAAATTTAAAAGTATCAGTTTCTTCAGAAAATCATTTTATTTTTCAAAGTAAATATTTTCAAAAAGAAATAAAAGAAAAAACAAAAAGTATTGGAAAAAATAAATATCCTATAATACTAAAAAATAAAGTAAATCAAAAATTTCAACTACTTCAATTTAGTGTAAAAAATAAAACAGAAAGCAAAAGTAATTGTATTAAAAAGAAAAAAAACAATTTTATAGGAGTAAAAATTAATTCTTTTTTATTTAATATGTAATTGTATCATTTATAAAAAAAGTATACTAACATCATAATTATGATGTATCAAGTATATCATTGGAAAGATTCTATATGAAAACTAAATTTATAATAATATGTAAAAATTACTATAAAAGAAAACAAAACTAAAAACAAAAGTTTAAATAAATATGATAACATAAATCAATTTTTTAAGATTTAAAACAATTTCATTTTATAATAAAAAATTATTTGTAAAGAAAAAAGTTGAAAAATAATAAATAAACATAATATAAATTAAATAAAAAATTAATAATCCCCTATTTTTATGATTGAACAACATAATTCTTTAGCTGAAAAATTTTTAAAAAAATGAATTTGGTTATACATTTTTTCTTTTATTATAGCTCCAATTTGATATATTATAAAAATAATTATTTCTGGAGATTTAAGTGTAAGTGAAATATGAATTATTTATTGAGTAATGAGTTTAATGGTTTTACTTTCAGCTTTTAATGATTTTTGAATGAATGAAAGTTTAAAAAAATTTGTTCCAGAATTTATCACAAAAAAACAATATGATAAAGTTATTTCTATATTGTTTTATTCAATTATTATTCAATTTATAAGCTGAATAATAATTTTTTTATTTTTTTATTTTTGAGCTGAATTTTTATCAGTTAATTATTTTAAAGATCCTTTAAGTGAGAAAGTTGTAAAAATATTTGCTTTTTTCTTTTTATGATACAATTTTTTCCAAGTTATAAATACTTTTTTTCTAGCTGTGCAAGATACTTTTATGCAAAAAATAACAGAATTTTTTAGAATGTTATTTGTACTTTTTTTCACTATTTATTTATTTTTAACAAGTGCTTGAGATATTTTTACTTATTCTATGAGTTGGATTTGAGGACTTTATATATGAATAATTGCTTCAATAATCATTTTTTACAAAAAATATTATATAAAATACCTAAAAAATTCTCACATACTTTTAGACAAAGATTTATTTAAAACTATATTTAAATATGCTGTAATGGTTTTTTTATGAGCACAAGCTTCAACTATACTTAGTCAAATAGATATGCAAATGATTATTTATATGCTTTGAAATACTGATGCTTGATACTATACAAATTATTTAAGTATTATATGAATACCTTTTATGATAATTGGTCCGATTTTTGCTTTTTTACTTCCAGTTTTTTCTGAAATGATTGCAAAAGAGCAACAGGAAAAAATAAAACTTATAAAAAGTATTTTTACAAAAAACTTTTTATCTTTTTCAATTTGTTTTTCTATATTATTTTTAGTTTTTGCAACTGTTATTGCTACTATTTTATTTTGAGATAAATTTTTAAATTCTTGAATTATTTTACAATACTCAGTTTTATTTTTGAGTTTTAACTTTTTATTACAAATCAATTTCAATATACTAGCAGCAAATGGGAAAGTAAAAGAAAGACTAAATATCATTTTGATAGCTATAGTTTTTAATACTATTACAAATATTTTTTTCATAAAAACCATTTGAGTAGCTTGAGCCGCAATTGCTACATGACTTTGATGGTTACTTATTTATGTTTTATCAGAAATAAAACTAAAAGAGTTTTATACACCTTTTGATTATAAATATTTATTAAAAAATATTTTAGTTTTTAGTGTAGTTTGAGTCTTGATGTATGTATTTTTAAATCCTTTGTTTGATAGTATAAACAATAGAATTTATGAATTTTTCTTACTTGTTTTTATTTCAATTATATATTTTTCTATTTACTTTTTTGTAAATATTTGAGATTTTAAATATTTTTACAAAGAAATAAAAGCAATTAAAAGTTGAAAATAAATAGATAATAAATATATTAAAATAAAGAAAATAATAATTATAAGCATATGAAAATAAGTATTTTTGGAACATGATACGTAGGACTTGTTAGTTGAGCTTGTTTTGCTGAACTTTGACACGAAGTGATGTGTGTAGATATTGATGAAAAAAAGATTGAAAATCTAAAAAATTGAATTATCCCAATTTATGAACCAGAGCTTGAGGAAATTGTTAAAAGAAATTATCATAATGGTAGATTACATTTTACAACTGATGGAAAAAGCGCAATAAATTTTTGAAGTGTTATTTTTAATTGAGTTTGAACTCCACCAGATAGTGAAAATTGAAACAAAGCAGATTTAAAATATGTTTATGAAGTAGCAAAAACTATCTGAGAAAATTTAAGCGAATACAAATTACTTGTAAATAAATCAACAGTTCCTGTTTGAACTGGAAAAAATTGTAGAGATATTATAAAAAAAGAACTTCAAAAAAGATCAAAAGATATAGATTTTGATGTTGCATCAAATCCAGAATTTTTAAGAGAATGAAACGCTATTTTTGATTTTTTCAATCCTGATAGAATCATACTTTGAGTTCAAAATGAAAAATCAAAACTTTTACTTGAAGAACTTTATAAACCACTTTCAAACAAAACTCAAATCATCTGGACAGATATAAAATCAGCTGAAATCATAAAATATGCTTCAAATGCATTTTTAGCTACAAAAATAAGTTTTATAAACGAAATAGCAAATTTTGCAGAACTTGTTTGAGGAAATATTTCTGATATAAGTAAATGAATGTGAGCTGATGAAAGGATTTGAGATAAGTTTTTAGAGGCTTGAATTTGATACTGAGGAAGCTGTTTTCCAAAAGATATAAAAGCTTTTATAGAAACTGGAAAAGATTATGGTTTTGATTTTAAAATCATCTCTCAAACTGAAGAAGTAAATACAAAACAAAAAACTATTGTTGTTGATAAACTTTTAAAAATTTTAAAATCCTTCCCTTCTCCATTACATTCCGAAGGACTTCCTTTGAAAAAGGAAGAAATTAAGGATGATGATTTATTAAAATGAAAAACTATTTCTATTTGGTGACTTGCTTTTAAACCAAATACTGATGATATAAGAGAAGCTTCGAGTTTATATGTAATTGAAAGACTTTTATCTTTATGAGTAAAAGAAATTCATGCTTATGACCCAATATGTATAGAAAACATAAAAAAAGTATTTAAAGATGAAAAAAGACTTATTTTACACTCAAATTCTTATGATGCTTTAGAAAATAGTGATTGACTTATTATTTTAACAGAATGGAATGAGTTTAAAAATCCAGATATAAAAAAGATGAAGAAACTTATGAAACAAAATATCATAATTGACTGAAGAAATATTTGGATAGACAAAGATTTAGAACAAGAATGATTTGAATACAGATGTGTGTGAAAAACTATTAAAAAAACTTTAAACTTTGATTAAAAATCCCTCCAACCTCCATTTAAAATAATCCCTCCCCCTTACGGGTACTCCCTTTGGGAAAGGGAGATGAAAATGGAAAATTATTAAATCTCCCTTTTTAGAAAGGCGAAGTGGCTGAAAGCCGAGGGATTATTTTACTTATTAACTCTAACCTTTATGAAACTAATTATTCAAATTCCTTGTTTTAATGAGGAAGAAACACTTTTGTCAGTTTTAGAAGAACTTCCTACAAAAATTGAAGGAATTGATGAAATAGAAACTATGATTATAGATGATGGTTCTAGTGATAAAACTATAGAAATCGCAACAAAGTTTGGAGTTGATTACGTAGTAAAACATATTTGAAATAAATGACTAGGAAATGCTTTTAAATCATGAGTTCATAAAGCTCTTTTAGAGTGAGCTCATATTTTGGTAAATACTGATTGAGATAATCAATACCCTTCTAAATATATTGCTGATTTAGTAAAACCAATTATTGAATGAAATGCTGATATCGTTATGGGAAATAGACAAACTGCTAAAATAACTCATTTTTCTATTATAAAGAAATTTTTTCAGTGGCTTGGAAGTTTTATGGTAAGACTTCTGTCTGGAACTACTGTTCCTGATAGTGTTTCTGGATTTAGAGCTTATTCTCGTGAAGCACTTTTAAAAATAAATGTAACTTCAGATTTTTCTTATGCTGTTGATACTCTCATACAAGCTGGAAATAAAAAAATTAAAATTGTAGATGTAAATATCACAACTAACAGACCAACTCGTCCTTCAAGACTTTTTAAAAATATGTGGCATCACATTTATAAAACTACTCAAATAATGCTTAGAGTGTATTCTATGTACAATCCTTTGAGATTATTTTTCGTGCTTTGAACTCCATTTTTTGTACTTGGAGTTATAGGTTTAACTAGATTTATGTATTTTTATATGATAAATCCTGTTGATACTGGAAAAGTTCAATCACTTGTGGTTTCTTGAGCTTTTTTAGCAATTGCTATACAATTTTTTGCTTTATGAATTATTTGAGATTTGATAGCTAAAAACAGAAGACTTATAGAAGATGATTTATATCTGACAAAAAAGCAGTATTACGAAAAATTTAAAGGGTATTAAAACTTGATTTTTCAAGTTTTTTTTATGAGTAAATTTTGCATTTAGGAAAATATATCTATAATAAAATAAATTTAATTTTTAATTTTTAAAAATATGTTAAGTCAAGAAGCTATAGAAGATTTAAAAAAAGATTGTACTTTTGAAGAAATTCAACAAATACAAGAAAGTTTAAGACATTTTGAAGAAACTTGAATCAGTTATTCAAAAGAAGAGGCTTTTGAAATTGTAAATAATACGGTATTTTCTAAATATAAAGCTCATGTATAAAGTTATTTTTCTTGATAAAGCTATTAAGAATTTACAAGAAATTTCTTCTTATATTTCTTTAGATAATGCTTTTCAAGCTAAAAAAGTTTTGGATAGTATATATTCAAGTATTGAGTATTTAGAAGTATTTCCTTATTTATGAAAAGAAAGAAAAGATTGACTTAGAGAAATAGTTTCAAAACACAAATATAGAATTTTCTATAAAGTAAAAGAAAATTCAATAATAATAGTTTCAATTTTCAAATATCAAGATTTGTATTAAAAATCACAATTCCCCAACTCCATTGTTTTAAAACTTGATTTTTCAAGTTTTTTTTATGAGTAAATTTTGCATTTATAAAAATATGTCTATAATAAAATAAATTTAATTTTTAAAAATTATAAAATGGCTGTAGCATTATCAAAAAAAGATTTTAAAATTATTTGAAAAAGTATAAAAAATCCAGAAAAAATTATCATTGAATTAGAACAAAAAACTTTAGATTGACTTGTTTGAACTAAAAAAAGATTAGGGAAAAATAAGTTAGTATCTTCTTGGTTAAATGATAAAAATGCTTGAACTTTAAGTTCCAAAAAAGAAATAAATACTTTTTTAAATGATTTATAAAATGTATAAATTAATATATAAATCAAATTTTGAAAAATCACTTAAAAATCTAAAAAAATGAAATATTAAAATTTTTTCAAAAGTATGAAAAATTCTTGAAATATTGTATGATTGACCTCCTTTTGAAGAAATTTACAATGTTCATGAACTTAGTTGAGATTATAAATGATTTTTTTCTGTAAATGTAACTTGAGATTATAGAATAATTTTCACTATAAATAAAATAGAAAAAGAAATTGTTTTATATTTCATTTTGAACTCACAGCGAATTATATTAAAAACTTGATTTTTCAAGTTTTTTTTATATAAATGATGAAATAATTTTTAAGAGAATTAATAATGAAAAAAATAATGACTATAGTTTGAACAAGACCAGAACTAATTAGGTTAAGTGAAACTATAAAATTACTTGATAATTTTTCAAAACATATTTTTGTTCATACATGACAAAACTTTACTCCAGAATTGCATGATCAATTTTTCAAAGATTTAGACTTAAGACTTCCAGATTATCAACTCAACAAACAGTGAAAATCTTGATTTGAATTCATTTGAAATATGTACCTAGAAATAGATAAAATAATAGAAAAAGAGAAACCAGAAGTAATACTTATACTTTGAGATACAAATTCAGCACTTTCTGCTTATGTAGCAAAAAGAAAAAAAATCTCAGTTTTTCATATGGAAGCTGGAAATAGGTGTTATGATGAGAATGTACCAGAAGAAACAAATAGAAAAATAGTTGACTCTCTATCTGAATTTTTATTACCTTATACTCAAAGAAGTAGAGAAAATTTATTAACTGAATGATATCATCCATCAAAAATAATAGTAATTTGAAATCCAATTACTGAAATAATTTCAAAATATGAAAAACAAATTTGAAATAGAATCATAAAAGACAACTATATACTTGTTACGCTTCATAGAGATGAAAATGTGACAAATAAAGAAAATCTAGAAAATGTTATAAGTGCATTGAATGAAATATCTAATAAATATAAAGTAATACTTTCAGTGCATCCGAAATTAGAAGAAATGCTTGAAAAATTTGATATAAAGTTATCAAATAAGATAGAAGCATGTAAACCATTTGGATTTCAAAAATTTTTGAATCTTGAAAAATATGCAAAATGTGTATTATCTGATAGTTGAACGGTTCCAGAAGAATGTTGTATTTTAAAAACTCCTTGTATATTACTTAGAACTTCTACTGAAAGACCTGAACTACTTGAAAATAATTCAATGATTTTGAGCTGAATAACAAAAGAAGAAATACTTACATCTATGGAAGTAGCAATTAATACAGAAATTGGAGATATTCCAAGTGATTATAAAGATACAAACGTATCACAAAAAATACTAAAATTATTACTCAGACATATTTAATACTTAAAATCTTACAAAAATGCAATTAGACTTTAATAATAAAAGAATTCTCATCACTGGATGAACTGGTTCTTGGTGAAATGAACTAACAAAACAATTACTTGAAAAATATTCTCCAAAAGAAATCATCATATATTCTAGATGAGAATTAGCTCAAGTATTAATGTGAAGAAAATTTAGTGATTATAAAAACATAAAATATATGATTGGTGATGTTAGAGATTTACCAAGACTAACTGAATGTATGAAAAATGTAGATTATGTATTTCATTTAGCAGCACTTAAACATGTTCCAGTTTGTGAAGATTATCCAGAAGAAAGTGTAAAAACTAATGTAAGTTGAACAGAAAATGTAGTAAAAGCTGCAAAAGCTAACAATGTAAAAGTAGTAATTGATGTTTCTACTGATAAAGCTTGTAATCCTATAAATGTTTATGGAAGTTGTAAATCATTATGAGAAAAACTAATGATACAAGCAAATGATAATCATTCTGAAACAAAATTTGTTTGTATAAGAGCTTGAAATGTTATGTGAACAAATGGTTCTATAATACCTTTTTTCAAGGACCTATTAAAAAATACTAATAATCCACTTCCTATAACAGATACATGAATGACTAGATATTTTATGACTCTGGAAGAAGCTATAGGACTTATTTTTAAAGCAACTGATAATTGTTTTGGGTGAGAAGTTTTTGTTACAAAAATGCCTGCTTGTAAAATATTAGATTTAGCAAAAGTCTTATCAAATCATTATAGCAAAGAACTAGATTATAAAGTAGTTGGAATAAGACCTGGTGAAAAACTTCATGAAGAATTAGTTTCTGAATATGAAGCTGTAAATACTGTTGAAGATGAAAACTTTAGAATTATTCTTCCTATGACAAAGAAACTTGATGAAAAATACAAAAATCATACAAAAATGAAAGAAGAAAAATATACTTCAAATGATATTTTGATGAATGAAGATGAAATAAGAACAATGCTTAAGAATGGTTGATTTTTAAATGATTAATAATTTTAAAAATGTTGAATGAATCAAAAATACTTATAACATGATGAACAGGTAGACTTGGGAAAGCTTTTAAAAAAATATTCCCAAATGCGATATATCCTACCAGAAATGATATGGATATAAATAATATCGAAATTATAAGAAATTTTATAAAAAAATCTAATCCTGAAATAATTATACATTTAGCAGCTCTAGCTTCTATTCCAAAATGCGAAGAAAATAAAACTTTAGCTTGGAATACTAATGTGGTAGCAACGAGAAATATAGCTGAAATAGCAAAAAAACTATGAGTTAAAAAATTTATATACTTGCAATCTGCTTGTATATTTTCTTGAGAAGATGATTTTATGTATGATGAAGATAGTATTCCTTCTCCAAAACATTATTATGGAATGACTAAATTAGTTGCTGAAGAAATTATAAAATCTTATAATTCTGATGATTTTCAAACTATAATAGCTAGAACAAATTTCACTACTATGCCTTGGGAATACCCAAAAGCTTTTACAGATAGATTTTGAACCTATCTATTTGCTCAATGAGTAGTAAAATGAATTAAAGAAATACTAGAATCAGAAACTAAATTACCAATTATTCATATTTGCTGAGATAAAGAAATATCTATGTATGAGTATGCTTGCCTTGGTTGAAGTAGTGTTGAACCTATGACTATAGCAGATTATAATTGACCTGCTTTAACTAAAAAAATGTCTCTTACAACGAAATATTGGCATACTTATAAAATAGAAGATAGTGATTTTAATGATAATTAAATAAATATGAAAAAAATAACTTATATAAATTCTCCTGAAAAATTTTTAAATATAGTTTCAAAAAAAATAAAACAAACAGATATTGTTTTAGATATTTGATGTTGAATAAATCCTCAAAAATATATTAAACCTGTATTACATATTTGCGCTGAACCATATGAACAATATGCTGAACACTTATTACAAAAAATATGAAACAAGTGAAAATTTTTTGTTGTTTTAAAACAAAAATGGAATGAAGTTATAAAAACAATTCCAAAAAATGGGGTTGATACAGTTATAACGTTAGATGTAATTGAACACTTGGAAAAAGAAGAATGACTTGAAATTTTAAAAAATACTATTCCATTAGCAAGAAAACAAGTAGTAATATTTACACCATATTGATTTTTACCACAAGAAGTACCAGAATGAATGAAAGATGCATGGTGACTTGATTGATCTGAATGGCAAAAACATAAATCAGGTTGGACTGAAAAAGATTTTAGTGACGAATGGGAAATTTATATATGTCCTGAATTTCATTTTTATGATGCAATAACAAATGAAAAATTTGAAAAACCATACTGAGCAATGTTTGCAATATTAAATAAAAATGAATACTCAAAATATAATATATATAGTTTTACAAGAGATATTTATGGATTTTTAACTCATACTCTTCCATTATACTTCAGAACTAACAATATTTTATACAATCCATTATTAAAATTAATTTATAGAAAAATATTTTTAAAAATAATTAAAAAATAATGTTTAATCCAAAAGTATCTATAATAATTCCCGTTTATAACTGATCTAATTATCTATCTGAAGCTATTGAAAGTGCTTTAGCTCAAACATATAATAATATAGAAATAATTGTTATAAATGATGGATCAAATGATAATTGAGTAACTGAAAAAATTGCTCTTTCTTTTGGTAATAAAATAAATTATATTTACAAAGAAAATTGATGAGTTGCCACTGCTTTGAATTTATGAATAGAAAAAGCTAGTTGAGAATATATTTCTTGGCTTAGTCATGATGATTTATATTATCCAAATAAAATTGAAGAACAAGTAAAAACATTAGAATGATTAGAAGATAAAAATACAATTATATATAGTAATTTCGAGTTTTTTTATGATGATAAAAAATTATCCGAAATAAATCCAAATTCAAATTACATGAAAGATGAAAATTTATTATATAATTGTATTTTTAGAAAATACCCTCTACAATGATGTTCTTTATTAATTAAAAAAGATATTTTCAAAAAAATATGATTTTTTAATTTAGATTATAAATGTGTCCAAGATTATGATATGTGGTTAAGAATGTTATCAAATAAAATAAAATTTAAATATAATAATAAGATTCTTATAAAATATAGAAGACATGAGGCTCAATGAAGTATTGCACTAAATAATAAATGTTTTAAAGAAGAATACAAATTCATATATAACATGTCTAATATTTTCAGTAAGTTTAGTTTAAATGATATTTTAAAATCTTCTCCTAATAATGAATATAAAATAGTATTGTTTTTAAAAATAATAAAATCATTTTATTTATCAGTACTTATATTTTTTATAATTAATTTTGTAAAAAAAGTTTGATTATACTGATATTTTTCACCTCTTTGGAGAAAATACATATTAAAACAAAAATAATATGAAAAAAATACTTCACATAAATCCTCAACTTAAGATTATTTGATGAATGGAAAGATATATAGAACAATTCTATATGTCTTTTTGTGATAATTATAATATATATGCTCTAAGTTTAGAAAAACATAATATTAATTTAAGTTTACCTAAAGAAAAAATATTTTCTCTTGATGAAGAAATAAATAATTCTCTTACAGCAAAAATTAAAAAATTATTTTTTAGAAGTAGAAATATAGCTAAATTTTGTAATAAAAATAATATTGATATAAGTATTTCGCACTGAGATATAGCAAATTTATTTAATATAATTAGTAAACTTTTTTGAAATAAATCAAAAATTATAATAATACTTCATAATGCTTTTGATAAAGATTTACTTTGAACTCCTTTATATTTACTTTGCAAATTTGTATACAAATATGCTGATGAAATTATATCTGTTTCAAAAGAATTATCTGAAGATATAAAAAAACAAATAAATACTGAAAAAATAAAAACTATATATAATCCTTTTGATTTTGAAAAAATAGAAATCTTGAAAAAGGAAAAAGTAGAAGAAAATATAGAAACTATATTAAATAATTGAAAAATTAACTTTTGTAATGTAGCGAGATTAGCTTCTTATAAAAAACAAGACTTAATTATAGATTCTTTTTATGAATATTATAAAATTAATAAAAATATTCAATTATTTTTTATATGAGATTGAGATGAAAAATATAAAACTTTACTTCAAGAAAAAATAACTAAATACTGACTAAACAAAACAATATTTTTTCTTTGATATAAAATCAATGTTTATAAATATATAAAATCAATGAATTACTATTTATATTTATCTTGACTACAAGAATGATTTGGAAGATGACTTATAGATTCTTTATCTTGTTGAGTTCCTATTTTAACTCATGATTATAAATATTGAGCAAAAGAAATAATTAGAAATGATACAAATTTTACAGATTGTAGAAATATAGAAATTCATGAAAATGGTATTTTAACTCCATATATGGATAAAGAAAAATATATTGAAGCTATGCAACTTTTATTTGAAACAAGATTTGATAAAGAAAAAATTATAGAAAATATGAAAAAGTATAATATTGAAAACTTTAAGGAAGATTGGAATTTAATTTTAAGATAATAAAATATGTTTAATCCAAAAGTATCCATAATAATCCCCGTTTATAACTGATCTAATTATCTTTCTGAAGCAATTGAAAGCGCTTTGGCTCAAACATATGATAATATAGAAATAATTGTTATAAATGATGGTTCAAATGATAACTCTAGCACTGAAAAAATTGCTCTTTCTTTTGGTGATAAAATAAATTATATTTACAAAGAAAATTGATGAGTTGCTACTGCTTTGAATTTATGAATTGAAAAAGCAACTTGAGAATATATTTCTTGGTTAAGTCATGATGATTTGTATCATCCAAATAAGATTAAAGAAGCAGTATTATTATTAAATAAATTGAATTGAAAAAATATAATTTTTAATGATTATGAATTAATAGATAAAGATAAAAAAACTATCAATATTTTAAAAAGTCCTACAAAAAATGAAGATATATTTTTTAAATTAATATCAAATAAATTTGCTCTTAATTGATGTACTTTACTTATACCAAAAAAAACATTTTTGGAAGTATGATATTTTGATAAAGATTTAAAAACAACTCAGGATTACAATATGTGGATTAGAATGATAAAATGATGATATAGATTTGTAAATCTACCAATTGTTTTAACAAAATATAGAATACATGAAAATCAAGATAGTATAAAAAAGAAAGAGTTATTTTATAAAGAAATAAAAGATGCTCAAAATTATGTTTTAAATAATTTTTCGTTAGAAGAATTAAAAAATAATTCTTGATTTAAATATAATAAATATTTATTTTTTATATATTTAAAATTAATTTTCTTTAAACAAAATATATTATGAAATATCACAATTCTCACTCAAAAAATATGAATCTATAAATTAATTGCTCCAATTTATAGAAAAATTTTTATAAAATAAAAGAATAAACAAAAATTTGTTTATTCTTTTATTTTATTTAATAAATCATTTATTATGTTTTCTTTTTTATAATTTAATGAAAAATTATAGGAAAAATCTGAATAAAAATCATAATTATTTATAATTTCTCAAAATTTTTGTTCGAAATTATCAGTTATAAATTCTTTTGGATAAATATAATCCCATAAATCATTATCTATTAATATAATAGGTTTTCAATAACTACAAGCTTCCATTATAACTCATCACCAAGTTTCAAGATTACTAGAATAAACAAAAATATCTGATTCAATATATAAATTATTTAGTTCTTCTTTTAGTAAAAAATCATATATTTCTATATTTAAATTATCACCTTTTTTTAATGAATTTATTTTATCAATTATTATTTTTTTATTATCTATATTTCAAGGTAAAACAATTTTCCAAGTTAAATTTAAATTTTTTAGTTTAACTATTTCTTTTGCTAAATCATAAACTCAAATTCATTTTTCATAAAAATTAGCACTTGATATGGTTAATAATTTAATATTATCCAATTTAATATTATTTTTAGATTTATTAAAATTTGATATAAATAATTTTGAAATAATTATTTTAAAATTATATTTTTCTCTAAAATTAAGCTTATCTGCTAAATAATAACTAGTTAATATTATCTTATCGCAAAATCATAAATTTAATTCTGCTAGGTAAAGAAATTTAACTCATAATCATTTATTTTTCCTTTCAATTTTATAATTTCAATGAAGATTAAAAAAGTATTTTTTTGCTCATATTGGCTTAAATAAAAACGGTATTATAGAAAAAATAATATCTGTTTTTATAAAATGAAGTTTTATATAACAGGTTAATGAATTACAAAAATAAACATCATAAATATCAGAATGATTTTCAATTAAATATTCTGATATTTCTTTATAATAAAAATAAGTTCCTCACTCATTTTTTGGTGCAAGAAAATATATTTTCTTTTTCATTACTTAATTAAATTATATAGATTTAAAATATTTTGTTCCCGATTAAATTTTTCTTTTATTATTTCTTTATTTACTTTAGCAAAATCTTCTTTTTTATCAATATTATCTAAAACTTTTATTATTCAATTTTTAAAAGTTTCAATTTTATCATCACTTAACAAAACACCATTTTCTCAATCTTTTATAACTTCCAGAGCTCATTCGTAAGGTGTTGCAATTATAAAACATCAAAGTTGCATAGCTTGAAGTAATGTAGTAGCAAGTCATCATCCAGGACTTGATGTGTGAAAATGTATATAAAATTGTTTTTGTAAAAGTAATGCTTCTTCAAAAGATTTAGATCAAGTAAAATATATTTTATTTTCTATATCTATATTTTTTAAATTTTTTAATTCCTCTCAATTTCAAACTATTACTATTTGAATTTTATTTTTTATATTATTTGGTAATAAATAATAAGCTTTTATTAAACTATCTACATTTTTCCATTTTAATATCCTTCAAACAAATCAGATTATAATTTTTCAATCAAATTTTTCTTTTAAATTTTCAATATTTTTATTATCATCTAAATTTATTTCAAGTCATCTATAAATAACCTGAACTTCCCTATATATAAACTCATTTTGTACAAAGTTTTTACAAGCTTGACTAATAGCTATTATTTTATCAGAATATTTAAAAATCCAAGCTCAAATAATTCTATCATAAATATATGAAATTTTACTTTTAAATTTACTTCAAAGTTTTACATAATCACTCCCGTGTTCTATATGAATCCATTTTAATTTATTTTTTATAGCAAAAATTCATCAAAATAAACTAGGTAAAAAAAATCTAGTATGAGTTATAACTCTTATATTTTTATTTTGTTGTAAATATAATTTTAAATATTTAAAAATAAGTATAGTTTTTTTATCCCCAAATTTATATATAGGAAAATTATTTATTATTTCAAAACTTGGAATAACTAAATGTATAATATTATTTTCTTTGTATCAAATAATTTCATTTTCAAAAATTATTATCTCACCTTTTTCTATCTTACTACCTTGTTCAAAATCTGTAATAACATTTATAAAATCTCAGAAATTATTTTTAATCCAGTTAATTCAAATTTCTTCTCAAACAGTTTCCACTCATCATTTATGTGGTGGAAAATAAGGTAAAAATTGAATAATATTTATTTTTTGCATATATCTTATTTACTTTATTAAACTCGCAATATATCTTTTAGTATCATCAACACTAAATACTCTTTTACTCGTCACTCCTATTTCAAGTGGTGGATAATCATTTCATCCAGGAAAAACTGCATCTCCCACAAAAATGATTTCGTTTAAATCAACTCAAGAAACTTCTGAAAGTTTTTTTACTCAATAAGCTTTATCTACTCCAGCACGAGTGATATCAATAGAAGTTGCTCATCCAATAAGTATATTATAATTTTGTAAATCTTTGAGTAAATAATTTCTAATTTTTTTTCTTTTTTCACTATCTGGGTCCCAAGTGTGTTTTGCTTCCAAAGGGGCTTGTTGTCATAAAGCACTATAAGTGATTTGAGTTCATCTATCTTCTACAAGTTCTCACCAAGTTTGACTTGGTCTGAGATCCAAATCATCAATTGCTTGATTAAATACATCCATAATATATTTTTTTTCATCATCTGAAAAATCAAGAGAGTATTGTTTTATCCACTCTCCATTTTGATATAAATACATTTTTGTTGAACAAGTTGGACAAACATATAGATTTCACAAAATTTTTTCATCATTTCCTAAAAAAGGAATAACTTGTTTTTGAAATTGTGAATAATCTCCCCCCGAAATAATGGCAACTTTGTATTTTGAAAGCAATTTTTTAAAAAGTTCTACCATTTCACTATCCATTTGTCATTTTGATGGAGCTAAAGTCCCATCCATATCAAAAGCTATAAGTTTAAACATATTTTTATTTGGTTAATTTTTTATAAATATTTCATCTATTTCAAGCATCAAAAAAACTTATTATAAGTTTTTCATCAATTATTTCATATAAAAATCTATAATTTCAAATTCTAAGTCTATATGAATTAGGAAGTCAAATAAGAACTTTTATATCTAAATTATTTTCATATGGATCTAGAGATAAAATAGTTATAGATTTTTCAAATTTTTCTATCAAATCTTCTCACTTATGTTTTTGCAAAAACTTTACAACTGATTTTTCAAGTATGATTTTATACATATTATTTTAAACTACTTAAAAAACTAAATGCTTCAACTCAAGTCTCTCAGTGAGAACTTTCTTTATATGCTTTTATATCTTCAGGTGTTGCTTTTTCTTTTTCAAAAGCTACTTTTTGCAAAGCATTATATTCTTCAATACTCAAAAATACTCAAATAGGTTTATTTTGTGATAAAACTATTTTTTTTCAAATTTTTGAAACATCTTTTATAACTTGTGAAGTCTTATCTCTTAAATCAGAAATAGATACAAAATTATCTAAAGTAATCATATAAAAATATTTAATAAATAAATCTTAGTAAAAATATACGTATTTTTACTAAGATTTCAAATTTATTTTAATAAATTATTTATTATAAAATTTCCACATATTTTTTATACTATCTTCCAAAGAAGTATTTGCTTTCCAATTAAGTACTTTATGGGCTTTTTCTGGATTACAATAAACTTCTGCCAAGTCTCAAGATCTTCTATCAACTATTTTATAAGGAATATTTTTTCAAGTCACTTTTTCTACATTTTGAATAATTTCCAAAACCGAAATTCAACTACCAGTTCATAAATTAAAAGTTTCAAAAAATCAAATATTACTATTCTCTTCCCTTAGACTTAAGGGAAGGTTAGGATGGATTAATAAAAATTCATATCATGCCAAATGCCCTTCTATCAAATCAACAACATCTATATAATCCCTTACTCATGTTCCATCTTTAGTATCATAATCATTTCAAAAAACTTTTACTTCCTCATATTCTCAAGTTGCTACTTTCATCACATAAGGAAGCAAATTATTTGGTAATCAATTTGGATTTTCTCAAATATTACCTGAACTATGAGCTCAAATCGGATTAAAATATCTTAAATTTATTACATTAAATCCTGAAAATCTTGATAAATCTTTTAAAATATTTTCTATTAAAAATTTTGTAGTTCCATAAGGATTAGAACATTCTCAAACTGGATCTATTTCAGTATATCATATTCCATCATTTTTTTCTTTATAAACAGTTGCTGAAGAAGAAAAAATTATATTTTTAACTTTAAATTCGTTCATTAATTCAAACAGAACTAAACTTCAATTTATATTATTATCAAAATATTCTAAAGGTTTCTGACAACTTTCTCAAACTGCTTTTAATCAAGCAAAATGTAACACTCAATCAAAATGATATTTTTTAAAAATTTCTCTTAATTTATTTTTATCTATTAAATCTACTTCAAAAAAATCAGGAGTATAACCTAATATATTTTTAATTCAATCTAAAGTGTTTTTAGAAGAATTTACCAAATTATCAACTATTATAGTTTTGTATCAAGCTTTTTCAAAAGCTACAACCCCGTGAGATCAAATATAACCAGTTCATCCAGTAATTAATATCGTTTTTTTCATAAATAAATTTAAAGAAAGTACTACATTCCAACTATTACTTTTGCAACTCTTAAAACTCTATCTCAAAGCATATATCATTTTTCAAATTCATCTACAATAATTCAAGGTTTTTCACTTGGAATTTGTGTCATAACTTCATGCATATCTGGATTTACTTCTTGTCCTATAGAATCAAAAGGTTTTACTCATAAATTTTCCAAATCTCTTTTTAAAGATTTTTCTAAAACTAAAATTCATTCATAAATAGCTCCTGCTTTATCATTTTCTGGAGTATTTTTTATCATTCTTTCAAGATCATCAATTCTTGGTAAAATCTTTTTAAAAATATCATATTTCAAGAAAAATATCATATCTTCCCTATCTCTTTCTGATCTCATCTTAAAATTTTGATAATCAGCTTGTGTTCTAGCAAGAAGTTCTTTTAATTTTAAAACTTCTTGTGATTCTTTTTTTGTAGTATTTTCATTTTCTTCTAAAGTTTCTTCTAAGTCAGAAATTTCTTCTTGTAAATCAGTTAAATCATTTTCAAGTATTTGCTCTTCATTTTGTTTATTTTCATCTATTTGTGTCATAAAATCATGTTAATTAAATTATAAAATCGTAAAATCATTATATGAAAAATATATTTTTTTCAACTTGATTTTATTTTAAAATACTTAAACTGAAAAATAATTATTTTTTAACCTGAATTTTATGAAACTCATTTCTTGGAATGTAAACTGAATAAGAGCCTGAATAAATAAATGAACTTTTTTTGAATATCTAAAAAATGAAAATCCTGATATCATCTGACTTCAAGAAGTAAAAGCAAAATATGAACAACTTGAAAAAAGTGTTATAAATGAAATTACATCTTTATGATACGAAATCTATTGGAATGCTGCTCAGAGACCTGGATATAGTGGAACAGCTATTTTAACAAAAATAAAACCACTAAATGTTTTTTATTGAATTGATACTGCGTGACTAAATCTAGACCAAGTTGAAACTGATGAAGTTATTGAAGAAAACCATGAATGAAGAGTTATTACAGCTGAATATGATAATTTTTATTTTATCACAGTTTATACTCCAAATGCAAAACCAGATTTAGCTCGTCTAGAGTATAGAAAAGTTTGGGATCATGTATTTTTAAAATATATGAAATTTCTAGAAACAAAAAAGCCAGTAATTTTTTGTTGAGATTTAAATGTTGCTCACAAAGAAATAGATTTAGCAAATCCAAAATCAAATATGACTACAAAAACTAAACCTGGAAATGCTTGATTTACTGATACAGAAAGAGCTGGAATGCAAGAATATACCAGTAATAATTTTATAGATACATTTCGTTATTTTTATCCTGAAGCTATTTGAGCTTATAGCTGGTGGAGTAATTTCTGAAATGCTAGAGCAAAAAATATTTGATGGAGAATTGATTATTTTCTAGTTAGTGAAAGTTTAAAAAATAGCCTAAAATCAGCTTTTATTCGTCCTGAAGTGATGGGAAGTGATCATTGTCCTGTGTGAGTTGAAATAAAATAAAACACTGCAATAGCAGTGTTTTATTTTATGAAGTTTTTCTAAAGAAACTATCTGTCAATTCATCTGTAATTTTTTTAATATTATCTTCTGAAACTCATTTAGCTCTTAATGCTTGTTCAAAATCAGATTTTGTAACTTTTCAACTAAGTTCGTTGAATGTAGATTGGACTGTTTTACCAGATTCTAATTTTAATGCACCATTTTCTAAGGTTATATTAATTGGTGTATTTATAGGGCTTTGTGCATTTCCTGTATTTATATTAATAGTTTGAGGTCAATTTCAAAGAGCTTGAGGTTGAGAAGAAGATACTAATCAAGTTATTGCTCAAGGCATTAATGCTGTTCATAATTTATCCGCATCATTAATTGCATTACTTCATTTTCATAATAAAGCCAAATTAGCTTTTCTATCTCTTAAATCATCAACATTAAGATTTTTATCAACTCAATAAATTCTTTCTAATTCATCTCTTGCAGTTCCTTTAGAATCTTTCATAGCTTCTAATATTTGCTTTCTCATTTCTTGAACATTTTTATCTTGTAATCAATATTTTTCAACTTGTGCTAAATAAGTTTTTCTTAATTGATCTAATTCTTCTTTGCTTTCTATTCAATTTTGTAAAGTTCTAGCCACATCAGATTTAACTTGCGGATCTACAGTATTTCAAGCTCAAAAAGTATTTTGAATTTTAGATAACATTGGTGCCATTTTTTGATTAAGTCTTGTCTCAGGAATATTTGAAACTGTAGATCAAACCTTTGATAATCATTGTGCACTGAGTCATCCTGGGAATATTGGTGCATAGGTTGGCATTTTTTTCATAAGATCTCATATACTTGAACCAAACTTAGCAACAGGATCAACAACTTCTCATGTGATGTCTGATGATTTTAATGCTGCCATCACTCACATCCGTAGAAATATTATACCAAATACTTGTAATAAAAAGTTTCAGAAATTTCATACAAATCATTTAAATGATTCTGTGGCTTTATTATTTTCACCATGATAAACTCAATCCCAACAAACTTTAGTAGCTTGATTTCATTTTGATGCAGTATCTGGCAATAAATTTACACAATGATTTTCTCATTCTTTCTTAATCAATCAACTTTTTTGTATTCAAGTATCAGCTGTCAATATAAAAACCATTCAAAATGCAAGTGCTGCAGAAACATATACTGGAACTAAAGCAAGTGAAATGAAATTTTTAACATTAAAATTTTTAACAACTCATTCTCAACCTCAGTCTTTTTTAAAAAAATATAAAAGTCAAAATATTGGTGAAAAAAGTGCAAAAAACCATAACCGTAAAACCCTTACAAATAAAGCAAGACCTAAAGCTATAACTAAAATAGCATAAACAACTATAAATATTATAGAAAATCATGTTTTAAATATCAAATCTAATATATCAGTAACTCATTTAACTAAATCTCAAGAAAATAATTTACCATAATCATCAAATTTCATTACTCAAAATGTATAAAAATACATTATTGAATATATACCATTTCAAGTCAATATTTTTGATAAAGATTCTTCATTTTCTGATTCACATTTAATAACATAATTAGTTCAAGAGCTTGATCAACTAGATGATTTAGCAGCATTTTTATCTCATTCCAATGCTTTTGGAGTTCATGTTTTTATAGTATATCATCAATTACAAACTTTTATTTTTGTTTCTTCTACCTTTTTACTTCATTCAGAGTATAAATCATTAGTCATAGGAAGTGATAAAACTGCTGCTGTAAATATACTTGAGATAGATATGATAAATTGAACAAAAAACCAAGAAAATGGAACTATTAAAACTCATATAATAAATCTAGGAATTGCTTTTTTTAATTCATAAGTTTCTCAGTCTTTTCAAATTATATTCATAAATGCAATCCATATAAAAATTCATGCAAATATAAAATAAACTATATTTGAAACCATTATCCAAAGTGTTTTTAAAGTTTGATCTATTCAAATAATTTTTCAACTTGTCCATTCTGGGTATAAAAACCATCAAACAAAATTAGTTCATAAAGTTAATACAACAGCAATAGCTTTTAAAGCTTCATTTAAAGCTGTAATAACTTGGCTCTTATCTTTATCTTGAGGTGAAGATGCTGTTTCCCCTCATCAAGCAAAAGTAAAATCTGATAATACAAAAAATACTGCCAAAAATCATAAAATATAAATAATATTTTTTCTGTTTTTAGCTAAAAAATTATTCAAAAGTATTAATATTTTCATATTTCAAAAACAAAAATTAAAATTTCTCAAACAAATAATAACATATTTTTTATAAAAGTGCAAAATAAAAAGTAAAAAAACTAAAAAACACCAAATAGTGTTTTTTAGTTTTTAAAAATTTTAGGAGGATCTGATTGTATTCTTGAATCATACTCTATAATTAAAGGTTCTTTATACTCTTTAATATCAGTACAATTTCAATTTCAATTCTTATCACATCAAAAATTTCATCTTCTTGTAAAGTTTAAATCATAAATCATTGCTATATCAAAATTACTTGTTTTTGTTCATCAAGGTAAAATATAACTTCCACCAGCCAACATAGCTCAACCAATAGTATTTCTTGTAAATAATGTTCATTTAATATAAAGTTGATTATTTAACTCTGAAGTTCTAGTAGCTGAATCTGTTAAATATGGTTTAGATGACGAATCAACACTTATAACTCAACCATCTGCATAAATAATTGCATTAATCTTTTTTACTCAAGGTGTTATATAAACATTTCATTTTCAATTAAAATCTTTTGATATAACATACCTATCTTTTAAAACAACTATTCATAATTTTTTATCTTGCAAATTTAAATCTCAAGAAATTATTACATTACCATCTTTAACTATAAGCGTTTCGTAAGGTAAATCTCAAGAAATAGTTACATCTCAAATAACATATCTTACTCAATTTAAAGTTTGATTACTTTTCATATTTTTTATATAGTCAAATGCACTTTTTCTTATATTTGTTCTTAAAGATGATGTAGATAAATCAGAAATATTTGATTGTTGTCCAGTTAATTCACTTTTTCATCATCATTGTAAACCTCATATAACTTTGACTCATAAAAATGAATCTTTTGAGTTTTTTAATTTTATAACTTCTCTAGAAGTAGCTAAATCATCTGCAGACAAATAATATTTCACATCTTCTCATCATAAAATATATGAAATTATTATAGGTGTTTGATTTGAATTATTAGAAATTTTTACTCAAGGTTCTCAAAGAGAAGTAGCAGTTAATGAAGTATTTATTCTTCAAGTAAATCTTTGTTCTTTCGTTGTAAGTCAAGATATATCACTTAGATTTTGTATTGTTGTATTTTGCTCATCTACTGGTTTTATAAAATCTTTAAAATCATCTAATTCTATTAATAATCAATTTACAGTAGTTATTCATTTTACCATTAACTTATAATATAAATCTGTTCAAATTTCTGGTAAAGAATTGTAATTTACACCATCTTTAGATGAAACTAATTCTCAAGTAAATGGTTTTTTAAATGTATTATTTGTAGAAATATTTTTATAAAAAACTATATTACTTGTTAGATTTACATAATCATCTCCCCAACTATTTAAAGTAATTTTAAATCTTTGATTAAATTCTCAAGGAGTAAGGGATTTTAATTTAAAAGTTAATTTTCAAGTTAAATCAGATTTTTCAGAGTAATCATATTCTATCAAAGAATCTTTTCAAGAATTATTTATCATATTTGTTTTTATAGTCTTACATTGTGAAAATCAATCACAATTTTGATCTACAAAGGAAATATTTTTATTATAAACTGGATTTCAAAATTTATCTTTTAAAACCAATATATATTCATAACTAGATATATTATCTGCGTATTTTTCTCATACTCATAAAATATCCATAGTTGATTGGTTTGATAAAATAAAATCCTCAGTTGTTGGGAAAATATTAAAAGTTATTTCTCTTTCAGAGCTATTTCAATAAACATCAGTTACTTTAAAATTAACAACTTTTTTTCAAGAATATTTTAAATACTCTCATAAATCAACCGAAAAAGATAAATCTTTAGTAGTTTTATTTAATATAGTTGTTCCATTAATTTTCAATACATAATTTGTATTTGAATTATCAATACAATTAGTTGTAGTTTTTTCAAAAACATCTATATAAAATTTATCTGATGCTTGAAAATTATATAAATTTCAATTTAAAACACTTGATCATTTTTTAAATGTTATAGTTGGTGCTGTTTTATCAATATGATTCATATTATATTGATAACTTTTTACATTGTAAGCATAATCAACTATAGTTAAAGATCAAACACTACCATTTTGTGATTCAGAATTAAAAGTAATTTGTTTATTTTGAGCTGGATTACATCAACTAAAATTATCAGATGTACATTTTGTTTTTAAGACTATAGGTCATTTTGAACAAGATATAGTAAAATCACTTATAGCAGGGCTTTTTATATAAATATTCATTTTTTGACTTCAATCATAGAGTTGTTTTGGTACTAATCATTTTAATTCATAATAAACATATGGTGTTATATATGAAGAATTGTTGTTTTTAGATTTAACTTTTACATTAAATCAATTAAAAACATGAAATCAGCTTTTTGTTACTCTAAATTTAAACTCTATATAATAAGGTTGTGTTTGTGTAGTTTTTAATCATGTAAGAGTCTTTGAATAAGTATTTGATCAAACTTTAGCTAATTCTATAAATTCTGATGTTCCAGATTGCAAAGAAACATCATATCAATCAATATAATCATAATGAGCATTTTGAAATTTATCCTCCAGTTTTAATACTACAGAAAAAGTATCTCAAACATTAAATCAAGTTGTATTTAAAGCCTTCGTAAAAGGAGTAGTAATATCTACTTCTCAATTTTCTACTTTATCATCTGGAATAACAACAACTGGTGAATAATTTATAATACTAGCATCAAATTTTTCTCAAGTTGTAACATTTTCTACAGAAAAATAAAATGTAATATTTCAAACTTTAGTTAAACTAAGTCATTCCTTAACTCAAACTCTTATTTTTTTAGTATTATTACGTAATACATCTAAGTCTATGATATTATTTATAACATCATTTCATATATTTGGAGATGATACAACATAATCCTTTGAAACATAAATAGTTTCATTTAAGAATTCTTTTAGTGTTTCTCAAGCATATTTATAAAATATACGATAGTTATATCTAGTAGTTGGTTTTGATGCATCTAAATAATCCTCAAATTTAAAATTAAAATTTATTGAATCTCATGCCTTTAAAAATACTTTTGATATATAAAAATCTTCTGAAACTTTAAAATTTTCAAATATAAAATCAGAATTTCTTTTAATAATTCAAGATAAGAATTTAAATTTATTTTCTAAATCATAAGAAGCTAATAAATAATTAGACTTATAACAATTATCAGTTTCACATATATTTCTTAAAGCAAACTTATTAGCATTAGTATCATAATAGTTAATATTTGCTAAAATATGAGATAAAAAATTTTTTTTATCTCAAGAAGGAAATCATATATGAAAAGAATCAATTATATTTCTAAAGTTTGAAAATAAATAATCTTTTCAATCTTCATAAGTTTCATTTATTTCTATATATTTAAATCAAGGAGGTCATTTTAACTCTGCTATATAAAATTTACTTTCATTTAACAGTTGTCAAAAAGTAACTTGCTTATTTGTAATACTTCAAGTTCAAGAATAATATCAACTAATAGTTATTCTAGAATTACCATAATAATTTGAATATTCTAATAATTTAGAATCTATATGATTTTTAAAATTACTTATATTTAGAAATTTTTCATTTGATAAAAAATATCAATTATCATCTTTATTTATTTCTTTAAATTCTGTTCTATTACAATTTATAGTATCACATACATATGGATAATTATATCAAGCATCTACTAAAAATACTTGAAAAAATAAATAAAATAAAACTAAATATTTAAATAAGTTTAACATTATTTTTTACTTATTAACTAAAATAATTATTCTCAAGTAGCATCTCATTCAGGAGAAACATTATCAATTTGAACTACACTACAAGAAGTAGAATTATATACATAGTCTGCACTATTTCTTCAAGAAGATCCTCAAACATTTCAGCAAACTTGATTACATATTTGTGGAGAACCTCAATAACAAGTTTTTCATCAACCCCATTCATTATCTACACAATAATACTCTGGATTAGGATAACATTGATTCCAACAATTTCTTACTTGAGTATATCATGCTTCACAACTTGTTCTAATTAAATAATATGCTACTTGTGTAGTCTTTTTTCAAGTACAAGTTCTTTTTCAATCAGTTCACCAAGGGCCACAAGATGTAGTCTCACAGGGTTGATCATCTACATTTTTAATACAAATATAATCTGGATTTGCAGATACTCAAGAGAAATTATATCAATTATTAAGTAAAAATAATATTGATAATAATATAGTAATTATACTAGCTAAAGCAAAATAAATTTTTTTCATATAAATAAAATTAAAAAATAAATTTACAACTGAATTAAAATATAATTTTTAACTTTTGTCAATATTAATTATCTTTTATTGAATAAAATGGTAACTCCACTAAACCATTTGTATCTAAAAGTTTTTGTCATACATTTGACCAAACTCAAGTTTTTCTATCTAGTGACCACCGAGCTGGCCATCTTAGAAAATTATTTTTGGTTAAATAATCAAAATCAATTGGATATCATTCATTTTCTTGAGAATATTTATATAAAACATCCATATCTTCTTTTGTTATAGGTTCATATATTTTATCATAATTATCATATAATTCTTGCATATGATAAACTTGGTTTTGTAAAATCATAGGATTTGATGATTTTATAAATAATTCTTGCTTACTTTCTTTATCAAAAAATTGAATATAAGGCATTCAAAAAGTTTTCATTATATTTCAAACATATCATAAAACTGGTTCAAAAGTATCATTTTCTAATAAGTTTTCCATATTAGACCACTTTGTAAATTGATATATATATACTTCAAAATCATTTTTTGTATATTTTTTTCAATCAAAATAATATAATCCATCTTTTGGGATAAAATATTTAGACCCTTCTGTTTCAATTAAATAATATCTTCACTTTTCAAATTCTCAAGAATTTTGTGAGTTTATAGCTACTTTATCATGATATTTATGTAAAACAAAGTTTACTTCTATAATTTTTGGATAATTAAATTTTTGATTTAAACTATAATTAGAAAATCAATCTGAGTATCATAAAATAGATGTTTTAAATCTTAAGTGCGATAATGAACTAAAATTAAATTTCAATTCATATTCTCAATCTTTATTTGATAGAGCAGAAATATTTATATCATTTAAAAGTTGTACTTTAGCTCATGGAATAGGATTGTTATTTGAGTCAAGAATTTTTCATGTTACAGTAAGATTGGTAAAATCTTTTTCACATATATTGTATTCTTTACAATTTTTATCTCTTATTTTTTTAGAATTATCATAATCTCAAACAAAATCATATAAATATCATAATAACTCTTGTTTATCTTTTCATAAAACTTCAGATTTTTTTAAAGAGTCTATATATTTAAAAACATTGACTTCTCTGTTAAATATTTTTGATAATTCTTCATTTTCTGGATGATAATTTTCATTTTCAAATATAACTTTACTTCAATACTTAGAATTTATTCAACCATAAATCATTCAATCTTTATAAGATTTATAAATATCTAAAATCGCTAAATTTTTATAATCTTTATTATCAAATAATTCTTTATTTTGTAAAAATTTAAAAGGAATATATAAAATATTTCAATTATCTTTTTTTACTCAAATAGTAAAGTTTTCATTTATTGGATCTATAAAAACTCAACTATATGTTTTGAATTCTTCTAAAAAATCTCAAAAAGATTCATATTTTTCAGGATTTATTCAAATTTTTTCATAATTACTTTTATTTAAAATATCATCTATTCTTTCTCAATTATGAGTTAATAATATTTTTTGATTATTAGTTAAATTATTTTTTCACTCGTCTTTTTTTGAAAAAATACTAAATAATAAAAATATAAAAATTCCTAATAATAAAAATATAAAAATACTTGTTAATATTTTCTTCATTTTTTATAAAATTAATAATATAAACAAACAGATTATAATATATTTTAAAAAAGATACAATAAAAAAATAACTTTTAAAAAGTTATTTTTTATCAGTTATTCATGTTTGGTGAAACTTGAATTTCTGATAAATTTATAAAAGTTGAGGTGAGAAAGGATAAATAAGATTATTTTTACTTTTTTAAAATTTAAAAATAATTTTCACATTTTTTTAATTTTATATAATAAAGAATAATTTAAAAAGAATAATTTAAAAAGATGATAATATATTTGGACGAATCAAAAAAAGAAATTTATAAAAAATACAACCTCAATCTTATAGAACTGGAAAACCATCATATCGATAATTTAAATGGTTATCTTCCAAAACTACTTTTGGATTTTGGTATTAGAGTTGATTAATTTACTTTAAAATATGTTATATTCTCAAAAATTTGCAAAAGCAAATAAAATATAGTAAAATAAATACAATATTTAGTTTTTTTATTTTTATAATTATGTCTATAGAACAATCTGAAAGTCAAGTAAATAAATTTTGAATATTTTTTGATTCAATAATCAAAGATAAGTATCTTTGAGAAAAAGAATTATTAGAAATTGACAAAACACTATATAATTTTTCTCACTATCCGAAAGATTCCCATTGAAAAAAGCTTTGGACTGAATTTTCTCAATGAAAAACAGTTTTTAGTTCGGATTATGTATCAGAAAAAGAAAGTTTTTTATCTAATAATACAAATAGAGATTTTTATAATGAATTATGTTTATTTATCAAAAATAATATATTAACTGAAGAAAATTTTTCTCAATGAATTACTGTAGATAAAAAGTTAATTCCAGTAATACTGAGATTATATAATGAATTATATGGATTTAAAAATGGTATTTACCCTTATGAACAACTCAATCAGCAATTATCAGAATTAAAAGATGGTAATAAATATTCAGTTTCAATTCAATACTGAGCATATAAGATTGTTCCTACATTTTCTGTTTGAAATTATTTAATACCTATATGAGCAGATAATTTATCTAATAATAATAAAATCAAAGCAAATCCTTCTTATCAAACAGATTTGAACGATTTAAATGCGAAATATATTCGTTCAAAAAAAACATTGGAACAAGAGAGTTATAATCAATTGGTTATGTCTTATATTAGAGAAGGTGAAAAATTAATTGATTCTTCATTTTCTACTTGAATATATAAACAATATTATGAAGATGTGATAAATAAATATTTATTGTTAAATAAACATTGAGAAGAAACGCAACAAACATCATTCGTGTGTTATTGAAGAATTTGTCCTAAAAAATGACAAGAATTAAAATTTGCTGCTGAGATGGTAAAAATTCTAAAAGAGAAGAAAAAAGATATAATCTGAGATATGGATAAAATAATTGATCAAGAAAAAAAACAATTAGGTGAACTTTTATGAGTAAATAAAGATAAAGTAGATGAAAGATTACAACAAATGAGTACTTTTTTTAAGTGAATCTATAAAGATATATATAATCAAAATGGAACTTCTTCAGGGGATAATAATACATTTCAAATAGTTTTCTTAGATCAAAATAATGTTAGTTGGATGAATAATAGAGATTGTGAATGATGATGTGAAGTATCATACCCATATCAAGCAAGATTAGGAGAAATGAAGATTCCTTACAATGTATTTTTAATGTGAGATAATGAAATAAAAGAAAATTTTAGATATTCTGAAATATATGATTGAATATCTAAAATGCTCAAGAGATTTCCTCAATATAAAAAAGCAATATTAGAAATGGATCAAAAATCATATAAAAAGATAATAGATCAATATTTACAAAAATATGAGGATATGAAAAATGAAAATAATGCTATTAGAAAAGGTTTTGAAAAACTGCATAATAAAAAATATACATTTAAAAATGTTACTCTTATTTCTTCTATTGAAGGAGATCAAGTTTTTTTTAGAAAAGAAGGGGAAGAATATGCACCTATGTTTTTTACGATTCCATATTATGAATATGTTGATAAAGATGATAGAGGATGATTATTGCCAACTTTTGAATATTTATGAGAATCAGAGAAAAATTTTTATCATGAAGAAAATTTAAAATATATGGATGAAAATATTTTAAATCAAAAACTTAAAGCTATTGCAAAAAGATATTAAAAAGCTTTTATACTTCTGGATAATAATGAAATAGTGGAATCTATTTTATACAAATAACAAAAAAGACAATTAAAAAACTGTTAAACGAAAATTTAACAGTTTTTTATTTTTATCTTATGGTGGACTCAGTGGGTCACGATCCCACGACCTTCGCCTTAAGAGGGCGCTGCTCTACCAACTGAGCTATGAATCCAAAAAATTGAAGCCTTTGCAGTGTATACAAAAAGACTCAAAAATCAAATTTTATCATAAGTTTTTTCAAACTATATGTCAGCTAGTCCAAGCAAATTGCAAATTAAATCATCAAGTTTTTCCTGTTATATCAAGTATTTCTCAAGCAAAATAAAGTCATGAAACCAGTTTTGATTCTAAATTATTTGTTAATTCATCAAGTTTTATTCATCATCCTGTCACTTTTGCTTCTTTCCAAGTTCTATAATCTTGAAGTTCTAAATTTATATCTAAATTTTCTTGTACTAATTCAAAGAATTTAATAATTCTTTTTGGAGTATTTTGTAGATCAAATGTTAATTTTAATGAAATATTTTCTTTTAAAAAATTTCTTTCTATATAATCCTCTTTTTCATTTTCTGGAATTTTTGAGAAATCAAGATGAAAAATAAACTCAGTTAAATCAAGAGAATTTATATACTCTCAAATAGCAACTCAAGCATTAAAAATAATTGGACCTGAAACTCAAAAATGAGTAAAAAGGAGTGGTCAAGTTTCAGTATAAATAGTTTTATTTGAAAGTATTGAAATAACCTCAAGTTTCACATCACAACTTACTCAAGAGATTTCTGATAAATCTTTTTTTGTTACCAGTCCACAGAGTCATCTATGAGGAGTTATAAGAGTATGACCAAAATTTTGAGCCCATTTATATCCATCCCCAGTAGTTCATACTTGAGAAAAGCTTTTTCATCCAGTCGTTATAACAAGTTTATCGCAAGTATATCTCGTTCAATTTTGACTCAGAATTTCAAATTTTTCACCAATTTTCATAATATCAACAACCGAAGTATTACACTCAATTTTGCTATTATTTTCTTTTGATTTTTTTACTAAAAGTTCTAGCAATTCCCTACTATCTCAGCTTTCAAGTATCAGTCTTCCCCTATCTTCTTCCACTATATTTACTGCATTTTCTGCAAAAAATCACATAGTATCAAATTGATTGTATTTTTTAAACATACCAATAAGTGCTTTTTTATTTTGCCCAAAATAATCTCTTTGTGGGTCAATATCGATATTGGAAACATTGGCTCTTTCTCATCCAGATAAAAGAACTTTCACTCATGGATTTTTATTTTTTTCCAAAATCAATTTACTCAAATAAGCTGGACTTTCAATACTTGTGAAAAGCCCAGCTGCTCATGCTCAAATAATTATGATATCAAAATGAGTTTGCATATTACCCTAATTTTTTCTTTAAAATTTCATTAAATATTTTTGGATTTCCAGCTCCTTGTGAAGCCTTCATACATTGTCCAACAAGGAACCCAAATATTTTTTCGTTTCCGTTTTTATAATCTGTTACTTGAGTTGGATTAGAAGATATTACTCCATCAACAATAGATTCTAAAGCTCATAAATCATTTTTCTGAATCAGATTTTTTGTTTCTGCTATATTTCTAGCACTTCCACCATTTGTAAATAATTCTTCTACTACTATTTTTGCATTTGTGCTTGAAAGTTCATCTGCATTTACCATTTTAATCACTTCTGATAATTCTTCTGGAGTGATTTTTATACTCGTTATATCATCAACCAAAGAATCCTTCATCAATGCTAAAACTACTGTTGTTATATATGCACAAGACTTTTTAGCATCAGAAGTCAAATCAACTACTTTATCAAAATATGTTCATAAAGTATAATCTGCTGATAAAATTCTTGCATCATCTTCTCCAAGTTTAAATTCGTTTAAATATCTGAGCCTTTTATTAATTGGAAGTTCTGGTAATGATTTTCTACATTCTTCAATAAAATGATCTTCCAGTACAATTGGAAGTAAATCTGGTTCTGGAAAATATCTATAATCCATAGCATCTTCTTTACTTCTCATCGTATGACTTTGTCCTTTATCATCATCCCAACCTCTGGTTTCTTGATCGACTTGTTTTCCTTCATCTAGTAGTCTCACTTGTCTGGAAAATTCTGCATCTATAGCTCTTCCGATAGAAGAAAATGAATTGATATTTTTTAACTCTACTCTCGTACCAAATACTTTTGAACCAACTGGCATAATAGAAAGATTTACATCACATCTGAGTTGTCATTTTTCCATATCAGCATCAGATACTCCTGCAGCTCTCATCATTTTTTGAAGCTCTCTTAAAAATTCCATAACTTCTTCTTTATCTTTAAATACAGGATTAGTTACTATTTCCATAAGAGGACTTCCAGCTCTGTTATAATCACAAAGTGTTTTTCCTCAAGCATGCACGAGTTTCCCAGCATCATTTTCTAGGTGCATATGATGAATAGAAAATTCTCTTACTTCCCCATTTACTAAAGTTTTTACACTTCCTACTCAAACAATTGGTTCATACATTTGAGTAATTTGATAACTAATTGGATTGTCTGGATAGAAATAAGTTTTTCTATCAAATCTTGAGACTTTATTTACTTCACATCACATAATCATACCTCCTTTTAACCCGAGTCTTACTACTTCCTCATTTACTGTTGGAAGCATTCATGGAAATCACATACAAATAGGACAAACATTCATATTTGGTTCTTCAGCTAAAGCAACTGCATTTTTACAATTACAAAACATTTTTGTTTCTGACTTAATTCTAACATGTATTTCAAGTCAGATAACTTTCTCATAATCTTTTGCTGGCATAAATTTTATCGTTAAAAATAAATTTTGACTTATATTATGGAAAAAACAAAAAAAAACAAGGAAATTTTTAGTTTCCTTTGTTTTGCTTTAATTGATTAAATTCTTCTTTAGTTATAAAAATTGTTCATTTATCACTTATAATATCAATTCAAATAAATTCTCAAGTAGCAGAATATTTTGGAAAAGCTATAGCATTTTTTTGAGGTATTTGCTCTATATAAATTCATCTTATAAGTAAAATTTCTTTAATTAATTTTAAATCTTTCACTCAATACATGTAAGTATCAGCTATATTTTTAAAGTCATTAAATAAAGTATTTGAATCCTCTAAAGTAATATTTGGATTAAAATAATTTTGTATATTTACAGGAACAATTCACCAACTAGTTCAAACTCATTCTATTTTTGAATCAATATCTTTTAAAAAAATTTTTCTTCTTATTTTATCTAGTCTTTCAAGTATTTTTCAAACATCATCTCATTCATCAAAATGAATTACTAAAATAAATTCATCTCACCCAACTCTATATAATTTATCTCATTCTCTTATATTAGTATTTATAGATTTAGTTAATTTTAATAAAGCTTCATCTCACCCTTCATGTCAAAATTTCTCATTAAACATCCTAAAATTATCTACATCTATATAACATAAAAATATCTTTTTAGGATCTTTTTGTCTTAATACTTTTGTAATCAAATTATACATATCTTGATCAAATGCTCTTCTATTTAAAGATCAAGTTAAAGGGTCTATTCTTTCATTTTCTTTTGATTTATCTAATTTTTTTTGAGTTTCTACTAACATTTTTTCTGTTGCTTCTAACTTAATCTTTATTTCATCAAGGTTTGTAAGATGTCTAGCAGTTCTAATAGTTCAACCTAGTCAATCTGGCATAGTAGTCCATAAAAATATTTTTTCTTCTCAAGATTTTGTAGTCATTGTAAATGCTACATCCTTATATCATTCTCAAGTTTGTTTTATTTGATTTAGATATTGCTTTACTTTTTTTAAATTTTCTCATTTATATAAAAGAGTCATAACTTCTCAATATTTTTCATAATAGTTTAAAATTTTCTCATAACTATATCAAGTTTCTTCTTCCATTATTTTGTTCCATAAAATTGGTTTTCAAGTTTTATCGTATAATACAATTGGAAGTGGATTTTCTTCTATAAACTTAGTAAAATCTATTAAAAAAAGAGTGTTTTTTATATCTAAAACTTGATTTAATTCAAAATTAAATCTCATTAATAAATTAATCACTAGCTTATTTAATTGTAATTTATCTTCATAATTTAATAACTCTTTTTGTGCTTTTTTAACTTTATCAATAAAATCAATTATATTTTTAGATAAATCTTCTTCATATTTAATAGGTAATTCTCAATTATTTATATTCATCATATTTTTAATTTATTTTTTCTAAAGGTTTTGACAAATAAAATCATTGTAAAAAATCTATTTCTAAATCTTTACATTCTTCTAAGATTTCTTTTGTTTCAATAAATTCAGCAATTACTAAAATTCAGGCTTTATGACAAGCACTTATTATTCATCTAAGTATTTCTTTTGTTAAAATAGATAATTTTATTCCATTATCATCATCTTTTTCTAATATTCATTTTTCTTTTTCTATAAGATATTTTATAATATGTCCATCAATTTTTAATTCGTCTATTTGTTTATTATTTAAAAGATCAAGAAGTCTATTTAAATTTGAATTATCAGAACCAAAATCATCCATAGCAACTCTAATTTTTTTTGATTTTATTTCTGTTATTATATCTAAATGATTAAATTCTCAGTTCCACTCTCACTCAAGTATTTCTAAAGTAATTCTACTTGGATCAACTCAATATTTTTTAACTCAAGAAGTTAAAACATTCATTAAATATGGATTTGCTATATCTTGTCCAGAAAGATTTATTGAAAATTTAGTATCATTATTTTTAGCTAATTCAAATACTTTTTTAAAAATTATATTAAATATTGAAACAAGTCTATTGTATTTCTTTGCTGTAGATAAATATTCTCAAGGTAAATCAAATCATCAATTTTTATTTTTAACTCTCATTAAAACCTCGTATTTATATATTTCTCAAGTTTTTGCTGAATATATAGGTTGAAAAAAAGGAACAATTCTATCTTCTATAATAGCTTCATCAAGTTTTTCTAATTTTTCTTTATCATCTTTTTGTTCTATTTCTTTATAAGAACTATTAAGTAGTTCTTTTGTTCTTTGTAATTCTTCTTTTATTTCTATTTCATCTGTTAAAAGTCTAGCAGTTCTAATAGTTCAACCTTGTCAATCAGGTAATGTAGTCCATAAAAATGTTTTTTCTTCTCAAGATTTTGTATTCATTCTAAAAGCAATATTTTTATATCACTCTCAAGTTTCTTTTATTTTTGTCAAATATTGAATAACTTTTTCTAAGTTTTCTCATTTATAAAGTAAATTCATTACTTCTCAATACTTTTCATAATATTCAAGAATTTCTTTATATGTATATCAAGTTTCTTCTTCCATTTTTTTATTCCGTAAAGTTGGTTTTCAGTCTTTATTATATGCTACAATTGGAAGTGGATTTTCATCAATAAAAGAATTAAAAAATTTATTTTCTTGAGTTTTTCACTCTCTTAAATTTCTAAAATGTAATAAAACAGCCCATCAAGCCAAAAAAAATGATTCAGCATAAACTAAAGATCAAGACACAAGTCAATTAACAAAAACCATAGCTCAACTTGTGAGAGAAAAAGTTGTAAAACTTTGAACATCAATTTTCATAAAATCATTTCTTACTCTATTTATGGTTTTCATATAAGCAAAAAAATATAAAAATCATAATAAAAGTGATTGTAATAATTTAGTTCAATTTAATTTATCATAATTTTTTATCTCATGATACAATTTTTCTCTAAAAGCTTCATCTTCAATATTTCAATTTCAAAAATCTTTTTGAACTTTTTGAAAAATTTTTTGAATTTCTTGAGCTTCTGATTCATTAAAATTAAATGATGTATATTGATTTATAATTTTGGTAGTTGAATATTTTACTTCATCAAAAGAACTATTTATTTGATTATTAAAAACCTGAGTAACTCAAAGTAATGCTAATCAGGAGAAAATTACTCTAAATTGAACAAAAAAATTTGAAATATTTTCTTTTGTAAAAAATTTTTCAAAAATTTCTTTGGATAAAAGTGATTCGTTACTACCTTTTATTTTTTTTTCCATCTATTATTTTTATATATTTTAAGGTAGCATTATAATTTTTTTTAAAATATTTCAAATTTATTTTTATGATTTTAAATCTTTTAATTTTGGATATATCCTTTTTTTATTTTTTTCAAATTTATTTTTTGATTTTCCATAAATACTAAGTGCATTTTCAGTGCAAATTTTTTCTCTAGTTTCAGGAGTTAACTTATCTAAAAATGCATTAAAACGCGAATTTATAACTCAAATTTCTTCAAAAGCATCTCATAAAACATCACTTCAAATCATAATCCTATCAGAAAATTTTTCAGTCATTTCAACCCAATCTTGCATAGAAACATCATTTACAGCTATTATTTCATCAAAAATAACCCAAGAAAAATCAACATAAAGTCCAGGATATTCTGTTAAAAGTCTTGAAATCATTTTTGTATAATATGGGGCTCTTAGTCTACGAGAAGCTCAACAATGAGATAAAACAACTCTTGCTTTAGGAAATTCTCTAATTATTTCTTCCATTTCATGTAAAAATTTTGGATAATCTGAAATTCCAGGTGCTGTAATATTATTATGAATACAAAGAGGTAAATCGTATTCTGTTATAAATTCAAATAATTTTTTTGTAGCTGAAGTATTCATTCTTGGAACTTCTCAATAAATCATATGAGTTAAATCATCATGTCTATAAAAAACCTCTCAAATACCATAAAAAACTCAAGGAAAAGATTTATATGTTTGAATAATATGTTCAACACTATTTATATCCATAGGATTAAATCAGCACAAGAGTGGGAAAAATCTTTCTCTATCTTTTTTATCTAAAGATAAATATTCTCTTGCTACAATTGCATCAGTATTTGAATAATAATAACAAGGATTATCATCATCTAAATAATAATCTGGTCTTTGTTTTTCATTTTCTTGCCAAATTTTTATAACAGGCATTCAAAAAATAATTCAAGCCTTTATATTTGATAAATCCATGTATTTTAAAAGATTTTTAAGTCCTGTTGTTTTTTGATTAAAATCAACTATATGAATATGACTATCAATCATTGGATATTTACATCAAGAAAGTTTTTCTAAGTTTTTTAATTCTTTTTCAAACAATTCAATATCTCAATCTAATTCTTTTTTAATAGTATTTTCAATTATTGCTTTATTTATATTCATAGTATTATTTTAGATAATTTAAAAATATTTTTTCTTTATTTTCTGGTAGTCTTAACATAAAATTATAAAATTCATCTTCTGTTTTAAATAAATCCAGTATTTCTTGTTTTGAATATTTCTTAAGTAATTGTTTTGATTTTTTTAAAGTTAATCATTTAAACATAACTAAAAAATTTTGAGAAGTTTTGATTTTATATTTTATTCATTCTAATCATAATATATCCATCAAATAATCTTTATTTTCATTATTTAAATAATGCAAAGTCATAATGATTTCATTTGTTGACATAAATAATTTTCTAACAAAATCTTTTCAAAGTAAATCTATAAAATCTTTTTGAGTTTTTCCATAAAGCCATTCAAAAATATTTCAAAGATCTCTTGCATCAAATAAAATTTTTGTTAATCATTTTACTCTTAAAATACTTAATAGTCTTAATTTATTTGTTTCATCAGGAATACGAGAAAGTATTTCTGCCAATTCCTGCGAATTATCTATCAAATTTATCAAAACATCTCAAAGTTTAACTAAAAGTAAAAATGAATTTTTTTCATTTAAATATTTTAAACACGATAAAAGTCATTTATAACTGGTTATAATTTTTTCTAAATCACTATCTATTTCCATTAAAATATTCCAATGAATAACTGAAGAAATTTTTGAATTAGAACTAAATATTTTAAAAAGTAATTCTAAATCATTTTCACTTGTTATTGTATAAGTTTTTTGAGAAATTATAAAGCTGTATTGTTTCATATAAAATTTTAGTTTTAAACTATTGTAATAATAGCATATTATTATTTCTTTGTAAAATAAGTAAAAGTTAAAAATATTTTTATATATTGACAAAAAAAATAAAATATATATAAATTAATCTTATTTTTTAATTACAAGTCTATGTCAAAAGCTACGATACACTATATTTGAGGAATTGAAGATGAAACAAAAGGAGTAAGCCTTACTGGTTCATCAAGTTTGATAGAACTTGATAATGAGAATGGAAAAAAAATAAAAATAGCTATTGATACTGGAATGTTTCAATGATGAAAGAATGATAGTGAATTTAATGAATTTATTCCTGAAGAAATTTTAAGTGCTGATTATATTATCATCACTCATGCTCATATGGATCATGTTGGAAAACTACCTTATATAATAAAAAAATGATTTCACTGAAAAATCCTTATGACAGAAATCACTAAACAATGTGCAATTCTTATGTTAACTGATAATGTAAGACTAACAAAAAGAGGAATAGAAGAAGTAAAAAAAAGAAATAAAAAAACTATTGAAAAATACAAAGAGCTTTTAAAAATAAAAAATCTATATGAAAAATCGCAAGATAGAAACATAGATAAATCAGAAAAAAATAAAGCTAAAAGTACTCTTGGAAAAATGATTGGAGATCAAGAAACGATAAAAACAAAATATCAAAATGCTATAAAAGAACTTCAAGAAAATCATATTGTAACTGAACAAGATATACTTAAAATTCTAGAAGAACCTCCTGTATTACTATATGACGAAGATGATATTTTAAATATGACTGGATTTATAAAAAATCTTGAAATAGGAGAGGAATTAAAACTGGAAAAAACTCTCTATATTTTTGATTTAGAAAATAAATATATAGAAAAGCTTCCAGAAATGGTAAAAGATGGGTACAAAAAAATTGTATTTGTATTCCCTCATTTAAAAGTATGAATTGTTCAAAAATGGAGAAAAATGCTTGAATATTTCCAAGAAAAACTAGCTGAAAATCATTTAATTGAAAAGCAAAATAAAGAGCTTTCTGAAATGCTTTGAAATGCATTAGAATATATTTGATTTGTTGATAATGGAATTTCTCCAAAAGATGAAGATTATTATAATTTATGTAAAAGTCTTCTTTCTCATCATCAAGTTGAAAATATTTCTGATATAAAAAGAGTTTTAAGACCTTTATTTAAAGCTCCTTTTGATAAAAATGATGTAGAAGAAGCAAAAAAACTATTAAAAGAAGATGTAAAAATGATGAATCAAAAAATTATATCAGAATTTAAAGTAAAATTTCTTGATGCTGGTCATATAGAATGAAGCATTCAAACTCAAATCTCTCTGACTACTCAAAAAGTACAAGATACTCTAAAGCAAGGTAGTATTCCAACAAAAAAAGTTAGTTTTGAGGAATTAAACCTAATTATTGGTTGAGATATGGGAAGAATAAAAGATCCAAATCTAACAGGAAAACCAGAAGTTCCAAAAAAACAAATCGATTATTATCAAATGGAAAGTACTTATGCCGGAAGAATTCATAAAAATAAAGAAATTGCAAAAGGTGATTTTTTCAGATCCATTAGAAAAGCTCCTGGAAAAGTACTAGTTCCCACTTTTTCTATGCAAAGAACCCAAGAAATACTTATCATGCTTTTAGAAAAAGCTCAAGAATCTATTTCTTTTTCAAAAGAAATTCATGCTATGAAAAAAGATAAATCAAAACTCAAAAACCTTCTTTTAAATTCAAAATTAAGTGAAAAAAGAAGAAATGAAATAGAAGCAAAAATAGATCAATTAGAAAGACATATTGATCTAATAACTCCTGAGTTATTTGATTATGAAATAGTTTTAGATAGTCCTTTAAGTCAAAAAATATCTCAAGTATATATAACAAATAAGTGATCTATATATAAACTTTTATCTCCTTGAGTACAAGAGTCTATTTTCTGAAAAAGTATTTTAAAAATTTTAGAACAATGACAATATAAAGAAATTTATAATGACAAAAATCAAAGAAATAAAAAACAAATTATTCTTTCTTCTTGATGAATGTGTCAATGAGGAAGTATTCTAAATCACTTAGTAGAAAATGTACCAAACCCACAATCAACAATAACTTTTGTATGATACACTCCTCCTCATACTATATGATGAAAACTAAAAGCAAAACAACAAGAAATAAATATTTGAGATAAAACTGTTTCTTTCGCTTGTCATATTGAGGATATAAATGGATTCTCTGGTCATGCTGATGAAGAAGAAATTATTACGTTCTTAAGTGAAATAGATTTTTCTAGAGATGCAACTATTGCTCTTACTCATTGATGAAAAGAAAGATTAAAACTTGCAAAAAAAATAGAAACTGTTATGGATTATTTATGAAAAAAAGTACAAGTAATCGTACCAAAACTTGGTGATACTACCACTATTAAATTATAAATTATAAAAATTATTATGAATTGAATAATAGAAAGAGAAAAAAATACCTATAATAAACTAAATAACGAAAGTTTTCCTTTATTTATTTTATATTTTCTTTATGTAGAACATCGTGAAAAATCAATTCCTGAAGAATTATTTTTTCCATTAAGTGAAGAAGTTAAAAAAGTTGCTTATAATGCAAAATGATTAGATGAATTTTTTGAACTTTATATCACAGAAATAAATGATATAAGTGTTTTGGAAAATATTGAAGAAAAAATTAAATATCTACTAAGAAGATATGAACATAAAGCTCATTGAAGAATAGAGGTTCACTGATTACAACTTTTAAAAATGCTAGATACATATATATCTGATTTAGTAAGTGAAAAACATTGAAAAGCTATTAGATTAGAAACAATTAATCAAACAGAAAAAATTATTAACTGAGAAGAAGATAGTGATAAAATAGACACAGATACTAAACCAACAAATCAAATATATTTAAAAGATAATATACTTAGTTATGATACTTGGGAAAAAATATATGAAAATATCATTTGGAGTTTAGATAAATTACTTTCAAATCCTGAAATATCAAAATTTAAAGAAATACAAAAATTCCGTAATTCATTTTCAAAAGAATCTAGAGGAAAAATTCATATATTTATAAAAGTAGAAGATTTTTTAAAACACTTTAAAGTTATAGATTTTTATGAATATATCATTTCAATCATAGAAAAAAATGATGATAATACTATAAAAAGTGAACTTAAAAAATTTCTTCCAGTACTTCAAGGTAATTATAAAAATAATACCTTATTTAATCAAGTTCAAGATAAACTAAAAAATATGTTATAAAAAAATAATCCCTCCCGGGATTATTTTTTTAGTCTTAAATTTAACTTCAAATCTTCAACTTCAACTTCTTTTTCTATATCTGCTTTTTGTAAATCTGAAACAATAGTAGAAAGAGTTTCAGCTTCAATATATGATTTAAATTTTCCTAAAATTTCTCATACCATATCTCAAGAAATACTTATTTCAATTCTATCATCAACATTAAAATCAGCTTCTTTTCTTGATTCTTGAATATGTCTCACGATATCTCTGGTGTATCACTCTAGTTTTAATTCTTCAGTTATAGTGGTATCAAGGGCAATAACTTTTCCGTTTCCACTTTCGAGTACTTCTGAAGTATTACTTGCAGCTCAAGCAGAAATAAATTCTATTTCAAATTCTCAAGGTAATAACTCAAATTCTCATACTTTTACATTTCAGTTTTCAAGTAGACTGAAATTCCCTGCTTTTGCTTCTGATATAATAAATTTTACATCTCATCAAAATTTTGGACCGATAAGTCTTGCGTTTGGTTTACAGATTTGTGATGGAATTTCATCTTCAGCAAATACTTTCACTTCTTTTACATTGAGTTCTTCTTTCAAGATTTCAGTAAAATAAGGTGTGAGTTCATGGGTAACTTTTACATAAGAAAGTGGTTGACGAACTCTTTGTTTTGCATTGGCACGAGCTGCTAGTCAGAGAGTAATAAGAACTTGTACTTCGGCAGTATTTTCATTTAACTCTCCAAATACCCAAGCTGGATTTTTAACTGGATAGAGTTCAAGATGTACTGACTCTTTCCCAGTTAAGTTTTTAAACACATATTCTGAAACAAATGGCATATATGGAGCGATAACTTTTGAAACTTCAACCAGCACATCATAGAGAGTAGAATATGCTTCGAGTTTATCACTATCCGTATCAGATTTCCAAAATCTTTTTCTTGATCTTCTGATATACCAATTGGTGAGATTATCCATAAATTTTACGATTGGTTTTGCTGCCTCGTTGATTTTATAACTATCTAAAGATTTTCTTACTTCTCAAGTTAAAGTATGTAATTCTGAAATGATCCATTTATCAAGTGGATTATTTTTTGTATAATTTGGTAATTTATAAATCACTCCATTATCACAACTATCTCAAGCAAAATGAGCTTCGTATTTTGTTAAATTATTTAATTGTCTATTAATTGGTCTGAAAGTTCCGGCATGTGCTACGATTAACACATTTTTTCCTTCATTTTCTGCTTTAATTTCATTAAAAGCAGATAACACTCTTGATTCAAATTGTTCAATATTTTCCACTCCATTTTCTTCTTTATAGAGTCTTCTCATATCAGAAGTTTGAGTTACTCCATACATTGCTTTGATTTCATCATGAGTCAGTCCATCAAATTTTCCAGCATATTGTTCGATGAGTCTCTCATCTTCTACAATTTCTACTTCGTATCCAAGTTGAGCGAGAATATGTTCAGCCGTTTGACGAGTTCTTATTCTTGGAGAAATATACACTTTATCAAGTTTCACTCATGAGATTTTGAAGTTCTGACCAGCAGTCACTGCTTGCGCAATTCCTACATCATTGAGTGGACTATCTGATTCCCCTGCATTCATTCTACCTTTTGCATTATTTTCAGTTTGACCATGTCTTACATAGTAAATATGCGAGTCATTTTTTGGTGTAAAATTATCAATATTTGCATAAGTTGTGAAAAAAGAGTAAGTATTCCAAAGTGGTAAAATAACTTTTTTCACGACTTCTTCAACTCAAGCATCACTAAATCTCAAATCTTGAGCTTCTACAACAGGAGAATTCATCAAATAAAATCTCATAGCATCAGCTCAGTATTTATCCATCAAAATATTTGGATCAGTATAATTTTTTAAACTTTTAGACATTTTTTTACCATCTTCAGCCAAAATAATTCAGTTTACTACACAGTTTAAAAATGCTGGTTTATCAAAAAGTGCTGTTGATAAGATAATAAGTGTATAAAACCAACCTCTTGTTTGATCAAGTCATTCAGCAATAAAATCAGCTGGAAATTTGAAATTCTCTTTATTTTCAAAAGGATAATGTTTGCTTGCATATGGCATACTTCAAGATTCAAACCAACAATCAAGTACTTCTGGAATTCTTTTTAGTTTTTCTCACGTTTTTGGGTGCTTTACAAATATTTCATCAACAAAATGTTTATGAAGATCTACTTCTTTTCCTGATGAAGTATAAAAATATTTATCTCACTTTTTTTCTATTTGACCATATTCTTTATTGAGTTCATAAAGTTCTTCTATACTTCCTACACACACTTCAGTTTTTTTATCTTCAGATTGCCAAACTGGAATTGCTGATCACCAATATCTATTTCTTGAAATATTCCAATCACGAGCTCATTCAAGCCATTTACCAAATCTTCAGTCTTTTATAACTTCAGGTACCCAAGTGATTTCCTGATTATTTGCAACCATTCTATCTCTAATTTTTTCTACAGCTACATACCAAGCAGAAATTCATCTATAAATTAGTGGTGTATCACATCTCCAACAATGAGGATAAGAGTGCATAATCGTCCCAATATTTACTTGTAATTTTTGCTCTTTCAATTCTGAAATAACCATTTCATTGAAATCAAAAACATTGATTCCGTTTTTATCAAGTAAATTGTAAGTTTTCCCTGAATTATCGATATGAGCTACAAATCCCAAATCCTCTTTTTCTCAGATAACAAAGTCATCTTCTCAGTAAGCTGGAGCTATATGAACGATTCAAACTCAAGTTTCAGTGGTTACATGATGTCAGGCAACTATGGAAAATGCATTTTTACCAAGTTTAATAATAGTTCATAAATCCTTTCACATTTCTCTGAGTTGCACATCAAAATCTGGGAAAAGTGGTTCATATTTTATACCAACGAGACAAGAACCTTTATAAGTTCTTAGTATTTCATAATCTTCCTCTTTCTTGTAATAATCTTTTACTTTATCTTGTGCTAGAACATAAGTATCACCATTTGTTTTATCAAATAATTCTACATAATCTAAATCAGTTCAAACTGCAAGTCACAAGTTAGCATACAAAGTCCAAGGAGTTGTAGTCCAAGCTAATATGTATTTATTTTCAGTTCCAGCAACTTTAAATTTTACCGTAACAGTTTTTGATTGTTTATCTTTATACCCTTGATTTACTTCAAAGTTTGAAAGTGGAGTCGTACAACGAGGACAATAAGGAACTATTTTATTTCCTTCATAAATGAGTCATTTATCATAAATGCTTTTAAATACCCACCAAACTGATTCCATAAATGAAGTATCCATAGTTTTGTAGTCATTTTCCATATCTACCCATCTTCACATTCTTTCTACTGATTTTTTCCATTCATCAACATATCAAAAAACATTAGCTCTACAAGCTTCGTTAAAATCAAATACTCAAACTTTATTTTCAATATCATCTTTACCAGATATTTGCAATTTCTTTTCTACGATATTTTCGATAGGTAGTCAGTGACAGTCCCAACCAAATTTTCTATCAACCTTTTTTCAAAGCATAGTTTGGTATCTCGGAATTACATCTTTTATAGTTCCAGCCAAGATATGTCCATAGTGCGGAGTTCAAGTTGCAAATGGAGGACCATCATAAAAGTCAAACTCTTCAGAATTTTCTCTAGTTTCTATAGATTTTTTAAAAGTATTATTTGCTTTCCAATCTTGGATTATTTCTTTCTCAAGTTCTGGAAAAGATTGTTTTGGGTTTACGGCTTTAAATGTCATAGTGTGGGTGGTTAGGGGTAAAAGTTATTTTAAAAAATTCATGTCACATTTCAAAATATCATCTAAATTTTTTTCTTTATCATTATCTAAATCCAAACAATATTTTTGGTTTATAAGAGTTTGCTCATTTTTATATTTTCTTTCTTGTAATAAATATAATCCAATTAATAATATTAAAATTAAAATAATAATCATTAAATAATCTTTAATAGATAGTTTCATATATAAAAAGTTAAAAAATAAATTTATTTTGTAGAATTAAAAAAATGTAACTAATAATCAAACAATTCAAATAAAAATTCATACTATTGCTAAAAAATTAGCAGATTTACTACTTTTATTTAATGCTTCAACTAATTTATCAGTATTTTTATCTAAATTAGTCATTAAGTTTTTAGATACTTTTATTATTTTTTCCAATTCTTGAAAATCTCATATATTTTCTTGTATTACTTCTTCATATTCTGTCATATTTATAAATTAAAAATTAAATTATTTTTCAGCTTTTAATCCCCCGGCTTTCAGTCATCCCCTTTGAGAAAGGGGGTTTTAATAAGTTTTCATTTTTAGCTCTCCCTTTTTGGAAAGGCGAAGGTTGGAGGGATTATAATATATTCTACCTCTTTTCTCTCCCTTTTCCAAAGGGAGTACCCGAAGGGGGAGGGATTAAAAAGCCTCTTTTATCCTATCCAATACTTTTTCTATATTCTCAAAAATTTCTTCATTCCTAATTCTTAAAACTTTAAATCATAAATTTTTAAGCAAATCTTCTTTTACTTTATCTAATTCATATATTTCACCTAAATCATGTATACTTCAATCAATTTCAATTATTAACTTTTTTTCAAAGCAGTAAAAATCAGCTATTATAAATCTATCAAATCAACTATCTTCTGTAAAAACATAAACTGGTTTTTGTCTGAGAAATTTTATTCGTAATTTTTCATTTTTTATGTAATTCCATAAAATAACTTCAGCTTTTGTTGACTTGTTTCTAAGTTTTTGAGCAATTAATTTTATACTATCTGGAATTTTCATATTTATTAAAATTACATTTTCTCATGGCGGAAAGGATGGGATTCGAACCCACGATACCTTGCGATATACACGCTTTCCAAGCGTGCTCATTCGGCCACTCTGACACCTTTCCGTAAAATTATGGTGCAATTATTCCCAAAACATCTATTTGACTTTTATCTACTTGTTGAGAAACAATTTTTGAATCCAATTTTTGAAAATCTTTACGATAAATATCTCAATAATACAAAATTCACATAAAACTTATAGAAAAAATTGGTTTAATTGTAAAAAGTGTGTGGCTGAAATGAGTTAAATTTTCCCATAAAGG
>JBLJBH010000036.1:0-5897 GCA_047637875.1 Patescibacteria group bacterium
ATCTGTAGTATTTTTATTATACTCAAAGTGTCCGGTTTTATTTTAGAATTTTTATAATCAAATTTAGCTATTGATTTATTTAAAAATAAATTATAATGATAGTTATCTTAATATATTAAGATTTTTACTTCTTAACCATTATATATAAGGGAAAAATAATTTTATTTTTTAATATCTTATTTATGGAAACATCATTATATTTAGCTTCTATTTTATGACCTTTACTATTTGTTATCTGAATTTGACTAATTTTAAATGCAGATATGTACAAAAAAATGGTAAACAATTTTTTATCAGAATCAATTGCAATTTATGTAAGTGCAGTTTGAGGATTTGTAGTTTGACTTTTAATGATTCAAACTCATAACAACTGGGAACTAAGCTGGACTTTAATAATAACTATTTTGGGTTGGATAATATTCTTAAAATCAGCTTTACTTTTGACAATTCCAAGATTTTTTGAAGACATCGTAAAACAACTTAAATTTTCAAATTGAATGATTCAAAGTGCTTGAGTTGTATATACTTTAGTTTGAGTTTTTTTAATTTTCAAAGCTTTTTAAAAGATAATTACATTTTTTCCTAATAGAAATTCTTATTTTTCAAGAATTTCTATTTTTTTTTATTTTTGGCTTAAATATTAAATCATTTTTTAGTTTTTAACACAAAAAAAAAATTTACTCTCAAAAATTAATATTCAGTTAATATTACATTTGTAATATGTGCATGTTTTATTCTTTAATTTTGTACTTATGCAAAAAGAAATAATTGATTTTGAGGAGGATAGACTTCTTGAAGAATGGGACATAGAATTTGCACATTGAATAAGAAATGGTCCTGCTTATCGTGCTTATAACAGATATATTATGTTAAAAAAGAAAAGAAATTGATGGCACAAGCTGAAATGACAAAATAATCCCAGAAGGGATTATTTTTTATATTCAAAAAAATCAATTTTTTTATTTATAGAACAAAATAAATATTCTTCATTTGATAATATTATTGACATTTTTTTAAATATTGTATTATAAGTTCTCTATTATTATCGTTATTTTTTGTATATGAAACATATAGTTGACATGTTTGGAAAATTTTGAAATGATGCAAATTTTAATCTACATAATCATACTGTGTACTCTGACGGAGTACACACTCCTGAAGAACTCATAACTGAAGCAAAATCAAAACTTATTACGATACTTTCTGTTACTGATCACGATACTATAGGTGCATATACAAAATGAAATCTTTTAAATCTAGCTCATCATCATGGAATGGAAATCATTCCTGGGTTTGAGGCAACAGTAAAATGAAAAAAAGTCAATGGATATACTCCACATTTACTGATGTATTTTGATAAAAAACATATTTCAAATCCTACATTTCAATCTGATCTTGCACAAACGATTGGTCAAGCCAGAACCAAAGAAAAACTAGAAAAGCAACTATCAAAGCTAAAAAAACATTTTTGACTTGATTTAAGTTTGAATGATTTTGAATCACAAGCTATAGATGATAATTTTTCAAATATTACATCTAGAAATATAAAACAAGTTATAAAAACTCTTTATCCATATATAGATAGAGAAGATATTTCAAGTATGTTTGATTATAATTCCCCTGCATTTATAGATATTGGAACTGATATGGAAACACTTATGGAACTTAGGCATAAGTATGAAATGGTCAGTGTACTAGCTCATCCAATAGTAAAAAATGTTCAAAATCCATCAGATCAGATGATTGAGTATGTAAAAAATCTACAAGCAAAATGATATATTGATGGACTTGAACTTTATCACCCAGATATAAGCCAAAATATGAGAGAAGTTTTAACAAAAGTAGATGTTGTTTTACATACTGCTGGTTCAGATACTCATAATAAACATATTGGTTTTGGAAGTCGTCATTTGTATAATCCCAATAGAAATACTGTTATGAAAAGCTAAATTTTTTATAATAATTAAGTATAAATATATAAAAATATTTTTAACAAAAATAAATCCTCGCGAAGCGAGGATTTGTTTTTGTTAAAAATTTGCCAATTATTTAGCTTTTTTAAAAATTTTTCTATTTTTACGAGAAGAATTAAATACTTTACCAAAGTAATTTTAGTGATCATTGTAGTCATTTTGCAACTAAGTTTTTAGAGTTCATTTTTTAATCTTTTTTCCATAATCTTTTTATTAATTGTAAATTATCTCATAGGATTTATTTTGAGTTTTTTATTTCCTATAAGATTTAAACTTGAATGAGTTCAAAAATTTATGAAATAGCAAGTATAAGTTCCATCTTTATTGAGAGAAATTTTTATTTGAATAATTATCCTAAAGTCTCACCCGACTTGAAGTTCGTGAATATCAAAATTGTTAAATTCTCAGTTTTTTAGAGGTTTTCTGTAATATTTTGATAAAAATAAATTTTCTTCAAAATCCAAAATACAATCATCAATTTTATCTTTTAAAGAAGGATAGTTTTGTACATAATTCAAAACTTCTTTTTTGAAAATTTTTGTAAATTCAAAATATGTAATCTTTTTTATGACCATAAAGTTTTGCTTAATAATTCTTTAGTAATTTTCTCACCATTTGGATTTATAGCTATTGTATGTCAATTTTCTACATCACGAAGTCAAGCTCTGATTTTTTCGTTCCAATATTCTTCTTCGGCTTTTGCTAAATAATCACTTTTTTCGAAGTAAATACTTAAAGCTTCATTTACTATTTTTGATTTATTTGGATTTGAAGCAAGTCTTGCAAAAAGATTTTCTTTTATAGTAAAAGAAGATTTTACACTTTTTTCTTTTATTGCAGTTTTCATAGTGATGTTTTTATTATTTTAAAGGTAGGATGATTATATAGTTTTATCCTACTAAGTCAAATTAAATATAAAACAAATCCTCGCTTCGCGAGGATTTGTTTTGCTCTAGTATTTAGATTTCAATCACTTTTTAACAGCTATTTTATATAAAAATTTTGTAATAAAATTTTGGTTAAAAAGTTTTGATTGTTCTTTAATACTTCATTTTAATCACATTTCTATGATTCTTTTTGTTTGCTTAGTCATAATATTTTTTTAAGAAATAAATATAGTCTTAAAAACGGGGAAATTAGTTCTAAAATTTTTTTGAATCATAATAAACCATTTTCTAAAATAGGTTTATTTGTAAATCCGTTTCAATTGTAACCAATTTTATAAAAATTGCAAAAATTTGTTATGTTGTTTATTTCTTCATAAATATTGTATTCTTTTTTTCAAAATAGATGTGAATTATTATCATCTTTTTCACAAATATAAAGTTTTATAAGTTTATTTTTTTCTTTTACAAGATAAATATTTTCAATTGAATTATAAAAACATTCAATAAATTTATCAAGTGGAACATTTCTTTCCTCATTTAATTCTCTTAAATAAGTATAATAATATGAAACATAAGGATTTTGAAAAATAAAATATATTTCAATTTTTCTTTTCTTTCTATTGCAATTATCAATATTTCTTTTTGCATGTTTCAGACTTTTAAAAGTTCCATCAAGAATAAATTTTATATCATTTTGAAAGCAATATTTTAGAACAAGATTAACAACTCCACTCATAGCATTTTGATAGTCTTGAGCATTTTTTCATTTATATCATTCAAAGTAATCTCTATAACTATCTATATCAACAAAAAAGAAGTCCCAATTTTTTGGAAGTGATTTTATAAACTCTGTTTTTCCAGCTCAAGGAGCTCAAGCAAGAAATATTGATTTAAGTTTTTAATTATGCTAAACTTTCAGCAATTTTAAAAATAAAAACAAAAATATGGGGGAAATTTTCAATGGTGATTACTATGGAGATAAATTCCCAAATAATAAAAATAAATGACCTGAAAATCCAGATGATATTGATATAAGAAGAAGATATATGAAAATGCAAGCTGATATGGAAAGAATTATAAATAATGGAACAATTTCTGATTTATGATGAGATAAGGCTTCAGAAGTTAAAAACATTACTTCTTTAATAGAATAAAATGTAGCTTTAGTTCTTGACATATTGAAAATCAGTGATAAAGAAAGAATAATTGAGGCTTCAACTAGTGAATTAAATCTTTTAATTCAAGATACTCAAGAAAAAGTTGATTTAGCAACCTTATGAAGAAAAGAAATATATTATAAAATCCTCGCGAAGCGAGGATTTATTTTGTTGTTGGTACTATACATTCATTTTTTCACTTTACTCTTTTTCTAATAGTTATATATTTATCATTATTTTCATGTAATGAATAAAACTCATTTTCAGATTTTGATATATTGATTAAGTAAATTGATATACTTTCTCAATTTATTTTTAGATTTTTTTCTGTAATTGAAAATAAATTATCAAAATCAACTATATTACAATTTAATTCTTTTTTTATAATTTCTTGTAATTCTCTTATTATTTCATCTATTGATGTTCTAAATTTTTTTAATTCACAATTAATATCAAAAAAATTATATTTATCTTTAGTAAAATATATTATATCTTTACTTATATCTTTCAAATCTTCAATATATCATATAAGTATATTTCATCAATTAGTATTAATCATTGAAATAATAGTTTGAGCTATTTTATTATAGTTATCTTTTTTAAAATTAGGATTTTTGTATTTTATACAAGTTAAAAAGCTAGATTTCCATTCAATTTCATTATTTTCTTCTACTAAAAAGTTTTTTATATAATTCCAATCGTCTATAATATCATATTTATTAATAATGTTGTATAACTCATCTAACCATTGATAAAACTCTCTTATTATAACTTTAATTTTCCAATCTTCATTTTTAGAACTTTTTATAACTTCAAAAATAGAAATCATTTTTAATGTTATAAAGCATAATTTATCAATATATCATATATTATTTTGATTGAAATTCTCTAAATCATTCTTTATAATATTCTCAATTATATATTTCTCCTCTATTAATTTATTAATTTTATTAAATAATATTTTTCAAGGATTATAATCCCCATCTATATATCAATTAGGAAATCAAGAGGTTAGATAATTTAATATTTTATAACTATTTTTATCATTTATAGATGTAATTATATTTATAAAGTTATTAATATTATTATTTCAAAAATTTTCAATCCATAGTTTTCTTTGTCAATTTATTAAACCGTTACTTTTATTTATAACTCAATAAATTTTACTGAATGAAATCATTATATTACTTTTTTCATTATTATTAACAAAATTTATTATCAATTGTAATTGTGTTTTAAGAGAAAAATCATAATTTAAGGTAACAAAAAATATACTTCATAATATGTTTGATTTTAATTGAATAGTTTTAAAAAAAGATTCATAATCAATATTAATTAATTTAATAGAAAAATTTCTTTTATACTTTGGTGTTAATAATATATCTATTATAGAGTATAGTATTTTAGAAATAAGATATTTGTATTCTATTTGTTCTTCCCAAAAATAAAAAATACTTTTTATTTTTTTTATAAAGTCTTCTTGAAATGAAAAATTTTTATTATTATAAATTAATTTAGTAAAACCCAATAGTGAGAATTGTATAAACAATCTTAATATTTCTTGATTTTTTTCTTCAAAAAAGACATCTTTTAACAAAGATATAAAATAATCATTACTAAAAGATTTTATAGTTATTTCTTCAGCCTCTACTAATGTTATATCATTATTTTTTAAATAAGAATATAATTCCATAGTATTTTTTTCTAGATTTTCTATAGAATCAATATTCTTGATTAACACATCAATATTCATATTTATAAAATTAATATATATGTCTTAAATTATATTTTTTATTTCAAATCTTGCAAAAGTTTATTTTTTCCATGTAATTTTAAAAGTTAAAATGTCACTATCGTAAAAAATAGAAATGTCACTATAT
>JBLJBH010000037.1:0-3035 GCA_047637875.1 Patescibacteria group bacterium
GCTTAATTATACCAAATACTCCTTATTTTAGCCACACACTTTTTTCTATTATGCCCATTTTTTCATCATAAAGAAAATTAAGAATCTTCTCATCTTGAATATAATTTATATTATTTTCAAGTAATACACACAAAAGTTGTAATTTATGCTCTATAACTTCTAAAGATTCAGTATTTTCATCTATTCTAGCTATTTCTAACTCACTTAAAGTATATTGATATACCTCTTGTAACACATCAAAAGAAACTTCTTTTTCATGTTCTAAAGTAGCAATAATAAGTGATAAAGCAGCATCTACATCTTGTTTTTTTAAAAAAGTCATTGGTGCTGAAGCTAAAATATTTGGATTATTTTGAAAAGTTTTTTCAATGATTAAAAAAGCTTTTTTCCTAACAGTTTCTTTTAAACTTCATAATTTATCTAAAAGAGTATCAGGAATAGCATCAACTTTTTTTTGTACTTCTTGTAAAAATGTTTCATTGGAATTAATAGCCATATTATTCATTTTATAATTAAAAATAGAATTATTTATAATATTTTTTTGAAATAAGTCAATTTTTTTATAGATTAAAAAAGTGAGAATTTAATCTCACTTCTTAGTTTTTTTTCCTCAATAATATCTTTTTGGTTTTTCTCAAGGTTTTTTTGGTTTTTGTTCTTTCATAGAAAAAGTTCATAAAAATTCTCTCTCTACTATTTCTTCATCTTTATATGAAGTATCACTTACAACAACAAGTTTTTTTCAAATAAGTTTTTCTATAGCTTTTAGTCTCACTTTTTCTTCTTCAATACACATACTAATTGCGAGCCCAGACTTCCCTGCACGTGCTGTTCTTCAAATACGATGAACATATACTTCTGCCTCTTTTGGAAGAGAATAATTCACTACACATGAAAGTCAATTAATATCTATACCACGTGAAGCAATATCAGTCGCAACAAGTACTTTTATTTCTCAAGTTTTTATAGCTTTCATAGCTTTTGTTCTAGCATTTTGTGATCTATTTCTATGAATATTATCAGCTTTTATTCAAGCTGATCTAACAAAACTAAGAACCAAATCTGTCTCTTCTTGAGTTCTTACAAACACTATAATACTTTCTAAATCTTTTCTTTTTACTATTTGTTGAAGTAATTGTCTTCTGCGTGATGAAGCAATATGATACACTTTTTGAGTGACTTTATCAGTTGTACTTGCTTGTGGTTTAATAGTTATAGTTTCAGGATCTTTTAAAATACTATTTGCCAATTCTTTGATAGGAGCAGGCATAGTTGCTGAAAAAAATAAAGTTTGTCTATGCTCTGGAATCCTTTTAATTAATTTTTTAATATCTGGTAAAAATCACATATCAAGCATTTTATCAGCTTCATCTAAAACAAATATTTGCACATATGAAAGTTTTATAACTCACTGACTAATAAGATCTTCTAGTCTTCATGGTGTTGCAATCAAAATATCAACTCATTTTTCAATAGCTTTAATTTGATGGAAATCATTTACTCAACCAAAAATTGTAGTACATTTTAAATTTGTATTTGTCGCATATGGAGCAAAAGTCTCCCCAATTTGAATAGCAAGTTCACGAGTTGGAGCTACAATAAGTGCTTCTATTTTTCTTGTAACTTTAGCATTTTTGCCTTCTCTTTGCAATCTAAGATTATAAATATTTTGTAAAATTGGAAGCGTAAAAGCAAGAGTTTTTCAACTTCCAGTTTGAGCTACTCATAAAATATCTTTTCACTCTATTGCTAATGGAATAACTTTTTCTTGAATTGGTGTTGGTGTTATAAACTCAAGTTTTTCAAGAGCTTTGTGAAGTGGTGGAATAATTGGTAAATCTTTAAAATTCATATATTTTTGTTATTATTTAATTTTTTTAGATAGTATAGAAAAAAGGTATTTTTGCAAGATAAGTATTTTTAAATACAAATTTTGATTTTACTCCAAAATAAATATAATTTTAAAAAATATTAAAAATAATTATATGAATATAGACTTACAATCATTTTTAGATAAATACTACGATAAAAATGAAAAAATTATACTAGCTTGTTCTACAGGTCCTGATAGTATGTTTTTGCTTTATGAACTCCTAAAAACGAGCTATAAAAACCAAATTGTGGCTTGTTATTTTAATCATAAACTCAGAATTGAAGCTGATGAGGAAGAAATATTTTTAGAAAATTTATGAAAAAAACTCGGGTTTAAAGTAGAAATAGCATCAGCTGATATCAAAAAAATTAGAGATACTCTCTATCCTTCTATATCAATTGAAGAACTAGCTCGTGAAAAAAGATATATGTTTTTTTCTGCTGTTTGTGAAATTCATGGAACAAAGAAAGTTATGACAGCACATCACCTAGACGATAAAATTGAAACATTTTTTTTCAATCTAGCAAGATGAAGCAAACTAACTTGACTAATCAATATGACAGAGAATTATGGAAATATTTTACGTCCTCTTTTAAATATTGAAAAATCAGAAATTTTAAAATATTTAGATGAAAATAAACTAGAATATAGTATTGATAAGACAAACTTTAACAATGATATCACCAGAAATCTTCTAAGAAATGAAATTATTCCAAAATTTTTGAAAGTGAACTCAAAATATAAACAAAATATTTCCAATACACTAAATTACTTTGAAGAACTAAAAAATCATATAGACGAAGAAGTAAAATACTTTCTTTATAAATCTCCCTTTGATGTCAAAGGGAGTACCTGAGGAACGAAGGGGAGGGATTTAGAAAAAAATTACTTTGAAATAGATAAATTCAATTCCCTATCGCCATTTCTGCAAAAAGAAGTGATAGCACGTATTTTTTATATCTCAAATAAAAATTCTACCATAGGTTTAAGTGAAGCAAATATATCTGAAATAATTAAATTTATAAACGGAAAATGAAATAAAACTATAAAAGAGATAAAAGGCTTATCTATGAGAAAAAATGGAAATAAAATTTTTTACTAAAACCTAAAAAATGTTATTTTAAAATAGAAATGTCACCCTTTTTGTAAAAATAGAAATGTC
>JBLJBH010000038.1:0-143699 GCA_047637875.1 Patescibacteria group bacterium
TCTGTAGTATTTTTATTATACTCAAAGTGTCCGGTTTTATTTTAGAATTTTTAAATAAAAAAAAGATTTGCTTTTTTGTTTTTTTTATATAAACTTTCGAAGCTATTATTTTTAAAAGCCTAAATTATTATGTCCAATAAGGAAGAAAAGATAGAGGTAGAATGAACCATTGTAAAGGCTCTACCTAATCTGGTATTTGATGTTCAATTACCAGAGGAGTTTTGATGAGAAATTATCAAATGATATTTGAGTTGAAAAATGAGAATTAATTTTATTAAACTTATAGAGTGAGATAAAGTACTTCTTGAACTTAGTCCTTACGACCTTAGTAAATGAAGGATTATATTTAGAAAAAAATAATATTTATTTAATTATTTTATATATTTTATGAAAGTATCAGCTTCTGTTAAGAAAATTTGCGATAAATGTAAAGTAATAAAAAGAAAATGAATTGTTAGGGTAATTTGTGAAAACCCAAAACATAAACAAAGACAAGGTTAATTTAATTTTATAATTTTAGTTATTTTATGGCAAGAATTGCTTGAGTAAATTTACCAAATGGTAAACATGTAGAAATAGCATTGACTTATATATATGGTATAGGAAGACCAATGTCTAATGTTATTTTAGAAAAAGTTTGAATTGAAAAAACTAGAAAAATAGAAACTCTTAATGAGGATGAACTCGATAAAATAAGAGATGAAATTAAAAATTTTCTAGTTGAATGAGATTTAAGAAGACTTGTAGCTTGAAATATAAAAAGATTACAAGAAATTAATTGTTATAGAGGGCAAAGACATAAAAAAAGATTACCAGTTAGAGGGCAAAGTACAAAAACTAATGCTAGAACTAGAAAAGGTAAATCTGTGGCTATTGCTAACAAGAAAAAATAATATTTTAATAATTTAATATAAAGTAAGTTTATGGTTAAAGCTACTGTAAAAAAGTCTAGAAAGACTAAAAAAATAGTACAATTTTGACAAGCTCACATAATGGCTTCATTTAATAACACAATCGTTTCTATAACTGATGAAAAAGGAAATGTGTTAACTTGGGCTTCAGGATGAACTGCTTGATTTAAATGAGCTAGAGAAGCAACTCCTTATGCAGCTCAAATGGCTGTGGAACAAGCTGCTACTAAAGCTAAAACTCTTCATAACTTAGAAACTGTTGATGTTTATGTTAAAGGTATCTGAGTAGGTAGAGAACAAGCTATTAGATGACTTATCTCAGGTGGGTTAGAATTAAGAGGTATATTTGATATAACTCCAGTTCCACACAACTGATGTAGAAAGAAAAAAACTAGAAGCTTATAGTAAGTTTTTAGAATATAATTTAATTTTTAGTATTTAATAAATCAAGGTTTATGCGTTATACTTGACCAAAGAAAAAATTATGTAGAAGAGAATGAATAAATCTTTTTGGTACAGAAAAATATGATTTAAGTCAATCAAAAAGATCTCTTCTAAAATCAAGAAAAACTTCTGAATTTGGATGACAATTAAGAAAAAAACAATCTGCAAAAAGAATGTTTGGTTTGTCAGAAAAACAATTTGCTGCTTACTATGCTAAAGCAGTAAAATCTAAAACTCCAGGTACTACTTGAGATAAAATGTTAAAAATGCTTGAGTTAAGACTTGATAATGTTGTTTACAGAGCAAATTTTGCTAGAACAAGAATGCAATCAAGACAATTTGTATCTCATGCACATTTTAAAGTTAACTGAGTAAATGTTGATGTTCCATCAATATCTGTAAAAGTTTGAGATGTTATTGAATTAAGAGACAAATTAAAAGAAAGTCCTTTATATAAATCTTTAATTGAAGAATTAGCTGAATTCTCAAAAGAAAATAAAGGTGCTGTTAGTAAAACTAAATGGATTGAAGTTGATCCAAAAAATATTAAAATAACAATAAAAGCATTACCTGAAAATGAAGATTTCGATCAAGTAATTGATATTCAAAAAATTATTGAGTTCTACTCAAAATAATACTTTGATTTATATTTTTGTTATTTCATAATTTTACTAAAAATGCATATTATACATAATATAATTTGAGTTCCAAAAATTTCTCAACAAGACTTAGAAGTAAATGTTTCTAAATTTACTTTAGGACCTTTACCAAAATGATATTGAGTAACTTTATGAAACTCTTTAAGAAGAGTACTTTTATCTTCTATACCTTGAACTAGAGTAACTTGAATAAAAGTAGCTTGAGTAAGTCATGAGTATTCAACTCTTCCATGAGTTAAAGATAGTGTGTTAGATATAATGTTAAACTTAAAAAGTTTAATTATTGATAAAAAAACTACAGATATTGAATGGATAAAGTTATCAAAAAATAAAGCTTGAAAAGTTTTAGCTTCTGATATAAAAACTTCTGCTTGAATTGAAATTTTAAATAAAGACCTTTATATTACTGAAATTGATAAAGATGGTTTAGCTCTTGATATTGAAATCAGAGTAGAAAAATCTGTTTGATATTTAAGTATTGAAGAACTTAAAAAAAGAGAAGATGATGTTAATGTTTTATTAGTTGATGCTAATTTTTCACCTGTAATAAGTGTAAAATATGAAGTAAATGATACAAGATTTTGAGATATTACAAACTTAGATTCACTTGAAATGACTATTTCAACAAATTGAGTTATATCTCCTGTAGATTCTTTAAAATTTTCTTCTAATATGTTATCATCATATTTTGGAATATTTAATGAAGAATCTCTACAAGTAGAATGACAATTTATTTCAAATGTAGCTGATTTACTTCAAAAAGAAAAAGAAGAAATTAAAGAAGAACTTGAAAAAGAAACATATACTCCAATCGAAATTATGTGACTTTCACCAAGAACTTTAAATGCTTTAATCAATTGAAATATACTTTCAATTGAACAACTTGTTAAATGTACAGAAACTAAACTTTCATCAATAAAATGATTCTGAAAGAAAGCTATGACAGAAATAAGAGAAGCACTTTGAGAAAGAGGTTTAAAACTTCTTTGAGACGATTAAAAAAATTGGTTTTTAACCAAAAAAATTATTAATTATTAATTTAATTACTATGAGACATAGAGTAAGGAAAAACTTAAAGTTTAACTGAAAAACATTCCAACATAGGAAAGCTATGGAAAGAAATCTTTTAACGAATTTATTTTTACATAAAGCTATTAAAACTACTCCAAAAAAAGCTGCTTTAATTGCTCCAATGATAGATAAAATGATAAATGTTGTTAACTCAAAAGATGAAATGAATGCTATCAGATATGTTATGCAATATTTATTTACTAAAGAATCATCTTTAGAATTATTTAAAAATATAGCCCCAAAATTTAAATGAAATAAAACTTCTTGATTTACAAGAGTTACTCCTATAAAATATAGGGATTGAGATAATGCTAAATTAGTATTACTTGAATTACTTTAGTTATTATTTATAAAAAGCATATTATGAAAACATTAATGCCAAAACAATTATCAAATGATTCTAGAAAATGGTACGTAGTTGATGCAGAAGGTCAAACCCTTGGTAGACTTGCTACACAAATTGCTATAATCTTAAAATGAAAAAATAAAGTTTCATTTGCTCCACATTTAGATAATTGAGATTACGTTGTAGTAATCAATTCAGAAAAAATTTCTGTTACAGGAAATAAAATGGAGGGAAAAATTTATTATAGACATACTGGATTTATGTGAGGGTTAAAACAAATTACTCTTGGTAAATTAATGGTTAAAAAACCAACTGAAGCTTTACATAAAGCAGTGTCTTGAATGTTACCAAAAAATAAATTAAGAGCTGATATGTTAGCAAGATTGAAACTAGTTGTTTGAAGTGAACACAGTTTTAAAGCTCAACAACCAGAAACAATAACTTTATAATAATTATACTTTAAAATTATGGCTAATAAATATATTCATGCAATTTGAAGAAGAAAAACAGCTACTGCTCAAGTAAGATTATTTGAATGAGCTGGTAATTCTACAATAAATTGAAAAGAAGTTTCAACTTATATAACAAGACAAGACTTATTTGAAACAGCTTTTGCTCCAGTAAAATTATGTTCTTTAAAAGATAAAGTTTTTTTTGAAGTTAAAGTAGAATGAAGCTGAATTTCAGCACAAGTTCAAGCTATTAGACATGGACTTTCTAGAGCTTTAGCTGAAAAAGAAGAAGGGTTTAAAAAAACTTTAAAAGCAGCTTGATTATTAACAAGAGATGCCAGAAAAGTTGAAAGAAAAAAACCAGGAAAGAAAAAAGCAAGAAAATCTCCATCTTGGTCAAAAAGATAGTTTATTCTTTTTTCTTAAACAATACTATTATATATTTGACAAATGCTTATTTTTTAATAAAATTTTGTCGTTTTAAATTAATAAATTACTAAAAATGACTACTATAAATCAATTAGTAAAAAAGAGTAGAAAAGACAAAGTAAGAAAGAGTAAATCTCCAGCTTTACAAGTTATTAAAAACTCTATTAAAGGTAATAAACAAACTGAATTACCAAAAGGATGTCCACAAAAAAGATGAGTTTGTACAAAAGTTACAACAATGACTCCAAAAAAACCAAACTCAGCCCTTAGAAAAGTAGCTAAAGTTAGATTAACTAATGGTTATGAAGTAAATGCTTATATTGGATGAGAATGACACAATCTTCAAGAACACTCTGTAGTTGCTATTAGAGGTTGAAGAGTTAAAGATCTTCCATGAGTAAGATATCATATCGTTAGATGATTACTTGATACTGAAGGTGTAAAAAATAGAAAACAAGGTAGAAGTTTGTATTGAGCAAAAAGACCTAAAAAATAGTAGCTTAAATCTGAAAGTTTAAAGCTAGAAGTTTTTCTTTAAGTTTTAAACTTTCAGATTTCCTATCTATATTACATAAAGAGTAATCTAGCTTTTGTTAGGTGAAAATTTTACTTTATTATTTATAAAAAATTATGAGTATTATACTTTGAAAAGATCCATTAGTTGATAAATTTATTAACTATGTTATGAAAGAAGGTAAAAAAAGTTTAGCAATAAAATTATTAAACGATACTTTCGAAGAAATTAAAGCAAAAGGACAAAAAAAACCAGAAGAAATTTTCTTTAAAGCATTAGAAAATGTAATGCCTAAAATTGAAGTTAGACCAAAAAGAGTTTGAGGTTCTATATATCAAGTACCACAAGAAGTAAAATCAAAAAGACAATTATTTTTAGCTGCTAAATGGATTTTAGATTCTGCTAGAAGTAAAAAATGAGTTAATTTCTCAAAAGCTTTAGCTGTTGAATTAATCGACGGGGCTAATGAAACAGGAAATGCTGTTAAAAAGAAATTAGAAGTATATAAAATGGCAGAAGCTAATAAAGCATTTGCAAGATTTGCATCTAAATAATTTAATTTTAATTCTTAAGTAAAAATATATGGCTCACAAGAAAGCTCAATGATCAACGAATAATGGTCGTGATTCCAATGCCAAAAGACTCTGAGTGAAAATATTTGGAGGACTTGAAGCTAGAACTGGAAATATTATAATAAGACAAAAAGGAAATAAATTCTGGCCAGGTGAAGGTGTTTCACAAGGAAATGATTTTACTTTATATGCAAATAGAGACTGAATAGTTTCATTTCAAGAAAAAAGAAGAGTAAGATTTGATGGAAGAGTTTATAGAGATACTTATGTTTCAGTAAAATAATAAAAAAATCAAGCTTTAGCTTGATTTTTTTATTACATGATATAATATAACTTCTTATTTTGATAATATTATTTTTATGAATACTACTAAATTTTCTCATTGGAGAGATGAATTAAAAAAGAAGCCACAGGCAGAACCAGTTATTCTTGATGGAAATACTGGAAAGATTTTATCTGAAAAACAAATTAATGATGAAAAAATTGCATCTCTTCGTGCAGCATGAGCATCTGATTTTGAAACTATATTTAGGGAAATATTTCGTCATAGATAGACGAAATATTATGCCATTATAGCTCAGTTGGTAGAGCGTTCCCATGGTAAGGGAGAGGTCACGGGTTCAATTCCCGTTAATGGCACCATTTATGTTAAAAAAAAAATCTAATCCCTCGTTAAGCTCTAATATAACAGACTTACGAGGGGTTATTTTTATGTTCAAAAACAGAATTTCATTAATTTTTCTCTTTTGAACATAAGAAGCCTTTTTATAGATAGCAGAGGCATTTCTTAGTAAATCAGTGATAACTTCATATTTAAATAAAATATCATTATTTTTTTGATTTACATTGTTTACTTCTGAATTTAAATCATTTAAAACTTTTTCTATTTTCTTTTTTTCTTCTTGATAAATCGTTTCTTCATTTTCATCTCTCATTTTTCAAAGATTATTTTTAATAAAATCTTTTAATTTGTTTTCCATTTTTCAAATTTGTATATTTAACAACCTTTTTTGCTCTTTTATATCAAAATCCCCCCTATCAATTCTTTCTTTGATAAGGATTAACAAATTTCAATAATCTTCCTCTGTTATTTTTATTTTTTTCAGTAATTTTAAGATTTCTTTTTCTATTTCTTCGTATGTAATACTTAATTTTACTTGATTACAAGCATATTTTATTTGATGTGGTTGAACTATATCTCAATAATCCAAATTATTATTTCCTGTTTGTTGTTTTAATTCTTTAAGTTTAGGAACAAATCTTTTTTCGAAATTAGGTAAAGTACAATTAAAATTATACTTTCCATCTTCTGTAATAAGCATTTCATTATGTATCGCCATTATATCATCAATATGTGGTTTTACTTTATTTTGTGTTCTTACCAATTTTCATTCTCAAACTCCTCATATTTGATATATAAGTTGAGTAAATTCATCTTCTGTAATAAGAGGTTCATAATAATCATTTTTTTCTCTTAAATCTACTTCCTGTTTTCAATAGACAAAAACTCAATAATAAAAAGAGTCTCTCCAAACTTGATAAAGTTTCGTATCCATAGCTTTTCACTCTCTTCATTTATCATTTTTAAATTCCCTTTTAAATCAATTATCATTTAAATATTCGGCAATTCTTTCATCACTTTCATTTTTTAATTTCATCATAAAAGCTTCTCTCATAAGAGGAAAATTAACAGGATGTGGCATATGATATCCTGTTTCCTCATCTATATAATACCCCATTTTATAAATTCAAACTGCTTTTCACTTTGCGTGAGCAGAATAACTTCATCTTGCACTATCTTCACTTAACTTATCTGAATATTGTTTTGAGAATACAAACCACATTCATAGCATCATTTTTCCACTTGCATTATTTTCAAAATGGAAATTTGTATATTTTAAATCAACTTTTCATTCATCTACCAAATTGATAATCTCTCATCATTCAACCATATTTCTTGCTTGTCTATCTGGTGAATATGATAAAATTCATTTAATTTTTCAGGTTTTAATAAGTGAAATAAGTTTTAACCATTTTTTTCTTATTCCTGGTGTTTTTCAAGACTTTTGTTCTTCTATGATAAATAAATTTTGAGTTTTTTCTCTTAAAACTTCATCTTCGATAGTTTCAGTACTGGTTTTCTTTTTTAGTCAAAGAAATTCGTTTTCTTTAAAATCAAAATGAGAAAAAGTTGAGTTTTTTTCCATTAATTTGATATTATTAACCAAAGCAAAATTATAACAAACTCTAATTTGGTCTTCGATTGATTGCGTTTGTTTTCCTGATGCCTCATCTGTTGATTTTCTGACATAAATTACATATTCTATTTCTTCTATATTTTCTATTTTTTTGATTTTAGTTCTCGATGTTTTTGATATAACCATAATAAATATAAATTAAATTATAAATTGCTCATCATTATACATATTTTCATATAAAAGTATAGATAATTTAAAAATTTTTGTGTGTTTAGAATATGTGACAACATTTATTTTTTAATTTTCTTAAAAATGTGAAAAATTAATAAAAATACTTTTAATATAAGGCAAATATTATTTATCTCTAGTTTAAGAGAAAATATATTTAGAGAGCAACTTTTTGTAAACAGTGAAATTGATTTGATAATTTATTATGATAAAGATATAAATGACTTTAAATTCGGTAAATTTGAGGATATTAATGGAAAAAATATCGAAGTTATTTATACTTTACCGTGGTGATATTCTAGGATAAATGAAACCGTAGATTTTTCAAATATGTATATGGATATTTATATAGATTTTTGCTCTAGTTCAAAAGATGAAATAAAGAAAATATTGTCAAAAGAAGTAAAATTTAGCAATGAAGACTTTGAAAAGTTTTATATCGAATTATTAAAATTAAAAGAAAAAGATTACTGAGATGATTGGCTGATTTTTTATATTTTTATTTCAGATTTAAGTGAAAAAAGTAAGCTTTTTGATAACTACTTCGATATAGTTCGCTTTAAAGAATATATGAGGCAAAAAATTGAAAGCAACGAGCTAAAAGATATGGAAGATATTGTTTTAAATTTTAGATATGAAAATGTGTTTTCATAATATTTAAAACTGAAAAAGACCTAATTTCTAGGTCTTTTTTGCTATTTTATAATCTTTCTCAATTCGCTAACCAAAACTTTTATCTCATCATCATTTTTTTCTATATTTTCAATGATTTCGAGTGGACTTCTTAAATTTTCTTCTTTCGCTTTATTTGGATTTTTTGCTGATAAATCAAAGTCTTTTATATCTTCAACTTTTACAATCCACGAATTTTCTCAAACAACTCTATTTTTTAGTAGATTTGGAATTTCTTTTATTTCATCGTAAGTGATAGGCTTGTTTTTTGTCAAAGTTCTTCCAAGATTTATTTCATAATACCAAATATCTTTTGTACTTCAATTTCTATCAAAAAATATTATGTTTGTTTTTACTCAGGCATAAGGTAAAAATACTCAGGCAGGAAGAGAAATAATACTATGTAAATTAAAATCTTCTAAAATCCATTTTTTAACATCTCAAAAAGCATTTCCTGTATTAAATAACACTCATTCTGGAATTATAACTCAAACTTTTCATCAAAGTTTAACACTTTTAAGTATATGTTGTAAAAATAGTATTTCTGTTGCATTAGTTTTAATAGGAAAGTTTATTTGAACTTGTGATTTAATTATTCATCAAAATGGTGGATTTGCTAATACAACATCATATCTATCTTTTTCTTGAATATCTTTTATATTTTGTGCTAATGTATCTGTTTTCTTTATATTTGGATTTGGAACTCAATGTAAAATCATATTCATCACTCACATAATGTATGCAAGTGGTGTTTTTTCATTTCAAAAAAAGCTATGTTTTTGTAAAAAATCTAGTTCTTTATCATTTTTTTCTTGTGCATTCATATGATTAAATGCTTCGATTAAAAATCAACAACTTCAAGTTGCAGGGTCATAAACAGTTTGTCATATTTTAGGTTCTAAAACATCAACTACTATTTTAATAATACTTCTAGGAGTATAAAATTCTCAATTATTTCATCAAGCATTTCACATTTCTTTTAACAAATCTTCATATACTTGACTCAATTCAAATAAATCTTCTTGTTTTTGAAAACTTAAAGAATTAACTATATCAATAACTTCTCTTATATTATTTCAATCTTCAATTCTATTATTAATAAAGAAAAATACTTCTCATATTTTATACTTTATTGAAGAAAAGTTTTCGGTTGAATTTCTAAAAGATTTTAAATAAGGAAACAAAGAGTTATTAATAAAATCTTTTAAATCATCTCCATTAATATATCATTTTTGTAAATTAATCCAGTTAGCCCACCTATATTTTTCATCTAAAATATAAGTATAATTTTTTCAATCTAAAAATGCTTTATCATTTTCAGTAGTTTCAAAATCATCAAGGAATTTTAAAAATAATATCCAAGATATTTGTTCTGTATAGGACATTGCTCAAGATATTCCAGAGTCAGTACGAAGAACATCTTTAATTCTTGAAATTTGTTGTTTCATATTTATTTTTTAAAAGATAAAATAAAGTCATATATTTCTTCAAAATCAAACGAGAAATCATTATTCAAAACTGGTTTTAAGTCTGTCTCAACTTGTTTTTTTAGATTTTCAAAGTTTTCCTCTAGTGTATATTTATAATCAACTTCATTCAATTTTATTTCAAGTAATTTTTTAAACTCTTTATCTTCAAAATCAAAATTTCAAAATTGCTTTACATACCAAATATCGAAAAAATCTCTAATTGCTGGAACTCATCTTGTAAGACTTGCTCTTAATTTTTCAGCTATTGCTTCTTTTAAATCAATACAATTTATAAAATGAGCTCAAAAAATATTTTCTTCTAAAACAACATCTTTAAAAAATGATTTAATTTCTCCTGAAAAAGGTTCAATATATAATTTATTTTTAAGTGAAATATCTATTTTTATAGTTTGAGTTGAATTATCTATAATTGAGTTATATTCAAAAGTAAACATAGCAAGTTTATAACTATCATATTTTGTTCTTTCTTCTCTTAAATTTATTCATAAGATTTTTAAATCTTCTATAAAATTATTTTCATATTCTTTAAGTAATGTTTTTCTAGCTCTTGCTCATAAATCAGTATTTAAAACAAAATCTAAATCTTCTGAAAGTCTAAAATATGGAAAATATACTTTATTTAAGCAAGTTCATCATTTGAAAATTAAATCTGGATATTTTTCTCAAAATTTTACCAAAATAATAGTCAGTAAAAAATCTTTTTCTACTTTATCTAAGGGAAAATCTTTATTTGATTTTTTTAAAATATTTAGATAATCTTCTTTTGATAAATTACTATATTCTTTTAAAAAATTATTAATTTTTTTAATATACATACTTTTTTATTTTATTATTTACAGTAATTGAAGCATATTTTTTTGCTAATTTTTCTAATTTATTTTTATCAACTCAATATGGAAGATTATTAAAATCTTTTCCTTCTTTTATCATCTGAATAAAAGCTCTTTCAATAGTCATAATTTTATATGGGTATCATTCAAATTTTTCATTTTTTATACCATAAAAAAAACTTTCTCTTTGTTTTACGAATATAAATTTAGAATTTCAAATAATTTTTTTTCAAGATTTTTTAGTATTATAAATAGTTTGCCATTCTGCTATTTGTTCAGTTAAACTATATCTATTATAAATTCATAATCATCCAAATACATATACATCATCTCACATATACAAATCTCAAACTACAAAAGAATTTATAATTGCTTTTGTTTTATTGTTTATGTATATTTTTCACTTTTTTATAGGAGTTAAGAGTTCTAATTTGCATAAATCTTTAATAGAATAGTTTGGAGCAAACTTATCTAATATTTTTTGTAAGTATCCACTTGTAATATATGGTTTTGAATATAATTCAAGTTTTTCTCTTATTATTGCTATTTTATTTACTTGTTTCATAAATATTTTGTGTGTAGTAAAGTGGTAATATTATATCTTTTCATACCACAAATGCAAATATTTTTTACTCTTTCACCAATCTTCATTCAAAAGCATCTTTTAATAAACTTTGTTTTAGTTCTTCTAATTCTTTTAATTGTAATTCATATTTTGTTTTTAATTCTTTGTTTTTTGCAAATACTTCATCTAAATATGAAACAATTTCTTTTTGTTTTTCTAGTGGTGGAAGTGGGATTTGAAAACTTCTTAAATATCATAATCAAACAAATTTTTGAGTTGCTCAATTTGCTTCATTTAACATCTTTTTGATAACTAAATCTGATAATAAATAATACTTTAAAAACTCCATTATAATAATTTCATTTTTTTTCTTGAATAATGCCACATTTTTAATTGCAAAATTTGGTTCAAAATTTACAATTGTAGGATTTCATATTGTTCAAATCATAGCAAACAACAAATCTCATTTATCAACTTTACTTCTTTTATTTATATTTATATAATCATTTTCACTTATTAGTTTTACATTTGTTAAATCTATTGAATTATCTATCAAATTTTTTGAGGTCACAAGAGGAAATCATTCTTTAAAAAACTTTGGAGAGTCGTGAGTTCAATCTCTAACATCAAATATTTCTCATAATTTCTTCATTTCATACTCTCACTCACTAAAAACTTTTTCTAAAACACTTTTGTTTAATTCTTCAAGATTTTTGAGATTTTCTTTTGTGAGATTTATGTTTTTATCTATGTTTTCAAAAGCTGAGTCTAGTTTTTGAACTATGAGTTTTTGGGTTGAAAGTGGTGGAAGTGGGATTGGAATTTGTTCAACTTCTTTGATTTGCAAATTTGCTATTCAAGTTGTTTTCTTGGAAAATATTCTTACTGTTTTTTGGGTTTTATCTGAATTATAAAAATAATAAAAATAATTATAATCTATAAAATCTTTTAATGGTCTAAAACAAGATATAAATCATCATAATGTTGCTTTATATCATAGATTTTCTATTAAACAGCATTTTCATAATAATTCTAAACTATTTGCACTAGAAATAAGTAAATCTCAATCTTGTAAAAACTTTTCTTCATTTTTTACTATTGATTTATCAATATAAATTATATCACTCTCATCTAATTTTGTTTGGATATTTTTAGTTCTAAAACAAGCTAATCAAGTTTTTACATCCAAAATATCAGATGGTTTATAAGTTACTCATCTTATAGTTTTTACTATTTCTCAAAGTTTTTTTGTTGGGTACATAATTATTTTATTTCATTGTAATTAAAAATTCATATAATTTAATTCAAGAGTCTATTCATTTTGCTCATAAATTTTTATCTATCTTATTTAAATTTTTATGAACTATATTATTTCTTATTCATCTTAAAATGTTTATATTGATTAAATCTTCTTTATATTTTAAATAATTATTTTTTTCTAAAATCAATGGTAAATATGTATTTAATAAAAGATTAAAGGTTAATTCTAGCTCTAAATCTTTTATTTTTTTATTACTTAATCATATTTCATTAAATTTATTTTTAATAAACTCTCAAAATAATATTTCCAAAATAATACTTGCTTCTAATAATGAAAATCTATCTCAGAATAGAACTCTTGACTTTAATTTAATTAATTTCAAAATATTTTCCTCTTCTAAAATATTCATATTAGTTACTTTTCGCATCTTTTCCCACTTTTCTTTTGTTAACAATACATCATCAGAATAAATAGAATTTATAGTTTTTTTATCTTTTGATATTTTTTTTATCTCTTCAAATTTTATTTTTCTAAAATCAATTCAATCATTTGAAATTTCTAATTTATATCAATCAATTAAAGAAAAACTATTATTATTTAAAAAACTTCAAATATATCAGGTTCTAAAATTTAAATATTCAAAGTTTCATATTCTATAAAATAATAATGAAATTTTTTTTATAACTTTTTCATAGATTAAATATATTTTTTTTCAAGTTTCAATAGTGATATTTTCACCTAATAGTTCATTATATAAATTATCATCTCAATTTATAGTTATAATCATAAATTGAGATGGTGATAAATCAATATAACCATTTACAGGTTTTTCTTCTTTTTTTATAAAATAATTGACTTCATAATTATCTAAATTTATTTTCAAAGGATTTTTTTCTAATTCATCCGACCAATATGAAGTTCAAAAATCGCACAATCATTCAAGAGATGGAATATTTATTCTTAAATATATTTTTTTCATTTTTTTATAAAAAATAATTAATCTGTAATAAAGTAGTGTTTATCTTTTTTAAATAAGTATAAAAATATAATATCATTAATTTTTTTTCTAAAAATAAAATTTTTTAGATGAACTCATAAAATAATATATAAGATAAGAAAGAAAAAAGATATAAAATATAAAATTCATTCCCATAAATCCCAATTTTTTAATATAGGTGGTATAATGAAAATAACAAATAAACTACACAAAATAATAAAAATAATAAATGAAATAACCCACGATAATATTCAAGCAATTTTTATATTTTTATTTTTTAACTTTTCCAATATATCTTTATTTTTTCTTTGTTTTTCTTCTTCTAATTTTTTTTCAATTTCAGATTTATGTCATTTTTTTACTTCCTCTAAAATCTCATTATGAATTGTAATTTCTAAATTCTTTTTAGATTTATCAATATTTGTAAAAATAATATTTTTATCTATTTTTTCTCAAACTGAAATTGTTAAAAGTTCATTTTTTATTTCATTAGAAGAAATCAAGAGTGCAAAATCTTCATCTGTAATTTCTTTTTTTTCAACCATTTCATAACACAAAGCATAAAAGTTATTCCAAACATCTTTATTTATTAATCAATATGAAGTTAGTCATACAAAAACTGTTTCTAATGGAATATCACTAGACCAATCAGGTTTTTTTAACCATAGGTAATTACTAAGATAATCTGGCAATATTATATTTGGTATTTTTTTGAAAAAACTTTTTTCATTTATTTTACAATCAGCATTAAATAATCTTTTATCAGAGGTTAAAAAAATATATTTTGATTTTTCTAATAATCTTGGTGAAGAACTTCACCTTAAAAATTTAATAGACTCAATTGCATAAATATCGTGTTTTTTTGAATGGCGGGGTTTATGATTTATTTCTTCCTCATAATCATCTTCATTATAATCTAATTTACTAGTTTTTTGTTCATAAATCTCTACTCAAAATTTTTGAATAAGTATATTTTCAATTTTATATGTTAATTGTAATATATCTGATGTACCATATCATAAATTTTTGAAATTTTGGTAAATAGAGGCAACATTATATCATTTAAAATATTTATCTTTTTCAGTTTGGAAATTCTCTAAAACATTTATTGTCTCATCAATAGTAAATGTAAAAACTTTTACAGATATTCCTCTTTTTTGCATTAATTCTAATAATTCAAACGATGATTTTTCAAGTTCTTTTCAATGTCATCAAATTAATGAGAAAATAATATTAGTATCTAAAAAAACTGTTAATGAATTTAAATTATACTCATTATTCACATCTTTAATTAAATTTTCTTTTGTAATTAAAGAACAAAGTAAGGCTCAATATACAATATTTTTAATTAGATTTTTAAATTCTAAATTATTATTAAGTTGATTTACAACAAATCTTGAAATTCAAACCTTTAAAACATTATCAACTCAATCAAGTTTTCAATTGATATAACTTTTACTAAAAGGAGAAAAAAATTCAAAAAAATTATAAAAATTATTATTTATAATATCTTGTAATGTTTTATATATTATATCATCTTCATATCTAATATTATTATCTTTATATATATATAATCTAATAGACTCAAAAAGTCTTTCTAACTCAAAATATATATCCTTATTTAAATCAATTGAGTCAATTTTCTCTTTTTTTCATTTCTCTGTTAATTGAATTATATCAGATTTTTCGTCATAAATAATTTTATTTTGTTTATCAAGTTTTTTTAATATGTCTTTAATTGTGAAATTTGGTATATTTAAATAATACCTATTCTTTATATCATTTTGAATTTTTTTTAATTTAGTTCAATTAATTATATCAATAGAATTCATAATAAAAGGAAAAAAAGTTTCAAGATAACTTTTCTTTCATTCATACAGTGTTTGCATCATTGAATAAGTATAAAAATCTCTATATCAAATCTTACTATTAGACATAAAATAAAATTAAAAATTAAACGTTTCTTCTATTTAACATATAAACTCTTTTGTAACTCATAATAAGCATTTTTTAACTCCTGCATTCACCCGAAAGTTTCTGCAATTTCCCTTGGTTGACCTTGGTTAAAGAGAGCAATTTTACTTGCTAGTCCATCTTTTCTAAATTCTAAAATTCCATTTTTTACATAAAGTCCCAACAAAAACTCTAAAAATTCTTTCGCTTTTAGACTTTGGTATTTTTCCACTGTTTCCTCTCAATACTGAGACCTTTCAGCCCTAAATTTAATATCACTGTTAAAAGATATATGAGCCAAAATATCAAAAATATCAGACTTTTCAGCTTCAAACATCTTTTTTAAATCTTCCAGTTGCTCACTATCAAGTCAAATATTTGCTAAATTTTGAAGTAATTCTTCTCTGGTTTCAGGATTAGACCATAACATCCTGAGTTGATGTTCATCCTGGTAAATACTTGGTAAATCTCCAATAATTCTTTTTAAAAAATCATTTGAATTTAAATGTTTCCCAGTCGTTGGGTCAAGATATCTCGTCTCAATATCAATAACTTTTACTTCTCTATTTGGTGCGAGTTTTACCACTAATCTTTCTTTTTTTTCAAAATCATTTTCTTTCGTATCTGTTGGGAAATCTTTTTTGGTATTTGGTCTGTATTCTTCTTTTTTTACTTCTACTTCATTAGATAAATCCTCTTCTGGTCATCCATCCCAAAGTTCATCACTAAAATCATTAGTAGCTCCAACAAAATCATAAATAGTGAAATAATCTTTTCCATCAAAAAGTCTTGTTCCTCTTCAAACAATTTGTTTGTACTCTACAATACTTCCAATATTTCTAACGAGTATAATATTTCTTACATTGAGTGCATCCACTCAGGTAGTCAGCATTTGAGAGCTTGTTAAAATCACTGGAATATCTTTATCGTTGTCCTGAAATCTTTCGAGATATTTTCTTCATATTTCTCCTTCGTTACTCGTCACACGAACACAATAATCTGGGTCTTTTACTTCTTTATACTTATTTATACTGTCTCTAATTCTCAGTGCGTGACCTTGGTCTACACAGAAAATAATAGTTTTATCCATTTTGTTTATTTGTTGTAATATCGTTTGAGCAATTAAATCTGACCTTTCATCGATTATAATCTCTCTTTCCATATCTTTTGTGTAATACACTTCTTTTTTTATTTCTCACGAAACGACTTTATCTCAACTATTTAAAACTAATTCATCAATATTAAGTTTAATTCTTTTGATTTTAAACGGAGTCAGAAATCAGTCATCTATTCAAGTTTTTAGTGAATATTCATAAATTGGATTTCAAAAATACTTGTAAGTATCAACATTATCATTTCTTTTTGGTGTTGCCGTAAGTCCGATATGAACAGCAGAGTCAAAATATTTCAAAATCTCAGCCCAATTTCCGTCTTCTCTAGCTCATCATCTATGACATTCATCAATTATGATAGCATCAAAAAAATCCCTATCATATCTATTGTAATAGGCTTCTAGTGTTTCACTAGGGTCATCTTCTGATACTCATCCTGCCAAAGCTTGATAAATAGCAAAGAAAATATTTGCGTTCGTTGGAACTTTTCATCATCTTTTTTTGATTTCAGTTCCGTTGATTTTGATGATATCTTTTTCCAAAGGATTAAAAGTATTCATTGCTTGGTCTACAAGGATATTTCTATCAGCCAAAAATAAAATTCTTGGTCTTCTCACTCATATACCATCTTTCGACCATCTTGCATTGAATAGTTTATAAACCGTTTGAAATGCAATAACGGTTTTACCAGTTCCAGTTGCAAGAGTGAGTAAAATCCTATTTTTTCAGTCTCAAATAGACTCCATTATCTTATTTATAGCAATCTCTTGATAATATCTTGGTTTTCTTTCTGATAAATAAAATGGTTCTTGGAGTAAAGTTTCTTTTGTTTGATTGATTTCAGAAAATACTTTATTATAGAGTTCTTCTGGTGTTGGATAATTATCGATGTAATCACCTTTTCCAGTTTTTAGGTCAAATTCATAGGTTCTTTTTCAGTTTGATGAATATACAAATCTTAGATTTAAAATACTCCCATATTCTTTTACTTGCTCTAAACCTTCTGTTGGTTCTAAACCTACCTTTTTAGCTTCAATAATCGCTAATTTTACTCATTTATAAGTCAAAACATAGTCAGCAAATTTTTGCTTTCCTCTTTTTCCTCAAAGCCCAATCCTTCCATCAGTAAAAGAATGTTCTCTGATGATATTGATATCATTCCAACCATTATTTTTTAGTTGTGGGTCTATATAATTTGCTCTTGTATCGCTTTCTGAATATGACATTTTTTATTAATTAAACAATATGAAATATATTTTGTTTATTATAAGAAAAAAGTATTTTTTTCAAAATAAATTGATTTTTGGCATAAAAAAGACCTCTAAGAATGTATCTCAGAGGTCTTTTTTTTACTTATTGGAGTTGGAAATATACCATCTTACCATATATTCGATGGTTTTACTTCTTTGAAGCCTAGAATAATATGGTCAATATATCTTTTTACTCTCACTATCAATCTTTCACAATAAATTTTCGTCCACATTTAAACTAATCTTTTTCTTAATTCAAAACATAATATAAAAATTATAAGGTAAAATTGTCATTTATTGAGATTTTCTCTCCGTTCCTTAATCAGGAAACTTTGTAATTTATCACAATTTTTCCATTTTGATTGAGTTTACTCACCAAATTGATATTAAAACTTCACAAGTAAAAATATTTACTTATATCTATTAAAATCTTATTCACTTCCTCTTTAGTCAAGACTCTATTGGTTCTTGCAACATTATTCATATTTCCCATAATTATAAAAATTAAAAAATAAAAAGCTTTCGCAAAAAGAATACACACTTCCATTTTCGGTTCTTTTTTTATGATTTATCTATGTTTTTAATTCAAAAATACCAAATTAGGTATCAGATTAGGTATAAATGTAGTATTACATTTATATTATTAAATATCGGTATAAAAATAGGTATTGAGTTAAATGATGAACTTAAGTGGTGACATCGGTGCAAATGTAGTATTACATTAATATTACAGTGATACTAATTTTGAAAAACTTTTGATTTTTTTTTAATATAAATTAAATTTAGTCACTTAAAAAAAGAAAATAAAAACGAAAAAAGTTTCTTTTTAATTTTTATTAAAATATATAAAAATTTAATATTTTCATTCTTCTCAAAAGACCTACTTAGAAAAATCTCAAAGTAGGTTTTTTTTTGGTTATCAATTTTTTCATAAAACTACCAATAATAATAAAAAGCTCTATTTAATAAGTAAAACTAGGATTTTAAAAAATACGATATTCAGTGTGATACCAAATATGTGTGTTGTTTCTTGTAGTTTATTTTTTAACCACATATAATTATGAAAAACTGCAAGAAAGGTGATGCTACTTTAAGTATCGAAAATAATGCTAACTACATTACTGAAAGAAGAATAAATCCTGAAGATTGTATATTATTTGTCAAAGATATGCAAACTGATGAATTTAGTTATATCGAGGAAAAATATATTACCTCTCAGATTGAGAATAATAATTTATATTTTCTTGTTAATTGATATTTGTTATGAAAAAGAAATGAGTCAAAATTGAGAAAAATATATGCTCTATGATTTGATGTTGATACTTTAAAAGAATGAATAAGTGATAACGAATTATTCACTAGATTAGAAGAAATCGAAGAAGAATATTGATTAAGAGCTCATATAATCAATAAGACTGGATGATGATATCATATTTATTATTTAATGGAAAAAACACCATATTTACCATTTAAAAAAGAATTTGATAAAATTTACGAAAGATTAATGAAGGATTTATCTGCTGATGAGGATTTTAGCTGGAAGGTAGGAATATTAAAAGTAGTTTGATGATATGATTTTAGAAGAAAAACTTGGATTATAAATATAAGAAATGAGTTTCATAATAATTATAAAATTACTGATTTTAATAAAATTACTGGAGATGAAGTATTTAAAAAATATGAAAAGATGAATTTTTCAGATGAATTTAGAAAAATAGATGAGGAAGAGTTGAATTTGAAAAAAAGAATTAACAGTTATGTTTATAAAATAAATGATATTCCTTTTCCTATTATTTTAGAAAAATTAAATCAAATATGATTTAAAATTACTATAATAAATAATAGAGTTCATATTGAAGGGAATGAATGACACGCAAAAGCATTATATTATCACGATAATACTGAAAGAGTTGTTGATTATGCGAGAAAAAATAGAATAAAAATATGAGAAACATCAAGAGGCTGAAATTATGGATTTTTATATTATATTTTTTCTATAGCAGACTCATTGAAAAACAAGGATTTGGAAGTTATTAAAGATAAAAAACTTATAAAAGATGAAATCAGGAAATTTGTTTGAAAATATTTTAATATCTACTATAGAAATCCAGATAACTATATCAATACAAACAAGTTGATTTACAATGAATTTTTAAATGGAAAAGTAAGTTTTGATGAAATGGATAAAAGTTTTTTACTTGAAAATAATATCATCAATAGTAATTATAAACTTTCTAGTATTTCAAAATTTGTATTATTAAATATTTTGAAGTGAAGCGAAATAGATATGAGCTGATATTTTAAGAATAAAACTATTTATGAATTATTATCTTCCTCATCATTAAAGGAAAGTAATATAAAAAAACAAAATAAAAAATATAAATTAGTATTATTATGTTTATCAAAAATATATAAGGATATTTGCACTATCTCAAAAGATACTGAGAAAATAAGAGTTTTTTTGATTTCTGATTTAATTGAAGAAAATTATAGATTTTCATTCACTTTACTTAAAAATTACTTTAAACTTCAAAAATTTGAAAAATATATTTATAGAGGTATTTATATCTGATTTATTAATAACAAAAAACTAAATATTGAGAAACTAGATTTATATTTTTACTTATTAAATCGTATTATTAATAAAACTGAAAAAATTAGCCTTGAGAGAGTATTAAAAGAGTTTTGATGACAAACATATCTAACAAATAAAAGTCTTTCTAAAAGTAATATTATTCGTGATATAAAGATATTTAAAAGCTTTCTAACGACTACTAATAGAAAGATAGATATTTGAAAAGATATGATTGTTTTTTAAAAAAAAGAAAGTGGAAATTAGTTTATATTTTTAGATAAAAAAGTAGAAAAATGTTTATATTATTTTACTTGATTATCCTCTTATTATAGACAGAAGTAAGAGAACTATTTATTCCAATATAAAAGAAAGAGGTTGATATATTTATAAATATCACTATTACTTATATAACATTTTATATTCTAATTAAAAAATTATGACAAAAATAATTGATATTATTGAAACAAATACATTTAAGGAGTTAAAAGAAAGAAAAATAAATTGAGAAGAATGAATTATATTTTATGATGACGAAAATATATACTCTCCAGATGATGAATTAATTGAATGGCTAATAATTAATCCTGAAAATCCTGAACGCTATACATATCGTTATATATTAAAAAGCTCAATTCTCGGAGAAGAAATAGAAAAAGCTACTACTAAAAAATATTGAAAATATTGTAGCTGGAATAGTAACTTATATTCTGAAACGAAAGATAAAATTTACAAAGTATTTTATGATGATGAATTATATGAAAATGAAAAGGAAAATGAATATATAGAAATTATAAAAAATGCTAATAAAAAATTGGAAGATATAAAATATGCATATTCGTATGAATGAAGTGAGACTTATAATATAGATTATTATTTTAAATTAAGTGATTTTTTATAATAAAAACTTAGCGACTCATAAATAAACAGTGTGTTAATAAATGTAGACTTCTACATTTTATTTACTAACTTTTTATATTATGAGTAAAAAAGACATTACTATTACTGAAATAACAGAAAATTACTTTTTACGTGAGAATAAAAAAATTAAGATTGTATTCAGCTATGACTACTTTCAAGACTTTATCCAAAGAAATTGACTTGAGGAAATTTTCCTAAAAAAACTTCATTTAGAATGATTTGACTTTGACATTGTAAAAATATCAAACCTAGATTTTAATCTTGATTTGGATAATACCGATTTTATTAATAAATTAAGAAATTATAAAGACCACTATATCTCAGAATGATTACTCTACTTGGGGAATGATAAGTCAAAAAGATATTGATTTTTCTTTTTTCCTGACTATCTAAAAAACTGAGAAATGAAAAATGATTTTTTAAAAATAAAAAGCACTGAAAATATTGATTTAACTGAATATGCAACTTTTAATTGATTGTATAACAGGGCTGGTGTTGTAATAGCATTAAAGATATAAGAGTAATACGATAAAAAAGAGACTATTGGACTAAAATCCAGGTCTCTTTTTTTTGTGCTTATTTTTTTAAAAACAATTTTAGCCCCAATTTGTGTGTATTCCTTTGTATTTTATTTTTTAACAATTTATATATGAAAAAAATACAAAGAGAACAAACATTAGCAACTACTAACAGCAATAAAGTTAGTGAAAATATACCTAATAAAAAAGAGGTTAAAAAAGATTATAATAGACTGCTTGATTTAGTATTAGCATTAGATGAAATCAAAAAATAATTATAAATACTTTTTAAGCAACTTTTCATCATATTTTTTTCAAATAAAATCCATATTGAAATAAATAATACTTTTAAATAGAGAAAATTTAACTTTAGAAATTGCCAAAAAAAGTTGTTCAAAAGTTACTCAAATCGATGCTCCATTTCTGAAATTTAGAAAAAAGTTATAGAAACATCTATAGCTTTTTTTGTGTAAAAGAAAAGGGAATTAAATGGAGGTTTTTTATGAAATAAAAATAAAACTGCGATGAATAAGAACAATTTTAACGGATGACCGACCCGAAGGGCGTTAATTCCCGTTAATGGCTTCATTTTAAAATAAAAAAAGTATCTTGTAAGATGCTTTTTTCTGTATCAAGTATTATTTCCATAAAAATTGTGTACCAATTTCTTTGAGTAATTGTGTAGTATTTTCTAATTCTTTTGTTTGTTTTTGTGTTATTTTATCATCGAGTTGTTCTTGCATTCTAATAAGAGCATCATCTAATTGTTTTTTTCCTCCAGATGCAATGCTCACTAAGCTTACTCTTGCATCATTTGGATTTACTTTTTTCTCTACCAAACCTATTTTTTCCATAGGCAGTAAGAGTCTTGTAATTCCTGAAGCTGTAAGTCCAACCTTTTCTGCTAAATCTATTCTACGAAGGGTTTGTTCAGGTGCATTATGCAAATGATAGAGGACTATAAACTCATTGAGTCAGAGAAGTCATAGGGAAGAGTCAAAATATTTGCTTAGAATCATATTTAGTTTTGAAATATGAAGGATAAAATCGAGTTTGTTATTTCACATAATAATATAAGTTAATAAATAAATTGAATAATACTTGATTACTCAAATAATATTCAATTTATTTTATTTGTCAAAAGTTTTTAAAAAGCATCATTGTGATGCTTTTATTTTACTATTTCTCCTGGGAGAGTGAAACTATCATTTTCTATAATTCTTCCTGGGTAGGTCATGGTTTTTATTCAGGTTTTTGTATTATCTCAGATAATGACTCAAAGTTTATGAAGTCATGAGTCAACAAGTTTTTCTTTTACCATAACTTTTATATTTACTTTGTCGTGTCTGAGATTGGCTGTAATCATTCCTCCTCAGATATTTACATTATTTCCTAAAATACTATCTCAAATATAACTCAGATGAGCCACATTTGTTTTATTTCATATAGCAGTATTTTTTATCTCAACAGCATTTCATATATGACAATTATCTCAAATAATGGTTGATCATCTCAAATACGAATTTGGCCCAATTGAAGTATTTTTTCCGATATAAACATTTCATTCTATATAAGTTCCAGATTTAAGTATTGCTCATTCTTCTAAGATAATATTTCCTTTTATCGTAACTCAATTTTCCACCGTTCATTTTATTTCACTTGTTTTTAATTTATCTAAAAAATATTTATTTGCTGCTAAAATATCCCAAGGGTATCAAACATCGATAAATGCTCAAGAAATCTCTCTGAGCTCAAATTTATAGTGTTTTAAAAAGGTGTTAATACTATCAGTAATTTCGTATTCTCATCTTTTTGAAAGAGGAATATTTTTTGATATTTCTATAATTTCTTCATTGAATTTATAGACTCAAAGATTTGCTAAATCTCAGATAAAAGTTTCTGGTTTTTCCACTATTTCTGTAGCAAATCAGTTTGAATCTTGTTTAAATACTCAGTATTTTGAAGGATCTTCTACTTTTTTTACTAAAGCTCAATATCAATTTAGTTTTATAATAGTTTCTAAATCTTTTTTATCAAAAATAGAATCTCCGTTGAGTATCAAAATATCATTTTTTCAGATATTTATTCCTCTAATAGCAGCTGCTGTTCATTTTTCATCTGATTGTTCTATGTAGGTAATTTTTGTATTTTTATAATCATTTCATAGTTTTTCTATAATGACTTCTTTTTTGTATTTTACCACAATAATTATTTCATCAACATATGTATAAATACTTTCCAGATTGTGTTCTAGAATATATTTTCCAAATATTGAAATGAGTGGTTTTGGAGTTGTATTTGAAAGAGGTTTTAAACGAGTTCATTCTCAGGCTGCAAGGATTATAGCTTTCATATAATTTGTTTAAAAAATATTTTTTTAAATATAATTTTATTTACTAAAAATGCAATGTTTTTTCTTTTGACTTTATAAATTTATATTTATAATAAGCTCTTATTTTTTATCTATAATAATATGTCAGAACAATTTTCTTGATACGAAACTGAAGCTGCACAATCAGCTTTTTTGGAACTTTCAAAAGAAGATAGAGATTTTTTGATACATTATAAATATCACCTAGAAGCAAATAAAATGCAAGTAGATAGAATTTTAAATATAGATCATCCTGTTGCTTCTTTATTGCATAACTGGGTAAATTTAAATGCGGAAAATAAAAAATGGTATTTAAAAAATATAAATAAAATAAAACTTGTTTCAGAAGGAATAGAATTATTTTGAGATGTATATGATTTGGAAGATATTCAACCTATAAAAGATATATTTCAAGATGGAAGATGGTCAAGAGAACAAGCAGAAAATTATGCAAAAAATATTGGGAAAGAAATTCCTGATTGGAGTAGGCTTTTATCTTTTTTTCCAGAAAATGTATGGATTACTTTTTTTGTTTATGTTATGGGGATGAATAGAACTTATTTATGAAATTCTACTCAAAGTATTATAGCAAGCAAAAATATTTTATCTTTTGGAAGTGTTCTTTCTAGCAATGGAAAATTGAGATTGGTTCGTATTAAAAATTAATATAAAAAAGTATGTCAAAAATTTTATGAAAATGAGTTTTTCCTGATCATGGGAAAGTAAATCCTGAAAATTATAAGTTAGATTCGGCAAGTAAAAAAAAGATAATAAAACTCTCAACAGCTATGTCAATTGGAGAAAGAGAAAGTTTTGAAGTATATAAATTTGAAGCTCAAATACTTCGTAGAATTGAAGAAATTATAGAAAGATGAGTAAATTCTTATGTTGATTATAAAGAATCACTTGGTGAGGAAATTCACCTTAATAGAAATTTATATGAGGAAGCTTCTATAATATCTGATGAAATGTCTAAAGAAGTGAATGTTATAGTAAAAACCTTAGATGTAGTAGAGTGAATTGCTTGAGTAGAAATCGATGATAATACTAATAAAATCCAGATAATTGAAACTTATTTTGAAGATTATAGTGATAAAGTAGCTAATTTATTGATACAAAATGAAGTGAAACTAGAACAAAAAGCAAAATCAGCAAAAAGATTTAGAAGAAGACAAAATGCTAAAAAGAAAAAAAGAAGTTAGGAATGACTTCTTTATTTTTGACTTTAAAATTAAAAGTATATAATGAGAGTATATTTTAAGTAACTCATCTCAACCTTCTCGCATAAACCTTAAGGGAAGGAGAAATAAGGAAAGTTTTGTAACCCACCCCTAACCCCTCCCTTAAGCCTAATGGAGGGGAAAAAGTAACCCCTCCTAATCTCCCCTTAATTCTAATGGAAGGAGAAATAAGGAGAATATGAATTAAATCCTTCCCTTAGGCTTAAGGGAAGGTGGTCGAAGACCGGATGGGTTACGAAAAAGAGTTTGCTTTATAAAATTAAGTTTTTATAATTATGACATTATTTAATAAAAATATATCAATATGTGATATTGAAAAACAATTACAACTTATTTAGTTGATGGTAGTTCAACATGAATTAAAACAGTTGAGTTATCAAACTGGGTATGAAAAGCAATAATTATACCTAGGCAAAAACTAAAAGAAGCAAAAGATAGAAATGAAGTTTTACAACCTGCAATTTATTTTCTTTTTTGAATTAATGATGATTGAAATTGATTAGCATATATTTGAGAGGCTGAGAATCTTATAAATAGAATTTGAAACCATGATACAAATAAAGATTTCTGGGATGTGGTTATAGGATTTATTTCAAAAGATAATAATTTAACTAAGGCTGATGTTAAATATTTAGAAGCAAAAGCCATTGAGAGAGCTAAAAAAGTAAATAGATTTGTTTTACAAAATTGAGTTGAGCCAATTCCTAATAATCTACCTGAATATCAATTGGCTTCAATGAATGAATTTTTAGATAATATAGATTTATTAATTTCTGCAATTTGATATCCTATTATTAAAGAAATAAAAGAAAATTTCTCAAAAAATAATATTTATTTCTGTAAATGACCTAATGCTGATGCATTTTGATTTTATACGGATGAATGATTTTTGGTACAAAAATGATCAAAGGTTAGAAAACAGACAACTTTAACTGCATGAAGTTGGATTAATTGAATACAGAAAAAATTATTAGAAGAAAAAATATTAGAATATTTATCTGATGAAGAATTAATTTTCTCTGTAGATTATTTATTTAATAGTCCTAGTGCTTCAGCATGATTAATTTTATGAAGAAGAGCTAATTGATGGTTGGAGTGGAAAAATAAAGAATGAAAAAGTTTAGATGAAATTGAGAGAAGAAATTTAAAAGATATCTAAAAATTTATCCTCTCCTACAAGCCAAAAAATCCATATTCCCCAAAAAAATGCTCTAATTTAGAGCATTTTTTTATTTTTCACAAAATTTTCCCTTAAAAATCACAAAAAAACGCATATTTTCTCTTGCTAAAATAACAAAAATAAATATATTTAGAAAGTATTTTATCACTAAAATTTTAGACAATGTCAGAAAACGAAAATCTAGACCCAGAAGAACTAGAAAATGATGAAGGTTCCGATGAAAACCAATCTCAAGAAAATGAGACTGAGACTGAATCTTGAGAACAAACTACTCTAGCAGTTCCAACATGAATAGTTTATGATTGAGATATAAATAGAAACATAAACGATGAAATGGAAACTTGTTATCTTGATTATGCGATGAGTGTTATTGTATCTCGTGCTCTTCCAGATGTAAGAGATTGATTGAAACCAGTTCATAGAAGAATACTTTACTCTATGCATGAACAAGGCTTAAGAGCTTCTGCAAAATTTAGAAAATCAGCAACAGTAGTCTGACATGTACTTTGAAACTACCATCCACACTGAGATATTTCAGTTTATGAAGCTATGGTTCGTATGGCTCAAGATTTCTCTTTGAGATATCCTTTAGTTCATGGTCAATGAAACTTCGGTTCTATGGACTGAGATGGAGCTGCAGCTTACAGATATACTGAAGCAAAAATGACGAAATTAGCAGAATTTATGCTAAGTGATATTGAAAAAGAAACAGTATTATTTAGAGATAACTTTGATACTACAAAACAAGAACCATCAGTACTTCCAAACAGAATTCCAAACTTACTTATGAACTGAGTAATGTGAATCGCAGTTTGAATGGCTACAAATATCCCTCCACACAATTTAGGAGAACTTTGTGATGCTATTAACTATCTTTTAAAAGTTCCAAACGAAGAAGAAGTTACAGTTGAAGATTTAATGGAATTTGTAAAATGACCTGATTTCCCAACTGGATGAATCGTTTATGATAAAGAAGCATTACTTACGGCTTATTCTACAGGTAGATGATCTGTAATTATGAGATGAGTTGCTTCTATTGAAGAAACTGCAAAATGAAGAAAATATATAAATATTTCTGAAATCCCTTACTGATTAAATAAAGCAGCATTTGTAGAAAAAATTGCTGAACTTGTTAAAGAGAAAAAAATAGTTGGTATTTCAGACTTAAGAGATGAATCAAATAAAGACTGAGTAAGAATTATTGTTGAATTAAAAAAAGATGCATTTCCTAAAAAAATCTTAAATCAATTATATAAACTCACTCCACTTCAAACAAGTTTTGGTTATAACATGATTGCTCTTTGAGAAAGAGGAAAACAACCAAAATTACATAACTTAAAAGAAATTTTAGTTGAGTTTATAGCTCATAGAAAAGAAGTTGTTACCAATAGAACTATTTATGAATTAAAAATTGCTCAAGCGAGAGCTCATATTTTAGAATGATTAAAAATCGCTTTAGATAATATCGATGAAGTTATAAAAGTTATTAGAGCAAGTTATGATGATGCTGAAGTACAACTTATGAAAGCATTTGGACTTTCTCAAATCCAAGCTGAAGCAATAGTTGAAATGAAATTAAGAAGATTACAATGACTTGAAAAAGAAAAAATTGAAAAAGAACTTTTAGAAAAATTAGCATTTATTGCTGATTGTCAAGATATTTTAGCGAAACCTGAAAGAGTAGTTGCAATAGTTATTTCTGAAGTTGAAGAAATAAAAGATATGTTTGGTGATAAAAGAAGAACTCAAGTTAATAATGCAAAAATCGGAGAATTTAATCCAAAAGATACAATTGCAAACGAAGAAGTAGTTATAACTATTTCAAAAAACTCTTACATAAAAAGAATGCTATCAAGTTCGTTTAGAACTCAAAGAAGAGGATGAGTTTGAGTGAATAATGCTACCAAAGATGAAGATGAAATCAAATTAGTATTATCTACAAAAAATCATAATGACCTACTTTTCTTTACTTCAAGATGAAGAGTATTTACGCTTCCTGCTTATGAAATTCCAGAATCAAATAGAACTTCAAAATGACAACCAATTATAAATTTATTATCACTTGATAAAAATGAAGAAATCTCATCAGTTCTTGATATAACTGAAGAAAAAAATAAATATTTATTTTTCGTTACTTCGAAATGAACTTCAAAAAAATTATTAATGGATGAAGTTAAAAAAATCAGATCAAGTGGGCTTATAGTTCTAAAAATAAAAGAAGATGATAATCTTGCTTGGGTAAAAACTACATCAGGAAATGATAATATATTCATAGCAACAAGAGAATGAAAAGCTATACAATTTGGTGAAGATGACGTAAGACCAATGTGAAGAGCTGCAAGCTGAGTAAGATGAATTAGAATAAAATGAAATGACGAAGTAGTTGAAGTAGCTGTAGTTTGAGCGGGAGAAAAATACGTACTAGTTGTTACACAAAATGGTATGTGAAAAATCTCTGAAATCACTGAATATAGAGATCAAACTAGAGGATGATCTTGAGTAAAAGCTATGGCAGTTACTGCTAAAACTTGAAATGTAGTTTGAGCTATGATGCTAAGAGAAGAAGATAGAGATGATACGGATTTACTTTTAATGAGTAAATGAGGACAAACTATTAGACTTCCACTAAAATGAATCAGAGTAACTTCAAGAGTAACTCAATGAGTAATTTTAACAAAAATTAGAGGTGAAGATGATGAAATAGTTAGAGCAAGTTTGATGAAATCATGAGAATGAGAAGAAACAGCAACTACATCTAGCGAAGTAGTTGAAGAAATAAGTGAAGAATAAAAATAAAAGACTAAATCTTATGATTTAGTCTTTTATTTTTTTAAAAATTTAAATAATAACAGAAAAATTTTTCTCTCAAAGTTTGCAAATATTGGGCTTTCAATTATAAAACTTTCAAAAGTGTTATAATCAATGATAGCGACTTTGTTTGCATAAATTATTTTTGTAATATTATCCTCAAATAAATCATATTTCTTTGGGATAACAACTACATCTTTTTCAAGTTTTTTTGGCTTTAAATCATTTAAATACTCATTTGTTATAACATATCTTTCCAGTTTTTTTTCTTCTCTGAGTTTTTTGTATTGTTCATAATCTTTTTTAGGAATTGAAGTTTGATTTATATCATTTCTTGAACTATATCTATAAAAAACATCTCCAGTTTTGAGAGTATTTCAAATATCTAGGAAAATATTTTTTACTCCATTTTTTCATTGTAGGTGTTTAAAAACAGGTTTTGAAAAATTATTTTCATAAATTTTTTGAATTTCTGGAATATAAGTATCAAAATCATTTTTAATATTTTCTAAATAATTATTTAAAATTTTTGGATTTTCAGCTAAAAAATGAGTTCTTTTTCCTTTTATTACTTTTGAAATAAGTCAGTTTTCAACCATGCTTGGGATGATTTTATATAAATTTGGTCTATTAATCCCAGTTTGTTTTGATATATCAGAAAGAGTTTTATTTTGATTACTAAGTAAAAATAAATAAATCTCAGACTCATTCTCAGAAAGTCATAAATGTTTTAATAAATTTGTATTCATATAAAAGTGTAAATAAATATTACACTTTTATTATATTTATTTTTTCTTTATTTAAAAGTAATTTTATTTTTTTATGATAATTTATCTTACACTTTAGTTTGAATTTTTGATAAAATATTTTTTTCTTTGTAATATCAAAATGTATTTTATTTCTTATCTATATTTATATGAAACTAGATATGCATTTTCATTCTACTGCTTCAGATGGACTTTTTACTCAAGAAAAACTTTTACAACAAGCAAAATTTAAAAATCTTGATTTTATAGCTTTAACTGACCATGATGTTGTTTCTTATGGTTTTAGAGAGCAGGCAAAGAAACTTTGAATTCAAAGTTGTCAATCAGTTGAGATTTCTGCTTATAATGAGGAAAACGATAAAAGTTTACATCTAACTTTGTATGCAAAAAGTATTTCAAAAAATATTAGTCAAATTTTATCTTGAATTATAAAAACAAAAGAAGATTTGATAGAAAAACAAATAGATTTTTTTGTTTCTATTGGATTTATTATAAATAAGTTTGAGTTTTATAGTTTTTTTGAAAAATTATGAAGAAAAAAAGATAGTTTAAATAAATTTGATATAGTAAAATTTATGTTTCTAACTTTGGAAAACACAATCATAGCTAAAAAACTAAATAATGGTATATGAATAAATGAGGAAGAATTTTATATAAAATTTCTTAAAAGATGATGAGAAAAATTTGATGAATTTGCTGTGATAGTTGATAATTATGAGATATTAATTTCAGAATGTAGGAAATTTCAAAAACAAACTGAATGAATTTTAGCTCTCCCTCATCCAAATGTAACTTTTAGAAAATGATGAATAAAAGAATTTGAAAAAGTTTTACCATTTTATATAGAAAATTGAGGAATTAATGCTATTGAAATAAATGCTAAAGCAACTAAAGAATGGGTAGAAACTATATTAAAAGCAAAATATAAGTATGGGCTTTATATAACTTTTTGAAGTGATTTTCATAAAGAAAATCACAATGATGGAAAACATTGAGAATTTTGAGATGTAAATCCTTTTATTTCACCAGATTGAGTGAGAAAATATTTCTGAGAATATAAAGATAAAATAATGTTATAACGACATTATTTTTTTATTATTTGCTTTTTAAAATAAATATCATACAATGATTTCGTAAGCTTAGGTTTTTAAAGTTCTCTTGTTAAATTTTCATTTTAAAGTTTTTTCTTTTAAATTCGGTTAATTTATGTTTAGAAATTTTTAAAAAATACTTTGGGTTTGCGCCTGTTTATTTTTTTATATTTATCCCATGGGAAAAAAATTATTTGTTGGTAATATCAACTGGTCAGCTTCGAAAGAAGATTTAGAAAATATCTTCGGAGAATTCGGAGAATTAGAAGAAGCTATTTTAATTAAAGATGAAAATGGAAGATCAAAAGGTTTTGGTTTCATCTCTTACGTTAATGAAGCAGATGCTATGAAAGCTGCAGCTGAATTAAATGGATTCCAAATTGATGGTAGACCATTATTCGTTAATGAAGCTAGACCACAAGAAAAAAGAGAAAGAAATTTCAGATAATTTTTCAAAAAACAAAAAAACTCACAAATTTGTGAGTTTTTTTGTTGCTAAAATTTGTAAAAATACTTTAAATATGCTAAAATTATATAAATACTTTTAATTTATTTTTATGTTTGATAAAAAACAAATAATTTTAGAAATTTTAAATGAACTTATTTGAGTCTGGGATTTATCTGAGTGACTAAAAAATTTGATAATTTTATCAAATGATAAAAATTTAATAAATTCAGTTTATGAAATAATAAAACATTCTATAAATCAAACTAAAAATAATATGGAAATAAATAAATTGAAAATCATAGAAGAAAAAATGCAAAAAATTCAAAAAGAGGAATATTTAGAAAAAGAAAATGCAGAAAATTTTTTAGAAGAAAATTTAAATCTAATTTAAAAATATGGAAAATTTAAAACAAATAGTTTCAGAAAATTCTAATAATTGAAAAGAAATTTCTTTAGAAGAAATTCAAGCTCTTGATAAAAAAGAGCTTGTAAAAAGTTTGAAAGAAATATCTCCTGATTTAGAGAAAGATTTAAAAAATGGATTAAAAAATCTTATTTCAAATAATATTCAATCAGTAAATAATCTAGGTGAAACTTCTTCAAATAATCAAATAATAATCTATGCAATGCAGATTTATGCAAATCTTTGTTGAATGAAAATGCCAATTGATGGAGTATTTAACAAGGATTTAGTTAGTCCAGATTTCAAAAAATTATTTACCAAAAAACAAACAAATCTTTCAGAAAAACTAGGTTTGCCTATGGAAAAACTTAAAGATGCAAAAAATTTAAGTGAATTTTTAGATACAACACTTGAAACTTTAATTAAAAAAATGCTTGGGAAACTTAATTCTCCTGAATGAATTCCTCTAAAAACTTGAGAAATTTATAAAGAATTAGTTATTTTACTTGGGGAAATAGATAAAAATTTACCTGAGGGAAATATATATAAATGAAATATTCAACTGATTATTAATAATTTTTTAACTCCAAAAGAAAATGGGGAAAGATTGATTCAAGCAGTTGTTGATAAAATTATAAATCCAAATGAGAAACTTCTAAAATCACAAGATATAGAAGTTTTGAAAATTGCTATGAAGTGATGACTCTGAACTCTTATTGATATAGCAAAAACTGGAAATGATGATAGACTAAAAAGTTATATAAATGAATTTAAAAATATCCCAAAAATCAAAGAATATATTGATAAAGTTCCAGAATTTGATAAAATTTTTGATTTATTTATCTCACTTTTAAAAACGTTAGATAAAAATGAACTTAATTCTCAAATTGATATATTTTTCTCTAAAAATACTGATAATTTATTAAAACTATCAAATAAAAAACCTTGAGAAAAAGTAGATAATAAAGTTAAACTAGAAATTGTTAATTGAGCTTGGAGAATAGTTGATAGTTTGATAAACAAAGAAAGAGTTACTGTGGGGCTAAATAAAATCTCAGAATTTGATTTTTTACGTAAAAATCCACTTGCTTCTCAGATTTTAGATATAATAAATAGTTCAAAATTATCTCCAGATGATAAACTGAGATTATTTAAAGAAGTTTCAAAATTGGTTTTAGTTACGACTTCTCCAAATTTTAAAGATAAAACCGAGCAGTCAGATGTTATCAGAGGCACTTTAAATAATTTAGTTGAAATGATATCACAACTCAATAAAGAGTGAAAACTAGATGAACAAAAAGTTATTAAGTTAGTAAAAGAGATTATAAACGGTTGAGAAGAATCTTCACTGATAGAAAAAGTTAAAAAACTCAGAAATTTAAAAGATTTATCGAGTTTCCTTTCAGATAATTTTGATACTATTACGACGCTAGTTTGGTGAAAGCTAAAATGATGAGATGGATTGGAAGATGCGATAAAAGAATTTATTCGTAAATATAAACTTTCAGATAATATTGCAAAAGCCGGATGAAATCTTATAGAAAGACTAGAAAAAGCTTTTAGTCTTAATACGGCAGATATGATTTTATCGATAAGAAAGACTTTACTTGAGTGAAATATTGCTGTTGATACAACATTTGATAGAAGAACTCAAACTCAAAAAGCGGCTCAAGACATAGGGGGAATTGTGATAGATAAAATTTCAAAAAAATGATTTGAATTGATACAACAAAAACTATCATCACCTGATAATAGTCAGAAAAAATTAACTAAAGAAGATATTATTAATACTATTTTTTCCTCTATTTGAGATATTTTTAATGAAAGAGAATTAAGAAATAAAATATTTGAAAATTCAAAAAAACTCTGAGCAAATATTGATAATAAAGAACAATTTATTCAAAATCTTGTATCTTATTTTGTAAACAATAATGAATTTAAATCTATTATAAATAATATTTCTACTCTTATACTTTCTAGACTTTCAAATTCAAAAAATATTTCTGCAGAACTGGATAGTATAAAAAATGATATTAATAAATTGATAAGTGATTTTTCTAAAAATTATAAAAAAGATTGAATAAATGGGGCTATCAGAACATTCAATGAGACCCAAATTATTGATCAAAATACAAAACAAGAGCTTATTGAAACTTCTTTAAGTATAGTGTATGATTATGTAGGGAAAAAGGAAAATATTTTAGTACTTTTAAAATCTTTTCCAGAAATTTCTCAGAAATTACCAAAATGAGTTTCAGATGAAAAAGCTACTAAAATATTAGGAGATTTTATAAAAGCAATTCCTAAAAATGTAGTTTGAGAAATTTTACAAAATGAATTACATTCTTGAATAAATATAAATGATTATAAAACACCAGAAAAGATTTTAGAATTATTTAATAAATTAATTTCTCATAAAGATGTAAATAAAGATATATTATTACAAACTATTATTCAAGCAAATTTATGAGAAGTGATGAATTCTCAATGATGATGAAATGAAAAAATACATATTTCCAAAGAAACTCTCTCATCTTGAGTTGATACTCTATATACACTACTTTCTCAAACTTCAAAAAACGAAATAAATACTCTTATTTCTAGTTTAGGATTAGATAAAATTTTCTCTGGAGTGATTGATACGACACTGAAAAATATTCCCAAAGAAACACTCAAAAGAAATCTTTTAGCAAATTTTGATTTTGTGAATGATGCTATAAATGGAAATATTGATATGAATAAATCATTAAAATTTTCCTCTGAATTATATAAAGATATACCAGTGGGAAAAAGACTTTTGGTAGTGGATGATTTGCTTTCAGGTTTTGATACTTCTGCTTCTTGATGAGAGAAATTACAAATTAATGCTTCAAATTCAAAATATATTTCAGATATGGTTTATGCTACACTAGAAATAAATGATACTACTCAGTTATCAAATATTATTTGAAAAATAAATCCTGGACTTCAAGAAATTTTATCAAAAAAAGAATTTCTCTGACAAGATAATTTATCTTTGTGAATATGAGTTTTGAAATCTATTTCGAAAGAAAAATTTGAAAGTTTTTTAGCTAAAAATTCAAGTGATATAAATAATTTTATGAATTCCAAAGATGAAAAAATCATTATAAAGTTATCTACTGAATTACTTTGAGATATAAGTACTACTCATTTAAGACAAAATCTTTCTCATGAAAATATGTCTCAAAATGAAACAGCTCTTTTAGATATGTCTGAATCTATTCAAAAATCTTTAGAAAAAAATAAATCAAAACTAGAAAATATACTAAGAGTTTGAGAAAAATTAAAAAACTATATTGACCCACCAGAAAAAGATTTTTCAAAAAGTGGACTTACTCAAAATGAGATCTTAAATTTTTCTTCTGATTTATTTGATATTATGAGTGATACTTTAAATTTAGAACTCAAAAGTATTATGGAAAAACAAGGTATTTCAAATATGGCTGATGCAAGAGTAAAACTTGCTGAAAAATTTGAAATTCCTACTTCAAAATGAGATTCTAAAATAGATATGTCAAAGATAAGCTTTTTTGATTTCTTTATGAGTAATCCATGATTTTCTTTGTATTGGTGATGAGCTTATATTTTTAAATGACAAGATTATACTTTGAAAAATGCTGGAATTGATTATTTTTTAGATACTTCAAGGAAGCAAGATTTTATAAATCTTACTTTAGGGTATTTTGATTTAAAAGGATAAATTTTATTGAAAAATTTATCCTTTTTATTATAATGAAAATCCAAGGTCTGTTTTAAAGGCATTTGATTAGATTAATTTTTTTCCTTACAAAAAAAATTACCTGAAAGTTTCTTGATTAGATATGACTATGAGAATTAATTTTTTCAGAACTTATATCGGGGCTTTCTAAATCCTTGTATTAAAAAGGAATACAAAAAACATCTATCTAACCTTAAAATGGATTTTTTATTAATAATTTTAAAATATGACTTTATTATCTGAAGAACAAAGAAAAAAATTAGCTGAGTCTTGAATAAGAGTTCCTTACGTAAATGAAACTTGTATTTGATGTAGTGCTTGTGTTGCTATTTGTCCAGATGTTTATGATCTTGATGATAATGGACTTAGTGTTGTAAAAGAACTATGAAATTATGAAAATATGTGAGTTGATGATAGTATTTCAGCATGTCCAGTAAATGCAATTTCTTGGAAAAACTAAAAAATAGCTTTTATAAAAAGCTATTTTTTAGTTTTTAACATAAATATATAATTTTTAACATAAAAGCATTTAAGATAGTTTTTTGGCTTCAATAAAAGTTAAATCCAGTTTTTAACATTTTCTTAACAGAACTGTTCTATTTTTGTTAGCAAAAATCCAAAAAATTGTTACATTTAAAAAATATAAAAATTAATAATTGTTTAAAAATAATTATTAATTTTTTATTTACACTTTATTATAAATAACAGCAAATTTTATGAAAATTAAATTTATAAAAAATAGAGATGGAGATTTGGTTCCATTTGATAGATCAAGAATAGAAAGAGCTGTTGAAAAAGCAGCAGAAGTAGCAAAACATAGTGATTTTTCTTTTGTTGACGAATTAACTGATAATATTATTGATACTTTAAAAACTACTTTAGTAGAGGCTGATAATGAAAAAGTTTTAACCATAGAAGAAATTCAAGATGTTGTTGAAAATAAATTAATGGAATTTTGATATTTTGATATTGCAAAAAAATATATTATTTATAGGGAAAAAAGAGCTTTTGAAAGAGATTTAAGAAAAAAAGAAATCCAAGAAAAATTATCTCAAAATACTCTAGAAGTAACAAAATCAAATTGAGAAAAAGAGTATTATGATATTGAAAAAATTAAAGAAACTTACAAAAGAGTATCTTTTTGATTGGCTCGCGTATGTAAGTTTGAAGAATTAGAAAGTGCTTTATCAAAATATCTCGTTGATGGAATAAAAACAAAAGATATTTTAAAAATGATGATAAAATCATCTATTGACTTAATTACAGTTGAAAATACTTCTTGGCAATATATAGCTGGAAGATTAACTACTATTGATCTGTATAAAGAAGCTTCAAAAAATAGAAAAATAGATATTTCAGATATTTATAAACCTTCAAGTTATAAAGCATTATTTGATGAATATATAAAAAACGGATTATACTATAAAGATTTTTATAAATATTATTCTGAAGATGATATTTTAGAAGCTGGGAAAAAGTTAAAAAAAGATACTGATTTTACATATAATTATACAACGCTTTTAATGTATAAAAAAAGATATCTTTTAAACCCAAATAAAGTTATAAAAGAACTTCCACAAGAAATGTATATGAGTGCTGCTTTATTTTTAGCTATTCCTGAGGCAAAAGAAAATAGACTAGAAATTGCTTTCAAAATATATGAATATTGTTCAAAAGCAATGATTTCTCTTCCAACTCCAACACTACTAAATGCGAGAACGAATTATCATCAATTATCAAGTTGTTTTAAATTGAATATTGATGATGATCTTAGAGCTATTTATCATAGTATTGAAAATATGGCTCAAATATCAAAATTTGGTGGATGAATTTGAGTTTATTTATGAAATATCAGATCAAAATGATGAACTATTAGATGAGTAAAATGAGTTTCTGGTTGAGTAAATCCTTGGATAAAAGTTATTAATGATACAGCCATTGCTGTAAATCAACTCGGAGCAAGAGCTGGAAGTATTTCTGTTACACTTGATATGTGGCATAGAGATATTTATGACTTTTTAGATCTTCAAACTGAAACTGGAGATATCAGAAGAAAAGCTTTTGATGTATTTCCTGCTGTTTCTATCCCAGATTTATTTATGAAAAGAGTAGAAAATAACGAGGATTGGACTTTATTTGATCCTAAAGAAGTTAAAGATGTAACAGGAAAATCTCTTCAAGACCATTTTTCTAAGGATTTTGAAAAGTTTTATACAGAATGTGAAAACAATCCAAAACTAGAATTAAAAGAAAAAACTAACGCAAAGGAACTCTTTAAGAAATTTTTAAAATCAACAGTTGAAACTGGAATGCCATATGTTTTTTATAGAGATACAGTAAACGAATTAAATCCAAATAAACATGCAGGAAACATTTATTCAACACAACTTTGTACAGAAATATGTCAAAATACTTCACCTTCAAAATATGTAGATGAAACTCTAGAAGACTGAGTAATTTCAATAAAATATACTCCTTGAGATAGTGTTGTTTGTAATTTAGCTTCTATTAATATTGCAAAAGTGAATGATGATAAAACTATTGAAAAAGTTATTCCAATTGTAATGAAGATTTTAGATAATGTAATTGATTTAAATTATTATCCAATGAAAGAATCAGAAATTACTGCAAAAAAATACAGATCAGTTGGGCTTTGATTTTTATGATTGGCTGAATATTTAGCTGTTAACAAGATAGCATATGATACTCCAGAAGCTCGTGAAATCGTTGATAAAATGATGGAAAAATTCGCTTATGAAACATTTAAAGCATCAAATGATATAGCAATTGAAAGAGGTAAATATGAATTATTTGAATGAAGTGAGTATTCAAAATGAATTATTTTAGGTAAAGACTTAAAATGGTTTAAAGAGAATTCTAAAACAAATTGTGATTGGGAAAGTTTACTAAAAAATATCAAAAAAGAATGATTAAGATTTGCTTATCATATAGCTCCAGCACCAAATACTTCAACAGCTTGAGTAGTTGGTACTACAGCTGCTATGCTTCCAATTTATAAAAAATATTTCGTTGAAACAAATTCTGTGGCACCAAGTGTTGTTGTTGCACCAAACTTAAATAGTGAAAATTTTTGGTACTATAAAGAATATGTAAATATGAATATGAATGATGTTATTGATATGGTTTCAGTAATTTACAAATGGGTAGATCAATCAATCAGTTTTGAATGGATAATAAATCCAGCAAAAGTTTCTCCAAGAGAATTATATGAATATTACATAAAAGCGCATAAACAATGAATTAAAACTGTATATTATGTTAGAAGTATGAGTTTAGAAGTAAGTGAATGTGTAAGTTGTAGTGGGTAGTTTTATTAATTAACTAAAAAAATATTATGACACAAGAAATGTTAGCAAATCCAATATTTAATCCAGCTTGAAATGATGAAGTTGGAGTAAGAACAATTATAAAATGAAATACTACTTGATTATTTCAACTTAATGCCACAAAATATTCTTGGGCAAAAAGTATGTACCAAGTAATGATTTGAAATTTCTGGGTTCCTGAAAAAGTTTCTGGACTTGGAGAAGATGCCGTTCAATTTAAAAATGCATTAAGCGAAGATGAGAGAAGAGCTTATAAATGAATTTTATCATTTTTAATATTTCTTGATTCTATTCAAACAGTGAATCTTCCAAATTTTAATGATTATATTACAGCTCCTGAAGTAAATCTTATTTTATCTATTCAAGCTTATCAAGAAGCTATTCATTCTCAATCTTATGCTACTATTTTAGAAACTGTAGTTGATAGTAAAGATAGAGATGGAATTTATTATTTTTGGAGAGAAGATAAACATTTACTTGAAAGAAATACATTTATCTGATGAATTTACCAAGATTTTATAAATCATCCAACTGATGAAAATTTCTTTAGAGGTATAATTGCAAATTTCTTACTTGAAAGTATTTATTTTTATAATGGATTTGCATTTTTTGATACTTTGGCTGACCAAACAAAAATGGTTGCAACAGATAGAATGATAAATTATATAAGAAGAGATGAGTTAACTCACGTCACTATTTTTGCTAATATTTTAAAAGAAATTAAAAAAGAATTTCCAAGTATTTATAATGAAAAAATGATTACTGATATGATGGCAGTAGCTGTTGATCAAGAAATCAAGTGGTCTAAACACATTTTATGAAAGAATATAATTGGTATGAGTCATATAAATATAGAAAATTATACAAAATGGCTAGCTAATAATCGTCTGAGTATGCTTGGAATAAATCCACTTTATCCAGATATAATAACGAATCCTTATAAACACCTTGATAGACTTCAAGATAATAATTCAGAAAAATGAAATTTCTTTGAATCAACAGTTACAAATTATTCACAATCAAGTTCTATGAACTGAAGTTGGGAATTTTAAAAAAAAGATGCGAAGCATCTTTTTTTTATTCAGTAATTTTTATTTCAATTTCTTCAGTCATTACATTATTATTTGCAAAATCAAGAGTTAGTTTTACTTTATATAATCAAGGTTTTTTAAAGGCATGACTTGGATTTGCTTCTGAAGAATATTCTCAATCTCAAAAATCCCAATGATATCATATTATTTGTCCCATAGATCAAGTAGATAAGAAATCTATTTCTTGGTTTATAGGAGCCTGTTTCATACTCACACTTATACTTGCTTTAGATTCAAAAGATTTTAATATTAAACTTTTAGAAGTTGAATATTCTTTTCATTTTTCAGTAACAATAGTTAATTTTACAATATAGTTTCATTCTTTTAAATATCTGTGTCATGGGTTTACAGCATCTCTTTCTTCTATAACTCAATCACCATAATCATAAATAAATTTAACTATGTTATCATTTTTTACTTTACTTAAAGAAGAATCAAATGAAACAATTGTAGGAGCATATTCACTAGCAGGTTTTATTTCTAGGCTTAGATTTGCTTCTTTTTCAACAAAATCAAGATTTATTTTTTCAATCATTTCAACTATATTTTCTTTATCTCTTCTATGAATAAATTTATATTTTACTAAAATTTCTTCAGTTCATTCAAATTCAAAACTTTTATTAAAAGATTTTCATTCTCAGTCTATTGTTCAATCTCATCAAAGATCCCATTTTATTTCCTCTAAAACATATAATGGATTATCTGACCTTACTAATTTTGCATCAAAATCCATATTTGTTGGAATTCAAATATCATATATAAAATAATCCATAGTTTTATTTTCATATTTTATATTTTCAATCTTTGTATTATTTTCATAAATTTCAATTTTATTACTTAATTTAATTCTTTTAGCTGTAACTATTTTTTCTTCAATTTGAGATGATTTTCAATTAGAATTTGTTAAAATAACTTTAACATCATAGCTTCCGTAATCTTTAAATAAATATTTTAAAGTAGAAGATTCTTCTAGATTTAATATATCGGCTTCTTTTTTTATTTCTTTTCCATCAATTATCCAAGTAAAACTTTCAATAAATCAATCTCAAAAACTATTTTCAGTATCTAAAACTTTAAAAGTATAATCTAAATCATTATCAATAGAAACATCATAAATTATATCTCATTTTATTTCTGAAGATTCTCAAGCTATTGTAAATATTCTATCCATTTGATTTCAAGCTGAAGAATTTTTTATTTTCATTCATATTAAATCAGTTTCAAAATATATTTTACTAGGTTGGAAAATATATCATACATAAGTTGGTTTAGATAAATCTTCTTTTAAATACCACTCTATTTCTCATAATGGTTTTAAATCGTTAGCATTAAAACTAATAGTTTTTCATCAATTATCTAAAGTTTTTTCAGTGATTCTTACTAAATAAGATACAGAAAGTTCTGGTATATCAGAAGCTGGTTTTGAAGTAATTTTTCCAGGAAATCTTGAATCAACTCACTCTAAAGTTAAAGAAACTTTATAATTTCATTTCTTATCGAAGCTGTTAATAATTTCGGGTATTTGAGTTTCTTTTTTTTCTCAATCTCAAAAATCCCAAATATATTTATTTATTTTAAATCATCTTCTCTCTTCATCTCTTTGTAAATATGTTACATCAAATTTTAATTCAATAGGTCAAATTAAAGAAGCATATTGAGTAATTAAGGCTCAATTTTTTCAAATATCTTGATTTTTTAATAAATTATTATCATAAATTTGTATTTTTCAATAAGACATTTCAAGCCAATTTGGTAGTGATTTTATGGCTTTATCTAAAGTAATCCATAATGTAGCTGTAGAAAAAGTTATTATTAGTAATATAGCTGAAACTACTGAAAAAATAGTTTTTTTTCTTTTAAGTTCCTTTTTTGTAAGTAGTGCTTTAAATAAAGAAATTATTAAAATTATAGATTCAATAGTAATTATTATTGAAAAAACAAATGTAGTTAATTTCAATAAAAAGCTATTTATATCATTTAAGTTTATTCATAAATTAGCAAAAAAACTAACATCTTCTGGAGTTTGAGCGTTAAAAATTACAAATGTAATAAAAGCTCATCATAAAATTAAGGCTATAAATAAAATTGCTCATAAAAATCAAAAAGCCTGAGAAGCTGAAACTCATTTTTTTACTTGGGCTTTTTTTTCAGGTTTTTTATCACTAGGTTTTACTTTTAAAAATAAAGTTTCTCAAAAACTAGAAGGAACAGTTTTTGAAAGTAATTCTAAACTTTTATCTTTAAATTGATGAGGTCAAGATCATTTTTGCTCTTGAGAAGTTTCTTCTAATTTTAGGTTTGATATTTTTTTTGCTTGTAATAATAAATTTGAATAAATAGGAAATTTTATATTTTTTGTTTCTTTTAAAATAGAATCTTTTTTAAAAGAGATCTTTACATAATTATCATTTGGTTCAATAGATAAAAAATCATATTCATTTTTTAGTAAAATATCTATTAAATCATCAATATTTTGGATATTTATATCAAAAATAGTTCATTCAACTTCTTTCTGTTCTTGTTTTAAAGTATTCTTTTCTTCATCTAATTTTTTTAATTCTTCAGGTCTAAATTCGCTATCTGTTAAAATAGTTGATAGAGTTTCAAGATCAATTTCATCTTTTTTTGTAACTAATTCTCATAATATATCATTTTGAGAATTTTCTTGTTCGTTTTTAGTCATAAGCAAATTAAATAATATTTAAAATTTCATAGACATTATATCATATTTTAGTTAAAATTTGCAAACTTTTTGATTGACTTTACAAAAAAAAAGCTCCTAATTTATTTAGGAAACTTTATTTTTTAAACTCTAATTTTTTTCTTTTGGTTTTGATTTCAATTTTCTCTTTGAGGTTGAGCAAATAGAGGATTTGAGTTTGAAGATTTTCAAGAAATATTTAAACTCTCCTCATCAGTAGTAACTATGAAATTTTTCTCATTTAATTCTATTTGTTTTATTTCAATATCAGTTTTTACTGAGAATATTGCTTTTGTAGTTTTGTATTCTATTTCTGAAATTAATTCTTCAAATTTATAAAAAGCTTTTTCTTTATAAACTATTAGTGGATTTCTTTGTGCATATCATTCAAAAGCAACAGCTTCTCTTAGTTTACTCATAGCATCAATATGTCTCATCCAAAGTTCGTCAATTGATTGCAAAACTATTCTTCTTTCCATTTCAAAAAAATCTTCTTCTGATTTGAAATTTGCTTTTATTTTATCTATTTCTTCTCCAGATTTTCAAGAAATAAATTCTCAAACTTCATTTTTTTCTTCTATTTCTAAACTTTTTAAAAGTTCAACTCAAACAAATTCATTTACTTTTGAAATAATTTCTTCAGTAGGAATGTTTTTAGTAAGTAATGATTCAACAAATCTTTGAATTTGTGATGTAACCATACCTTTTACATCAATATCTATGTTTTCACTATCCAAAATTTTATTTCTTTTTGCATATATGATTTCTCTGTGTTTATTCATAACATCATCATACTCTAAAACATGTTTTCTTGAATCAAAATGGTATCATTCAACTTGTTTTTGAACAGAAGTAACTCTTGATGTTAACATTCCACTTTGTGCTAGAGGTTCATCATCTGGAAGTGTTGCAAACATTGGTGAATTAAAAACTCCAAAAAGTTTATCTCAACCAAATATTCTCATTATTTCATCTTGAGGTGAAATTAAAAATTGAGTCATTCAAGGATCTCATTGTCTTCAAGCTCTTCATCTTAATTGGTTATCAATTCTTCTTGTTTCGTGTTTTTCAGTTCAAAGTATTACTAATCATCAAAGTTCTCTAACTCACTCTCAAAGTTTGATATCAGTTCATCTTCAAGCCATATTTGTAGCAATAGTTACAGCTCACTTTTGTCCAGCTTGTGACACTATTTCAGCCTCTCTTTCATGATGTTTAGCATTTAATACATTATGAGGAATTTTTTCTTGTTTTAGTCTTTCTGATAAATATTCTGATTTTTCTACAGAAATAGTTCAAACTAAAATTGGTTGCCCTTCTTTGTGAAGTTCTTTAATAAGTTTTATAGTATAATCAAATTTACCTTTTTCATTTTTGAAAAGTAAATCAGCTCTATCATCTCTGATAATTGGTTTATTTGTAGGAATAACTAAGGTTTCAAGAGCATAAACTTTATAAAATTCTTCTTCTTCAGTTTTAGCAGTTCAAGTCATTCAAGCCAATTTCCAATACATTCTAAAATAATTTTGAAATGTAATTGAAGCTAGAGTTTTACTCTCTCTTTTTATTTCTACACCTTCTTTTGCTTCAATAGCTTGGTGAAGTCATTCTGAATATCTTCTTCCTGATAATACTCTTCAAGTATGCTCATCAATTATTAAAACTTCTCCATTTTGGTCAACTAAATAATCTTTATCTTTTTTGTAAACAGCTTGTGCTTTCAGAGCATTTTCTATATGATGAAGGTCATTGTAATGATCTGAAATATAAATATTTTCAATTTTTAATAATTTTTCAATTTTTGTAATACCATCTTCAGTTAAAGTAGCTGTTTTTTGTTTCTCATCTATTTTATAATCTTGCCCAGAAACTAGTTCTTTGGCAATTAAAGCAAATTGCATATATTTGCTAGTTGGTTCATTATCAGGCATAGAAATAATTAAAGGAGTTCTTGCTTCATCAATTAAAATAGAGTCAACTTCATCGATAATTGCAAAAAATGGTTTACTCATAACTTTGTCTTCATTTTTGACAACCATATTATCTCTCAAATAATCAAATCACATTTCGTTATTTGTAGCATAAACTATATCGCAGTGGTAATTTGCATATTTTTCTCTAGTTTCTTGATTATGAGTAATTACTCAAACAGTTAATCATAAAGCTTTATACAAAACTCACATTTCTTCAGAGTCTCTTGATGCTAGGTAATCATTTACAGTTACTACATGAACTGGATTTCAAGAAAGTGCATTTAAATACGCTGGAAGTGTAGCAACAAGAGTTTTTCATTCTCCAGTTTTCATTTCAGCAATATGTGCATCATGAATTGCCATTCAACCAATAAGTTGAACATCATATGGAACCATATTCCAAAGCATTTTTTTTCAAGAAGGAAGTTCAAATTCTTGTCAGTTTATAAGTTTACAAGCAGTTTTTAAGTTTGCAAAAGCTGGAACTAAAATTTCTTTTAAAGTTTCTTTTATTTTTATACTATCTTCTGGATTTCTAAAATCAAGTCAGTTAAACATTTGTTTGAATTCTAGAGTTTTATTTTTTACATCTTCAAGAGAAAAATTTTCAAATTCTTTTTCTTTTTCAATAATTTGGTTTACCAAAGTTTGATAATACTTTAATTTCTTTTTATCAGGATCTCCAAAAATGGCTTTAATTATGTTATCAATCATCTTATAAATATTTAAATTTTAAAACTAAAGTATTATATGAAAATATTAAAAAAAACAAACTTTTTGATTTTTAACTAATTTTTACTATGATAAAAATGATATATTTTAATTTTGAACTATGCTTTCCTATATAAAATGACAAATAAAAAATATTGAACTAAGTTCAGTTATAGTTTTAACTGAAAGCTGAGTTTGATATGAAATAGTTATAAACGAACTTGTTTATGCTAATATTTATGATAAAAAAGATATTGAAATGTTTGTTTATCACAATATTTCTGAAAACTGACAAACTCTTTTTGGGTTTTTAACTTTTGAAGATAGAAGTCTTTTTAAAGAACTTATAAAAATTTCTTGAGTTTGATGAAGAGTTGCACAAAACATACTTTCACTTTGAAGCTCAAGACTAAAAAAAGCAATTTTAGAAGATGATAAAAAAACTATTGAATCAGTAAAATGAGTTTGAAAAAAAATGGCAGAAAAAATTGTTTTGGAATTATCAGATAAAGAAATAGTAAAATCTTTTGAAATATCTCAAAACTCTACTAAAAAACAAAATAATGAATTTACACTAGAAAAAGATTTGAAAAATGAAATACTTTCAACTCTAACAATGATGTGATACAATTCAAGAAAAGTTGAAGAAATATTATCAAATTTGCCAGAGTGATTTGATAGTATTGATAAAATTATTCCTTATGTTATTAAAAACATATAAAAAATAGAGGTGTTACACTGCAACATCTCTACTTTTTCCCGTAAAAATAACACATTTCATTTCAGTTATAAAGTTTTCTTTTTTTGTATTTACTTAAATTTATCAAATTATCAAAATCGGTATAAGCTGTAATTATTCAACCAGATAATTCTTTGTTTTTATCTAAAATCATATTTATATCTTTATACATTCATTTTATATCATCATCTTTTAGTCTCAGTCAATACGGAGGATTTGAAATAATAGTTCATGTCATTTTTTCCTTTTTATATTCTTTAAAGTCTTTTTTTAAAAAAGTTATACTATCATCCACTTTCGCATTTTTTGCATTTATTCTTGCTTTCTCTAAAACTTCCTCATCAATATCTGAAGCAATAACACTATACTTTTTTGGAAAAATTTTTGCTTTAGCTTCATCTCTAATTTCATCAAAATATCATTTTGTAAGTAAATCCCAATTTTCAAAAGAAAAATATCTATAAAGTCCAGGAGCTATATTTCTTGCAAACATCACAGCTTCAATTGCAATTGTTCAACTTCCACAAAATATATCGTAAAAATTTTCGCTATATTTCCAGTTTGAAAGTATCACTAAAGCTGCAGCAAGAGATTCTTTAATTGGAGCTTCTCAAGTGTCTTCTTTGTATCATCTTTTATAAAGAGTTTCTCCAGAAGTATTTAGTAAAATATATGCGTTATCATCCATAAAAAATGAAAATACTTCAAAAATAGGTTTATCAGATTCTTCTGGCATAGTATTTCCAGATTTATTTGTCATTTTATCAACAATTGCTTTTTTGGTAATTTTTTGAATTGCTGGAGTGCTTGAAAGTACTGATTTTATAGAAGTTGCTTTTACAATAACTGGATAATATCTATTTATATATTTTTTCCAATTTATATCATAAACTAGGTCATACAATTTATCAAAATTATCAATTTTTTTTTCTTCATTTAAAACTAAATACACTTTATTTCAAACTCTAGACCAAAGATTTAATTTTGCCATAAGTTCTATTTCTCACTCAAAAAAAACCAGTCTATCTTTCACTTCAACTATAGTTCAACCTTGTTTTATAATTTCATTTTTTGCAATTGCCTCGAGTCAAGCCGAGCAAGTAAGTAGGAATTTCATTTTTTCTTGTTTAATAATTAATTTTTATTATATTACTTAAAAAATACTTTTTTACAAAGGCTTTATGAAAATTGCTGTTATGATGTCAGTTTGATGTCAAAATCTGTGAGATGAACTAATACTTAAAAATGAGATAAAATTACTTAAAGAAAAATATTGAAATGATACTAAATTCAAAGTATTCACTTATGATTTAGCTGATATTTTTTATATTGATGAAAATATTGAATATTTAGAATATTTTCCTATTTGAATAAAAAATCCAAAGAATTTATTTAGAAATTTGAGAAATTATTATCATTTTATAAAAACTATTAAGTGGGCAGATAAAGTTGTTATTGGTTGAGGATGAATTATGTTTGACAATGAAACAGGGAATTACTCAAATCCTTTAAATCAATGGCTTTTTAGAACAGAAATTATAAAAATGCTGAAAAAAGAAATCATAATTTTTTGAGTAAGTATTGATATAAAACACAATAAAAATTTAGAAAAAATTAAGAAAATATTTTCAAATGCTAAAGAAGTTTTTGTTAGAGATAATTCTAGTTTTGAGTTATTAAAAGATTTGTGAATTAAATCAGAAATTATTTTAGATCCAGTTTTTTCTGATAACTTAGAAGTTTGACTTGAAAATTATAAAAAGAATTTTTTAGTCAAAAAAGTTGAAGCAAAAAAATTTTCTTTAAATGATTTAAAAGATATTGATTTTTCAGGTAAAAAGGTTTGATTAGCTTTCAGAAGTTGATATTTAAATAATGAAAAAGTTTTAATTAATGAAATAATTGATTTTATTTTAAATGCTTGATGAAAAGTAATTTTACTTCCTCATAGTTTTCACACTTGAGATGAAGTTGCTAATGATTTAAAATTTTTGTCTCAATTTATAAAACCTTGAGTAGATATTACTATTTCTGTGAAAGAAACTTACGAAATATATAAACAAAAAAAGATAGACTTTTGTCTATCTATGAGGCTTCATTCTATGATTTTATCACAAGTTTATGGAATAAACTTTATCGCTATAAAATATGCAAAAAAAAGTGATTTAATGTAAAAAAAATCTTGGAATTTCCAAGATTTTTTAATTGAAATTATTCACAATTTCATCTAATTAACATATAATCAGCATCAGCTGTTAATGGGGTACAACTAGTACCACTAGTAATTTTTGTTACAGCTGTATCTAATGAGCTTGCTATAGAAGTAGCTTTTAATCAAACTCAGATTTCATATCTATTATCCATTACTCAATTATCATTTTCAGCTTTTGATGAAACATTTCAAGAGTTTTCAAATCAAGTTGAAAGATTGTATACTTGATTTGGAACAGTGTTTTCATCATCACCTACGCTATATAAATAATCACAAGGAGTAGCTGTAGCTTCTGATCATTTATTACAAGATTGTTGACTTTTTGAATCAGTTGGAAATCTTTCTACATATTTTGCAACTCAACCACTACCAAAATCAGTAGAATTTTTTTCTGGGTAAGCTCAGTCATCTTGATAAAATTGTTCAATACCAGATTGTAAAGCTTTTACATCATTTACTCTAGTAGTATCTCTAGCTTTTTGAATTTGAGATGTATAAGTAGCAGTAGCACCAGTTGCTAGAATACCGATGATAGTAATAACTACTAAAAGTTCAATTAAGGTAAAACCTTTTGTATTTTGTAATTTCATAAAATATTATGTTAAAAAATAAATTACGATTATAATTTTATAGTTTTTTTAAAAAATGTCAAAAAAAATACATTTTTAAAAACTTTTTAACATAAAAACAAAAAAACTTTCAAAAATTAATGTTCAGTTAATATATGGTTGTTATAATAAAATAATATTTTATTTTTTTATTATTTTATTATGAAAAAAATTTTGAGTTTTTTTATTATATTTTGTTTGTTTTTTAATAATTTTTTAGTATTTTCTCAAGAAAATTTTAAAGAAAATTATTTGTATTATTTAGATACGGACAATAATTGAAAAATTGATAAACTTGAAATAGAGTTTAATAAAATTTTGACTTGAAGTTTAAATTTAGAAAAAATATTTTTTTATTCAAATACTTGATGATTATCAACTTCAAAATTAGATAGTTTAGACTGAAATAATATGATTTCAAATTATTATTTATCTTGAAATATTTTGTTATTAAGTTTAATAGAGAAAGATAATTATTTAACTTGACTCATTATAAACAATACAACTTTAAGTCATCTTAGAATTAAAACAAATGCTTGAGTTTGAATAAAAAGTATTGATAGTGAAGAAATAAAATTTTTATATACTACAAGTTTTGATAGTTATAAAAATGTTAGTTATAAGGAAAATTTACAGGAAAATACTGAGGAAGAAAATCAAGATATTGAGGAAATTATAGAAGAAACTGAAAATGAAAATGAGGGAACTTGAAGTTGAGAAATTTTGGAAGAAATTGAAGATGAAGTTATAGATATAATAGAAGAAGAAACTGAGGTTTCAACTTGAGAAACTTTAGAAGAAAATACAAATTCTGGAGAAATATTACAAGAAGAAGATAATATTTTTCTTTATCAAATAAAACTACTTTTTCAATCTCCAAGTTATTTACTAGAAAAAGATATAGAAACTCAAAATTATAATTGTGATAATTCAAAAACTGATTGTAAAGTAAATTTTAATTTAAACATTGATGAATGAAGTTGATTTAAAAGTATTTCAACTTCAAAATATATTTGTGAATGGGATTTTTGATTTAGTGAATTTGAAGAGGAAAAAAGTAAATGTAATCCAAATACTATTGTTTATCCAATTTGATATTTTGAAACAAGATTTAAAGTTACAGAGAAATCAAGTTGAAAAATTTTTAAAAAAAGTTTTTTTGTAAAAAATGAGTGATTTAAAGAATCTTTAATTCCAACAAAAATAGTTTATGTTTCATCAAGTTCTTCAGTTTCAGATACTAATATTTCAAATCCTATAAATATTGAGATTCCAGAAATAATTATTCAATCATGACTTGATGAAAATAATAATTGTAAAAAAGAGGATTGTAGTGTAAATCTCATTTATAATCAAAATAATTCAAAGTTAGCGTGTTTATGGGATTTTTCTGGTGGAAGTTTTGATATTTGAGCTGACAAAAAATGTAATCCTTGATATGTAAAATATTGATTATGAGATTTTAAAGTAACTTTAAAGGTTTATCAAAAAGATAATCCGGCAAATTTTCAGGAAAGTTATCTATATTTTTCAAATAAAAAAGTTGAACAAATTTTATCAGAAATTGAGGAAAAAGAAACTACCAAAGAAGATTTAGAAGATGAAATAGATAAAGAATTATGAGAAGAAAAAATAAATATAAATACATGAGAAAATTTGCAAAATTACACTTTAAAAATCATAAAAGTTTCTCCAAATCCTATTTGAGCTGAAAATTTGGAATTTATTGAATTGCAAAATTTTTGAGATGAAGAAATTGATCTAAAAAATTGTAGTTTAGATGATATAGTTCCTGGCTGAAGTAAAGCTTTTATTTTTAAAGAAACTTTTATTTTAAAACCAAATCAAAAACAAAAATTTTATAAATTTGATACAAAAATAAGTATAAATAATTCCTGAAAAGAAGAAGTTAATTTATTTTGTTTTGATACATTAATTGATAATTTATCTTTTGATTTTTCTATTCCAGAATGATTTATTTTGACTAAAGAATTGAATTTAGATCAAATAAAAACTGTAAAAAAACAAAAAAATAAAAATATTTATGAAATAAATTATCTTTCTTGAGATAAAAAAATAGTTTCTTTTGATGAGAGTTTTGATGCAATAGATGATTTGATGAAAAAAGATTTATCACGTGAAGAGAAAAAACAAAAACTTTTTGAACTAGTAGAGAAATCATTTTATCAAAAAATCTCAAAACAAAAATCTTGAGTAAAAATTTATGGAACAACAATTCCAAACACAAAAATAATTTTTAAACTTGATGAGAAAATTGAGGATGATTTTAGTTTTTTGAATTTATTTTACCAAAAATCTTTTGCTTCAAATAACATATACGAAACAAAATCAGATAAATCTTGAAGTTATGAATTTTATATAAAAGAGCCAAATATCTGAGAATTTGAACTGAAAACTTTTCTGAATTTTTGAGAAGATAATTTGTATGAATTACCTAAAAAATCTAGTTTAGAAATTGATAGTGATTATTTAGAATATATAAATTCTTCAAAAAATTCTACAAAACAAGAAAAACTTTATTTAGAGCCAAAATCAATTATAACTTTGCAGTGAAAATTAACTTCAAATAAGACTTTTAAAGATAATAAACTTGTTTGTTTTTGAGTTTTAGAATGTAGTGTAAATCTTGATTGAAGTCAGAGTTTGTGAGAAAAATTAAAATATTTTTGGGATTTTGGAAATGGAAAAACTTTTGATAAAAAAAATCCAGCCAGTTATAAATTTTGAGTTTGAAAACATATTATTTCTCTAAAAATAACTGATGGAAAAAATGAAGATATTAGTTTTTTTATAATTGAAGTTACTTGAAAAATACTCAAAGAAAAGCCAAAAAATACACAAGTTGAAAATAAAATTACCAAAAATAATAAAATAGATATAATACAAACTGCAAATGCCCAGGATATAAAAAAATACGATGTAAAAACTCACATAATTTTGAGTTTATCATTGATTTTTATTTTTATATTGTGAGCTTTAATTTTATTAAAAAGAAAAAAAATAATTTAAAATGAAGATTTTAGCTATAGAAACAAGTTGTGATGATACATCACTTGCCATATTTCAAGATGATAAATTGTTATCTCTTGATACAAAAAGTCAAATAAAAATTCACTCACAAACAGGTTGAGTTGTTCCAGAAGTTGCAGCAAGAGAGCACGCAAATGCTATTTTTGAAGTACTTGAAAATGTTTTAAGCTCATCAAATACTAAATTAGAAGAAATTGATTACATCGCTGTTACAAGTCATCCTTGACTTATTCCTTCTCTTTTAACTTGAATTACAATTGCTAGGACTCTTTGAAGAATATTAAATAAACCAGTTTTAGAATTAAATCATATAGAGTGACATATTTTTTCTAATTTTTTAGAAAGAAAAAAGGAAAATATAAATTTTCCACTTGTTTGTTTAACAGTTTCGGGTTGACATAATGATATTTATTTTATGAATTCAATGTGGAGTTTAGAAAAAATATGAAATTCGCAAGATGATGCAGCAGGGGAAAGTTATGATAAAGTTGCAAAAATGATGTGACTTGGGTATCCCTGAGGTCCAATAATTTCAAAACTTGCAAATGAGTATGAAAATAAAAATATCAAAGAATTATTTCCTAGAGTTTGGTTAAAAAAAGATGAATTTAATTTTTCATTTTCTTGACTTAAATCAGCAGTAAAAAGAGAAGTTGATAAAAGAATTATAGAAAATTCTCAGTTAACTTTAGAAGATAAAAGAGAAATCTCATATGAGTTTCAAAATGCTGTAAATGAAGTTTTAGCATATAAACTCATTTCTTGAGCCTTAGAAAGAAAAGTTAATACTATTATGCTTGCTGGAGGAGTAAGTGCAAATGAAGATTTAAAAAATAAAATTAAAATTTTAGCTTTGGAAAATAATTTAGAATTTATCCATCCAATTAAAAATTTATACTGCATGGATAATGCTGCTATGATTTGAATTTTGGCTTATTATAAAATAAAACACTGATAAATCAGTGTTTTATTTTTTCTTTTTTAATTCTTGGTTTAATTTCTTAATAGAATTTTTTAGTAAAATAACTTGTTTATTATAATTATTTTTCAATTTAGTTGTTTTTTCTTTAGAATTATTTAATTCATATTTTGCAATTAAAAAATTATTTAAATTATTTACAAAATTTTTCTTAAAATTTTCATCTAATTTTTTATAGTTTATTATAGCTTTTGAAATTTTCTCAACTTTTTTACTTAAACCATATCAATCATATCTTACTAAAGCATATCAATTATATTCAATAACTTCTTTTTTTATTACTTTCTTTTCATTAGTTGTTATTTTATTTTCTTGAATAGTATTATTTTGAGTTGGTTGAATATAAAAACTTCATCATCCTCCTCAACCTCCTCATCAAGATGATGAATTATTTGTAGTTTTAGGAACTTCTTGCATAAAAGCAAAATGAGAAAATTTTGTAGTTTCAAATTTACAAATAGAGTTACTTACAATACAACTTGTTAAGAATTCAAAGCTTTTTTGGTTATCTCAAGATCTATAAATTTTTAAAGTTTTTCAATTATAAATACTTCAAATATTTAAACTTACTTCAACTTTTCATCAAGAAAAAATTAAATTATCTTTATCAGATCATATTTTAAAAGTTAAATTATTTATTCTTGTATATCAGTTTATATTTAAAGTTCAACTAGATGTAACTTTTTCTGGAGATTTAATCACTCAATCCCAGCTTCAACTTTGGGTTTTTATTTCTAATCAATTAGTATTTATTTTTATATAATTACTATTATCTGTTTTTAAAATAATTACTCAAGTTTGAGTAAAAACTACTCAAGAACTTGTTGCATCTACTATATTTGTAGTTCAAGTTAAACTATATTCTCAAGAAATATTTGATTCTAGAAAAAATGGAGTTTTAAAACTTCAAGTATTTGATGTTAATGATTCAAATCAATTATTAACAAAATAAGCTTTATAATAATAAGTAGTTTCAGGTAAAACTGATATCTCTAAACTTTCTGTAGTTTGTGTTCATCAAGTTAAAGTATTGTTTAAATCTCAAGTTCCATAAAGTATTACTCAAGTTCAGATAAATTCTTTAATTAAATTAAATTTTAATTTTCAAAAAGATAATTCGCTATTTACTATAGGGGATTTTCAAATACGAATAATTTCTTTTGAAACACTTCCAGTATTTCAAGCTTTATCTATAGTATTAAAAATTATATTATTTATTCAAGGTATTAAATTAATTTCTTTAGAAAAAGTTCCATTTGTATTTAAAGAAACATTTTGTGAATTTATAGTTAAAATATCATTATTTAATTCATTTACTTTCCCCGAAACTATAATAGTTCCAGAAGAAAATTTATCGTTATTTTCTATATTAATGTCTTCAAAAACTGGATTTGTTGTATCTAAAATAATACTTCCAGTTAATGTTTTTGTATTTTCATTTTCATCAGTTATTTTTACTGAAATATTTTTTATTCAATCATCACTATTTATATTTATATCTAATGTTTCTTGAGAAATTAAACTTCAAGTTATTGATGATAATATATCTCAACTAATTAAATAAGTTCAAGTTTTAGTTGATGAAAAATTTATTTTTGTTATAGGGTTATTTGTGTAAGCTCAACTTAAAAAATTTAATTCTCAATCTGGATTTAAATCAAAATAAATGTTTTGAGAAGAAATTAATCATCAAGTACTATTATTTAATAATTGTGTATAAACTCAGAAGTTATAAAATCAAGTTTTATTTATATTTACTCAAGTTAAGAATTTATTTTGAGTATTTTCAGTAAGTAAAGTTTCTCAACTTCAATTTTTTACATTTAAAATATATCAACTAAAAATATATGGATTTGTATCATCTGACCATTCAATATAAGGTGTAGAAGTTTTTGATAAAGTTGTTATTTCTTGTTGTTTAGTATTATCAGTATAAATTTTTATATTATTTATATTTTCTACTTTAGCTAAATTTTGTAGAGTAGAATGTACATTAATTTTTTTTCAGGTGATTGTTTTTCAGTTTAAAGAAGTCATATCATCTCAAGAATTTAAAATAGCATTTTTTATATCTAAATAATTCAAATCTTGTCTATAATTCCAAGCTAAACTTGCTAATCAAGTAACATGAGGAGTTGCCATAGATGTTCAATTTGAAAATTGATATAAATGATTTCTCATATAATACATATAAATATTAGGGCTTACATTACATCATTCTGCTACATTTAAATCATTTCATGATACCCAATTAAATCTAAATTTAAAATTTGATGTTTTGTATTCATCAGTTATTTCGAAACTATCAACTTTAAAACTATCTCAATTTCCATTATATCTAGTTATTTCTTCATACGTATTTCCTCAATCCTTTGAAAAAAGAAGTCTTAAATAATCGGCTCAATTATTATTTGTAGGTAATTTACATTCTGTAAGATATTTTATATAAAGTTTATTTCAAAGAGGTAATGATGATAAGTCAAAATTTATAGAGTCAACTTTAAAATTACTATTTTGAGCATATGGATTATTCATATCTGGGTAAATATCATAATATACTCAAGGCCGTAAAGTATCACCTATTCACCAATTTCAAACAGCTCAAGTCAAATAATCTGGTAATACTAATCAAGTAGATGAATAAGAGTATAAACTTCAATCTAAAATATCAACTCAAGAATTATCTATATAAGTTGATAAAATATCACTTCATGGAGCTCAAATATGTACGCTTCCACTTCAATAATCTGAAAAATAAGATATGCCTCAAGTATTATCTATCGATGCAACAGATATAATATTATCAAGTCAGGGAACTGATAAATTTCAACAACTAAAATCTTCTCAAAATCAAGCTGGGAAAAATCTATTTGTAGGATCTTCATGATTTTTTGTTCCATTTCAAGCAGCTGCAATAAATAATCATCAAACACTTTTAAAGTCATTTATAGCATTATATAAAGAAAAATCAAAAAAAGGATTATCTCAAGGGTTACATGTTTGTCAATTTAAATAATAACCTCACCAACTAGCATTTATAATTTTAGCTTGATTATTTCTTGCAAAATTTATTGATTTAACAAGATTTGCAGTTGTTCAAGTTGCTCAAATTCATTTTATTGCCATTATTTTTGTATTTGGATTAACTCAAACTATTCAAATATTATCTAATTCTGCAGCTATAGTTCCAGATACATGTGTTCAGTGTCAGTGAGTATCCATAGGATCTTTGTCACCATCATGAAAATCATATCAATATTTACATCCTCATAATAAGCTACCATTTTCACTTAAACAATTATTTCCATCCCATAATTTATTTTTTAAATCTAGGTGATTATAATTTATTCAAGTATCAATAACTGCAACTATATTTCCTGTTCAAGCAGTACTTCAAGAGAAAACATTCATAGCTAAATTCCAGTCAATATCAATATTTTCAACTCAATTAATTCAGTTAATATTTTGTCAATTATTTTCAAGTCACCATAAATTGTTATAAAACTCATCATTTGCTGAAAAGCTTTGAGTTTTGTAGATAAAATTTGGTTGAACATATTCTATGTTAGAATCATTTTTTAATTCATTTATTAATTGTTTAGTTGTTTTATTTGACGCTCTTAACATTTGTATTTCATTATCAAGTTTTTTTGAATTAACTTCAAATCAATCTTTTTTTAAACTTGATAATTTTTTATCAAAAGATTTTTCTTTTCATTTTTTATATTTAATGATTAAATCTCATTCAATATATGCTAAATCTTCATTATTTACCGAACTTTGGATAGAATTATCTTTATAGTCTTTTTTCAAAGAAGATAATCAATTTTTTTTATTTTCAATTGATTTTTCTACTAAATTATTTTCTGCAAAAGAGGAGTTTATAAAAAAACTTCAACTTAAATTTATTATTAAACTAGTAATTAATAAGCTTGAATATATTTTGTTTCTATTCATAAAATTAAATTAAAAAAATAATACCAATAAATGGTATCATATTTTTCTTTTTAAAGCAAAATTTTATTTTATAAAATTATCTATTCAAATATTATCTTTTAAGAATATATTTCATTTTTGTTTTATTATATTGAAAATAAGTTTATCATTATACTCAAGTCTTTTTTGAAAATCATCTTTTGTTATAATAGCATATTTAATTTTTCTATTAAAAAAAGTTTTAGCTAAGAAATCATTAAAAGCAATTTTATTCATTTCTCATATTAGAAATATATCAACTATATTATTTGTATTTCCTACAAGTCTTTTTGATAATTCTTCATTTATAATTATTAAATCAAGAAAGTCTTCTCACTTAAAAAATTTTTTAATACTTTCATAAGGATTATACGTTTTTAGAAAAATATTTTTAAATTCTTCTAATAATAAAAAATTTTTGTTTAAATAAAAAAATTTCTTTTTTGCTTCTTCTCTGCTTTTTAAAATATTTAATTCTTCTAAACTATCTAGTTCTCTCTTTATAGAATTGATTTGCTCTTCCAGATCACGAGATAAAGCTCTCATATGAAATCAGTCATTATTTCAAGATTCATATTCTAAAAAAAATTTTTCTAAAAGCTTTGTTCTAGTTTTTGAACCAAATAATTTAGTTAAATCTATACTCTTCATATTTTTTTAAAAATAATATTTTTTTAAATATATGTGTTTTATTTTAAAAATCAACTAAAGAATAAAAAAACTTACTTTAAAGTAAGTTTTATCAAATAGATTTTATATCTTTTAAAATTCACATTTCTATTTCATCAGAAAATTTTATATAAAGTTTTGGAGTAATTATTTCTTTTGAGAATAAATCTTTTATAACATTTTCTTCAAGTTTTAAAAGTGATTTATCAACAAGTTTTCATTCAACAACAGATATTGCGCTTTTATTTTCTTCAAAAATCATATCTTTTTTCTCATTTGCAACTTTGTTGAATTTTTCATATAAAGAAATAACTTCATCAAACATTTTTTTATCAAATCAAAAATCAATTTCAGATAATTTTTTAAGTTCTTTTATAACTTTTCTTGTTATAATTGCTTTTGTTCTATTTGTTACATAACTATCAACAAAAGTATGTTCTTCTTTTCCAAAAAATACAACTATTTTTTGGAAAAGATCATATTCAATTTTATCTTCAGCTATATCTTTTAATTGTGGTTTTCCTGACTCAAGTCTTTCTATTTGTCTATTTATTTTATTTAAAATATATTTAAAGTTTTTTTCTTCAATTTCATTGTAAGCAAATAAATCTCTTAAATATTGTTTTTCTATTCAAAGTGCATGAAGTGATAATGCTCTTCTAATCAGATTATTTCCATTTTCAACTCATAGAGAGTTTATTAATTGTTTTACGCTTTCAACTGCTTTTTTAAGTTCAGTTTCATATTTATTTTTTAGATTATTTACTTCACTTATAGTTAAATAATTTTTTTGGTATAAATTATCAAGTTTTTCAAGCATTTTAAGATATGAAAGTATTTTTCATTCTTGTTCTTCAAATTGTTCAAGTTCATGAAGTTTTGTTGTTCATAATTTTCTCATCATAAAGCCAATAGTTGTAGCTTTTATAAAAAGTGTAAACATTATACTTCAAATAGTTATAACTGTTAAGAAATCTTTTATAGAAAAATTTAAAGTCCAGTTTGGAAGTGTTAAATTATCAGGAACCATTAAAACCATCATTAAAGCTAAAGCTCATCTTAAACTTCACCAAGATAAAAGATGTTGCCAAGAATTAGGAATATATTCTTCCATCTTGAATTTATTTATTACCCAAATTGGAGTATAAACACTTATTGCTCTTGAAATCATAACAACAAGAATTACAACAAATATTGGTAAAATAAATGAAGTAAAATCTACTTTTATGTGTGATAAAATTAGTCACATTAAAATAAAAACTAGTGAGTTAGCAATAAACGCAAAAAATTCCCAAAATTGATTCATATGTGCTTCTACTTTTGGGGAGATCTTGTATCTACCATAATTTCAAATAATTATTCAGGCAACAGAAGTAGCTATTACTCAAGATATTTTTAAATCAAATCATCATATATGAACATGATGAGAAATAACTTCTGATAAGATAAAAGTTACGTGAGCTAAAATCATAGTTAATGTTATTTCAACCATTTCATTATTTTTAACTTTTCATATAATTTTTGAAAATAAAACTCAAGTTAAACTTCAAAATAATATTCAACCTATCATCATTGAAGAAAATGAGCTAAATCATTCTATATAAGTTCAAAAGTTTAAATCTCAACTTAAAATAATTCCTAAAATTACTAGAAAAAGTGCTAAAGAAGTTCAGTCATTAAATAAACTTTCTCATTCAAAAATTAGTGTTAATCTTCTAGGAGCTCATATACTTTTAAATATTGATAAAACAGCAACAGGGTCAGTAGCAGAAATAAGACTTCAGAAAAGTAAACAAACTAAAAAAGGTATACTTAGTCATAATAATGGAAATATGAAATACATTCAAATCGCTATTAAAACTGCAGAAATTAAAAGCCCAAAAATTGCAAGTCAGCTTATAGATTTCCAGTTTTTTATAACTTGTCTATAATTCATATTATAAGCTGATTCAAACAGCAAAATTGGTAAGAATACATAAAAAAGTATATCTGGCGTTAATTCAAAATGATTAATGAATCAGAAAAATTCTATTTTTGACAATGGAATTAATAGTAATCCAACAATTAAAAGTAAAACAGTATATGGGAAATTTATCTTTTTAGATAAAATATAAGTGAAAACACTAGTTGTTAAAAGAAAAAAAAGTGACAATGCTGCACTTAAGAAAGTTACTTCCATGATTTTAAAATTTACAAAATAAAATAATACAAATTTATATTATTTTTTGTAGGGAGGAGGAATAGCGTAACTTCTATATAATACAACAATTTTCATATTTTTTAATTTTAGGAAACTTGCTGATTATATTCTTTTTTTTTATGTGTCAATTTTTTGATAAAAAATCAAAAAACTTCCTGAAATTTTTCAGGAAGTTTTTATCTAACCATTTTAAATTTTTTCTTTCCAACTTGTAGAAGTGTATAGTTTTTTTTATCAAGTTTTATTATAAACTTTGGATCACTTTGTACTTCATTATTTACTTTTACTGAGTTTCCAGAAAGTGCGTTTCTTGCTTCAGAAGAATTATTACACATTCCAGATTTTACTAAAATAGTAACGATTGGTAATTCTCAAGTTTCTGACTTAATATCCATTTTCTCAATATCTTTTTCATCAGGAACAATTCATTCTTTTAAAACTCTTTCAAAATAAGCATGTGCTTCAATTGAAGCTTGTTCTCCATGATAAAGTTTTACTATTTCTTTGGCTAAATCAATTTTTACGTTTCTTGGATTTTCTCAAGATTCAAGTCTTTTTTTATAAACTTCAATTTCATCTATATACAGATCAGTACAATGTTCAAAATATTTCATTATCAAATCGTCGTTTATTTCCATGAGTTTTACAAACATATCATTTGCTGAAAAATTAAGTCATATAAAATTTCCATATGTTTTACTCATTTTTCTTCCATCAGTTCCTTCTATAAGGTTAAACATCATAATATCTTGTTTTTCTTGTCCTAAAGCTTCTTGTATTTTTCTTCCAGCTAATAGATTGAAATATTGATCATTTCCTCAAAGTTCTACATCTGCTTCTAAACAATAACTATCATATCATTGCATGATTGGATATAAAAATTCTTGCAAAGAAATTCTTAATCACTCTTTAAATCTTTTTGAGAAATTGTCTCTATCAAGCATTTCTGCAACAGAAAAAAGTTTTGCAAGTTCTCCAACTCAGTTGAAATTTACTTTATCCAACCCCTCAGAATTATAATAAATTCTTACATTATTTATATCAATAATTTTAGCAAATTGATTTACATAATTTTCCGCATTCTTTCTAGTTTCTTCTCTTTTTAACATTGGTCTTTCTGCATTTTTATCAGAAGTATCTCCAACTTGTGCTGTTGAATCTCAGATAAGAATAATGATTTCATGTCAGAGTTTTTGAAATTCTCTTAGTTTTAATATAGGAACAGCATGTCATATATGAACTTGTGTTCCGGTTGGGTCTATTCAAAATTTTACTTTTAATTTTTTTCCTGATTTTAATTTTTTTTCTAAACTTTCTTTATCAATAATTCTTGAAACTCATTTTTCAAGTAAATTTTTTATGATTTTGTCTTTATTTTCCATTTTTAGTAATTATTTTTTAAATTTTGTTCTAATCTATTCATGATATCTTTATTTATAGTTTCATTTCAATTATTAATCATTTCAATTAATGTATCTTGAGATAAAACAATTGTTTCTACATCTGAAATTGCTTTTATAGTAGCAGTTCTTTCTTCTTCATTTAACAAAGCTATTTCTCAAAAAATTTCTCAATCTCAAAGTTTTGCTACTTTTTTTCATCATATTTCAACTTCTACTTCTCAAGATAATATAATATATCATTTTCAATTTGATTCTTCTCATTGTGATATTATTTTTTCTCAAAATGAAAATTTTTCTTTAGCTGAATTATTTACTATATAATCAATAGTTTCTTTTTCTAATCAATTAAAAATTTTAAGAGAATATATATTTTGCATAAATTTATTTATTAATAAATATTTGAGTTTAATATAGTTATTTTCTAAAAATAATCAATTTTTTGTTTTAAAATAAGCTATTTATATAAAAAATTAAAATTATAATTTACATTTTTAAAATAAAAATACAATAAAATTAAATATAAATTATAAATTATTTTTATGTATAAAAATTTTATTCGCATTTCTATTATGATTTTAGCAAATTTATTTGCTTTTTTACTTTTTGCAGTTATACTCGGGGCGCTTTTTTGAAATAAAGGGCAATTTTTAATTTGGTCAGTGGTGGCTTCAGTAATACCACTTATCATTATTCTCTTTCGAGAAATCAAGAGAATACAAAAAGAATTTGATACTATTTCTAAACAAACAAAAGATGACACCAATGGAAAATAAAGAAGTTCAAACCGAACAACATGCATGACCACATATTCCAAAAATTCAATGAGAAACCGTATATGGTCCAATTAGTAATACGAATATTGCCACTTTTGTATTTTTGATATTTGTAGTTATTTTTGCTTTTTTTGCCAATAGAGCATTAAAAAAAGAAACTTCAAGATTAAAAACAGCACTTTTGAATATTATATCAGGATTGGATAAAAATATGACCGATTCGTTTCATCATGATAAAAAATTTTCAAGAGCAGCGTTTCCTTTAGTAGCATGATTTTTTGTAGTGATACTTTTTGGAAATCTTTTCGGATTACTTATTGACTGGGTAGGGACTTCGATTTCTCCTACTATACTTCATTATGTAAGACCAATCAATAGTGATCTCAATACTACTTTAGTACTTGGACTGATTACTGTGGTTACTTTTCTCGGGATCGCTATAAAATCATCTGGAGTATGAGGAGCCGCAAAATGATATTTATTTAACTTTTCAGGAAATAACTTAACGGAAAAATGTATTAATGTATTTGTTGGATGGTTACACTTAGTGTCAGTTCCATCAACGGTAGCATCTCTTTCTCTGAGACTTTTTGGGAATATCTTTGCCGGAGTAATTCTTATCTGAGTTATTACCTATTTATGAGTTCTTATGAGTGCTTCACTTTTTGAAGTAGGAAGACTTATATCTATCCCATTTTGGTTCTTTGAAGTCTTTGTAGCATTTATCCAAGCAGCAGTATTTTACATGCTGATGATATCATACTTCAACCAAAGTAAAGAACATCATTAAAATAAAGTATATATGTGAAGTTTTGGATGAAGCAAAACTCATCCAAGATTTTCATTTATATTTTATATTTTAACATAAGAGATTATGGAATTAAAAGAATTAGCAATGGCTTTAGCTATTTGATTAGGGGCAATTGGTCCTGGTTTTGGTATTGGTTTAATTGGTAAAGGTGCGCTAGAAGCTCTTGGTAGAAACCCAGAAGCTGCTGGTAAAATCCAAGGTTTAGCAATTTTATGTATTGCATTAGCTGAAGCAGTTGCAATCTACGCATTAGTTATTGCTTTAATTATCTGATTTGCTATGTAATTTTATTTTATTTACAACAAAACAATAATTATGACAGAAGGATTACACGACTTCCAGTTCTTTACATTAGAAACACTCGTAATTCAAACTATAATATTAGTTTTAATATTATGGGTTTTAAATCGTTTTGTTTTTAAACCTTACTTGGTTTATCTTGATAAAGAGGCTGAAAAAAGAAAAAAACTAGAAACAGATTATAATAATATTGAGAAGCTTAATAAAGAAGCAGTAGAAGCTAAAGAAGCGCTACTTGCTGAGGCAAGAACAGATGCTGCAACTATTAGAAAAGATGCAACTGAAATTGCAAAAAAAGAAGCTCAAGTTATTAAAGATTCTGCAATATTAGAGGCTGCAAGTATAAAAAATTCAGCTTTAAGCGAGATTGCAAAAGAGAAAGAAACAATGTTAAATGACGTAAAAGCAAAATCTATTGATTTAATTTTAAAATTTAACGCAAAGCTTTTTTCTAGAGAGAAAGTGAATAAAGATTTTATAGAAACTGAATTATCTTCTATTAAATAGTAATAAAAAATGATTATGAATATTACGAATTTAGATAAAAAAGAGTTAGTAGCTCTTAATAAAAAATTAAAGCTTTTAAGTTCCTTAAAGAAATCTTTATGAAACAGAGGTACTAAAGAATATCACAAGATAGTTGATGGAAAAGATATTTATAAAGTAGAATATTTTGATTTTGGTGCTGATGCTTTAAATTATGTAGAGGATAAAGCTCTTGAAAGTTTTAAAAAATTATTTTGATTGAATCTTCAATTAACACAAATTGAATTTACAAAAAATCAAAATTTACAAGGATGAATGAGAGTTTTTTATAACGATAATATGTTTGATTTAAGTTATAACAGATTTCAAAATTTATTAAAATAACCCACCCTATCCCTCCCTTAATTCTAATGGAGGGGAAAATAAGGAAAAGATTTTCGTAATTGCTCCCCTTAGATTTAAGGGAAGCTGTCTGAAGGACTGATGGGTTAATTATTTTTATATTTATAAAAAATTTATATATGTCAAATGACTTATTAAATGGAATTATAAGTGACATTGAAAAACAAATCGATACTCTTGATTCTACTCCTTCAATGGAGAATGTTTGAGAAGTATTTTATTTGTGAGACTGAGTAGCGAAAGTTTCTGGTCTTAGAAATGTTGCTTACAATGAATTAGTTGAATTTGAATCAGGATGAGTTTGAATTGCTTTAAATCTTGAAGAACACTATGTATGAGTTGTAGTTTTAACTGGATTTAATAAAATTAAAGAATGACAAACAGCAAAATGTACATGAAGAACTTTAGAAGTTCCAGTTGGTGAAGGGCTTATCGGAAGAGTAGTTGACTCTCTTTGAAATCCTATTGACGGACTTGGTGATGTAAAATCAAAAGAATTTTATCCAATTGAAAGAGTTGCTACTTGAGTAATGGATAGAAAATCAGTTCATGAACCAATGCAAACTGGTATTAAAGCGTTAGATGCTTTAGTTCCTGTATGAAGAGGGCAAAGAGAATTAATTATCTGAGATAGACAAACTGGGAAAACTCAAGTTGCTATTGATGCTATCGTAAACCAAAAAGGTCAAAATGTTATTTGTGTATATGTTGCTATAGGACAAAAAGAGTGAAAAATTGCTAGAGTAGTAGAAGAATTAAGAAATAGATGAGCTATGGACTATACTATCGTAGTTTCCGCATGAGCTTCTGATCCTGCTTCTATGCAATATTTAGCTCCATATGCTGGATGTGCTATGGCTGAATATTTCATGTTTAATGGTAAACATTCTTTAATAGTTTATGATGATTTAACTAAACAAGCAAATGCTTATAGAGAAATGTCATTACTTTTAAGAAGACCACCAGGAAGAGAAGCATATCCAGGGGATGTATTTTATCTTCACTCAAGATTACTTGAAAGAGCTTCAAAATTAAATGATGAATTAGGTGCTGGATCAATGACTGCTCTACCAATTATTGAAACACAAGCTTGAGATGTTTCTGCTTATGTTCCAACAAACGTAATTTCTATTACTGACGGTCAAATTTTCCTTGAATCTGACTTATTTAATGCTGGTCAAAAACCTGCTATTAACGTATGATTGTCAGTTTCAAGAGTTTGAGGGTCTGCTCAAATTAAAGCCATGAAAAAAGTTTCAGGTACTTTAAAACTAGATTTAGCTCAATATAGAGAATTAGCAGCATTTTCACAATTTGCATCTGACTTAGATGCTTCAACTAGAAAACAACTTGAAAGAGGTAAAAGAATGATGGAACTTTTAAAACAATGAGTTTTTGAACCAATAACAGTTGAAAAACAAGTCGCTTCTATTTATGCTTGATCAAAAGGATATTTAGATGCAGTTGATGTTTCAAAAATTAGAAAAGTTGAAAAAGAATTATACTTAGCACTTGATGAAGAAAAAACTGTTTTAGAAGCAATTGCAAAAGATAAAGAAATCAAAGAAGATACAGAAAAAAAATTAATTGAAGTAATTAATAAAATAGTTGAATTAAATAAATAATTTTACCGTTATGGCAAATTGAAAAGAGATTAAAAGAAGAATCAAATCGATTAAAAATACTTGAAAAATTACGAAAGCTATGGAACTTATTTCAACTGTAAAGATGAAAAAAGCTCAAGATTTAGCTTTAGAAAAAAAAGCATATATTAGATCTGTGCTTGAAGTATTTTTAAGTATTTCTGATTCTTTAAATGATTCGAAATTTTTTAAGAAACACGAGTGATGAAAAACTCTAGCTGTTATTATTACATCAAACAAAGGACTTTGTTGAGGATATAACATCAATGTGATGAAAAAAGTAAATGCGTATATGAAAGAACATCCAACTGAAAAAATTGATTTTATTGCTGTTTGAAAGAGATGATCTCAATTTGTTGGAAGAACTGGAAATATGTTAATTGCTGATTTCTCTAGTGAGTTTAGTGATAATATTGATTTACTTTTTGCAAAATCAATATCAAGACTGATTCAAGAAAAATTTTTGACACCAGAATATTCCAAAATCAAACTTTTCTATAACCACTATGTAAATACTATTAAACAAGTTCCAGTTGCCAGAGAGTTTTTACCTCTGACAAAAGTTGGAATTGAAATGTATTTTAAACAAGTGTTTTGAGAAGACTATTATGAAGATAAAGAATATCTCAAAAAAGATACAAAAAAATCTGATTATACTATCGAACCAAGTAAAGCAGAAGTGTTAAATGAACTTTTACCAATGCTGATTGATTCTATGTTTTTTGATACATTAATCGAAGCAAAAGCTTCAGAACACTCATCTCGTATGATTGCCATGAAAAATGCAAAAGATAATGCCAATAAATATGCTTCAAAATTGACACTTGCTTATAATAAAGCTCGTCAAGCAGCGATTACGAAAGAAGTTTCTGAAATCGTTTCTGGAGTAGAAAGTATGAAAGAATAAAAAATTATTGTTATATCATGAAACTAAAAGTATATACAGATTGATGAAGTAGAGGAAATCCTGGAGAATCTGGAATCGGAGTGTATATCACAGATGAAAACGGATTTGAAGAGAAAAGATACAAATATCTTGGAATTAAAACCAATAATGAAGCTGAGTATACGGCAGCATTCCTAGGAATTAAAAGATGTATCGAACTTGGTGCTACTGAAGTTGAACTCTATGCCGATAGTGATCTCGTGATAAAACAACTTTCCGGAATTCGGAAAATAAAAAAAGATGAATTAAAAATATTACATTCAGAGATAAAACAACTTATTTCTGAATGTAATATCCAAATTCGCTATACCTGGATACCAAGAGAACAAAATAAAGAAGCTGATAGGCTTTCAAATGTTGCAATGGACAGAAAAAGTTAAGAGTTAAAAGTTGTGAAGTGCTGATAATTTATAACTTTTAATTCTTAACAAATTAAACAAAAAATTTAATTTTTTAACTTAATATTTTATGCATACTTGAAAAATTACGAAAATCGTTTGAGTAGTTATCGATGTAGAATTTGGGAATGGATATGTTCCATCTATTTATGATGCTGTTGAAGTAAAATCTGGAAACGAAGTAATCGTTTTAGAAGTTCAACAACAACTTGGTGATGGTGTTGTGAGAACGATTGCCATGAATCCAGTTGATGGTTTAAAAAGAGGTATGGAAGTAACCGCTACTGAATACCCAATTAGAGTTCCAGTAGGAGAAAAAGTACTGGGAAGAATGTTTAATGTACTTGGAAATCCAATCGATGGAGGTGAAAAACCAAAAACAGAATTTTATGATCCAATCCATAGAGAAGCTCCAAAATTCTCAGAATTAACTACAAAAGCTGAAGTTTTTGAGACTGGTATTAAAGTAGTTGACTTAATTGCTCCAATGTTAAAATGAGGTAAAGTTTGACTTTTTGGTTGAGCATGAGTAGGTAAAACTGTTATCATGCAAGAATTAATACACAATATCGCATCAGAACATGGATGATATTCAGTAGTTGCTTGAGTTTGAGAAAGAACAAGAGAATGAAATGATTTATATCATGAAATGAAAGATTCTGGAGTTATTGATAAAACTGCCATGGTATTTGGACAAATGAACGAGGCTCCAGGACCAAGAGCGAGAGTTGCCTTGACATGATTAACTATGGCTGAACATTTCAGAGATAGAGAAAAAAGAGATGTTTTACTTTTCGTTGATAATATATTCAGATTTACACAGGCTTGAAGTGAAATTTCAGCTTTACTTTGAAGAATTCCATCTGCCGTTTGATATCAACCAACTCTAGCTACTGACATGTGAGCATTACAAGAAAGAATTACATCAACTAAAGATGGTTCTATCACTTCTGTACAAGCAGTTTATGTTCCAGCAGATGATCTTACTGATCCTGCTCCAGCTGCTACGTTTGCTCACCTTGACTCAACTATCGTATTAAACAGATCTATAGCAGAACTTGGTATTTATCCAGCTGTTGATCCTCTTGATTCAACTTCTACGGTATTAGACCCATTAGTAGTTGGGGAAGAACACTATAATATTGCCAGAGAAGTTCAAAGAATATTACAAAAATATAAAGAATTACAAGATATTATTGCTATCCTAGGTATGGATGAATTATCCGAAGAAGATAAACAAACTGTATGAAGAGCTAGAAGAATTCAAAAATTCTTATCTCAACCATTCTTTGTTGCGGAACAATTTACGGGTACTCCATGAGTTTATTCAAAACTTTCTGATACTGTTAACTGATTTAAAAGAATTATTTCTTGAGAGGTTGATCATATTCCAGAAGGATATTTTATGTATAAAGCTACAATTGATGATGTAATTGCTGCTTTTGAAAAAGATAATAAATAATAAAAACTATTATGAAATTAGAAATATTGTCATTTAACTGAAAACTTTTTAAATCACACAGCGTGGTGAGTGTTACTGCTATGACAAAAATGTGAGAGATTACAGTTCTTGATAACCATTCATCACTTATTACTTCTCTGAAGCCATCTGTTTTAAGGATAGTTCATACAGATGAAAATAATATGAGACAAGAAGAAGATTTTGCTATTTGAGGTTGAATACTTGAAGTAGCTCATTCAAGCGTAAAAATTCTTATTGACATGCTTGTAACTGTAACTGATGTTAATCTTGATTTAGCTGAGAAAGCAAGACTTTCAGCTATAGAAACTATGGAAAAATATAAAGATTCTAAAGATAGAATTGATATGGAAAAATTTGTCGAAGCTCAAGATATGTTACTCAAATCTATTGCACAATTAAAACTTTGAAATTTAAAATAATATTTATTTTTTAAATAAAATTTTATGGCTATACCATTAGCTGATTATATAGCTGATTCTTCTAAAAGGGATGCAGAATATACTAGACAGGAAAGTTTAAGAAAAAATCAAGAATGAATGAATTTAGATTTTCTTGACCAAGTTTGAAAATTAAGACAAAGTACATTAGGATGATGTAATGCACTTAAATTAGATATATAATTTATTCTATAACTTAAATTATTATGGCAAATATTGATCATAAACCAAGCAAATATATGCTGAATTTACTTCATGTTTTACCAGCTTTTGCTGATGAATCTGAAGCGGTAATTAACACTATTGTTGAAATTAATGCTGGTTCTATTAATAAATACGAAATTATTACTGAAACAGGAACTTTAAAACTTGATAGAGTGGGATTTAGTTCACTTTCTTACCCATTTGCTTACGGAGCAATTCCTTGTACTTGGGATTTAGACAATGATCCACTTGATGTTGAAATCGTTAATGTTACTGAACCACTTATTCCAGGAACTCTCGTTGAAGTAAGAGTTATCGGTATTATGAAATTTATCGATTGAGGTGAAGTTGATGATAAAGTAATTGCTGTAATTAATGATGATAAAAGAACAAATCATATAAAATCTGTTGAAGATTTAGGGGAACAATTCATCAAAGAAACAACTTACTACTGGGAACATTACAAAGATTTGAAAAAACCAGGAACTGGGAAAGTAGAATGATTTTTTGGTGTTGAAGAAGCTGTAAAAATTATTAAAGAATGTGAAGAGAGATATGTAAAAGAATATTTACCAAAATTTAATTAATATTCATTTAAATAAAAAAAACTAGGATATTCCTAGTTTTTTTTATGTCTTATTTACTTGCTAACGCTTCTTGTATTGAGAGTTTTATAAAATATAATTGAGTTATTTTTATATCTTGTCATTTTTTTGCTATTCTTGATAGTTTTACTTTTTCAATCATAGTTAAAATTTTCTCAGATGCTTTTTCTAGTTTTTCTTTTTCTACTGATTTTAGTTTTGTAACAACTTCAGATTTTAATTTAGTATTTTTATCTAATTTAATAAAAATATTTTTATCAAAATAATTAGCATCATCTCAATATATAGTTACTTTTGTATCAGTTCTTTGCCATTTTTCATTTCCATTTTCACCATATATTTCTTCACAATACATCATTGTAAGTGCTGCCCCAGTTCACATAACAAATCAATTGTTACATCCATCAGTTATAGTAGTAACATTTTTCTCATTTTTTAATAATTCCTCTAAACTTTTATATATAGTTGGTTCTTTTCAGTCTTTATAAAATTCAATTTTTTCCTCAATATTTGTTGTAGTAAACATGATATCTCATTGTGCCGTTCATTCAAGATTAGCAAAACTAGGAGAAATAATAAAAGTAAATGCAGCAAGTGTTCATAATAATTTTTTCATAAAAAATATTTAATAATAAAATAGAAATATATTTATATTTCATAAACTATAACTATTAATAACAAAAAAAGTGACAAAAATATAATATTTTTTTAAGTTAGAAAAATTGCTTTTAAATTCTTTTATATATAATTCAAAATATCTAAACTTTTATAGGGAGAAAAAGATGGAGAATTTTACAGATTTTGATGGTTTGCTTGATGGGGTTAGAAAAATTACCCCAAAATGCGATCATTGTGGATGTGCTCTTGATGAGCAGAATACAAGTTTATACGACAATAAAGTTTGTGTATTCTGTATTTCTGCAGAAATTGGTGAACAACTAATTTCTCATTAAACATTAAATCCAAGGGGCTTTTTAGCCCCATATTTTTTAAACAATTTAATTATATATAAATATTAATAATTTAAACTTAAAGTTTTATCAAAAACACTTTTGCCTTTTTCTCATTTTTCATATAATTATCAGGTATTTTTTAAAAATTAAATGATAATATGCAAGACTTAAGACAAAATTTTCCAATATTTAAAAATAATCCTGATTTAGTATTTTTAGACTCAACATCTTCAACTCAAAAACCAGAATATGTTATTAAAGGGATTTGTGATTATTTAGGAAATAGTTACTCAAATATTCATAGATGATTGTATGATATTGCTATAAATTCTGAAAAAATCTATTTTGATAGCAAGAAAAAAGTTGCAAATTTTTTGTGAGCTTCTGATTATAAAGAAATAATTTATACATATAATTCAAACTATGCACTAAATATTATTTCTCAAACTTTAAGACTGAATAAAGTGTTAAAATCCTGAGATAAAGTTTTAGTTTCAATTGTAGAACATCATTCAAATATTGTTCCTTGGCTTATTTTAAAAGAAGAAATTGGTATAGAAGTTGAGTTTGTAAAAATTACTAACAACTTTGAAATAGATTTTGAAGATTTTGAAAAAAAATATGATGAAAAAGTAAAAGTAATTGCCTTCACTCAAGTTTCAAATGTCACAGGACAAATATTTGATATAGAAAAAGTAGGGAAACTAAAAAGGGAAGATACTCTTTTAATAGTTGATGCTAGTCAAAGTTTCCCACATATAAAAGTTGATGTAAAAAAGTTAAATTGTGATTTTTTATTTTTTACAGCACATAAAGTTATGGCTGACAGTTGATTATGAGTTATTTGGTGAAAAAGTGAATTACTTGAAAAATATAAACCAATTTTTTCTTGAGGTTGAGCTATAAATGAAGTAAAAGAGGGGTGTTTTAAAACTGGAGCTTTACCATACAAGTTTGAACCAGGAACTCCAAATATTTCGGGTGCGCTTAGTTTACTTAAGGCACTTGAATATATAGAAAATATAGGATGATATGAAAAAGTAGAAGAAATAGAAAGAGAATTAGTTGAATATAGTTTAGTGGAATTTGCAAAAAGACCACATTTAAAACTAATCGGAAGTAAAGATATAAACTCTAGAGTTTGAGTATTTTGATTTTATATTGATTGAGTTCATTCTCTAGATATAGCTGACGTAATGGCAGAAAATAATATTTGTCTAAGAGCAGGACAACATTGCACTGAGCCATTTATGGATTATTTATGAATAAAGTCTTCAGCTCGTATGAGTTTATATATTTATAATTCTAAAGAAGATATAGATAAGTTTTTTGAAGTTTTAGATAATAATTTTAGTTAAAACATGACCAATGAAATAATAACATTTTATTCAAAAACTCCACCAAATAAATTTGAGATGGAAAATCCAACAATTAGATATAAAGAAGAAAATAGAAGTTGTAGTGATACGATAGAAGTTTTTTTGAAAATAGAAAATAATATAGTGAAAGATTGGAGTTTTGAATGAATTACATCTATAGTGACAACAGCTACTTCTTCAGTTTTTTGAGAAAGTATTGTTGGAATGACTTTAGATGAGATCTTAATAAAAGATTACCATTATATAGTAGAACTTATTGCAGAAGATGTTTCTCCTCGTAGACAAAAATCAGCTGTTTTTTGACTGGTTGCGACTCGTAATGCCATTCATAAATACTTACAAGATGGGAAAAAAGATGATATTTTAAGTGTATTACCATAAAAAAGATGATAAAATTATCGAAAAAATGAGATTATTGATTGAAAGCAATTTCATATTTAGCTCAATTTGAAAAAGAAGTGGTAAAAATCTCAGATATTTCTAAGAATTTATGAATTAGTGAAACTTTTTTAAGAAGAATTATCAATGATTTTGAAAAAGCAAAACTAATAAAAACTATAAAATGAAGAAATGGGGGAGTTTGTATAGAAAAAGAATTAAAAGAAATTTCACTATATGATATTTTCTCAAGTTTATGAGAAGATTTATTTATTACCAATTGTACATCTTGAGAATTTTGTAAAAATGAAGATAGTTGTATCACCACACAAATACTAAAATCACTACAAAAATGATTTAGTTCGCTTTTAAAACTTTATACTCTTGATAAAATAATAAAAAAATAATCTAGGAATTTTCCTAGATTATTTTTATTTTTTATAATTATCCTTGAACATCTAATTTAATAGAAGGTCCCATAGCATTACATACATAAACAGAGTTTATATATTTACCTTTTGATCCGCTTGGTTTTACTTCTTTTACAACTGATAAGAATTTTTCAAGATTAGCAACTAATTTATCTTTACCGAAAGATAATTTACCAAAAATTGAGTGGATATTTCATTGTTTATCAGTTTTGAATTCAAATTTTCAAGCAGCAATCTCTTTTACAATAGCAACTAAATCATCTCAAACAGTTCAAGTTTTTGGATTTGGCATAAGACCTTTTGGACCAAGAACTCTAGCTATTTTTCACATTTGTCTCATCATTGAAGGAGTAGCCACACAAACATCAAAGTCAAGAGCTGTTTCTCCAGAAGCAATAGAATTAATCAAGTCTTCACCTCAAGCAACGACTGCTCCAGCAGCTTTTAAATCATCAGCAGAAACACTATCAGAAAAAGCACAAACTTTAACAGTTTTACCAGTTCCATTAGGAAGAGAAATAGTAGTTCTAATCATTTGATCAGCATATTTTGGATCAAGATTTAAGTTGAAGTGAACTTCTACTGTAGGGTCAAATTTAACAGTATTTGTTTTTTCAAGTAATTCAACAGCTTCAGCTACGCTATAAGCCATTTCAGCGTTGATAAACTCAACAGCTTTATTATATTTTTTACCTCTTTTTGCCATAATAGTTTTGTTAAATAATAAAGGTAATATCGGATTTTTAATCCTTCCTTTTTTAAGGCTTGCAAATTATATGAAAAAAAACAAAAAAGTAAAATTTTTTTACTTTTTTTCTTTCTCTACTGGATCATATCATCATTTATTCCAAGGCATACATCTGAGAATTCTACCAATTCATTTTAAGCTTCAGATAAAAGCTCATTTTTTTTCAATAGACTCTATCATGTATTCACTACAAGTAGGAATATGTTTGCAATATGGAGGTTTATTTAATAACTTTACCCAAATTGAATGATCAGGTGATAAGTATTTTTGATAAAGTTTTACAAAATATATAATTATTTTTTTCATTTTTAAATTTAATAAATAAAAAAAGAAGCGAAAGCTCCTTTTTTAAATACTATTTTACAAAAGCTAATACTTTAGAAAAAACTGAAGGATTTGTAATTGCTAAATTTGACATAACTTTTCTATTTAATTTAACAGATTTTTTATACATAGCATTTATTAATCTTGAATAAGTAGTTCCTTCTTGTCTTGCAGCAGTATTAATTCTAACTGTCCATAATTTTCTGAAATCTCTTTTTTTTCTTTTTCTACCGATAAAAGAATTTAATCAAGCTTTCATCCAAGCAGTTTTTGCTCTAGAAAATTGTCTAGAATTTAATAATCTGTATCATTTAACAGCTTTTAATATTTTTTTGTGTCTTTTTTTAGTCATGACACCTCTTTTTACTCTAACCATATTTTTAAATTATAAGTTATAAATTTATTTATTATGCAAAAGGTAATTGTTGTCTAATTTTTCTAGCTTCAGAAGCAGATACTACTAAACCATATTTATTTCTTCATTTTGCTTTTTTACTTTTATCTGAAAGTAAGTGTCTTTTCCAAGCTTTAGCAAGTTTAAATTTACCTTTAGCAGTAACTTTAACTCTTTTTTTAACTCAGCTTCTAGTTTTTAAAGTCATAGTTTTAAAATTAAAATATAATATTTTTATTTAGGTAATAGCATTACAATAAAATTACTTCATGCTTTAACTAATTTTTTATCAATTTTGTAAAAATCTTCTAACATTGAAATAAAAGTTTCAATTTTTTGTGTTGCAATATCTTCGTAATGATTTTCTCTTCCTCTTAATACTAACATAACTTTTAATGGATGACCATCTTTGGCAAACTTTTCAGCTTGATTTTTCTTTACTTCTAAATCGTGATCTCAGATTTTAAATGTAATTTTTATAGTTTTCAAGTCAGGAGCTTTTCATTTTTGTTTTTGCTTTTGATCTTGTTTTTTTTGTTTATACAAAAATTTTCAATAATCAAGCATTTTAACAATTGTTAAATCTCCTTCTCTTCAAAGTTGCATAAGATCAAGAGCATTTTCTTTAGCTTTTTGTTTTGCTTCAGCTAAGCTCATTTCACCTAAAACTTCACCTTCATCAGTAATAAGTTTTATTTTTGATGCTTTTATCTCATCATTTAAAGGTCTTTTATTATCTTTCATGAATTATATTAAGATTTTAAAGAAGTTTCTAATTTTTTAATCATTCCAGCATATTTAGATTTCTTTCTATCACCATTATTTTTATGGATGATATTTTTTTTCACAAGTTTATCAATATTTGATTGTAATCCTGATGAAACAGTTTTACCATCGTCTTTTTTATTGAAAAATACTTTTTTTGCAGCTTCTAAATCATTGTTTTTAATAGCAGCTTCAAATGCTTTTCTAGTTTCTTTATACATTTCTTTAAAATGTTCATTTCTAGAATGTTTTTTTAAACTTTGTTTTAATGCTTTTTTAGCAGATTTAATTATAGGCATAATTTTGGCTTAAAATAAATATAAAATAACAGTTTGGGGCTAGTTATTACTACTGTCAAATGACAATATACGCGGCACATTATATGAATTAAATAAAAATAGTCAAAAAAATTTTTAACTTTTTGACTATTTATTTTTTATCTTAAATTTCCACCTTTTTTTCCTACTTTTTCAATAATTTCTTTTATAAGATTTGTTTTTACATCATCTTTTAAAGTTTCAGTCATTGATTGAATATAAATTTTAAATGAAAGACTTCTTTTTCCAGGAAGTTTTTCTTCATTTTCATAAATATCAAATAACTCTACTTTTTGAATCAGTTTTTTATCTACTCCAGCAATTGTAGAGGCAATGTCTTTTCATTTTATTTCTTTTGCAACAACAAATGAAAGATCAAAATTGTTTTCTTGGAATGTTGAAATTTCACGCGCTTTTACTTTATTATAAGTATTTGGAATGAGTTTTGAAACATCGATTTCAAAAAATCCAATTCTTTCACTCACATCAAATCTTTTTCCAATACTTGGATGAATTTCTCCGATATATCAAACATCTTTTCCTCTTACGATAATTCTTGCCACTCTTCCAGAATGAGCAAAAGCTGGAGGAGTAGAAGTGCTGTCAAAGTAAAAATTTCAGGCAAATATCGAAGTAAGAAAATCACTCACCATATTTTGCATATCATAATACACTATATCTTTACTGGAAGTCATAACTCCAGACATCATATAATCTTCTTTTATCGAAGTTCCATTTTTAGAAAATACTTTTTCTATTTCAAATAATTTTATATTTTTTCTATCTCTGATATTGTCTTCTAAACCTCTCATAAGATTTGGAATTAAACTTCCTCTCATATGAGTTTGTTCTTCAGAAAGACAATTTTTGAGTGGAACGAGATCTTCTACTCACATATTGAGTTTTTGCATTAAACTTTCATTTACAAATGAATAATTATATACTTCAAAGAATCAAATATCTGTAAAATATTTTTTTGAATCATTTTTTATATGATAGAGAGTATCTTGAACAATCGCTCATAAATTAATTCTTGGAACCGTAGTAGTAATATTATTATATCCATCAATTCTTGCTATTTCTTCAGCAATATCAGCTTTTGTAGTCAGTTCTTTTCTCCAAAATGGAATTATCAGTTCATTTCCAACTTTTTTTATTCCGAGATTTTCTAAAATTCAAACTACATAACTTTCTGAATAATTGGCTCAGATAAGATTATTATAAAATTCAAGATCAAATATTTGTTTTACTTCTGGTTGTTTTTTTGTGTATGAATCAAAATATCATTCTATTTTTAAGTTTGGATATATTGCTTGTAATTCGTTTACAATGAGAGCTGTCGCATAACTTGCCAAATCAGGCATAATATCTTTTTCAAATACATTCAGAGCATCTGTTCTTACTCAAAGTCTTTTTCCCGTCATTCTGAGAACAGCTTGATCAAAATGAGCCGTTTCTATTACAATATTTTTTGTTTGCTTTCATACCGCAGAAGATTTTCCTCCAATAATTCATCAAAGAGCTAATACTTTTTTATCATCTGCAATAACGATATCTTTTTCACTCAGTTCATATATTTTATCATCGAGTGCTTCTAAAGTTTCTCCGTTTTGAGCATATCTTACAATTATATTTCCTTCTATTTTATCTGCATCAAAAATATGAGCTGGTTGTCCATAAAAATACAGTGAATAATTTGAAACATCTACCAAAAGTCATTTTACTCAGTGTCCCGCAGCTTCAATGATAGTTTTTATTTCATCACGAGAAGTTCCATTTTCTACTCAAGATATTTTGAGGAGAGAGTATCTTTTTACGACTTCTGGAATTTCATTTTTTGCAGGAAGTGTAGGAAATTTTGAAAAATCGATGTGAGCATATTCTACTCAAACATTTTTCCCGTTTATAGTAGCGAGTTCTCTAAAAACCCCCATATATGAAAACATATCTGGTCTATGATTGATAGCTTTGTTATCTATTTCAAGTATTTCATCATCTTTTCCTAAAGCAACAGCAAGATTGGTTCCTGGATTTGCATTTAAAAATGAAAGGTCTAAAATTTCTTTTTCGCTTTTTGCAGGAAATTCATCTTTTAATCAGATTTCTTCTGAAGCACAAATCATTCCAAAACTTTCTACTCATCTGATAGCAGTTTTTTTCATGACTACTTTTTCTCACTCTCAGTGCCATACAACAGATGCTCCAAGTTTTGCTAAAGCTACTTTTTGTCCTACTTCGAGATTAGAACCTCCACATACGACTTGAACTTCTTCTTTTTCTCCAGCATTTACTTGGCAAACTCTTAAACTATCAGCATCAGGGTGAGCTTCAATCTTTGTAATTTGTCAAACAACAATATTCTCAAAATCTTTTTTTTGAGAGTGAATTTCCTCCACTTCTGCCGTGTGCATTACAAGATCTTGAGCTATTTTCTCAGCATTTTCTAGATATGGTAAGTAGTTTTTTAAAATTTTATAAGAAACTTTCATTTTTTTGCATTAAAATATAAAAAATTTGCATAATAATAAAAAAAAACTTGATTAAATCAAGTTTTTAGTTTCTTTTTTGGCAAACAAAATACACTCTTTCAGATTCTTCATTTACTATTCAATAATGAAAATCAAGTAATTCTAATACTTTGAAACCTTTATTTTTTAATTCTTTTTTTATTTTATCTATTGGAAAAGAATTTTCTTTAACATTTTCTATTATTAAATCATATCTTCAGTCCGGTGCTTTTTTAAATATTTTTATAAGCCACTCATAAACCCCATCTTTTTTAAACATTTCTAAACATACGCTGTCTTCTGAGAAGTTATAAAATTGTGCAAATTCGCAAGTTATATTTTCAAATTCAAAAAGTGTATTAATATCAAAGATTAGTAATCAATTTTCATTTAAATGATTAAAACTTACTTGAAAAAATTTTTGCCATTCTTGCCAAGTTAGTAAGTGACAAATAGAATTATAGTTACATAAAATTACATCAAATTTTTTATCTAAATTAAACTTTGTCATATCTCAGAGTATAAGTTTGTTTTCTGGGATATTTTCTTTAGCTTTTTGAAGCATTTTTTCACTTATATCAAGTCAAGTTATATCATAACCAATTTTTATAAATTCTTTTGCTACTATTCCTGTTCAACAAGCAGTTTCTAGTATAGAAATATTTTCAGGTTTATTTTGATTATATTTTTGAATAAGTTCATTTAAAAATTCTACTTCTTCATCTAGAGGAGAATTAATTCATCTAACTATTTTATCATAATATTCTAGAAATATATTGTACGAGTCCATTTTTTACTAAATTTAGTTTTAAAAAGACAGCTAGTTTTATCTAAGCTGTCTTTAATTTTTATTTTCATGGTGAGAGAAAATTTTTTACCCGTATTCCTCAGTTAGATAAATTTTCTTTTATATCTTTTAGTGTATCATTAGCTTTATTATAAATAGAACTACTTAATAAACCTCAACCTCCTCATTTTCATCATCATTTTCAGCCCTTTTTATTATTTTCTTTCTCGGTTTCTTCTATTTTTTTCCATAAATGTTCTCAAACAATATCTTTTCAAGTTATATTATTTAAGTCAAGAAAGTTATTTATAAACTCTTGAGGTAATTTTAACTTTACTTCTATTTTGTATGGTATTTTTCTTCATTCTTTTTTAGGTCAAGATAAAGAATAAGTTCAATCATCATCTTTAGAATATATTATTATTTCATCTATTAAATATTTCATAAATTTTTGTGCTTTTAAAGGGGCACTTAATATATCATCAATATCTCTTTCCAATATATCTCATAGAACCTTTAATGAATGATTATAATCTTCAATTTCAAATTCTCAGTCTAATTTATCTTGTAATTCATCTTTTTCTTGTTGTTTTTTATTTATATCATCTTGCAATCTTTCATAATCTTTTTCATAATCTATAGCTTCTAATTTTCAACTAAGTAGTATTTTATATAGGTTATCTTGTCATTTCTTTAAATCATTTATTTTTGTTTCAGCTACTTCTATTTCTTCTATTAAATAATTTCTTTCCTCATTTATAATATCATCATTTTTTACATATTTTTTAATTGCAATTGGATTTTTAATTAAATTCTTTATCTCTCATAATATGATTTTGTCTAAATCATAACTTTGCAATGGAATAGTATTACAAACTTTTAAAGTTTTATGTTTTCATTTACAAATATATTGATTTCTTCAATTAGAGGGATCTCAAATCCAACTATACATTTTTCAATCTTTTCTATGATTTTTACAATCATCACATTTTAGTAATCAAGTAAATATATAAATATTTCAATTATTTGTATGTGAGTTTATATGAGATTCTACTTTTATGCTTTTTAAAATTTCTTGAGCTTTCTTAAAAGTTTCATCACTAATTATACGACAGTGCTTTATTTCTGATTTAGTCCATTTATCTTTTGGTACTGAAACTTTGTTGTTTTTAAAATCTTTACTATCATTTTTTTTGGTTTTTCAATAACTATATACTCAAATATAAATTTCATTTGATAAAATTCTTTTTATGGCTTCATTATTCCATTTATAAGGGTCGGTTAAAATATCTTTATTAGCTTTCGTACTTCTTGCTGCTCAAGGACATAAAACTTTTTTTTCAATTAAGTCATTTCTTATATACGATAAATCTCATAATGTTCTTGGAGAAATGAAATCATTAAATATTTTTTCTACAATTTTTCATTCAATTTTATTTATTTTAAATAGGTTTAATTTTCATTCTTTATATCTATCATATCAATATATATTATTGATTTTATTTCAATTTATTATAGAGCTAATTTTTCAATCATTCATTTTTATTTGATTCATATCTTTTTCTAATTCTGCAAAAACTCAGAGAATTCAAAGCATAGCTTTTCAAAAATGTGAACTAGTATCTATGGTTTCTAATGTAGAAATAAAATCAATTCATTTTTCCTTTAATCTATCAACAACCTCTAATAATACTTTTAAAGACCTAGCAAATCTATCTATTTTATAAACAGCTACAATATCAAAAGGTTTTCAATATTTTAAATCATTAAATAATTTTTTCATTCATGGTCTATCATCTATTTTAAGACTTCAACTTTTTGCTAAATCTTTATAGATATATTCTTCTCAAGCAAACTCTAAATCATATTCTCTACCTTTCAATAATCATCTCAAACTAGCAAGTTGTAATTTTGGTCAATACATTTCTTTTTGGTCCTCCTTACTAACTCTTATATAAAAAGCTACTCTAAGTTTTTTCTTAGTTGGAATTTTATTATTTTCTATTTTTTCCATATTTATTTACATTTCAATATATTTTATTTGTCCAAAAATTAGTTGATTTATGAACTTTATTTTTCTAAAATTATTATATGAATTTTAAAGGATTTTTCAACTCGGGTTTTTCATAGTTTTTTTGGACAAAAACTTTACACTTGATTTAACTTATATGAGTTGTATTTATTATATACATTAGATTTTTTTAGCTTCATTTTTTCTGCAATATCTCTAAAAGTCATTCAACTTTCTTTTAATTTTACAATCTTTAAAATATCTGTATCAACTTTAGGTCTTCATAAAGTTTTTCATTTTATTCTTGCTTTATGTATTCAAGCTCTAACTCTTTCTTGTATAATTGATTTTTCAAATTCGGCAAATGCTGAAATCATAGTAAATAAAACTTTTCACATTGGGCTTGATGTATCAATTTGCTCTTGATATGAAATAAAGTTTACTCAAATATTATTGAATAATTCCAAAGTATTTATAAGTTGTCTTGTGCTTCTAGAAAATCTATCAAATCTAAATACTAAAACTCAATCTATTTTTCTCTTTTGAGCATCTTCTAATAATTTATCTAGTTCTGGTCTGCTTTCTTTTCATCAAGAAATTTTATCTGTGTACTCTTTATAAATAGTAAAACCTCTCGCTTTACTATATTCTCTAAGAGGTAGTAACTGTGTTTGTAAATCTTGCTTGTCTATTGTTGAAACCCTTGCATATATTCAAATCTTCATAATGTATAAATTAAAAATATAATATCTACTTATTATAACAATTTTTGTTTTAAATACAAGTAAAAATGGCTTAAAATAAAGAAAAACTAAAATTGTCTACAATCAATTTCTTTTATAACTCAATTTAATAATTTTACTAACATCTCATTATCTTTATTATTATCAATTTCATTTTTACAAAATTCTTGTAATCATTTGTAGCTAATAAAGTTAATTTCACTATTTTTTACTAATTCTTTAATTTTATATTTATATTCCATTAAAGAAGTATTTCATTTCTTAGTAAAATCTTGAATTTTATAAGATTCAAATGATTCTTTTAATTCTAAAATATTTGAAAATTTTTCTTTCCATAAATTTTGAAAATCTCATTTTCAAATAAATATTAAAACAAATTTTTTATTTAATCAAGATTTTTCAATCTCTTTTAAATGTAAAAAAGAATACTTCATTATTTGATCTAGTGAACTTTTTGAATTTGTTTTAATCTCAATAGCAATATTGATTTTACTTCAAATGAAAAAGAAGTCTGGTTGAGTACTTTTATTAACTCAATCGATAATCTCACTTATATCATTAAAATATAAGCTATAATTATCTTCATCAATATTTTTATCAATTATTACTTCTAATAACTTTTTAAAAATTGAATAAGGTAAAAAATAGAAAAAAATATTTAATATTTGATTTAAACTTACTTCTAATTGCTTCACATGTTCTAATGCTAGGTTCTGATTTTTTATTTTACTATTTTTATTTTTTATTTTTCAAATATGTTGAGGTTCCCAATATAAATAATCATAAACATCATAAATAATTTCAGTCCAGTTAGAGTTCTTCATAATTTTGTTATTAAATAATATTTTTAATTATTATAACTACTTTTTAAAAAATGAAACTATAAAATTTAATTGATTGATTTTTTTACATTTTTAAATATTATAAAAAAGCCAAAATAAAATACATTAAATTGAATAACACCAAACACTAATAAACAGTGTAGAGGGTAGGTTATTTGTCTTTCTGACATCTATCCTCCTTTTTATTAGTTGGTGTGTATGTATTTTGTTTTGGCGAACACAGAGAGCTTATAACCTATTCTCTTTTTGTTTGCCTTAACAAAATACATATTTTCAACCTATTATTTTGGTAATGATTTTATTTTCATTACCTTTTTTATATGAAAAGACTTGAATTTTCAGATAAACAAAAAGCTTTTATTTATGAAAGAGACAAGTGAATTTGTGCTTTTTCTTGAAAAATTCTTTGGATACTTCACTATTGAGCTTCATGTCTTCGGGATACTGACTGGGTTGATCATATAATACCAGCTATGAGATGATGAGATAATTCAATTGAAAACTGAATTTGTGCAAGCTCTTTTTATAACTCAAAGAAAAGAGATAATAGCAATGATAATAAGTTTTTATTTAAAGATTGAAAAGCAACTCAATATTTTTATGTAGCTCATTGATTTTATACAGATGAATTATTTAACCACTTAAGGTATTTTAAAAATATTCATTTTACTGATTGGTTCTTTAATAGAGCTTTGCAAAATCTTATGATTTCTGTTGAAAATAAATATAATCCATATGACTTAAAATGAAATCTTATGAAAAGAGATTTTAATTATTGGATAAAAGCAACGAACAAAAGACTTATAGAATGGAGAAAATTAGTATCAGATAACAATATAATTAGTTTTAAGAAAAGATTATATCAAAATGACACAAAACTACTATGTGAAGACCAAAGACTAATGCTTGAACTTATAAATGCTAATTGAATTGATGAAATAAAATATATAGTAAACTCATTATCTCCATTTTATGAAAACAGTCTAAAATATTTTTCTGAATTAAACAAACTTAATAATAAAAACGATGTAATTCTATTTAAAACAAAAGTACAAAATGAAATATATCTAAATAACAGAGATAAAGAAATTTTAATAAAAGCTGTTGAGATTACAGATATTTTATAAATGAATAACCTTAAATCATCTTATTTCTAATTCTGGTTGTATCTTAAAATGACGATGACATTTTCTATAATCTTTTTCGCTACAAAAAAAGACCAATACATGGTCTTTTGCAAGATTAGACAATTTTTCAATTCAATACATAAAACTTTCATAAGAAATATTTTCATCCATTCATCAAAGAGTATCTCACATAAAAATATATTTACTTCAAAATAATTCTTGAAGTCTATTTTTATTATATTGAGGAACAAAACGAGAATAGGGAGATGAACGAACATCAAGTAAATATGTAAATTCTACTGAATTTATTTCAAATAAAAATTCTTCTATAGTTCTTGTTGAATGACCTATACTATAAATTACTTTCATTTTGGCTCTATTAAGAGATAAATAAGTAATTTCATTATACTTATTTTATATTAAAAACAAAATAATTTTTGGCATATTTAAGCTATTTTTAGATTTTTCTTTAAAATATCAATTTACTTCAAAATAGTAATTTATATGAAAAACTATAAAGACATATTTTAAAACTTAATTTTTCTATCAAATTTTGATTGTTTATAAATAATGATTTAAAGAGCTAAATAATTCCTATTTTTTTATTTTCCAAAAGTGTAGCAAGAAAATGCAACACTTTAGGGGTTTTATATGAAAAAAAACTTTACACTTTATAGTTTATCTAAACGGAGCAAAATTACTTTTTTATTGCTTTGTCTAAAATGCGACACTTTTTAGCTTTTTTATAAAAAAATTATGCAAAATGCGACACTTTTGGTTTTTTTAAAAGTGTAACATAAAAAGTTACATTTTTTAGTACTTTTTACATAAAATAACTTTACACTTCATAGTTTCTCTAAACGGAGCAAAATTACTTTTTATATATTGTACGAAAAGTTTACACTTTTCAACTATTTTGCTAAAAATTTATAAGATAGTTTACACTTTTGAAACATAACAAAAATACTAGAAAAAATCTAGGAATAATTGCTATTTGCTTTGATTTAATATCTCTACTTCTTTAAGTTCTAGGTATTCTTTTACCTCTTTATCAAACATAGGAATAACTTTAACTGATTTGTCTTCAAAGCTTATCTTAATTCATAAAGTATGAATAGGTTCTTGTACTTCTGGTAGGTATATTTTTCAAAAACAAAAAGAGATATAAAATTATTATTTTTATATCTCTTTTTTTATTATCTACTATAGATACTGATAAGCAGTCCTGTTTATATATTTTTAATAAAGTTTAATAATGTTTCAGAGTTTCATTCAGTTCAAATTATTTCAACTTTTAAATCTTTTAAATAAGCTTTTGATAGATTATAGTCAGCAGAGTTTTCTGATTCTATAGAAATTTTGTCAATGTCTTTTCAAAAATCGGGTTTTAATATTTTTTTTCATTTATTATCAAATGTTTCTTGAAATCAAATTCATCTAATAATTTCTATTTTTCTTTTTTTTGAGCTTTTTTCCATCTTTCAATATTAAGATTAAAATATAAGCTCATTTTAACCTTTCCTTGAATTTTTTCAAGATACGGGTAAAAAAACATAAATGGTCGGAGACGTGGGACTCGAACCCACAACCCCACGCTCCCAAAGCGTGTGCGCTAGCCAATTGCGCCAGTCTCCGAATTTTTAAAATAGCTAGACTAGTTTCCTAGCACTAGCTATTTTTGTTTATATTAATATGGTGGGTATACCAAGAGTTGAACTTGGGACCTCGTGATTATCAGTCACGCGCTCTAACCAACTGAGCTATACACCCGAGTAAATAAAAAATGTAAAATACAAAAAATTATATTTTACACTTTGTATTTTTTTGTTTTAAATGGAGCGGGTAAAGGGACTCGAACCCTTAACCCTCTGCTTGGAAGGCAGATGCTCTAGCCAATTGAGCTACACCCGCTTGCTTGATTGCTCGGGTATTTTATTAAAAAAAATTAATATGTCAAAATTTTTTTAATAAAATCTTATTTTTTTTGATTTTTATAAGCTTTTAGTGTATTTTTCATAAGACAAGCTACTGTCAAAGCTCATACTCAACCAGGCACAGGAGTGATAGGATTTCAGTTTTTAATAATATTTTCAAAATCAGTATCTCAATATATTTTTCCGTCAATAACTGTAAATCAAACATCAACTATTATACTATTTGGATTTATTTTATTAGTAGTTAAAAATTTTGGAGATCACATAGCAGTTATAATAATATCAGCATTTTTTGTATAATATTCTATATTTTTTGTTTTAGAATTACAAATAGTTATAGTTGCACCAATATTTATAAGTAAATTTGCAATAGGTTTTCAAACTATATTACTTCTTCAAATTATTACTACATTTTTTCAGATAATATCTACTTTATAATAATTTAATAATTCAATCATTCAAGCTGGAGTACAAGGAGCAAGTCAAGAATCATCTCAAATAACTATTTTTCATTGATTAACTGGATGAAATCCATCAACATCTTTTTCTGGTGAAATAGAATTTATAATATTTTTTTCATTTATGGCTTTAGGAAGAGGTAATTGAACTATATATCAATTTATATTTTTATCAGTATTTAATTTATCTATAACTTTTAACAATTCATTTTCTTTAATATTTTCTTCAAATTTTAAAAGTTCAAAATCTATTCAAATATATTCAGCCCATTTTTGTTTTTGATTTACATATCTTATAGAGGAAGGATTTTCTCATACCAATATTACGGCTAATTTAGGTTTTTTTTCTAGTGATGAAATTTCTGTTTTTAAATCATCATAAATATTTTGAGCAACTATTTTTCAATCCAATAACATATTTTTTAATTATTCATAAAATTTTGATTTATTATATAATCAAGCTATAATAAAGCAAATTTAGTTTATATCTTTGTATTATGTCTAACAGATTAATATCGCTTTTCATTTTAATTTTAACATTTTGAGCTTTTTATTTGTTTTATTATTATTTTTTTGTTTTGAATAAATGAACTTTAACTTTAAACTGAAATGTTTCTGATTATACAGTTGAAATGTATAATGATAAGATAAAAACATCTTTTGCAACTGATTGTTTAAAAGAAAAATGTGAATTAATTGATTTAGCACCTTTTGACTATAAAATAACTATTTCAAAAAAATGATATAAAAGTTTTACAAAAGATATTAAGATTTTAAAAAAGACAGATATAGTACTAGATTTTTCTCTAGAAAAACAATTAGAGTTAAAACAAGTAAATAATCAGGAATTATTGGAAGAAGAAAATTCTCAAATAGATAAATTTAGAGAAGTTGCTCAGTTGCAAAAAAAATATAAATATGTAAATTTAGATGATTTATGATATTTTTATTTTGAAGATAATGGGGATGATACAATTACTTTGTATAATAAACTGCAAGATGATGTAAAAAATCTTTATACATTTACAAAAATTGAGAGAAATTTAATAGATTTACAGAAATTACATCAGTCAAATAAAAGTATTTTTATTTCTTATTGAGATGAAAAATATATTTATAATTTAGATAATAATAGTATTTTGAAAATATTTTTTCCTCAAAATGTGAATTATGTAAAGGTTGATGAAAATATTTATAGTTTTGTAAATGAAAAATGAACTTTTCTGTATGATATAAATACTCAAAAAATAGAATATTTTTATTTATTTAAAGATTTTATAAATTATGATAGTGAAAATTATTTGTGAGTAATTTTTAAGGATGAGGAAGAAAAAAAGAAAAATCATAATTTACAAAATAAATCTTGAAACTTAATAGTAAAATATAATTTTAAAACAAAAACCATAAAAATACTTGAATCTACTACTTTAAATATTAGTAAGATATTTTTAGAAGAAAACAGAGTTTATTTTTATGATGATTTAGAAAATAAATATTTAGTTCAAAATATAGAATAAAAAAAGATGATTTTTTTTAAAATCATCTTTTTTTTATTAAATTTTTATTAAAAAGGAATATCTTCAATTGAAATTTCTTCTTCTTGTTTATTTTGAGTTTTTTTAACTGCTCAAGAAGTATTTTCTGAATTTTGGTATGTAGATCAATTATCACCTCATTTATTTCAATCTAACATAATCATATTTTCTCAAACTATTTCTGTTTTATATCTTTTTGTTCAATCTTGAGCTTCCCAATTTCTTGTTTGAAGTCTTCATTCGATATAAACTTTTTTACCTTTATGTAAATATTGTCAAGCAATTTCAGCTAATTTTCCCCATAAAACTATTGAATGAAATTCAGCAACTTCTTGTTTTATTCATGAGCTATCAACCCAATTTCTGTTTGTTGCTAAAGAGAAACTACAAACACTTTGTCCTGTAGGAGTTTGTTTTAACTCAATATCTTGAGTAATATTTCAAATTAATTGAACTTTATTTAAATCCATAAATATAAAATAAATATTAAAATATGTTATAAAAACACATACATATTATAAATATATTAAAAAAAATTACAAGAAAATTATTTTATTTGCAAAAACTTAAACATATACTAAAATAAAGTTGTTTTAAACAACTTTATTTTTTATTTTAAAATCATATGAAGAAACATCAAATAAAAAGAAAGAAAGCCTTCACATTAGTAGAACTCATTATAGTAATAACGATTTTAGCAATACTATCAACAATAGCATTTGTATCATTCCAAAATTACACTAAAGACGCAAGAGACTGAAATAGAATAACAACATTAAAAAATATAGAATCTTGATTATCATTATATACTATAAGAAATAATAATTATCCAGACCCAGATGAACTAGTAGAAATACTATGAACCTGAAATATATTACTATCAAAACAATGAATAGTATGAAATAATGTATCACAAAAAATAAAATTAAATAAAGAAGCAAAAGACCCAAAAGATAAAACAAACTATATATATTCAATAACCTGAAATGGAAAGAAATATCAACTATGAACATACCTAGAAGAAAATAAACTAATCACATATCTTCCACAAATCACAAAAACATACGCAACAGATATAAATAATATAGATTACACAAATAGATATTTTTATACTATCTGAAATAAAGTATGAATACTACTAGAAGATGAAACAAATCAAGCAATAACAAAAGAAACATATTGAACATGAACTTTAGATTTAACAGATACAACAAACCAAATAAAACCATTTAAAGTCTACTTTTCAAATGATACGCAAAGTGGAAGTTATACAAGTAGCTGAACAAACTTAATAACAACAATAGTAGAAAATCAAAAAACAACACAAGTAAAACAACAACCAAAGAGTTGTGAAACAACTCCACATAATGGAACGAAAGTATTTTATAAAGAAGAAAGTGTGCCATACTTATGAACATGTAGTGAATGAGTAGAATTTAGATGTGATAATTGAGAATGGAAAAATGAAATAGAAACTAAACAAGATTATCCATATGTGTTACCATGTGTAGTATGAACACCAAATAATTGTGAAGCTACTACAATAAACAATTATTCTATACCACAGACAAATCATAATACAAAAACAAATCCAACACCAACAAAAACAGATACAACATTTACAAACTGAACAAAAATATTATCACAAAATTTTATATGTAATAACTGAAATTTTCAATTAGAATGAAGTGAAAGTTTTGAGATAACTAATTGTAATAGTTGATATTATAACAATAATTGAACAAGTTGTGAAACTCAATGGAGTTGAGATGCAACAAATGGATATGTGTTTAAAAACACAACTTGAACTACTACATATCCAAAGAGTTGTAATGATTTACTAGTAAGTACAATACCAAACTTTAAAGTTACTCATACAAATAGTCCGTATAGTTCATGAACAAATAAATTTGTAGATTGAGTTTATTTTATAAAACCAGATACAAGTGATGCTTTTAAAGTTTATTGTGATATGACTACTGATTGAGGGGGGTGGACTTTGGTATTATTTTGAAATGAAAATGATATAAATTTATATGATAGTTTAACTAAATGGAAATCTGTTAATAGCTTTAATACAGAATATTCAATTTTTAGAGTAAGTTCTTTTAAGTTTAGTGATACTCTTATAAATAATATAAGAAATTGATGAATATATCGTATATATGGAGAAAGAATATGATCAACTCCTAAAAATTATTATATAAAATCAAGTTGTGTATATAATCATATGAATGCTACAACTTGTTGATGATTATATTCTTCTTCTTCTTTTACAAATTTATTATTAAATGTATGAAATAGTAATCGGTGTTGAATATGATCTCGGAATGAAACACCGTGATTAATTATAAATCATAGTTGAGCTCCTTGATGTATAACTCCAATGACTAGTGATTGGGGTACTTTATGTTTTGATTGAGAATGTAGTGCTAATATTTCAAAAAATAAATGAGTGAAGATATCAATGTATGTTAAGTAATTATTTATAATATTTAAATTTATATTAATATTAAGTTTTTTATAAATTAGTAATTGTTAATAATAGATATTATTTTTTATTAAAATTCAAAAGATTAAAAGAAAAATTATTTTTTTAATCTTTTTTTTTTGCAAGAAATAAAAAAATATGGTAAGATTGTGACAGAATATAAATTTTAATTAATATTTTTATGAAAAAGAATATATTTTTAACAGCAATTTTAGCTTTTACAACTGCTTTTAGTTTTTTAAATGCAAATGCAGCTTTAGAAGACTATACAGTTTTGAGAGATATAGATAAATGAACTTTTAACGAATATAGGTATTATATAGTAAAAGATTTTTTCCGTTTAAAGGAACATTTTGAACTAAAATGAGTAGTTAATAAAACTATAGCTGAAAGTATTTTATCAAATGCTAAAAAATGATATAATTATCTTCCAGATAGTTTGATAAATCAAAATTATTTCAATGATTTAAAAATAGCTTTAGAAAAATCTGTGGCTTCTCCTAATAGTGAAGTTTATTATGAAGATATTGTTAAAAAAATAGATATTTATATAGAAAAAGTGAATATCCAAAAACTTATGTGAAATATTGAAGCCACTCCTATTAGTTGAAATGCACCATTAACTACAACATTTAGAGCAAGAGTAACTGACCCAAGTGGAACAATAATTCCTTCAACAAACTATATTTGGTGGTTTGATAATGGATGAATTAAAAAAGTTGTTTGAAGATGACTTTCAGTTAATTATACATTTAAAGAAGAATGAAATTTTTCTATATTTTTAGATGTAAAATCAAATCATAAAAATAAAGCTTGATATACTGATGTATTACCTTTTTCAACTAGAAGTGTTATTGAAGTTAAAGAAAAAATAGCTTCAGTTATTATAAATATAAATTCAACTCCACTAAGAGAATCTGAAGAAATAAAATTTACTCCAGAAGAAGCAAGTTATTGATTGATATTTGACGCAACAAGTTCAACTCCAACTGGATGAGCAAAATTTAGAAGAACTGAATGGGATTTTTGAAATGGTATTGTTAGAAAATATGATTGAGACCCAAAAATAGAAAGAGTTGTTTATTCAAAAGAATGAAATTTTCAAGTTATATTAAAACTTACAACAAATGAATGAAAAACTATTGAAAGAAAATTCATAGTTGCAATTCATAAACCAATTGCAACAATTCAAACAAATAAAGAAGATGGATTTATCTGAGAAAAATTTACTTTTTCAGCTAGATCTTCAGTCAATGAAAAAAATTTATCATATACTTGGAATTTAATAGATATAAGTAATGATAAAGTTCTAGCAACTAAAAATGGAAGTGTTTTAAGTCATGTTTTTAGTGAAAAATGAAGATATAATATCCAATTAAAAATAAAAGATGCTGCTTGAAATGAAGATACTGATACAAAAATTATTTATATAAATTCAAGAGCTCCTTTTGCAGAATTTACTTATTCTGTTCCTGATAAATCAAAACCAAATAGAGTTTTACTTGATTGAACAAAAAGTTATGACCCAGATTTTAGTGATGATTGAAAACTAAAATATATTTGGACTATAAATTGAGAAATAGTTGAAATTGAATCTATAGATAGTAAATGAGCTATAGGGTATTATACATTTGATAGTATATGAGATCATAGTGTGACTTTAGAGGTTGTTGATTTAGATGATATGAATTCTATAAAACAACAAAAAATTAAAATTACATCTATCTTATCTGTAGAATTTTTTCCATTTCCTAGAGTTATTCAAAGAAATTGATTTGTAAAATTTGTAGCAACTTCTGATAATGCTAGATTTTATGAATGGGATTTTTGAGATGGAAATAAAAAAACTTCAACATCTAATAAAATGGAATATGTTTATGAAAAGAGTTGAACTTTTAATGTAAAATTAACAGTAAAAGATGCTGATGGAAATATAAATGAAACTACAAAAACTGTTTATGTTTGAGAATCAAATGCACCATTTTCAGTAATTTGAGTTGATTATTGAGCTAGTGAAGCACCATTTTATGATGCCTGAGCATGTAGTTGATGAGCTTATATAGTTGATAGAGTTAAAACAGTATATTTTAAATGATGAGAAAGTCTAAATCTTGATGGTACAACAGTTGGATTATCTTATACTTGGAAAATATGAAATAGTAAATATGTAACAAGTAAAGATACAACTTTTAAATTTGATGAACTTGGATGTTTTCCAATTAAATTAACTGTAAAAAGTGATAAAACTTGAGCAATACATTCGACTGATACTTGGATAAAAGTAGAAAATTTAAAACCAACTTTAACAAGTTTAAATATCGCAGTACAAGATGATAAATTAGATCCAGTTGTTGTTTGAGTTTCTGCTGTTTGAGCTTCTGACCCAGACTGAATTATACAATCATATTTATGGTATTATTATACTGATACAGATACTGAACCTCAAGATTTTAGAATAACATCATTACCAAATACAACATTTGTAATTCCAAAAATAACTTGAAATTATTATTTCGTAGTAGTAATGAGAGATAATAATGATGAGAGATATTCTTCAGAAGAAGCAACATCAAATAAATATTTCATTACTTTAAATGGAGATAATATAAATACTCCACTAATTGATTTTAAAGTTAATAAAAATAATCTTTATATTTGAGAAGAAGCTATATTTACTGCAAAAGTAAAAAATGTTTTATGACAAGATATTACTTCAAAATCTGAATTTGCTTGGGATTTTGATGGAGATGGGTTTTATGATAAAGAAACAAATATTTGAGATATAACTCATAAATTTGAAAATTCTTGAAACTTTTATGCAAAAGTTAGAGTAAAATACAAATGAATGACAAATGTAAGAACTATTGAAATGAATGTAGCAAATATATTAGAACCAAATTTTAAATATATTTCTATTTGAGATACTTATATATTTTTCAATACAAGTTCTTGAAAATTTGATAAATCATCTTGGGATATGTGAGATGAAAATAAAGTAGAAAATAAAAATTATTTTGTTTATACTTATGAAGATGGAAAAAGATTTCATGATGTAGAATTAAAAATATTTGAATGAACAAAAGTTAAAAATAAAACTATTGAAGTTGTAAAAGATTTAAAAAATATGATTTCAGTAAAAAATAATCAATGATTGTATATTGTATCTAATCCTGAGATTATGTCTTGAGCTATATCTTTAGATAATTCTTGAGATAAAGCTGTTATATATATAAATAAAATTGCTTGAGTTGAAGCATATTGAATTGACTTTGATGTAGAAACAGATAGTGATTTGAATTGAACTAAAGATGATGATATTGATAATAAAAATGATCCAAGTTATACTTGAGCTTGAGTTTTAGAAATAGTTTTAAATGATAAAAAAACTCAAAAATCAAGAGTGTTTACACTTGATTGAAGTGGACAAATACTTGACTCAAAAGATATTTTGATAAATAAAAATTATGTAAAAGAAGAAGATGTTGATATTGATGCTATAATTTTTAACTGAATTACCGAAGGTGAAAAGGAAAAAATTGAAAAGTTGAAATCTTATGTTCAATGATTACCTCAAGAACATAGATTAAAAGCAATGAAATATATTCAAAAATTACAAGAAGAATGGTTTTATCTAAATGAAAAAACTAAAGTAATACTTGAATTTGAAGCTTTTATTGATAGTTTATGAGTTTCAAATGGAACAGAAATTATTAATTTACTTGAATCATTTTTGATTGAATGACAAGAAGATCAATCACTAAAAAACATGGCTTATAATGTTGTTAAAAACCTTATTCCAAAAGAGTTAGTTGAACATGATGAAATAATTTCAAATCTTGATCAGATAAAATCAAACCCTGATAAATTAGAAGAAAATAAGATTTTATGAAAAGAAATTCTTGAAATGATAAAAGATACTTCTTTGATTTCAAATGAAGATAAAATTACTATTAAAACACAATTACAAGTATTTATTTATTGAGCTGTAGAAAATATTCCAGTTGATGTAGTACAAGAAGTAGATAGTTGAGAATCAAATAAAATTATAAGTTTATTTTCATCTATTATAAGTATTATTTGAATATTGTTTGGAGTTGTTATATTTATAATTATATGATTTTTCGTTTGGTTTAAAATTTCAAATAAAAACAAAAATCAATGATTACAAGATTTTATAATTGAGAAAACTTCATGAAAAACTGGTGATATATTATGAGAATTATCTGTAAAAGAAGAAAAAAAAGATGATTTCACTGTAGTTAGACCAGTTAAGCAAGAAGTTAAAGTTGAAACTCCAAAAGTTGTTGAACAATCAAAAACAGAAGAAAAAGCTGAACTTCCAAAAGAAGAAATACAAACTTTAAAATCTGATGAAAATAAAGTTCCAGATTGGTTAAGATGAGCTATGTGAGAACAACAAGAAGAAGTTAAACAAGAAATTGTAGAAACTTCAGAAATTGAACAAAAAGTTCCAGAAGTTAAAGAAATTAAAGAAGAGAAAGTTGAACTTCCAAAAGAAGAAATATTAGAAGTTGAAACAAAAATAGAAGAAGAAAAAGTCCCAGATTGGCTAAAAGGAGCATTAACTTCTGATGAACAAAAGGTTGAAACTCCAGAAATTGAACAAAAAGTTTCAGAAGTTCCAGAAATTAAAGAAGAGAAAGTTGAACTTCCAAAAGAAGAAATAGCAGAAGTTGAAACGAAAATAGAAGAAGAAAAAGTTCCAGATTGGTTAAAAGGAGTTATTACAGAAGAAAAATTAGTTGCAAATGAAGATTTAATTATAAATGAATCTAATGAAAAAGAAATAATTGAGGAAACTACTCCAAAAAAAACAAAAGCTAAAAAAGCTACAAAACAAGAAGAAGTTAAAGAAGAAGAAAAAGATAAAAAATCTTCAAAATCTAAAAAACTTTCTTCAAAATCTGAGGAACTTTGGAATGATGGAATGGCTATTCCAGATTGGTTAAAACAACCAACAGAAGATGAAAAAAAAGATAAAAAAGATGATTTTTGGACTTTAGATAATGCTTTACCAGAAGATGATGATAAAGCTAAAAAATAAAACTTGGGGGAATCCCCAGGTTTTTTTAGTTGATTTATAAAAAATTAAAATATAATTAAGAAGTTATTTTATTATTTATTTTGATTAAATGTTAGAAGATATTAATGGAGAAGATTTGAAAAATACTCAATCACAACCAAAAACATTAAGACAAGAAATTTTTGATTTCTTAAAAGATTTAATAATTATTGTTGTTGTAGTTTTGGTTGTTAGAACATTTTTAATATTACCTTTTCAAATTAGCTGACAATCTATGTATGATAGTTATTATGATAGAGAATTTATAATAGTTGATAGATTTAGTTATTTAACATTTAAAACTCCTAAAAGGTGAGATGTAATTGTTTTTAATACTCATATTGATGGAAAAGAATATTTTATAAAAAGAATTATTGGACTTCCTGGAGAAACTCTAAAAATTCAATCTTGAAGTGTATTTGTAAAAGCTGTTTGAAGTGATGAATTTGTAGAATTAGATGAAAAATATTTATCAACTACAAACTATAAATCTACTTATGTTAGATGAGATGATAGTGAAAATATTTATACAATTCCTGAAAATAGTTATTTTGTAATGTGAGATAATAGAAATGCTTCTACTGATTCAAGAGCTTGTTTTTCAAGTTGTTCTTTTGGAGATAAATCAAATTTTATAGTTAAAAAAGATATTACTGGGAAAGTTTTACTGGATTTGTGATATTTTAACTTTAAATCATTTTCTTTTAATCAACCAAATTTATGAATTGATACAAAACCAAGATGGTTTTCTTCTCCTTCAAGTTATGAATACTAAGCTAAAAGATTTCTTTTAGCTTTTAATTTCTTAGATTTTTATATGAACTCTTTTTATCTGATTGATAAACCTATTTGAATAACAAGTTTTGATGTTTTAAGAAAACTCAAAAAAATACTTGGTATAAAAAAAATGTGACATACTTGAACTTTAGATCCTTTGGCTACCGGACTTTTACTTGTAGCTATTTGAGATTATACAAAACTTATTCCTTATTTTGAAAAAGATACAAAAGAGTATGAATTTAAAATTGCTTTAAACTGAACAACTCCAAGTTTTGATAGTGAAACAGAAGTAAGTTTTTTGTCTGAAGAAAAACAAAAATATTTTAAAGAAAATTTAGATAAAAATTTTATACAAGATATTTTACAAAAAAAATTTTCTTGAACTATCATGCAAATGCCTCCAAAATATTCTGCTTTAAAAATTGGGTGAAAAAAAGCTTTAGATATGGTTAGAGCTTGAGAAGATTTTGAGCTAAAATCAAGAGAAGTGACTATTTTTAATATAGAGATTTTATCTTTTGATTATCCTGAATTACACTTAAAAGCAAAAGTAACTGCAGGAACTTATATAAGAAGTATTGCTAAAGATTTGTGAGAAATACTTTGAACTTGAGGATATATAACTTTTTTAAGAAGAACTCAAATCTGAAATTTGGGACTTGAGTATGCGCAAATTTTAGATAATTTTGAAAGCAAAAAAAGTCTCAAAGATGAATTGTTATTTCCTCAAGAAAGATTTATAAAATTAAGCGAATGAGATCTAAAAGATATAAATAATGGAAAAATTATAAAAAATAATTATTCTTCACTAAAAAATGAGGGAGAATATTTTGTAAAAAATGATGAAAAAATAACAAATATAGTGAAGATAAATGGCTTAGATATGGTACCAGTAAGAAAAATATAAAAAAGTCAAAAAAAAATTTGCATTATTAAAAATTTTTTATAAAATGCTTGGGCTTTGTTAACTTATGGGTTAGTAGCTCAGCCGGTAGAGCAGCGCCCTTTTAAGGCGAAGGTCGCGGGTTCGAATCCCGCCTGACCCACCATTAAATCCAAAGCGTTAACCAAATATAAAGTTTTTTATATAACGCTGTATAAACAAAGCAATAAGAAAAAGAAGTAATTCAAATGAGTTACTTCTTTTTTGTAATTATATCTTCAATGCAATGACCACTCAATCTCTCTTAAATAACCCCCTAAAAGTTACATAATCAGTTAAATCAATCTCTTTATCACTATATATAGATATAAAATCATTTTTTACTTCTCAATTATCAACATAATTAGGAAAAAAGAAAAATCAAAATCTTCTAGACTTATCATTACCAAGATATAATAATCATTCCGTTATGTAAGTCTCTCTATTTGTTTGTAATTTAGATATATAATCAGGATTTTCCAAATCTAAATTGAAATCTATTTTAGATAATTTTACAATTTCAAAATCAAATCAATCTAGGTATAGCTTTTTTGAAAAAACTTCTTCAAGTCAGTTTCTTAGAATAAAATCTTGGAAATAATCGTAAGAGAATACAATCTTTATTTTCTTGTTATCCCTTAAAAAGTAATTCTCTGTTACTTCTTTAATATTAAAGTTTTTCTTACTCATAAATAAAAAATTAATAAATAAAATGTAGATATCTACTTTTATAAACACACTAATATTTATTACTTATAAAATTTATGACTCAAATGATTGTAAAAATAGATAAATTTATAGTGATACCCATTACCATCATACTAAGTAACTACTCTTCCATTACTTAGATGTTTTTTTAACTTTTAAAAATTCTTTATTAATGCTGAAATCTAAGGTGTCTGTGTAGGCACTTTTTTAGATTTCGAGCATTTTTGTAGTTATTTTTTTAGATTTTCTTTTTTTAATACAACCCTATCTTTTTCGAATTCTAAGCTGAAATACTTTTTTGTATATTTTTCAATTTTTTTAAATTTATCCTTAATATTTGCTTTTATATCTCTTATGTATTTTTCATTGTATGTAAGATTTAATGAATTATATACCTCTCTATAACTAATATCTTTTTTATTTAGTATCTTTTTTATTAAAAATAACATTAATAATCAAGCTAATTTTTCCTCATACGAAAGTAGCTCTCTAGGGATATATGAAGGAATACTAATTAACTTGTGACTTAGTGTATTCATTCATTGTAACACTTTAATACTACAGTTTGTTTTTTCCTCCTTAAAATCATTTATTAAGTAAATTCTTGATAATAATGCATTATCATAATTATCTTCTTTTTTATCTTTTTTAAAATCGGTTACTAAGACATATAAGCACTTCATAATTTTAATATATTTTAAATACTCATCTTTCTTTGTATAACTATTGCTTCTTAATTGTTTAGAATTTGAGAAAATATCAGAAAAACTAAGATTTTCTATATGAATACTTTTTTGAAAATCTCTATCATAATGACTTAAAATATTTAATAATATGAAAATGATTTTGTATCATAATTTTCACTCATTCAAAATATGAGTTTTTTCTATAATATCTTTATAATTTTCTCAAAATTCTTGTCTCATTTTATTTTCATCAATTTTGAAATTTCAGTTAAGTATTACTAATATTATAAACCTAGATAAGATAATATTCTTTTCTTTACTTACAGCAGATATTTTAAAATTCTTATATATAAACTCTCTTAGTTTATCATAATCTCATTCGAAATGGTTTAATATTATTTGATATAAATCTATTTTTCCACTATTACCGTGTTCTTTTAGGCAAAATCTTCACAATTCTTTATCAAACCATATTTTTATGGAATTATTTGGAACATATTTTTTTAAACTCTCAGAATATAACATTACACAGCCTGTATTTTTATCATATATATCAAGTAAATTTGTTATCTCATAAGGACAAAGGTTATTAATTGAATATCTATATTCAGCATTTATTTCTTTTCTATTTTCAAAAACTTTATCTGAATATTCAACCGTTCTTTTATTATTCGTAAATTTATTATAAAAATCGTGTAAATCTTGAACATTATATTTACAATGTTGATTAACTTTTTCAATCACAATTATATTTTTTTCGGGACTATCATACTTATTACTATAATCCCTTGAACCTATAACTTTCAATAATCAAATTTTCCGTTCAAAAGCATTATCTCATAATAATTCATCACTTAATTTTTTATAAATTCCATCAATGACAACTCTATATTTTTTATATTCAGTTATTTGAGCTAAATTAAAATAGAGATGATAACCTCAAGTCGATTTTACTATTATGTGAGGAATAATTCAGTAATTCTTTTTTAATAATCTAAGCCTTGTATAAAACTCAGTTTTATTTTTACATTTCTTAGTATCCCCAATATCCACATCTATCGCAATGGTTGTTAATCCTACTAAATTTTCTTTTTTTACTACATTATTATTATAAATATGTAATACATAGTTATAATTCAATCCAGGAGTTTGAATATATCAACTTTTTAGTGGAAATAAACTAAAACTATCTGCCTTGGTGTTTTTCTTATTTTTAGGGGCTAAATTCCTAACTAAAATTTCTCTTCCAAGTAAAATATCGTGTATAATATCAAAATTATCTTGATATTCATATTTAATCTTACCATCTAATTGTATCATATATATTGTTAAAAAATAAAATATATACAATACACACATTTTGATAGGTAAGCCAAAAAACACTGAGAAAAGTAGTATTACAATAATACTACTTTTGAATTTTTGACATTAAAAAAGACCTATTACTTAGGTCTTTAAAATTTCGGAATAAAAATATCTTTATTTAAGGATACTATCTTTTAAAATGTTTTTATCTATGAGGAAAAGTTCTAGGTCATCTCTTCATTCTCTTTTTCAAGAATAAAGAAGTTTGTCTTTTTCAAATAAATAAAAGTTATTTTCTGTATCAACAAGTAAAATATAATCATTAAAAACATTAAATTCTGAGACTATAATATCTTTTCAATCTTTATTTTTTAAATTGAGTTTTTCAAAAATTTTTACTCAATCTTTTTCAACTATTTTTCAAAAGTCTCAGCTATATCAGACTCATTCAAGAATATATCAGTCTTTATATCATAATATTTGTTTTCAAGTACAATATTGTTTTTCTACTTTAGATTGAATGATTTCATACAAACAATTTTCATTTTTATCATTAATGAGAGCAAATAAATTTACATTTTCATTGTACCATAATATTTCATTGAAATTATCTGATACTTTTTCTCCAGAAATACTATTTTTAAAATATACTCAAGTTGGAGTTTGTTCAATAGAAAAAGCATATTCTTTAAATGTGGAGTAATAAACTCAATAATTATAATTTATTTTTGTTGTTATATCGTTATTGAATAATTTTATATTTTTCAATCATTTTATTCAATTAGCAACATTTTCTCATTTAGTTAGTTTTGAATAATTATTTTCTAAATCATATTTTCATTTTTGTTCAAAATCTTTTGAGATATAAATATTTGCTTTTTTATCCGTTATTTCATTTCATTGAGTATCATAAATTTTAAACTCATTAATATATTTAGGTTTACAATTTCATAAAATACATATTCATTCATATTTATATATTCAGAAATTTATTTTATAGGTAAGATTTCAGTTATATTCTCATATTCAATCTAATCTGATGTAATTATAATTAACATCTTTTTGCTTTAATGACTCTAAATCAAATGGAAGTTTTATTATTTGTTCTTTTCATATTTTAAGGTCTTTTTTCTTTTCTTTTATTCCTGTATCTACTATCATTCCCAATACATCAACTTTTCCATCAGTTTCATATTCATTTATATCTAAATCATAGCTGATATATCAATCCCAATGAAATATAAATAATTTATTATTCTTTATTCACATATTTATTTGATAGCCAAAACCATCTTCTGTTCAAGGTAGACTAACTAAGTTTCATTTATCAAGATAATAGAGGTAATATTTATTATTACTTGTTTTAATCATATAAAAATTTAAATCAAATCACTCATACTGAGTTTTATATTCATATATATCCTCAAAACCATTTTTTAGTATTGGTTTTAAACTGTCTGAGTATAACATTTTTGTATATGTAGTATTATCACTTCTATTAGGATTTCTTGTTACTGTTTTTTTAGTAATTATAGGGTGTCCTAAACTAGTAAATCAAAAAATTTCTTCATTTCATTCATCTAAAATATACGGAGTATCCATATAAAAAGGAAATTTAACTATTTTATTGGTTCCTGAGCTTCAATATTTATAGGTTGATAGATATAAATTACCATTTTTTATAATATATTTCAGATAGTTTTCTTTATCATCAATTTTATAGTATTTTCATTGATAATTCATACTTCTATCATAAAAATAGTTGTAAATTCCATCACTGAAAACTATATAATTTGGAGATTTATATTTTTCACTTAATTGTTGTTCAGTATATAGAGAATATACTTCCTTTAAATCTTTTACTTTTTCTCAATTTAAGCTAAAAATTCAATATCCAACTTCTCCAGTTACTACATTTGCTTCAGTGGTATGAATTATATATTGAGTATTTTTATCATCATCTTTTTTAGTTTCTTTTTTCACTTCTTTTTCAACTTTTACTTTCTCTTGTTTTACTGGAGTTCCATCAATATTTACCGTAGTTGTTTTTGTTTCTATCGTTGAATTTGATAGTATATAATATACTCATAGAACAAAGATTACAAATAATCAGATTATTCCATATATAATAATATTTTTTTTCATTTTTAAATTTTTTTATGTTGTAATATAACGAAAAACTCCATTTTATGGAGTTTTTCAAAAAAAGATAATTATTTTATATCTTTCAATTTTTTTGCATCATCTTGACCAATTCCACATCATCAAATTTTATCACAAAGACCATTTATCATTTCATCTATATTTGTTTGAATAGTATATAATTTTCTTAATTTATATTCGTTTGTAATTTTTCAAGTTGCTAATGCTTCATCAATCTTGTATCTGAATTTAATCCATTCATTGTAAAATTCTCCAAAAGTTTTATCAGTTTTTTGGGCTTTTGCTAGAACTTTTTTAAAGTATTTATCATATGTTAAATAATCCTTGTAATTATCGTATCATTTTACTTTTTTTACAATATCAGCACTTACTCCGTCTAATTTTTTCCAGTCCACATTAGTTTCTTTACTTTTTTCAGTATTATATTCTTTCGTTAATTCAAGGTATGTTTTTTCATTAGGAATTGAGTCATAAGCTTTTTGAATTGTTCACTCTTTTAATAATAATCAAGTATTAGTTTCAACTCAATCTAGTAATATCTTTGATATCTTTTTATTGGCAATAGAGTCGAAATTATCGTTTTGGTATCAAAAAGTTAATTTTTCTCCACCCTCAAAAAATATATCAAGATTAGTAAAAGAAGAGTAATATCAACTATCTTCGCTAGATTTTTCAATTTTTTTATCAAAAAATACTATATGGTCTATTTTAGATATAACAGGAGTAACTTTTAGATATTGGTCATATCAAAACTTACTTTTTCAGACTAAAATAAGTTTCATTTTTTGATTGGTTTTTATATCCGTATTGTCAGCATTAACTACATTACATAAAGAAAATAATGTAAGAGTTATTAATAGTATTATTTTTTTCATATTGTAAAAATTAAATTATAAAATGGTTTTAATTGTTTTCTTCGAACTTTCTTAATTCATCAATAACTTTATCTAAAAATTCATCTATGGTATAATAAGTAGAAATATTTTTTTCATTTTTGTAAGAATTTTCTAAAATTAACTTTTTATTTATCTCAAATTTTCACATATGATAAACTTTCTTGTCATATTTTACTTCTGATATTCAATCAGCTCATAGTTTCTTTTTATTTCTTTGTCCTTTAATTATGAGTCTATAGTATCAAGACATCAATTCATAAGTTATGATAACATCAAAATCAAAACTTTCGTCATAAATTGAGACTTTTCTCGTTTGAGAAGTTTTTGTTTCTTTTGTCTTAGTTTGTTGGATTTTTAACATAATTTTATAGTTAGAAATTAAATTATTTTATAATAAGCGTTTGAGTAATAAAAGTATTAATAGTTTTACTTAAATAAGAACTTCAATATTTATCATTAAATGCTTTTTTATTACTGTTTATATAATTTACAATTTGAATGAGATTTTTTAAAGTATTATTATAATTATCACTACAAAAAGTCTCTCTGTTTTTTAAATATTTATCATATTTTTGTAAATTGTCTTTAAAAGCATTGAGAGTATCAATATTTTTAAATCAAGATTTAGAAAATTTTATTTCATTAAATTTTACTTGTACTGCAAAAATTTTTTTATCTATGATGAGTTTATCTGCATCAATTAAGTTTTCACAAGTTTTTTTATGAAAACTTAATATAGCGTCTCTATTTCAAATAATAATATTTTTATTAAATGCACCTATATAAGTATTTTTTAATGTTTCCATACCTAAATTCAGACTTTTATTTTGTTTATTCAATAAATTATTAAAAATATCTCAAAAATCTTTATTAAAATCTTTATCTGTATAGTTAGAATTTGATTTATCTATAATATTTTCAAATAAATCTGCTAAAGCACTTTCTCATTGAGATACATTGTAGTCTATAAGAGTATTAACCTTTTCCTCTAATACACTTTGTAAAAACCCTCAAAAACTTTCAGATATCCCTTCTGAAATTCAACTTTTAACGGTATCTAAGAATAATGCTTTACCACCACTAGCATAGCTATTATTTAAAGTAAGAATATTAAAACATAAAACAGTAAGAATAAATAGTATTTTTTTCTTTCCCATATGTAAAAAATAATAAAATAAAATTTTTATTTTCCAAAAAATGCAAATAAAAAAAGCGATTACTAGATAATCACTTCATAATTTTGTTCGATTTATTAACAAAAATGGAGTAATTATCCTTTCTAGTCGCCAAACCGATAAATTATTCCAAAACTGTTGGAGTAAATTATACAAGGATAATTACTCCACATTATTGTTTTGGAATATAACAAAAAAAACTTATCGATTTGGCAAGACAAATAGTATCACTTTTTTCAAAAAAATCAACAATTTTACAAAAAAGTAATATTAATGTAATACTACATTTACGGTGAATTGAGTATAAGTTCCAAAATAACCATTTATTTAACTTCTAAAATAGATATTAAAATTAATATGAAATTAGTGACTCATTTTATGTGTCCATTCAAATAAATACTTAATTAGAAACTAAAAATTAAAAAATGTTCAAAAATATTCAACAAGGAACCGAAAGTGAAAGTTAATGTGTGTATATTTATATGTGACAGATATTTTATATTTTTAACTTTTTATATTATGGTAATAAATACTAATACTAGAGTTTCTGGGAGAACTATAACAAAAGAAGAGGTAAATAAAATACTGATTGATATCAGTAAATATTTTTACTTGTCTAATTTTAATATAACTTTAACTAATAAGATAAATTCAAATTGAAAAATAGTTGTATCTTACAAGGTTAACGGACTTAAAAACTGAGAAAAAATCTCAATAAATGACAATTTTATAATTTAATTTTATAACTATGATAATTCCTGGAAAAAAGAAAAAAATCAGTCTAAATATAGACTGAAATGTGCTAATAAAATTAGATGAAGAAATCAAAAAATATTTTAAGGATGAATATAATCGTTTACAGAGAAGTAAAATGATTGAATATATTTTGATTAAGTTTCTTGATAGAATGCAACAAAAAAACAAACCTTAGATTTTTCTAAGGTTTGTTTTTTTATGATTTTTTTATTTGAAAGTTCATAAAAAACTTTTGTATTTTTAATAATTTTATGGTAAAATTTACTAAATTAAATATAAAAAATCAAATATGGCACATACAATAAAATGACCTGAAGTAAAAAAATCTTGTGAAAAACCAAAAATTAAGCCCGAAATAGCTGATACTTTTAATTGGGCAAAAGAAGAAAGACAAAAGTTAAAAGAAAATGTTTTAATAAGTAATTTAAGAAAAAAATTAATAGAAAAATATACAGAGCAAAAATGTTTTTTTGAAACTGCTATTATTAAAGTTATGCAGTTATGAAATGACTTTGATAATCACAATGAAATGCTATGACTTACAAAATCAAATATTTTTATATTATTTTGAACTGATGGTAAAATATTATCATATTTAGACAATAATTGAAATACATTATTTGATATTTCTTCATTTAACTTTGATGATGATTTTGCTAATTTATTTTGAAAAAAGAAATTAAATAAATATATTAGAAAAAATGAAAAATGATTTTTAGAATATTATTATGATTGAGAAATTTTTCCTCAGTGAAGTCCTGAATTTAACTCAATTATTGCAAATTTTCATATATATAAAAAACTTATTAAATAAATCAAGGTAAGTATTTTTTAAAAATTTCTTTTGCTAATAAATTATATTTGTTATTATTTTCTCTTATATTTTTATAAGTTATTTGTTTTTCTAAATCTCTTGTGTTTCTATCATTTATATAGTTAAACACAGGTAAAACCTCCTTATCCATAACCTTCTCAACTTCCATTAATTTTTCTCTAACCAGCACTAAATTATATCTTGCTTCTCATTTAGTCTTTTCAATTAATGAGTCAATATCATCAGTATCAAATTTATCATTTCATCCTTTTAAAATAGTCTCTTTATAGGCATTCATCGCATTTCTTGTTGTAAGAGCCTCATTGGTTCTTCCAATAATACTATCTCCAAATATTTGAGCTAATTTTAAAGAATTATTAGTAATAGCTAAAGCTTCACGAGAGGCTTTTAATTGTTTTGCATTTGTTCAAATAGATGATACCAAAGTATTACTACTATCAATTCCATCTCTTGTTTTTACTCATCATTCTAAAGCTTTTTTTCCTCATCTGACAACACCTTCAGAACTTATTAATGTTTTGTTAAATTTATTACTTGCATAAGTTTCAATTTTTGCAAGATTTTTAGACAAAAAAGTATCAATTCATTTAAACATATTTTCAGGAATTTTTCCACTTGCTTTTAGTCATTGAATAATAGTATTAGGCATAGCTAAAGCTCATAATTTTGAGGGATAATATTTAAAACATAAAATAACAGCAACTATATAAGATAAGACATATACTCAATCACTTATTTTTGAAAAATTTTTAACTAATTCATTGTATAATTCACCTCAATTAGCCATTATTTCTTTAGATAACTGAACTACATTCTGAACCATTGTATCAGGAGTCAGTACTATATCAACACTAGATTGAGCATAATCAAGAAATCAATCAATAGCTCCAGCTCATATAGCAAGAGGAAGAGAAGCAGTATCAATAGTAGCTTCATTTATAGATTTATTATATTCTTTAGGAATAATTCAAGCATTGTTAAAAAACTGTAAAACTTCATTAAATTTTCCAGTTTCAATACTTCTTCTGAGAATTGCTTCATATTCGCTATCATCATCTCAGAATTTATACAGTTTATCTGAACTTACATCTTTTATAAGAGAAATAAGCACTTTTATCCCATCACTTATTCAGCTTCTTAAAACATTAAACGAGTATAAAATAACTTTTCATATTTCCTCAATACTTAAAGGTCTTGTTTCAGATTTTTCTAAAATATTTAAAAGGTTACTAAGTCTTTCTCAGAATGTAAGAATAAAATCATTATTTCCATTTAAACTGATACCAGTTCTTAAATCCATTAAATAATTTCTAAGATTTCCATTATTTGTTTTCGATATAAGTAAATCGAGTCTTTTTGAAATTCATTCAATGCTACCTTTTTCTAAACTTTCAACTTTTGATTGTAATTCATCTCTAGAAATTTCTTTTACTCTGAGTATTTCAGAAGTGTCACCATTTATTTTTGCAACTCTTGTAGGATTTGATAGGTAATATTTTCAGTCTAGTTCATAAAAAGTTTGAGTATCAGGATTATTTTTTAGAAGTGAAGAGATATCATTTAAAGTTTTTTGTTCTTGTTCATAATCTTTTACGAATTTTTCTAATTCTTTTCTTAGCACTTTTTCAGCATAAACTATATCATCCTGTCATTTTTCATTTTGAACGAAATATCAATTACCTAATAATAATGGTTTTTGAACTATATCTTGATTATCTTTATAGTATTGTCAGTTAAATTTAACGAAGTATTGAGTATCTGGATTTTCACTGAGTAATGATTTGGCACTTAGATACATTTCATCTTTAGTTTTTATTTTATTTTCAACTGCTTTAAGTCTTTCTTTGTATAATCTTTGAGATTTTGAAAAATCCTCTTGCTGTTCGGTCGTAAGAGGAGTATTTTTTTGTTTTTCTGGAGATGATGAAATATTAAGAGGCTTAAAATTACTAATTGACTCCATTTTATTTAGATATTAAAATATTTTATCTTATATATTCTAGCATTTAAAACGATTAAAAGCAATTTTTTTATATTAAAAATATTTTTTTGAAATTTAAAATTATATGACTATAATTGACAAAATTTTTAATTTTTTAAATAAAAAAGAAATGACTAATCAATGAAAAAAATATAATAAAGAAGAAACAAGAGAAGTAATTATAGAAACAATAAAAATTTCAGAAAAAGAACAAAAACAAATAATGGAAAAATTAACAAATTTTATCAAAAAAAGAGCAGGAATGAATTTTATATTTATTGTTATTTTTATCATAATAATGCTTTTAATAGGATTTTTAATTTCTTATTTCAAATAAAATATGGAATATAAAAAAAGAAGGACAGCGCTTTATTTGCGTGTTTCTACCTCAGAACAGAAGAAACATTGATACTCATTAATAAGTCAAAGGGAAAGTTTAACTAAACATATGTTATCAGTTGAAGAATATTGATTTTACTATGATGAAGCATCTATATATGTGGATGCTTGATTAAGTTGATGATTAAATGAAGACCATAGACCGTGATTATCAAGAATGATGGATGATATACAAATGTGAAAAATACAAGCAATTCTAGTGTGGAAAATAGATAGGATAGCAAGAAGTACAATAATATTATTAGACTTAGTTGAAAAATTTAAACAATATTGAGTAGAGTTTATCTCAAAAACTGAACAAATTGATACATCATCACCTAATTGAATATTCTTTTTGACTATACTTTGAGCATTTGCTGAGATGGAAAGAAAGCTTTTATCCGAAAAATCAAGAGAATGAAAAGATAAAGCAACAGGTGAAAATAAATGGGTGTATGGAAGTCCACCATTTGGATATATAAAAAATAGAAAAACGAAAGAATTAGAAGTTGATAATGATAAAAGAAAATTTATTGAAAGAGTTTTTGAATTATATACTACATCAGATAAGAGTATTAATGATATAGTTCCAATATTAGAATTTGAATGATATTGAAAGTTTTTTAATTCTATAAGAAGAAAAGTTGAGAAACAAGGTAAAATAGACTCTAAAACTATATCAGATATACTAAATAATAAAGCTTATATTAATGATTATTATGTTCAAAGAACTGATAACAAAAAAGACTTAAAAATTAACAAAATTATAACTGTAAAAAAAGAAAAAGCAGATTGGAAAAAATATGAACTGCCTAGAATAATTGATGAGAATATTTTTAACCAAGCACAAGAAAAATTAAAAGTTAGTAAAGCAAGAAATAATAATAAATGAAAATGAACCCTAAATCACTTATTCAAATGACTACTATTATGTTGAGAATGCTGAAGTAAATATCAAACTTATAGAAAGAAAAAAGGGGGAGTTTATCATAATTATTGTTTTTGTTCAAAGAAGTCAGAACTAAAATTTTGAGAAAATAGATGTAATAATTCACAAGTGAGTGAAGAATATTTAAAAAATTTAGTTTTCACTGAAATCAATAAAATAGTAAAAAATCCAAAAAATTATATAGATAAATTAATTAAGGAAGATAATAATCATTTTTTCATAGCAAAATTAAAAGAAGAAATACAATCATTAAATACAAATAAAGAAAATTTAGTAAAACAACTAAACAATATCTTAAAAATGCTGTATAGTGAGAATAATGATAATACTTTTAAGATATTATCTGCGGATAAAACTGATTATGAAGAAAAAATTAAAAATGTTGATGAGTATATAAAAGAAAAAACAAAAGAACTAAACACTCTTGTTGAGAATGAAAATAATAAAAAAGAATTAATAGAATTTTATGAAAAATTAAAAAACATAGATATTTATAGTTTTACTATTGAAGAACAACACGAACTACTTAATATTTTAATTTCTTCTATCACTATTTATAAAGATAATAAAATCAAATTATGATTAAAGTTATTTAACTGAAATGATAATGATGATATTTGATGATGAGATGATGATGGTGATGACTGAAAAGATAATGATGATAATACTGATTTATCTGATACTAAAGACAACTACTCCACTAAAAAAGGTTTTAATAATTTGGTTAATGCTGTTATGCAATCCACCATTTTTGAAAGAGCAGTCAGTGAAAATTTATTTTCACTGATTTTTTTGTGTTTAAAATTTTTGTTATCACTCATAGCAAACTTAAAATACACATCAACTTTATTTTCATTTATTACAATTTTTTTAATAATTTTGTGTAATAATAAAATTTGATTTTCTCTAGTAAGTTTATAAATATCGTTTTCGTGAAGTGTGTTTATAAAATTTAAAATATCTTGTTTATTTTCTTCTAAAAAGTTTTCTTCTTCAATAAGTTCTTTTAATTCAATATTTCTAGCTTCTAAATTTTTAATTTTTTCTCTATATCAATCTATTTTATTTTGAATTATAGCTTTTAAATTTATATTTTCTTCATCTATTAAGTTTTCAAATAATTCATCAATTTTAGAGTAGTTTTTTGATAAAATTTTATCATTTTCAATAATCTCATCTTTGTATTTTTGAGAATTGTTTGAGTTATTTTTTGAGTTTATATATTCTTCAATTACATTATTTGGATTTTTTAGAATTTTGTTTATTACTCAATAAATATTTTCTATAAGTTCGGACTCTCTTATCTGAGAATTATTACAATTATTATCAAATCTATAAGCATTTGATTTTCAACATCTATAATAAGGCTTTAAAATTCAATCTTTATCGGCTTTTCCTTTATCTCCTTTATAATTACTATTACAACATCCACACTTTAAAAGACCAGCAAAAATATGGTTTATTACTGGTTTGTTATTGTTATTGAATTTATATTTATTTGTTTCTAGTTTTTCTTGTGCTTTTTGAAAAATTTCGGGGTCTATAATAGTTTCAACTTCTAAAACTTTCCATTCATTTTTATCTTTTTCGATTGTTTTTTGTTTTTTTACTTTTTTTCAAGTTGTTTCACTTTCTTCAAGAAAATCTATTATTTGAGTTTTATTCAAATGATAGATTCAAATATAAGCTTGATTTGAAATAATTCTTGAAACTTTTGTCGCTTCCCAGTTTCAAATATTTTTAGCAGTTAGAATATTTGAAATTTTTCATAAACTTTTATTTTGGTTTACATACATATCAAAAATATCTTTTACTATTTTTGCTTCTTCTTCGTTTATTTCAAGTTTTCTTGTTTTTGGATTTTTAGTAAATCAAAAAGAAGGTTTTCATCACATAGAAAAAAATCATTTATTCACTCATTCTATTTTTCAAAGTGCCGTTTTTTCTGCAATAAGCTTTCTTTCCATTTCAGCTAAAGCACCTATAACAGTAATGAAAAAACTTCAAGTAGGAGTTTTAATATCAACATTTTCATCAGTAGAGATAAAATTTACATTATGTAGTTTAAAAAACTCAATAAGCTCCAATAAAATTAAAGTTTTTCTGGCTATTCTATCTAAACGCCATACTACGAGTACGTCAACTTTACCAGACTGAATATCTTCTTTCAATTTCTTCAATCAAGGTCTTTCATCTTCATCTTTACTTCAAGAAATTCAAAGGTCTTTATAAACAAGGTTTTCATCAAAAACAAAACCTTTATCGCTATAATATTCAATATATTTCTTTATCTTTGTCAATTGCAAATCCTTTCAGAATCACGAATTTAGCTGTTCTAATGTACTTATTCTTATATAACAAGCCACTTTTATTTTGTCCATATAAAATTGATTATTCAAAAATAATTTAGTAAAAGTAAAATAACTATAACTATAATACATATAGGTATAATCAAAATAGATATAGAATGTCATTTTTTAACTTTTCAATCTTTTGGAAATAACAAAGCTAATAACATAGTAAATTCTTTTTTGAAATTGAAAGTTGTGTTTTCATCATCTTGCGAAAAGTGATATTCAAACTCTCTTTTTTTGTATGGTTTAGGCATAATTTAAAAATATTATGTTGATAATATACAACTTATTATATTTAAATTTTTTAAAAAGAAATAGTTTTATTTTAAAAAAGTTTTCAATATAGAAATTGAAAACTTTTTTTGTTTTTGAGTAATAGTTATTTTAAATCAATATATTTTAAAACTTGAAGTTCTGGATCTACTTTTGATGAATCAAAAGCTACTTTTCAATCTTCAATATAATATCAAAGTTTTCAATAATAAAGTCAGATAATTACAGTTTCTGTTTTTGCATCAGAAAAAGTGCTTTGTGTTAAATTATTAGCTTTTTCAAATTCTTTTTTATCAAGTAATTTTCAATCTTTAAAGTATCAAAGATATTGATTATAGAGCATAACTTCTACTTGATATATAGTTTTTCAACTTAAATTTCACAATCATAAATCACTTAAATTTTTTGAGTATTTTTTAGTTCAATAAAAATAATCTGCAGTTATAATTTCATCATTAATTCATTTTTTTGCTCAATCTTTCAAATATTCATAAAGTCATATTATATTTCATATAGTATCATTAGAAACTATATTATAATCTTGCCTTTTCATCTTTGCAAGTTGAGTATCAATTTTATCTATTTGATTTTGAAGTTTTTTAATAATTTCTAGACTTGTTAAATTAAAATCTTTTTTATCTGATAAATGTAAATTTAAATTATATAACATTAAATTTACAACACTTAAAGTTTTTTTATCAATTTTAGTATTATCTTTTAATTTTAATAATTTTAAATATAAATTTTCTGTTTTTTCTCTATTTAACTTTGAAATTGTATTATTTATTTGAGTTATTAGTTTATTTCATCATTTTATTTTTTTTACTTCATCAGCATAAAAAGAAATATAAGCATTTATAACTTTTTTATATGTATCTTCTATATTTCAATCCAATAAAATTAATCATAATCAGCTTGTTATTTTCATATTTATATTACTATATTCTATAAATATTTGTTTTCAATCTTGAGAAATAGAATAGTCGTTAAAATAGTTTTCTCATTTAAATATAATATTATCTATAACTAAATATTCCGCATAACTATCACAGCTTCAAGCTCAATGAATAAAGTCCCAACATCATTTTTGTCAATTATATTTTTTTATTTTATAAATAAGTTTATTTGAGTTAGGAATATAATTAAAATCAAATATTTCCCGTTCTTCAGATTCTTCTAGTTTAACTCAATCTTTTACAAAGTAATATAATTTTTTTCAAGATATATTTTCAGTAAAATATAATGTGAGACTACTTTTATCATCATTATAGAAACTATATTCAAGCTTCATTTGATTTCCATTTGAATTTTCTCAAATAATTTCTAAATCTATTTCCTTAGGTGTAAAAATAGTATATAAACTTCAATCATTATTATATATTTTAAATTCTTCATTAACTTTTAATAAATTATCTAATTTATTAGCTAATAATAATTCAGGCTTTTTAGGTTTATAAGCATAAAATATTGTTTTATCTTCAGCTTTTATAAAGTTTCATTTATCAATATTATAATAGAAATTTTCGTTTTTAATTGAAGTCTTAAAAATTGCATCATATCAAGTTTTATAATCAAATCATCAATCAACAGATTCTCAAAAATCAATATAAGAAATTCAACTAAAACTTTTAATACTCATATTTTCAGATGTATAGCTTCAAAAAGCATTAAGATTATTAAAAATAAATAAAGAAATAAAAATTAAAAATATTTTTTTCATAAGGTGTAAAAATTAAAAATTAAATTATTTATATAATAGAATAAAGTATAATTAAAAACATTATTCAAATTCAGATATAGTATCTAAATAATATTTTTTCTTCTATTATTCTATTTATATAACGATTTATAAGGTGTAAATTTAAAAATATAGTTGTTAAAATAATTCATAATAAAAATCATTTTATTTGTGTTGGAGTAAAAGAAGCTGATAACTCTCAAAAACTTCAAATAAAAATCATTATACTAAGACCAGAAAATATTAAATTTCAAATATTTCAAAGTATAAAAAATATAATTAGTTTTGTTTTGCTTATATTAGTTGTTTTTAATTTCTCTTTTTTCTTTTCTGGAACTACAATTATTTCATCTTCTATTGGTATTTCTATTTCTTTTGTTTTTTTATTTATTCTAATTCAATCATCTCTAATAATTAAATTTGGATTTGTTTTTAAAAGAAAAAAATTATTTATATTTTTTCAAAAATCATTAAGTGAAATATATGAATTATAAATTATTCAAAATATTCATAAAGAGTTTCATAAAAATCATAATAATATAAAATAAAATCATATTCATATATTTTTTCAAAAATCTCATAATAAAGCTAAAATATAATTTAATCAAGATTCATTTTTGAATAAATAAGAAGCATAATCTTCATAATCAAAAATAAAATCAATTATGTTATAGTAAATATATAAATAAAATAAAACTCATAATATTCATAATATTGAAAATTTTACTTTTTTTGTATAACCTATACTTATAAACCAAGAGCTTATAATAAACATAATTAAAAATAAAATAATTTCGCTATTATCAACATAATCTTTAGTAAGTTTATGTATTCAAAATATACTATAATCTTGTATGAATGGTAAAAACATTCAAAAACTTATAAGAACACTACAAATTATTAAAAAACTCTTCATAGTAAAAAAAGTTATAAAATAAAAGTGGATAAATAAAATTATCCACTTTTATTGTTTGAGTTCTTACATAAAAGGGATAACCAATACCTCTCGCCAAAGAAAACAAACCAGTTTATGTATCATAAAAATAGCATAGAACGGAATGTGATATTGATTATCCCGTCTATATAGTTATTTTTATGAATTATAATTTTTACATAAAAAATCGGTTTATTTTCTTTGGCTCATATAATTTATTTATTTTTTAAAATAAGTCAAATTAAAAAGTTGAAAATACTCAACTATTTTATAAAATTGATTTTTAAATCTTTTTTATTATTATCTAAAAGATATTATTTTTATTTTTCAAAGATTATGGTATATACTAAAAAAGATTTTTCAGAAAACGAAAAAAGCTATTTAAAAGAGTTATGAAAGCAAATAAAAGAGTTGAGAAAAGAAAAAAAACTTTCTCAAAATGATTTAGCTAAAAAAGCTTGAATTGATAGGACTTTTATTATTTTTCTTGAAAAATGAAACACAAATATTAGTTATCTAAATTTATTAAGAATTTGTGATATTCTGGGTTTGGAAGTAAAATTTGAAAAGAAAAAATAATTTTTATTTAGTAATTTTTATGTTTATGAGTAAAATTTTTGTATTTAACTATATGGATAATTGACTTGAAAAATCAACAAAAGATATTTTACACGAAACTTTATATTACATTTATCCAGAATATAGAGATAATAATTTTTTAAATGTTGATTATATAGGTTTTTCTATCAAAAAAGATAGAAATAAAAATATTGGTGATTTAAAAGAAATTTGAAAAAATTTAACAAAAGTTTGATGAAAAAATGCAAAAACTTTAAATGATTTATTGAAAGATGATAATATTGATTTTAATTTAGTAAAAGCTTTTAATCTATATTATGAATTTTATCATAAAGATGAAATGTCTTATAATGATTTTTTCTTTAATGAAAAAAGAAATTATGTAAAAGTTTCTGAAATAGAAGAATATAATATAGAAAATATAGAAACTTATAGAGCTATAAATTTTGAAAAATAAATAACAACTTTACAAATTAAACTTTTGAAACCTTATTTTTCATCTATATAAAGCTATAATTGACAAATCTTTAAAATATTTTATAAATTCAAAACAATTTTTTAAAACTTGAATATATTAAAAAGTAAGACACTCTCCCCAGGGGAAAGTATGTCTTGCTTTTTATTTTTTTAACTTTTTTTGCATATGTGAGAAAGTTTCGTTTTTGATAAGTATTGAAATTTTTCAATACAATGAGATACAAAAGGTATTTCAAAAAATGATTTAGAATTTTTTAAATCATTAGTGAATGATAAAACTATTGATTTTTTAAATAGAGATTTAAGAAAAATGAATTGTTCTATAAAGTGCTATATTGAATGTTGTATAGCTAAAAGGTTAGATGAGTTATGAAATTTTTAAATCAAAAGAGAGAAAAACTCTCTTTTGATTTGTCTAAAAAATTTTCAACTTGAAAACAAAAACTTTTGATTTAAAAATTGAAACTATCAGTTTCAAAACTGAAACTTTCAACTTGAAAACAGAAACTTTTGATTTGAAAACAAAATCTTTCAACTTAAAGAAAAAATAGAAAATTAGATATTTAAGCCATTTATAAGAAATAAGTGCAAAAATATTTAAAATTTTATTCATTTTACCCATTAATTTTTTTTAAAAATGACTAAAAACAAGAAAAATTATGAAATAAATTTTATAAAAGCACAAATAATAAGTTTTTATAAAAAAAATAGTGATTTAACTATAAAAAATTTTCATCTTGATGAAATTGAAAAAATCAATATTGAAAACATAGAAAGTTATATTTGATGATTTAGAGCAAGATTTTTTTATTGAATCTTTGATTTTAAAAATAAAAAAGGTTGGATTAGATTACATTGAACGACTACACAAGAGTTTTTAATAATGTCTTCTTTTGTTGAAAATGGATTTTTTGATGTAAAAATATGAAATTTTCAAGGAGTGTTTGCAAGCAAAGAAAATGCCAAAAAATGGCATAACATAAGAAACAAGAAAGAAGTATTTAAAAATTATAATAATAGAGATGTTTGAGATATTCTTTTTTTGATAAATAGACTTATATGAGTTAATTTCTGAAATGAATTATTGCTAAAAGTTTTTGATTTCAAAAGAAGATTTGTTATTTGAGTTGTGCCTATTACTCAATTTTTCTATACTCAACTTAAAATATTAAAAGAGATGAAGAAAAGGGATTTAAGCATTGAAAAGCATAAAATTGATAAATACCATTATTTTGATTATGAAACTTTTGAAGAAGTAATGGAAAGACAAAAATTAAAATATAAATATATGCTAAAATATATTTGAAGAGAAAACAAGATTTTATTATATTTGAATTATAATAATTGGCTTGAAACTGATAATTTTTATAGAGTTGCTTACAAAATGGAAGATTTAATGAAAATATATGAATATCAAAAAAATAATTCTTATAATAGATGAAACGAGATAATAAAAGAACTAAATCAAATTTCAAATATTCATAATGTAAATTTTAGCGAAAGAGTGAAATTTATGAATAAGGTTTATAAAGAGCTATTTAATAAATAGCTCTCTTTTTAGCTTTACCCAGCTTAACTCTATCAAAACTAATTATAATTATAAACTCTTTTTTACTGGCTGAAGTTGTATCATTTACCATTTATACCAGAGCGTTAACCAATTTTAAAATTTGTTATATAACGCTACATAAACAAAGCAATAAAAAAAAGAAGTAATTCAAAATGAGTTACTTCTTTTTTGTAATTATATCTTCAATGCAACAACAATGCCATCCCTCTTAAATAAACCTTTAAAAGTCACATAATCAGTTAAATCAATCTCTTCATTACTATATATATTAATGAAATCATTTTTTATTTCTCAATTATCAAAGTAATTCGGAAAAAAGAAAAATCAAAATCTCCTAGACTTGTCATTCCCCAAGTAGAGTAATCATTCTGAGATATAGGTCTCTCTGTTAGTTTGCAGTTTAGATATAAAGTCAGGACTTTCCAAATCTAAATTAAAATCTATTTTAGATAATTTTACAATTTCGAAATCAAATCAATCCAGGTACAGCTTTCTTGAAAATATTTCTTCTAATCAATTTCTTAAAATAAATTCTTGGAAATAATCGTAAGAGAATACAATCTTTATTTTTGTATTATCCCTTAAAAAGTAATTCTCTGATATTTCTTTAATATTAAAGTTTTTCTTTCACATAAATAAAATAGTTAATAAATAAAATGTAGAAGTCTACTTTTATAAACACACATTTATTTATTAATTATAAAATTTATGACTCAAATGATTGTAAAAATAGATAAAGTTTTTAGTAACAACTTTTATGATATTAATTAGTAATTTCTCTTTCCATTACTTAGATGTTTTTTTAATTTTTAAAAATCCTTTATTAATGCTGAAATCTAAGGTGTCTCTGTAGGCACTTTTTTAGATTTTGAGCATTTTTGTAGTTACTTTTTTAGATTTTCTTTTTTTAATAAAACTCTATCTTTTTCGAATTCTAAGCTGAAATACTTTTTTGTATATTTTTCAATTTTTTTAAATTTATCCTTAATATTTGCTTTTATATCTCTTATGTATTTTTCATTGTATGTAAGATTTAATGAATTATATACCTCTCTATAACTAATATCTTTTTTATTTAGTATCTTTTTTATTAAAAATAACATTAATAATCAAGCTAATTTTTCCTCGTATCACAAAAATTCTCTTGGTATATATGAAGGAATACTAATTAATTTGTGACTTAGAGTATTCATTCATTGTAATATTTTTATACTACAGTTTGTTTTTTCTTCTTTAAAATCATTTATCAAGTAAATTCTCGATAATAGTGCATTGTCATAATTATCTTCTTTTTTATCTTTCTTATAATCGGTTACTAAGACATATAAGCACTTCATAATTTTAATATATTTTAAATATTCATCCTTCTTTGTATAACTATTACCTCTTAATTGGTTAGAATTTGAAAAAATATCAGCAAAACTAAGATTTTCAATGTGAATACTTTTTTGAAAATCCCTATCATAATGACTTAATATATTTAATAGTATAAAAATAATTTTGTATCATAATTTTCAATTATTCAAAATATGGGTTTTTTCTATAATATCGTTATAATCTTCTCAAAATTCTTGTCTCATTTTATTTTCATCAATTTTGAAGTTTCAGTTAAAAATTTGTAGTATTATAAATCTAGATATTATAATATTATTTTCCTTACTAACAGGTGATATTTTAAAATTTTTATATATAAATTCTCTTAATTTGTCATAATTTCACTCAAAATGATTTAATATTATTTGATATAGGTCTATTTTTCCACCATTACCGTGTTCTTTTAAGCAAAATCTTCCTAATTCTTTATCAAACCATATTTTTATAGAATTGTTTGGGATATACTTTTTTAAACTCTCAGAGTATAACATTACACATCCTGTATTTTTATCATATATATCAAGTAAATTTGTTATCTCGTAAGGACAAAGGTTATTGATTGAATATCTATATTCAGCATTTATTTCTTTTCTATTTTCATATACTTTATCTGAATATTCTACAGTTCTTTTATTATTGGTAAAACTATTATAAAAATCGTGTAAGTCTTCAATATTATATTTACTATGTTGATTAACTTTTTCAATAATGATTATATTTTTATCGGGACTATCATATTTATTACTATAATCCCTTGAGCCTATAACTTTCAATAATCAAATTTTCCGTTCAAATTTAATATCTCATAATAATTCATCACTTAATTTTTTATAAATTCCATCAATTATGACTCTATATTTTTTATATTCTGTTACTTGAAATAAATTAAAGTAAAGATGATATCCACCAGTTGATTTTACTATTAAGTGAGGAATAATTCAGTAATTCTTTTTTAATAATCTAAGTCTTGTATAAAACTCAGTTTTATTTTTACATTTCTTTTTTTCTCAAATATCTACATCTATCGCAATGGTTGTTAATCCTATTAGATTTTCTTTGCTTACTACATTGTTATTATAAATATGTAATACATAGTTATAATTCAATCCAGAAGTTTGAATATATCAACTTTTTAGTGGAAATAAACTAAAACTGTCGACCTTGGTATCTTTCTTATTTTTAGGTGCTAAATTTCTCACCAAAATATCTCTTCAAAGTAAAATATCGTGCATAATATCAAAATTATCTTGATATTCATATTTAACTTTACCATCTAATTGTATCATATATATATTGTTAAAAAATAAAATACATATACATACACACATTTTGATAGGTAAGCCAAAAAATGACTAAAAAGTAATATTAATGTAATACTAAGATAACATTACAGTAATATCTCTGTAATATTACTTTGGTATTACTGTAATTTTTGGCACAAAAAAATCCCTTTTTAGGGATTTTTTTGTTTTTCAGATTTTTTATCAGTCAGAAAAATTTTAAATTATATCATAATATTATTTTTCAGAAACAATAAAAATTGTCTAAAAAAGAAGATAATAATTTCAAAAAAAGTAATATTAATGTAATACTACATTTATTGTGAAATGGCTATAAGTTTCAAAATAACCATTTATCTAACTTCTAAGATGAATATTAAAATAAATATGAAATTAGTAACTTATTTTATATGTCCATTCAAAAAAATATTTAATTGGAAACTAAGAACTAAAAAATGTTCAAAAACACTCAACAAAGAACCGAAAGTGAAAGCAAATGTGTGTATTTTATATGTGACAGATATTTTATATTTTTAACTTTTTATATTATGGGAACTATGAATGTAGTGAATAAGGGAAGTAGGATTTTAACAAAAGAGGAAATTAATAAAATTCTTCTTGAAATCGGTAAGTATTTTTATCTTAGTAATTTTAATATTACTTTGAGTAACAAAATTAATCAACAATGAAAAATAGTTGTTTCATATAAAGTTTCTTGAAGTAAATCTGGGGAAAAAATAATGATTAATGATATAATAACTTTATAATTTAACTTTTTAAAATATGTTACCAGGTAAGAAAAAGAAAATCAGTCTAAATATAGATTGAAATATATTAATAAAGCTAGATGAGGAAATCAAAAAATATTTTAAGGACGAATATAATCGCCTACAGAGAAGCAAAATGATTGAATATATTTTGATAAAATTTTTAGATAGAATGCAAAACAAAAACAAACCTTAGAAAAATCTAAGGTTTGTTTTTATAAATTTGTTTTTAACCATTCATTAGAACAATTTACATTTTTCCAGGCTCATTCTTTCCCAGATTTTAGGACAAATAATCAATCATCATTATCCATAAAAGATGATAAATAATTTCTTATTTCACTTTTTGTTTGATTGCTTTTTATTGCCCATAAAGACTCTAAAATTTTTGCGTAAGTTCAATATGATTTTATTGCATCATATAACTTTTCATAATTCTTTTCCTTTCTTAGGTCATAACTAACTATATATGTAGCCATTTCTTTAAAATTTTACAAAATAAATTTGCAAAAACCAGTAAAATATATAAACTTCAAGTCGCTTAAAAAATGAAAATTTATATAGAAACTCTTAGGTTTTTGCAAAAGAACTTTAAGAGTTTTTATTTTTTGCCTGGACAAGGCTTTGGTGTAGACCTTTTATGAGGTTTTACCTGTACTGTTTTTGGTCCTGGTTTTTTCCCAGGTCTGCAATTGCATCCCATATAACATTTGGTTAGGAAATAAAATATAGTAAATCATTTTTTAAGATTACCTTATTTATATTATTTATTCCTTGAATAATGTCAAACTATTGTATTTAGAAAAAACTTGAATAATTTTAAAAACTTGATTTTATTCATTTTTTCATATAATAAATTCTATATTTATTTATAACTTTCAAAAAATGTTTCAAAAAATAGATAATGAAAGTATGGAACTATTAAAACTTATAAAAGAAAGTGATTATAATAGTATGACTATCAAAGAAGTATTAAATAGAACTAATATAAATCATCCTCAAAAACTCTATAATAGATTATCAAAACTTATAAAACTTTGATATATAACAGAAGATTATGAATTTATAAAGTTTCCAGATGAAAATAAAATAATACTTCCTTTTTACGGCTGGGCACAATGTGGTAATAATTGAAGTGATATATTAGAAGATTATCCAAAAGAAAAACTAGAAATAGATACTGAGTTAAATAATATAAAAATCAAACAAAATCAAAAATATTTTGTGACAAGAGCAAAAGGTAAATCAATGGAACCAGAGATAAAAAGTTGAGATAATTTACTGATAAGAATGGAAAAAAATTATAATTTTAATGATAATTTTTTACTTATCCATAAGGAGAAACCCAAAGTAAAAAAAATAAAACAAGAAGCAGGAAAAATATTTTTAATTTCACTTAATCCAGACTTTCCAGATTTAGAGATTAAAAAAGAAGATAGTATAGATATAATATGAGTGGTAGAAAATGTAATTAAATTTTAAATCTTAAAAATAATTAAAAATTTATGACTTATTCAATTGAAAAAATAAAAGAATTATTAAATAAAATAGTTCCTTGATATGAAACAAATTTAACACTTTTTAAATCATATATAGATGAGGAAAAAGATTTACTAGATATATTTAATAATAAACTATCGTTAAGTAATGACTGAGATAGTTGGTTTATTAATTCTTATGATAGTGAATGAACTAAAAAACAAATATTAACAGAAAATAAAAATTGTCCGGCCTCCATATACTAGGACATACAGTTAAGATAAATTTTGAAATATAAAGAGCTCAAATATAGTAGAAAAAAGTCTAACTGAAATTTTAAAAACTAACCATATAAAAATATGTCCTGAAAAGTAAATACTGAATTAAAGAATAAAATAATGGAATGTAAAGTAAAACTTCGGGAGATTTTTTCTTGATTTTTATGAGTAAATAGTTATTATTTTAGGACATTTTTATTTTATAACAAAATTTGATTATGATATATGTATACTTATTTATTGCTATAATTACTGAGGTAATTGGTACAAGTGCATTAAAAGCATCTGCTGAATTTACAAAGTTTATTCCCAGTATAATAGCTTTAGTTGCTTATGTGAACTCCTTTTATTTTTTATCATTGACATTAAAAACGATGCCAATATGAATAGCATATGCTATTTGGGCTGGGTTATGAATTATTTTAGTTAGTCTAGTTTGAGTATTTTTCTATAAACAATCCTTAGATACTCCAAGTATAATAGGTATTAGTTTAATTGTAGCTGGAGTTATAATTATTAATCTATATTCTAAATTAAATTTACATTAGTTTTGATAGATTATAAGTTTAAATAGTATTTCATTGGTTATTTAGATTATTCTTTAACAGATGAAAAAAATCTAAAACTATATAAGTGAATATTGAATTAAATTTATTATACTAATGTTTAAACCAAAAGAACTTGTCACTATTGAAGAAAGTATTGATTTAATATTTAAAATTAGATGACTAGATATAGAAATATATAAAAATGAAATTATTAATATATTTAAAGAAGAATGAATAGAGATATCTCTAAAAAATAATATTACAAAATGAGAATTATATAAAATAACTGATTATGCAATAGATATTTCAAGTAGAGAAAATATATAAAGTAATATAAAAAATATGTTCAAAAATATAAAATTTTTTCACAATAAAAATCTAATTAGAGCGAAAGTAAGAAATTCTCTAAATGAAGATATTCAAGAAATAAATAAAAAATATGCTTTACGCGAAGATGTTATTGATGAAAACTTAATTAATGAAGATATAGATGTAATAAAACTTTATTACGATAAATATTCTAAATGGATTACTCTACATAATGCGAGTGTAATATGATTTTTAGCACTTACACTTGCTTATTGGGGGAAAAGTATATGGTTAAATATTTTACTTGTATTTGTATTGATATTTTCTTTAATTTGAGCATATCAAACTAATATTAGAATGAATATTTTATTTAATACTCTTTTAAGAAAAACAAAAGATAATTTAAAAAGTAAAATAAATAATAATGACAAATAAATGAAAAAAATATAATCAACCTGAACCAAAAAGAGTATTGATACTAGAAAAATCTGATATATCAGAAGATGAAGAAAAAAGGGTTATGGAAAAATTAACAGATTTTATTAAAAAAAGAGCAGGAATGAATTTCGTATTTATTGTTCTTTTTATAGTAATAATGCTTGTAATAGGATTTTTAATTTCTTACTTTAAATAAAAAGATGGAATATAAAAAAAGAAGAACTGCACTGTATATTCGTGTGTCAACTTCGGAACAGAAAAAACATTGATATTGATTAGTAAGTCAAAAAGATAGTTTAACAAAGCATATGTTATCTATTGAAGAATATTGATTTTATTATGATGAAATGTCAATTTATATTGACGCTTGATTAAGTTGATGATTAGAGGAAAAACATAGACCAGAATTACAAAGAATGATGAATGATATAAAAATATGAAAAATACAAGCAGTTTTAGTATGGAAAATAGATAGAATAGCAAGAAGTACAATAATATTATTAGATTTAGTGGATAAATTTAAAGAATATTGAGTTGAATTTATATCAAAAAGTGAGCAAATTGATACTTCATCGCCTAATTGAATATTTTTTTTGACTATTCTTTGAGCATTTGCAGAAATGGAAAGAAAGCTTTTGTCCGAAAAATCAAGAGAATGAAAAGACAAAGCGACAGTAGATAATAAATGGGTTTATGGAAGTCCACCATTTTGATACATAAAAAATATAAAAACTAGAGAGTTAGAAATTAATAATGAAGAGAAAGAATTTGTTGAAAAAGTATTTAAATTATATGTTAAATCGGATAAAAGTATTGATGAAATAATACCTGTTTTAGAGGCACAATGATATTGAAAATTTTTCTATTCATCAAGAAGAAAATTAGAAAATCATTGAAAAATTGACCCAAAAACAATATCAGATATTTTAAATAATAGACTCTATATAAACGATTATTATGTACAAAGAACAGAAAGTAAAAAAGATTTAAAGTTAAACAAAGTTATTACGAAAGCTAAAGATAAATCAGATTGGAAAAGATATTATGTAGAACCAATAATTACCGAAGATATATTTAATCAAGCACAAGAAAAATTAGTAACTAATAAATCATCAAAAAATAATAAATGAAAATGAACATTAAATCATTTATTTAAGTGATTATTAATATGTTGAGAATGCTGAAGTAAATACCAAACCTATAGAAAGAAAAAAGGTTGAGTTTATCATAACTATTGTTTTTGTTCAAAGAAATCAGAATTAAAATTTTGAGAAAATAAATGTGATAATTCACAAATGAGTGAAAATTATCTAAAAAACTTAGTTTTTGCTGAGTTAAATAAAATTATAAAAAATCCAAAAAATTATTCAGAGAAATTAATTAAAGAGGATAATAATGATTTTTTTATAAAAAAATTGACAGAAGAAATTAAAGAATTAAATTTAAACAAACAAAATACTGAAAAACAATTAAGTAATATATTAAAAATGTCTTATCTTGAAAATAATGATTATAGTTATAAAATATTATCTCAAGATAAAATTGATTATGAACAGAAGATTAAAAATATAGATACATATATTAATGAAAAAGATAAAGAATTAAAAACATTAATTGAAACAGAAGAAAATAAAAAAGATTTAATCGATTTTTACACAAAATTAAAGACTATAGATATATATAAATTTAATGATGAAGAACAACACGAATTGCTTAATATTTTAGTTTCTTCCATTACTATTTATAAGGATGATAAAATTAAATTATGATTAAAGTTATTTAGTTGAGATGATACTTGAAGTGATAATGATGATTGAAGTGATAATGAGGGTAATACTGATTTATCTGATATTAAAGACAACTACTCCGTTAAGAAAGGTTTTAATAATTTGGTTGATGCTGTTATGCAATCCACCATTAATGAATAACTGATGAAACTTTTCTTTCAAAAGTCTAATAAAAGCAAAATCACCTCAATCAGTAGGCTTAAAATCTCCTGAATTTAGGTTAGGCGAAAACTCAACTTGATAAAACCCAAGTTGAGTTTTTTCTTTGTAGTAATGTTTCTCCACACTATACTCTCTATTTTCATCTAAATATTTATCTAAATCAAAATCACCAGGCATAACATTTAAAATGATTCTTATAGGTGATTTTTTATTTTTTGGCACAATTACTTTATCAATCATTATATCAACGACTTTCTTTAATTCTTCATAACTTGATTCTTCAAAATATTCTAAAGCATAATTGTATAATTTTTTCACATACTCTCGAACATCTCCGTCAAGTAATCCTTGTTTATATTGACTATAAACTAACTCATATTCTTGGTGAATAAGATTTGTATATTTTTCAATTCCAGTTTTTACTTCTTCTTGAACTTCTTTGAGTTTGTCTTTTGGTATCATTCCATCAAGTGCTAAGTCTAAAGCTCTTTTTTCCTTTTCTTCGAGCTTATAAATCTCATATCTATATCAATCAATAATATTTACATCACTTTCATTAACTGGGCTAGTTATACCATACTCAACATAAAATTTGTTATAATCCAAGAAAAAATCTCTCAAAGTTTCAATAACGAGATTATCTATTTTTCGACCTGAAATATTATTATGACATCTTCTATTTTCTGAAGCTTTTCTTTTATCACACATACTACATCTATAATTTACAAGGCTATTTTTACTTTTACTTCCAGTATATCAAACAAAGTTTCTTAAATCTTCCTGACAATCACAAAATAACTTTCCTTTTAATAGGTAAGTTCTAAAACTCTTTTTTGATGAATGGTTTCTATTTGTGACTCGTCTTTCTTTTATTTGCTCTCAAATAGAATCTCAAAATATTCTTGGTATAGAAATATTTATCACTTCTGACTCATCTCTTTGTCAAACAATAATATTTTTATTTCCAGTTTTTTTGTATTGAGTGGTAAAAGCTCTATACTCTCCATTATAGTATTTTTCTACATTATGAAGGATTCTCATCACCGTTGAAAAAATCCAAAATCAAGAGGCATTTTTTCTTCTTTCTGCTATTGCTTTTTGATTATAGTTTTCTTTTTCACTCATTGTTGGAGTTTTTATATTGTTTTCGTTGAGATAATCAGCTATTTTTCAAATGGAAAAATTCTCTTTTAAATAGAGATTTACAATGATTTTAATAATCTTTACTTCTGGCTCATAGAGTTCTAAATATCACTCTTTGTTTTTAATATAACCATAAGGGATTTGAGTCGTCCATTTTCCTTCTTGTGATTTTTTTCTTCTTCCACCATATGTTCTTTTAAAAATCATCGCTTTTTCATATTGAGCGAATCAAACAAGAGTATTTCACATAAAATCATCAATCATTTCTTCACCTGTCAAAGCTTCTTCAGGGTAAAATATTTTTACTCAATGAGAATCAAATAAATCTTTGATTTGGTTAAAAATTCAAACATTTCTTGCAAGTCTATCTCTTCTTAAAACGATAATACAATCATACTCTTTAGTTTTAATGAGTTTTAAAATTTCAGATAATTTTGGTCTATCAAAAAAAGCTCCTGAATACACTTCTTGAAAAATATCTTTTTCATCTACTTTTATAGAGTTTGTTTTTGCAAATTTTAAACAACTATCTAGTTGGTAACCAAGTGAAACTCAGTTTTTTTCTTGCTCTTTAGTAGATACTCTGTTGTAAATAATTCATCTCATATAATGATTTTTAAAAAATAAAAGTGAGTCGTTTTTTCAAGTGATTTTTAAAAAATTTGGGGGGGTGAAAAACACCTGAAAAAGTATAACTACAAACTTTGATTGTATTTAGAAAATTATATTATGCAATACCTAGACGAAAAAATCTTTTAATTTATATTTTTAACTATACGATTGCTTAAAATAGACATTACCTATATACTACTTTCAAAAAACCTTTGCTATTTTGAACTTTTTTTGCCCAATGTTGAGGATTTTTTGCTCGATTTTCGACTTTTTTTAATCGGTTTTAAAAATCCGACGAGTTTTTTGTAATTTTTGGCTTAAAAACTAATTTAATATTGATTTTTCTTTGGTTTTTTATATATTCTAATAAATTGTATTTAATCGTATACTTAAAAACTTATTTTTAATGACGACTATATTTTAAAGACAAATTTAATTATTTAACCTTTTATAATGTATACTAGTATTGAATTATTTGCATGATGTGGATGACTAGCTTTATGAATTGAAAAATCAGGATTTAGCTGTATTTTAGCGAATGAAATTGATAAATATGCAGTAGATACTTTAAAAAGCAATAGACCTGAATGGAATATAATTCATAAAGATATAAAAAATGTTGATTTTACAAAATATAATTGAAAAGTAGATTTGTTAACTTGATGATTTCCTTGTCAATCATTCAGTTATGCTTGAAAACAATTATGATTAAACGATGAAAGATGAACTTTATTTTTAGAATTTGCAAGAGCAATTAAAGAGGTTAATCCAAAAATTTTTTTGGCAGAAAATGTAAAATGATTACTTAGTCATGATAATTGAAATACAATCAAAGTGATTCAAGAAGTTTTTCAAGATTTATGATACATTGTGATTCAACCCAAAGTATTACAAGCTATTAAATATAAAGTTCCTCAAAAAAGGGAAAGAGTTTTTATAATTTGAATTAGAAAAGATTTATATATTGATTGAATTTTTGAGTGGCCCAAAGAAGATAAAAGAATATATAATTTAAAAGATTGTTTAAAAAAATGAATATTATATAATTCAGATGTACCAATTAGCGAAGGTCAAAATTATCCAATTAGAAAAAAAGAAATACTGAGTTTAGTTCCTCCCTGAGGTTATTGGAGAGATTTACCATTAGAAATACAAAAAGAATATATGCAAAAAAGTTTTTACCTTTGATGAGGAAAAACATGAATTGCAAGAAGAATAAGTTGGGATGAGCCAAGTTTAACATTGACTTGTTCTCCAGCACAAAAACAAACAGAAAGATGTCATCCTGATTTTACAAGACCATTTACCGTTAGAGAATATGCAAGGATACAAACTTTTCCTGATAATTGGATATTTAAAGGAAGTATTTTACAACAATATAAGCAAATATGAAATGCTGTACCCGTAAATCTAGCATACTCAGTTTGAACTAGTCTAAAATTAACTTTAGACAAAATTTATAATTTATAATTTTAATTATGAAATGATATAATTTATGATTTATTTCTGATATTGATATTTATAGTCATGTAAAGGAAACTGTTGAAAAATACAGATTTAAAATTGATTTAAAAAAATTTAATGCTAATTTAGTTGACCCAATCAAATTAACTTTTGATGCAAAAATATATTGAAAAAGTATAGAAGAAGTAATTGAAAGTGAAATTATAAGACAAATTGATAAATCAAATACCAACCATATTTGATATTTTCATCAAAATATTTTTCGTTTTTTATCAAAAGATTGGGAAGTTCCAAAACATTGATATGATGTAATAAATAAAAAAAGTAAGATTTTTGTTGAAATGAAAAACAAACATAATACTATGAACTCATCATCATCTCAGAAAACATATATGAAAATGCAGAATACAATATTAAATGATTCAAATTCTTGTTGTTATTTAGTTGAAGTTATTGCAAAAAATAGTCAAGATATACCATGGAAAGTTTCGTTAGATTGAGAATCTGTTATTAATGATAAAATTAGAAGAATTTCTATTGATAAATTTTATGAAATTGTAACAGGTGATTCTAGTTCATTTAAAAAACTATGTGAAAAATTACCATTTATAATAGATGATGTTATAGAATGAATGGAATTTAATCCTATTGAAAATACTGTTATTGAAGAACTAAGAGAATTATCCCCTAATATAATGAAAAGTATTTTTTTACTATCTTTTTCAAGTTACGAGTGATTTTCTAAATTTGAACTAAATTAATAAATTATCAATTATGAAAGATTCATTAATTAAAAAATTTCTCAAAAATCTTAAAAAAGATTATTTGCTATGAAATTGTTATAGAGAAGATAGTATAAAAGCTTGTTTGTATTTTCATATTAGAAATCATTTTTCGAAACAAAATAAAAAAAGAGAAATTTTTATTTTTCCAGAAATAAGAAATTTTTTATATAAAAAAGAGAATGAAACAAAGTATAAAGAAAGATTTGATTTAGTCATTTCTAGTTATTTTTTAGAAAATTGTGTAGAAAATGAAGAAGATATAAAAAATAAGACCGATATTGATTGATATGATTCAATAAAAGAAATTATAGAAATTAAATATATAAAATGAACTATAACTCAAATTTATAATGCTTTAAAAAAAGATTTTAATAAACTAGCTATACTTGATGAAAATAAAAATATTGAAAAAAATTTATTTTTTATTTTTGAACATAATAGTAAAAATATTGAAAATCTAAAAAATAATATTAATACAAATTTGAATAATATTGAAATTAAAATTTTTTGATTATTTGTAAATCTAGATGAAAATTACAAGGTTAGTTTTTTTAAAGATTGAGAAATTTTAGAAAAAATAGAAAAGTAGATTTTGTAAATTAAAATAAAAGACTCTTTAAAGAGTCTTTTAAAAAAGTTTTGACAAATAAGTTTCTATATGATTTAATGTTATCACCACAACAACATTATTATAAAACATATAGAAACTTGTTTATTTACTAAATAAGTTCTTATGTTTAGTGTTTTTGGTAAATCCATAGACACTAAAGATATGTTTTTTTATATCTGAAATTTATATTCAATTTATTGAATATTGTTTAGTTTGGAAATAAAAAATATTATATTTAATTTTATAATTTTATTATTTTTAACTTTTTCAAATATAAAAGTAAGAATTTATTTACTAAAGAGATTAAGCACTTCAATAGTAATTATATTTTTAAATTATTCAATAGTCTATGGTAAAATAAAAAGATAATTTGTATTTACAAACTATCTTTTTATTTTGTTCATTAATTTAACTTTATTTATCAATCTTAAATCATATTATATTTTCAAAAGTCATAAAATTATTAACTAATCTATAAGTCATAATTAAACTTATAAATACTAATAATAAAAATATACTAATAATAAAAATATTACTTATTATTAATCATTTTATTAATGCTATTAATATATTTATTCAAATAATTATTATAAATTGAAACAAGATTTCATAAAATAATATTTTTTTTAATTTATTTATTATAGTATAAACTTCTTCTTCAGAATCAACTCAATAATTTTTTTTTAATTTTTCAATACTTTCTACCTTTCAGGTTGCTAACATTATACTTATTCAAGTTAGCATAAAACCACTTATTAATGTAAAAGCATTTATTAATTCTTGACTTGAATTTTTTATTAAATCGCTTACATTAATTTTTGAATTAGCTAAATATATAAGTAATGCTATTAAAATAATATAAAAAATATGCCAAAAAATCATTTTTGTTAAACTATTTCAATAATAAACTTCTTTTGAAAGTTCGCAATACTCTCAAATTCTTCAAAAAGTAAAATTCATATTCTTTTAACTTAATTTTTTAAGATAATCAGTACTTATTTTTTTAAAATCTTCATAACTCATTTCTTTAGAGGTAGCAATAACAGCTTCTTTTAGATTAACAATAAGCTCATCATTTAGATTATTAACCTCTGTTTTATATGTCTTTTTTTTATCTCTAATTTCTGCTGTTCTTGATACAAGTTTTCAGAAATTTCATATTTTTTCTTCTAATTCCTTAATAAATTTTTCCAATTCTTTTTCATTATCTGTTCCTATTTTTTTCCATCAAGAATATTTTATTTCTAATCTAGCATTGTCTTTATTAAATCACTCTTCTCATTGTTTAAATAAGTCTCATCTAGGTACATTAAAAGTCATTTTTATTCATCTTACTTTTGCATCTATTAATTGAACTTCTTCTTTTGTATAGTAGAAATTTATATTAATTTTAGGTGTAATATCATTTTCTCATTGATTATTATGAATATATATTTTTTCAAAAATTTCTTTAATTTTTCATTTCATTTGTTCATTTCCATTCGCTAAAATAGCCATTTTTCAACTTATGAATAAATATTTAGAATCTTCTCTTATATTAAATGATATTCAACAAGGGAAGTCGGTTAAAAAATCTCAAGTTTTATTTATTACTTGTGCTATTTTTTCATTCTCAATTATTACAGAATTATCACTCTGATTAACAGAATCTCAATATTTAAAGTTTATAAATAATAAATTACTATCTAGTATCTCTATTTCTTGATATAATCAAATTTTTCTTTGTTGTATTTTTAGAGGTTTAAATTTATTTTCAACTTGATTTTCAAAAAAGAATAATGTATCAGAAATAGACTTTTTCATAAAATCTATTTTTTTGTAGTTTTCTAAAGTTGAATCTAATACATTAATTTTTAAAATTTTTATTTCATATTCTAGTGGAATGATAGTTTTCATCTTTAATAGTAAATAATAAAATTATTGCATATTATTTTATATATAAATATATCATAGTAAAGTTTTTTTTAAATTATATATTAAAGCTCCCTATCTTTCCTTCCTCACCTCAACTTTTATAAATTTATCAGAAATTCAAGTTTCACCATAATAATACAACTGAATCGAACTTTTATTATTTAGAAATAAAAGTCAAAATACAAAGATAAGAAATACCTTACTGAAAAGTAAGGTATTTCTTATCTTTAAATATCAATAATATCACTAGATAAAAAAAGACAGTAAAATTATCAAAAATTTATCAAATAAAATAAACAAGATTTCTACAGACCCTAGTTTTAAATTTAAAACACATAAATAATAGATCAATAAATAATATTTTTTCAAAAAAAATTCCATATTCAAAAGAGTTATATGTTAAAGTAATCGGTATACGTAAATATAAGAAGTTGTCTTCAACGGAGAGTTTTTCCTTTATTAAAAGAAATTTTAAAATATTTAAGATGGTATGTGTTAAAATATTTTTCCTTTCTTTTAAAACTAAATAAACGAACATATATTTGAATATAAGAAGCTATGTCAGGTGGAGATTATTAATTAAAAAAACTCTAAAAATTCTTCAATTTTCTTGCATTTTTTAAAAAATCCTAGTAGAATATATTCAAATTATTTCTTTTATCTCACCTATGCAAGAACTCGAAGAAAAAATCAAAAAAACACTCCTGTTTGATGAATCAACAAAAAACATGCTTTGTTTGTTTCTTCCCCAAATGGGAAATTACCAAAAAGAAGTCATAAAGCGTTTCTTGAATAAAGAAAAAGAAATACTTCTCACATTTCTAAAGTCTATGTTAGAAAAAGAAGTCGTGAGCTTCACTACAATGAAATCACAAATAGAAACACTTCACAGAGAAAAAAGATTTTTTGAAGAAAATTTTGACTCACAAACTCAAGAAGAAATAGAAAATATTTTACTTAAACTTTAAAATGGAAAAAATTTCTCAACAGAATGGAAATGAAAAACTTCTCACTCCAGAGCAAATCCAAGAAAAAGAAAATAAAGCGATCGAGCAAGAACTCAGTCGTCTTTTTTCTGGTTTAGAAAAAGAGGATGTTTCTCCTCAAGATCTTCTTAAACTTCTTGGAAAAATTTGAGAGAATAATATTCCCATACAAAATGAATTTCGTTTTTACCAAACAAGTGTTTTACAAGATTTTCAAAATCAATTCAAAAATACTCCAAAAGAAAAACCAAAAACAGATGTAGAAAACACTTCATTTCTCAAACAAACTGATCTTTTACTCGAACATGAAAAATATGGTTTTTTTCTCTCTCATCTCATTTCAACTGAACTGAAAAGTGGAACGATTGAATATTTCAATCCAAAATTCTCTCAAGCTCTTTCAAGATATGATAAAAATCCTCAAATATTAGAAACACTTCTTTGAGGGAAAGAAAAAGTAAAACATGCTCTTGATTTTCTTCAAACAGATTTTTGAAAAGAGATGCTTGATAACACTGATCTGTTTCAAAAAATGTTGTGACTCTGAAATGTTCTTCAAATAGCAAGTTTTGAAACCAACAAAGAAGGAAAGGATCTCACACTGGATATTCTTCTCTCAGCTCAAAAATCTCTTGATGTTATAGCAAAAGAAACTCAAGATATTCAATCTAGACTCACTCATATTACGAGTCCAGAAAACAGAAGACAAATGACTCTGAATGGAAATTATGGAAACTATGAACGTATTGTGTGAGTCGATCTTCCAAATGAACTTCACGCAAAAGTACAAACAGAACTTAAAGTCCTTTGAAAAGATATTTTTACACAAATTCTTCTCTCAGGAAATACAGATGTTATTGAAAAAAGAGGAAATGTTTTATTACCACTTTGATGAGAACAAGTACGTTTAGATTTCTCAAAACTTCCTGAAAAATTTGATCTCAAAAGTATGACACTGGAAGAAAAACTGCAAGTAATAGAAACACATTTTGAAGATGTCTATATTGATGATTTTTCAGAAAAGTTTCTTCAAAAAGCAAAAGAAGTCATAAGTTATGCTCAAAAACATCCTGAAAAACTTACTGTTGATGTTGCCAGTATTCTTGTTTCGTGATTTGTAGCTATGTGAGTTGTTGCATGAACGACGTACTGAACTGCGTGACTCGGAACAATTCCAAGTATTGCTGTTGCTGGAGCAACCTTTACTGCGACAGATAACGCGATTCGTGGAATTGGATACGGAATAATATGAGAATTGTGACTGGATAGCGTGGATGGAAAAATTGGTTTTAAAGCTGGAGCTTTAGAATGAATGTGACTCACGCAAGAGCATTTAGACAATCCAAATCTCGCCTACACAAAAAAAGGGTTTGAACTCGCTTCAAATACTGTTCTTTTTTGAGTGTTTAATAGAGTTGCAAAACTTGAAGGAATAGTAACAAAAGCTTCTCTTACAGAATCTCAAAGTTTATGAAATAATCTTGCAAAAAATATTACCAAATTCTTCCCTGAAGGAAAAATACCACAAGAGTGACTCAAACTCATGTGAGAAAGTGCATTTTTCTCATACTACGCTGTTGGAGCAAATGCCTTTGAGGATTCACTCCTCGCTCTTAAAGATGCAAGAAATATGAATGAGGATGAAGCTATGGAACTTCTTATGCAAAATCTTGCAAAAGCCAAAGATCCTGAAGTAATGATGCATTATTTCCTTTATAACTTGTGATTTATTTCACTCGTAAAACTCTGATGAGCTTGATGGCAAAAACATGCTGAGAATAAAATAAATAATCTTCCTGAGATGATGATCGATAAAAAAATAAAATCTCTCTCAAACTCAATGAATACAGAAATTCTCACACTTCAAGACAAATGAATAACACTGATTCGTGAAGGAAATGGAGAGTTTGCTTTTTATGATAAAAATCTCAATAAAATTCCACTAGATAATGCAGAATTTCTGAGATTTAATCAGCTACAATTGGAGCTTTTAGAAGCATCTCTTCGAGCTGGAAGAATTTACAAAGATCCTGATGATATTTCTGGATGACTTCCAAATAATGGAAAAGGTTGAGGAGCAAAAGTAAACAAACCAGATCTTCAAGTGAAATATGAAACGCTTGAAAGAATTTCAAAGCAAGTAGAAGATAAGTGACTCTGATACGCTTTAGATAAAACAAAAATTTATGAAGGAATAAACACTTCATGAGTGAAAGACGGAACTAAAGAATGACTCTTAAAGGAGGCTTGATTTACTCCAAGTGAAGTTCAAGCTCTGAGAGATAAGAAAGTAACCAATGAGACACCGAGTCTTGAGAAAAAAGCTCTTGAGAGAATGAATAGTGCTGTGGAGGTGGTGGTAAGAGAGGTGGATATTCTGAGAAAAAATTTTATAGATTGAATTAAAAAAGGCTCAAGTTTAGATAAGATATTAGAAAAATACCCTATTGAGACTAGAGAAAAATTATATTTAATATTAACCAAACAAAAATAAAGGACATAGTCCTTTATTTTTGTATCTTAAAAATCATGTCTGATTTTCTATTTTGAGCATCAATTAATAACGCTTTACTTAATAAATATAATTGTTGTAATCATTGATTTACTAAATCATTATATTCTTTGCTTCATTTTATGAGTATTTTTCAATCAACTAAAAGATTATTATCCACGTCAAATTTTGTTTTTGAAATATCATAAAGAGCAGATTCTAATATTCATTTCAAATATGGATCATTAAGTAGATTATCTAAATTGTTTAAAGAAAAATTTTCTTTTAGTTTTTCAAATTCTTGCTTATACAACCTATCTCTTTTTTGATCTACTGTTTCAACCTCATTTTGTAGTTTTTGTCTCTCTTCTTTAAATCATCAAGCAGTTAAAACATAGTCAATTCTTCCTCAAGTTTCAATTACAAGAGTTCCTACAGGAAAAGACAGCTTTGGAAAACTATCAAGTTTACGCTCCTCTTGAACTTTTGGTTGTAGCTCAACAAGGTTTTGATACTCAGGTCATGTAGATGGAATATTTGACATAGTGTGAAGTTAAAAATATTTTACCTATTATAACAGATTTTTAAGAAAAATACAAAAGTTAATGTTTAAAGAATTTGAAGAAATATATGAGTATTGGCTAGCTTTAATGAAATTATTTAATTAATAGTTTTTTATAACTTGTTTGACTACTCAGATTACTCTTATGTCATCATCAAACTTATCTATTTCTAAATTAGGATGTTCTTTATAATTAACCGAAACTAAGAATAAATCATCTCCTTTTTTTAGAATTTTCTTTATTTTAGGTTTTCAATCATGAATAACTAAAAACATATTATTAGTATTATCAAAATCTTGCTTTCTAATTAATAATAAATCATTTTCATCTATAATAGGTTGCATAGAATTTCATTTTGCTCTAGTAAAGAAACAATTTTTTATTTCTTTATCACTAATATTTATTAGTTTATTTGATATTTCTATTGTATCTTTTGGGGTTTCTTCAATAGTTTCTCATCACATATTTCAACATTGAGCAAATCAATAAAAAGGAATATTGAATAAGTCTCAAACAAAATCTTTCAAAACTCTATATATTCAATCTTCACATTTTTTTATATATCAATTATCTTCTAATTGCTTAAGTCTATTTGAAACTTTTTGAGGGTGGTCTAGTCATATAATAGTTCATATTTCTCTTATAGAAAAAGAATGATCACTATTTCTTCATATATTTTTAATTAAGTCCAATAATGCCTTATGATATGAATCAAAATTTTTCATAATTTTATAATAAAAAATAAAATTTAAATTTGCTTCTAATTATATGTTTTTTATAAAAATGTCAAAAGTTTAAGTGTCAAAAATATATTTTGACAAAGACTAAAAAATATTATAATGGATTTAGATTATATCTTAAGAAAAAATTAAAATGATTAAAATACAATAAAAAAAATGCTTCTTCAAACGAAAGCATTTTATCCTAAAAAAGGTTTTGTAAAAATTTTATTATAAATTTTTGGTAGCACGATGATTATATAATAAAATTTTAGTTTGCAAGTTTTTTTATACTTTCTTGTATAAAAAAGTAAAAAATACTTTACTAATAACTAAAATTACAAATGGGTAAATATACGATTAATTGGTCTAAAAATTGACAATATTATTTCAACTTAATTGCTTGAAATTGACAAGTTTTAATAACAAGTGAGACATATACAACAAAACAATCTTGCAAAGATTGAATTGCTTCATCTCAAATTAATTCTCAAACTAAAGATAATTATAAAAGGTTAAAAACTAGCAATTGAGACCAATACTATTTCACATTACAGGCAAGAAATGGAGAAACTTTATGAAAAAGTGAAATGTATCAATCTATATCTTGAATGGATAATTGAATTTCTTCTTGTGTAGAAAATTGAAGCACTAACAATATTGTTGATAACACCTAATAAAAAATATCTCTTCATTACGAAGAGATATTTTTTCATGTTTTTATCATGTGTTCTAAAATTCCTATTCAAATGTATTTTTTCTTTTCATATTTTTCATAACATGTTTCAATATTACTATTGAAATAAATTTCTTTTTTCAGTTTTTCATTTTTGTAATTTCTGGATTTCTGAATAAATAGAGATCAAGCTGTTTTTTGCTCATTCCTGAAAATTCCAGGAGGTCTTTTTCTTCTAAAAATACTTTTGAAAACTCACTAATATCTTCAAAAAATGAAGTATTTTCTTTTTCAATATTGAGAAAAATTTTGAAGTTTTTTTGTTGTTTCATTTTTTATAAGTTAAAATCTAATATGCCGAGTGTTTGCCGAGTACCTTCCTAGCCTTTTTATTTAATACAAGCCAATTATGAGTTTTTTAAGGAATATCCTATAAATCCTCACTTCTGGCTTGTATCTTTTTAGTACTCATTTATTTGTTTAAATAAATGAAGTATTTTTATTTAAAGATTAGTGAATTATTTGAAGCTTTTTCGAGAACTCATTTTTCCTGAAGTTCTTTAGATAATTCATCAAAATCAGAGCGAGAAAGTCCAAAATCTAAAGCTTCTTTTTTTGAAAAGGAATGTATCTTTTTTGCATGTTCAAAATACTTTATTTTGTTTGAAATAGGAGTTTTGGTATTTTCACTTTCTAATACATCTAAATCTTCTTTTTCGATGAAAAGTGCTTTGAATTTTTTGACATATCAAGTATTTTTTATTACTCATTCTCATTTTTGTAATTTTGAAAGATCTACATCAATTTTTCTTCCAAAAATATGTTGGTTCATATCATCATCTATATTAAAAGAGATACCAGTTATCATATGAACTATTTGGCTATCTCAAATTATTTTTTTCAAAGGCAGTTGAAGAGAAAATATAAGAGTATGAGCAACACTTCTTCATGCAAGTGCAATTTTTTTTACAGAGTTTATAATATCCTCTTTTATTTGTTTATTTTGGATAGAGTCGAGTAAAATAGAAAATTCTTCAACAAAGATGAATACAGGAGTGATATCAGCATTTTTTTGTTCTGGAGGAAGATTTTCATACTCAGTAAAATTTCTTACTCTCTTCTCAGCAAAGACATCATTTATATGCGTCATATCAGCACTGACTTTTCCTAAGAGTTTATGTATGTCTCACACTGATTTTGCATACTCTACTCTTTCCATGTTTGAAAAATGTTTAAAATCTCATTTTATATCCAAAACAACAAAGCGATAACTCGGATTGAGCGAGTAGAGTGAATAGAGAATTGAAGTGGTAAAATTACTCTTTCATCCACCAGTCATACCGTAAACACCAAGGTGGTTCGCTTGCGAAAAATCAAGTGGAAACTTTACTTCATTTCACAGAATATCAAATCAGAAAATGAAGTGTTTTTTTGGAAAAGTATGAAGATAATCTTTCATCAAATATACGGTATTATTTGTCAATTCTGTAATTTCAAGAAAAATATCATTTGCCACTCTTTTGACAAGATTATATTTCTCTACACTCAATCAAATTCCATTCAAGATATCTGTGTCATCAATTCTCTCAATACGTGCTTTTTCTAGATTATGTGGTCTGTAGAGTGTAAATACTTTGTTTGAGTTTATAACTTTATAATCACTCACTTTCACTCATTCATATCATTGAGTAACACGGAAATAGTCGTTTATTTTCGTAATTAAACTGGTAAGATCAAAAGAAGTTTCTTTAAGTATTTTTTTATCAAGAATACTTAAATCAGAATAAAATCTTCAAGAGAAAGGATTGAGAAGAAAACGTATATTTTCTTTTGAAAAATTCGCAACTTTCCAAATTTGGTATGATTTCTTGTAGTGATAAATCAGATATTGAACTAATCCATTTACGAGCATAAACAAATTGTAGATCCATCATTTTTTAAAAAATAGTCCCCATATTCCGTATGAAACAAAAACAAAGAGGATAAATGGTGCGGTAATAATACTTATCAAAGCTTGTCAAAGACTCAGTGACCCTAGTTTATTGATTCCAAACATGACAATTCATATGATTGCTGAGAGGCAAAAAATGAGAATGAACCAATTTAAAGTCAATAACACTCCTATAATCATTTTTTTGAGAATATTCATATTTTTTTGTTATGAGATAAGAAAGAGCTATAAAGTTTTATAGCTCTTGTAAAATTAAACTTTTCTAGAAAATTATGAAAACTTATATTTTCTCATTTTCTCATTTTCTCATTTTGGAGTGATTTCTAAAACATCTCAATTAAAGAGACGAATATTTTCTTTAAATGTGTTAAAAAATTCTCGAAATCAATCAATTTTCTTGATATCATTAGTGTGTAAGGATTCATATTTTATTCTGAATTCTTTTGAATATCAAAATTTTTGTGAATCAATTACTATGCTTAATTTGATGCTAGTTTCAAGTTCTGAATCAAATATCTTAGAAAAAAGTCATGGGGTTGTAACGATTGCTTCAATATGAGCATTCTCGTTTACTTTATTAATATAAAGATAATGTTGAAGTTTTTTATTGTTATGTGCTGACAGATTTTCTAAAAATTTAAAATTATTAAAAGCAACATGTCATAGATCATTGATTGTTTTGTTTCCGTCGATTTTCATGGTATTCATTTTTTACAATAGTTAGGTAATTAAATTATTGGAAGATATAAAGTGTGTTAGACTTAATATCTTGATTGTTCAAATAAAGCTTGAATTCTTTCATCTTTAAAAGAGATTGAACTTGCAACTGAATTAGCATAGATTTCATAAAGATCATTATAATTTCTATATTCATTCAAATCAAAGACATTTAAAATTTGTTTAATTTGGATTTCATGTTCATCAATAAATTTTTCAGATGATTGGTAAAGTCAATCATATATGATGGTATCAATAGTAACTTCTCAATAGTTACTTTTTAACGTTTCATAACTGAAATCTAACTTATGTCTGTTATAGAAATCAATAGCAAACTTTACGTCACCAACACCACAATATAATATTTGTGCACAGAAATTTTCAGCAGTTTCCTGGAAAAACATATTTTATAAAGGGGTTATTGAAAAGATTATTTATTAAATTGATATCCATTTAGTTTTATAATCTTTTCAGAAATAAAATTTTTTTACGGATGAAACTCCGTTGTTTTTTGTTGCTAGCGATATAATATTAATTTGAAAATATTAAAAAACAAAATTATAAAGCGATAAAAAAGACGAATTATGTGATATAATTCGTCTTTTTTATTTTATTAATGCCATCGGTTTTTATCGGAAATTTGCTAATTATTCTATAAAATTATTTTTTTTTAAATGTATAATTTTCATACCGTAGCTTAAATCATAAATATTTTGACAATTTAGCATTAAATCATTTTAGTGTATTGTTTTTAATTTTTATGTCTGTTTTAGGAAGTACTTTTTCTAACTCTGGGTATTTTCCTAAATCAAACTCAAAATTATCAGATTTACATAATAATTCTAATATTTTACAATAAATTCAGTTATTTTCTAATTTTTCTATATTTCAGTTTGGAAGTTCTATTTTATCCTCATTAACAAAAAACATACAATTATTTATTTTAAAAGCATTTATTCATAAAATGTGTTTTTGATAATTTCACCTATTTATAATTGGAAATGCTATGAATTGTTTTGAGGGATACAAAATATTTTCATGAACATCAATAATATTTGTTACCTGAATAAACCCTATTGTATTTGGAAGTTCAGTTTTAATAGTTCCATCAATAAATTTATGAAGATTTGAAAAATGTTTTTGAAAGGCTGATTTTAAATTTATTATTCAAGATTCATCTCCTATTATTTCTCCTGTTGTATTTATTTGGAAATTTCAAATTTCTTGAATTTCTCACATTTTCATGATTTTAATATATTCATCTTCAGAATCTTTCAACTCATATTCGTATCATAATCACAAATAAGTTGCTTTTCCTAACACATCAAAATCAATTTTTGTTGTACTTGTAATTCAAAAAAAATAAAATCATGTTTCTTTAAAAATATCAAGACTTTTCTTTTGTGCTGGTAAAGTATAGGTTGCAAGAAATTCCATAAAACAAAAAATTAAGTATTATTTTTTGCATAATACTTAATTTTATCAAAAATTCAAAATAACAATTATTAGTTATTTATTCAAAGAAATCAAAGTGGTCATTGTTCATCATAATTTGTCTTCATTTCTTGAAGTATTGTTCTAAGTTCTCATAATCTTTGTGTTTCAATTTTTTGTAATTCTTTTACTTTTCATTCATTCACAATAGGAACAAGTAATGTATGGAATGTGCTGAGAAGTTTGTATCTTTCTCTTAGTTTTGGAAGAGTAGGATTTTGTGAAACAATGTATTCATCATTCATTCCTTGATGTTTTTTAACTATTTCAGACATTTTTTTGTAATCCGCATCTACTGTTGTTTTTATTTGTGCTACAAAATTTTGTACTTGTTTACTTTTTCCTGTAGCATTAAGTTTACGTAATTTTTTTACGAGACTTTCAAGAACTTTCTTTTCATTTTCTTTGAGTTTTCCCATATGGATTTTTTTCAAATTTTCATAACTTCCATAGTCAATATTTGTTTGAGGTTCTGTTGATAGAGCAACAATACTTTTTCCATTTACTATAAACTCATCAGCAACAAAAACTTTTGTGTTTACTTCAAAACTCTCTGTTGAATAAAATGTCATTATTTCATTAAACTCTTCATTAAACTCTTCTTTTGACATTGGTTTTTCAGTAATAGCTGAATCAAGAAACTCCTGTTGCAGAGGAAGAAGTTTTTCTGCACACACATATTGCTCATCAGAGTAATCATCTTGATTCTGACACATCTCCACATCATATTTTACCTTAAAATCTTTTATCTTTCCTTTTATTTTTACTTCAATTGGTTTGTTGCTATAGGTAAAATATTCATCACTGAGATTATTCTTTTTTATGTTATTATACAAAGCTTGACTCACATAAATCGGAAGTCATTGAGAGAGATCTTTTTGAGAGATTTTCTTCTCTAAAGCTTGTTCAGGAAGAGTTTTATTTTCAAAGAATAATCAAAAAGGAGTATTTGACACATCAGCAAATGGATCTCAGATAATTCCATCAACTCAATAGATTTGATTGTTTTTTAGAAAGCTTGTAAATTCAGCTCATTCAATAGAATAAAGAGAAGATTTCATACTTGATCCTGCATCATCTGATCTCACATAAGGAGTAAGATATCCTTTCAAATCCATTTGTGAATTATCTTTTACAGCAGTATATTTTCCTGTATGAGATAAAAATGTATTTGGATATGTATAAGCTCAAGTAGTATTTCAAAGAAGTATTGAAATAATTAAAAGTGATAATATTTTTTTCATAATTATAGAGTTAGAAAGTAAATAAAAATTAAATGCTTTTATAAAAAATAATGAGAAACAGGAATCAAATTCATCCGTAATATCTCAAGAGTATTTTCTCATCTATAAATCTATTGATATAACGATTTATGAGACGAAGATTGAGAAATACTAAGGACAATACCATTCCTAAGAAAAAACTTCTCATTTGTCATGGAGTAAAACTTGAAGATACTTCTCAGGAAATTGTTATGAGACTGAGTAATACTCAACCAGTAATTGAAAGAGTGAGAATATTTCAAACCACAAAAAAGAATATGAGTTTTGTTTTGCTTATTTCCATTACTTTTTTCACTTCAACTGGAGGAGAATCTTCTTTTTTATTAGCTATATTTTCTGCTTCATTTTTTTCTACAATTTTTTCTTCATCTTTTTTGTGAACTTTTATTCCATCATCCCTGATAACTGCATTTGGGTTTGTTTTGAGAATAAAAAAGTTATTTACATTTTTTCAAAAATTATTCAATGAAACATATGTCTTATACAGTATTGCAAAAATTCAAATTGAGTTTCATAAGAATCATAAAAGCATGAAATAAAAACCAATTCAGACATATTTTCAAAAATCTCATAATAATCCTAGTACATAATTAATCCCTGCATCATTACGAAAGAGATATGTTCAGAAATCGTCATAATCCAAAGTAAAATCTATGATATGGTATAACATGTAAAAATAAAACAATGTTCCAAGGATTCAGACTATGGATACTTTTGCTTTTTGAGAATATCCAATACTAATAAACCAAGAACTTATTAGAAACATAATAATAAATAAAACTATTTCACTATTATCTACATAATCTTTTGTAATATTATGTATTGAAAAAATGGTGTGATTTTGTATGAATGGAAGAAACATTCAGATACTAATGAACGCACTACAGAATATAAGAAAACTTTTCATAAACAAAAAAGGTAATAAAATAAAATTTATTACCAAAATAAATGTTGGGGTTCTTGTTTTAGCGAACAAAAAAGGGGCAATCTGAACTGCCCCCTGAAAAGTAGAGTCGAAATAAAAAAGTAGATAATCTACTTTT
>JBLJBH010000039.1:0-17221 GCA_047637875.1 Patescibacteria group bacterium
TATTGACTTTTTTATATAATCCTCAAAAGTGTCCGGTTACGGGCTAGAATTTATGCAATTTAATTAAAAAAAACAAAAATCAAATCAATTATTTACTTTTATGTTAAAAACATTATTATTATAAAAAATTTAACTTTTAGATTTATGAAATACAAAAAAACTATTATTTTTATTTTATTTATATTTTTATTTTATTTATTTTTAGTTATAAGAGCTGATAAAATACAAACTTTATCAACTTTTCCAGCTATAAAAGTAAATTTGCAAGATGTAGTTTGATATGAAAAAATAGATTTATCTTTTGAAGAAATAAATATAAGATCAAAAACTGGAGAAAATATAAATGGACTTTATTTAAATGGAACGAAAAAGGAAGTAGTTTATTATTTTCACTGAAACTGATGACCATTACCTTATTTTTATAGTGAAATAAAATATATTAATGATTTGTGATACTCAGTTTTTGCTTATGATTATCCTTGATATGGGAAATCAACTTGATTTCCTGATAAAAAATTAGTTGATGAATTTTCTCATGATTTTTTTCAGTACATACAAAATGAAAAAAATATAAAAAATGAGAATCTCATCATTTGGTGATATAGTGTTTGAACAGCAGTTTGAACAGATTTTGCTTCAAAAAACGAATTTGCAAAAATTATTTTAGTTGCTCCTTTTTCATCAAGATATGATATGTGAAGAAAATGGTTTTTTGGAATTCCTTTGCAAAAAATACTTTTTTTAAAAGATTCTTATAAAACAAGTGAATTGGTTCAAAATTTTACAAAACCAGCGCTTATCATACACGGAAACTCTGATATGATTGTTTCTTTTTGGCAATGAAAAAAAGTTTTTGATAATTATGCTGGGGAAAAATATTTTATAGAACTTGATAAAACAGGGCATAATGGTATTATTGATAAGTTTTGAGAAGGATTAAGAAAAATTTTTGTAGATTTTATTTCTGGTGAAAAATTGGAATTTAGTTATTTATTCGTTGATGAAGAAAAAAAACAAGAATTAGAACAAAAAAATATTCAAAATAGTTTTTCAGGTGAAATATTAGAAACAAATACTTCAATTCCTGAAGAAAAAAGAGAAGAAGAAATTAGTATTGAAGATAAATCATTTGACTTTAAATCAGATAGTTCAATAACAAAATATGTTTCTCCAAATATTTCTTTTGAAAAAATTAATTATATTCCAGACGATTTAGTCCCAATTTTTGGAGAATATTTAATTGATTCAAAATGAAACCAAACTTTGAGAAAAGAAGCTTTTGAAAAATTAGATGAATTATCGCGCGATTTTTATAATAATTTTTGAACAAAACTTAGTATAGTAAGTGCTTATAGGAGTTATGAAAAACAAGTTATTATAAAAAGTTGATGATGTAGTGACTTATTTTGCGCGAAAGCTTGACATTCTGAACATCAAAGTTGACTTGCATTTGATATGTTTGAAACAACTACAAAAGATGAATTTTTATCAAAACCTTATCTAAAAAAATATTTTGAATGGATGAGTAAAAATGCTCACAAATATGGTTTTCATAATTCTTATCAAAAATGAAGAGAAATTGATTGATATGAAATAGAACCTTGGCATTGGAGATATGTTTGAAAAGAATTAGCACAATATTTATATGAAGAAAAAATTACTTTTTCACAGTTTTTTGAAAAAACAAAAAAATAGCAATTTGCTATTTTTTTGTTTTTAGTAATTCTTTATATTCTTCCAGGGCTTTTAGATCTCAAGAATTTATCCTTTTTTTAATTTCATTTTCAGCGATTTTCAGCGTATCTTTATTTAATTTATCTATAGTTTTTAATATAGTTGATTCTATTTTATCATCATTTTTTATTACTGCATTTTCAATTTGGGCTTTTATTTCTAATGCTTCATCATTTTGAGAAATAGACAAATATTTATTTTTCTTTCATATTTCAAAAGAATTTAGAGCTTTTTCTCCTAAATTTAAAATTTCTTTTAAATCATTTCATAAATATTTTTCTAAATTTAAATTTTTCTTTATAAAATCAATTTTTTCAGGATATTTTATAGCGTAACCAATTATTAAATCTTCGCTTGTTAATTTCCCAGTTTTATTTATTTGGAATTCATCATCTCTTTTTGCAAGTTTTGTTTTATTGTACTCTAAATAAACTACATCAAGTTTTATATCAAGTTTTTTTGAAATTTCGCGAAGGTAAAAATCTTTTTCAATATTATCTTGATAGTTTTTAACAACTTCTAAAAGAGTTTTTAACATTTCCTTTTTATCTTGTAAACTTCAAGTTGTTTGAAGTTGTTTTAATTTAAATCAAACAGGTGATAGAGCATTTTGTAAAAATATATTAAAGTCTGCTCATGATTTTATAACTTCATCTGGATCTTTAGCTCATTCAAGGGATACTATACGAACTTCTAAATCTTTATTTTTTAGTATTTCAATTGAAAGATTTGTAGCATTTTCTCAAGCTTTATCATTGTCAAAACAAAGATATATTTTATTTGTTAATTTTTTTATAACTGCAATATGTTTTTCAGTTAATGCTGTTCCACTTACACAAACTGTATTTTTAAATCAAGCTTGATGCAATGAAATAGCATCCATATATCATTCTGTAATTATTACAAAATCTTTTTTTGTGATTTCATTTCTACCTTCAAAAAGTCAGTATAATATACTTGATTTATCATAAATTTGAGATGCTGGAGAGTTAAGATATTTTGGTTCTCAACTTTCAACTATTCTTCAAGCAAGTCATACTATATCTCATCTAATATTTTTTATAGGAAAAATAATTCTTCAAATAAACTTATCTTTTTTAGTTTTTAAATCTAGAAAGACATTACTTTCAGAAATTAAATTATCATCATAATTTTTACTTTTTAAATAAGCATAAAGTTCTACTCAACTATCAGCATATCAAAACTCAAAAGTATTTATACTTTCAGCATTTAATCATCTATCAATTAAATATTTTTGAATTTTAGGATTATTTTCTAAAGATTTCTTATAAAAATTTACTATATCTTTAAATAAAGAGTAAATATTTTTTTTATGCTCTTCTTTTTCTCTATCATATCATTTTAATTTTACTCCTGTAATTGATGAAAGAATTTCCATAGCATCTTTAAAATCACAATTTTCAACATCCATAATAAATTTTATAGGTCATCATCATCTGTGACAACCAAAACAATGAGCAATTTGTTTTGAAGGGCTAATTATAAAACTTGGAGTCTTTTCATTGTGTCCAGGAAAAGGACAAAGAGCTTTATAATTTGCTCAAGCTTTTTTTAAATTCGTGTATCTTTTAACAAGTTCAACAATATCTATACTTGATTCTAATTCTTCAATTTGAGACATATTTTTATAAAAATTATTATTTATTTGTCAGTTTATGATTTTTGAAAAAAAAGTAAAGAAAAAAGACTAATTAAAGTCTTTTTTTAAAATTATAATCCAAATTCATCTAGTAATTTACAATTATTACAAATTCAAGCATAAATTTCTAATTTATCAATACTTTTTAAACTTTCAACTAAAACTTTTATTTGAGTTAAGTCATCATTTGAATCTTTTAATTCTAATGGATTTTTAATAACTTGATATAAATAATCTCTATATTCTCTTTTTTCTTTCAATCAGAAACTATTAAATTTATCCAGAAAACTTTGTTTTTTTTCATTCTCTCATTTTGAATTTAATCTTTCTTCTAAATATAACTCTAAAGAAAGTTTTAACTCTTTTTTCATATTTTCAAATCAGCCAATTTGTTCATTTTCGATTATTTCATTCATATCTTTAAATTAATATTAATACTATCAAATTTTATCATAAAAACTTTTTTTTTGCAAAAAATATATATACTTAAACTTAATAATTTTTAATATACCTTTTATGTTTATAGTAATTGACGGAATTGATGGGAGTGGGAAGGGAACTCAAGTTGAAATTTTAAGAAAACACTTTGAAGGTCTTGGAAAAAAAGTAAAAATACTTGATTATCCAAGGTACTGATATGCATCTTCTTTTATGGTTCAAAAATACCTTAATGGAGAATATGGAAAAACTCTTTCTCCAAAATTAGCATCTATTTTTTATGCTATTGATAGATATGATTCTATGATGGATAAAAAATATGTTGATTTTGATAGTTATAATTATATTATTTCCAATCGTTATGTTTCAGCTAGTATGATACATCAAACAGGGAAAATTGAGGATGATAATGAGGCAAAAGAATTTCTAGATTGGCTTTATGATTTGGAGTACAATATTTTTTGAATACCAAAGCCAGATAAAGTAATTTTTTTAAATGTGACACCAGAAGTAAGTCAGAAACTTGTTTTAAAAAAAGAAAAAAGAGAATATTTAAAAGATGGGAAAAAAATGGATCTTCACGAAGAAGATATCAATCACTTACAAAATGCTTGGGATAAAGCTATGAAAGTAGTAGAAATGTATGATGATTGGGTAAAAATTGATTGTGTTGAAAATGGAGAAATTTTACCAATAGAAGAAATAACACAAAAGATATTATCTGAAATTTCTTCTGTGGAGAATAAAAATGATATATAAAATCATGAAAAAATCTTGAGATAAAGCTGAAATTTTGGCTATTGAGTATTTAAAAAATAACTCATATAAATTACTTGAAACAAATTTTAAATTTTCTATATTTTGAGAAGTAGATTTGATTTGTGAAAAAGATGATCTCATAGTTTTTATAGAAGTAAAATATAGAAGTAGTGATAAATTTGGTACTTGAGAGGAGAGTATAACAAAAAATAAACTTTTTAAGTTGCAAAAAACGATTGAATATCGGTGTGTTTGACATAATATTAATTTTGAGAAAATTCGTTTTGATGTTATTTCTATTACAAAAGGGGAGAAAAGTTATAAATTAATTCATTATAAAAATCAATCATTATGAAAACTATAATTATCTGAGTTTGAGCATTTTGATTTGCTGTATTAAATCATATTTCAAAAAATCATCCAAATACAGAATTTTTTGCTTACGAAAAAGATGAATTTGTTTTACAACATTTGAAAAATGTATGAGAAAATCCATATTTTTTTTCTTGAGTAAAATTAGAAAAAAATGTTATTTTCTTAGATAATTTAGAAAGATTAAGAGAATTTGACTTGATAATTATTGCTATACCAGCACAATTTGTTGGAGATTTTGTATGAAATATAAAAAATAATTTAAAATCTTGAGTTACTTTTTTAAATCTTTCAAAATGAATTGATAATAAAACTTTGCAAACTCCAAGTGATATATTAGCAGAAAAATTATGAGATTTTCAGTATAATTATGCTATTTTATCTGGGTGAATGATTGCAAGTGAACTTGTGGAAGAAAAGATTTTATGAGCACAAATTGGATGTAAAAACGAAGAAATATTAGAAAATTTACAATATCTTTTTGAAAATAAAAATCTTAAAATTTCTCTTTCAAAAAATATCAAAAATATCGAACTTTTTGGAAGTATAAAAAATATTCTTGCACTTTATATGTGATATTTAGAATGAAAATGACTTTGAATGTCATCGATTTGATATTATTTTTGTGAACTTTATAAAGAGCTCCCAGAATTACTCAAAAGTTTGTGAGGAGAGAAAAATATACATTTTTCAGATTTTTCTCTTGGGGGAGACTTAATTGCTACTTGTTTTGGAAACTCTAGAAATAGATATTTTTGAAATTTGGTAGGGAAGTGAAAGACTGTTTTTGAAGCAGAAATAATTTTAAAATCAGAAAAAAAACATGCAGAATGATATTATACACTTTTAGGAGTTCAAGATATCATTTTAAAAAATGAAAAATTAAAAGAATTTTGAAAAATAGTAGAAATTTTTACCAAATAAAAACTCGCGAAGCGAGTTTTTATTTGGTAAATTTTCCAAAAATCTTTATATCATAATCATTGGCTTCAAATCATTTTGGGAGTATAAAATCAGGAATTTTTTCTATATCCATATCGATAATATCTCCAGTTATTTCATCAATTAGATGGATATGAGGATGTTTTACTTTTTCAAAATAAGTTTTTTTTGAGGCTCAAATGACTTTTTTTAAAGATCATTTTTCAGCAAGTTCTTCGACATTTCTGTAGATAGATGATTTTCATGCATTTGGATATTTTTTTGAAATAAACTGAAAAATCTCATCAACAGTTAAATGTTTATTATCACAAAGATTTATAATATCATCAGTATAAAAATGTGTTTTCATAAAAAAATAGTTTACAATAAAATATATTATGATTGTAAACTATTTTTTAAAATGTCAAATTTAAATGAGAATTATTCTTATTTAGATTATTTCTGAATAATTTTCATTATTATATTATCTAAATTTCAAGAAACTTTTTTTATGAAAAAAGGAGTATTTTTTATATGAACATTACGGATTTTTTCTTCATTTATAAGTATATTTTTAGCTTCATCATTTGATAATCAAAGTATTAGAGTTTTTAATTTTTGATTATAAAAATTTGCATTATTATCAAAATCATAACTTATTCACATATCAACTTCAGTAGTAGCTTTTATTCTTAAAGGATTATTTAGTTTATCTAAAATAACGGTCATTCTTAAAGAATTTTCATCAATAAAAATTAATTTATCAGTTCAAGATAACAGACTTTCATTTATTATATTTGTTAAAAGATTTAAAACAGAAGTTTTATTATATATATAAGTTTCAACAGTTATAGTTCAATTAAGTATAAAAGTATCAAATTTATCTCAAAGATTTATTTTTTCTGGATTTGTAGTTATTTCTAGATTATTATATCTTAAAACATCTTTTATAGGTAAAATTTCATATTTAACTCAAGAAACTTTATTATCTTCTTCAATTTTCTTTTTTAGTTTATTTATAGCTTCTTTTCTAAGCATTTCTTCAAGTATTTTCTTTGAGTTCTCTAAATCATTTTCTCAAACTATATATACTATGTTATCTTGTCATCATTTTGTTTCTCATACTAATTTTGCATAAATTTTATCTTGATTGAATTTTAACCCTGGTATGGTAAAAAGATTTTCTCAAGATAAATTTCATTTTGTTCATATAAAATCTCAATTTGTGTCATAAACTTTGGCTATAATTTTAGCAGTTGTAGTTCATAAAATAGTTTCTCAGCTTCAATTTATAGTTTTTCCAGGTATTTTAACCCAGTCTTGAGTCTCAAAGACAAGTCAATCTTTTGTTAAAAGTCTTGTTTTTGGTCTAAAAGTTTGTTCTTCTCTTAACTCATTTATAAAAATTACATCTCCAGAAGACCTAGCTGTATTTTCATAATCTATTCAAGTAGTTTTATGAGTGTATGATAAATCTACCTTTTGAGAAATTTTTTTAATTGGAACTTTTAATTCATTTGAAATCATACTTAACTCTCCAGAAGTTTCTTCATAAACTATATTTGTAGCTTTAGTTTTTATACTTATTTCAGGAACTATTTCTATAAATGTTTTAGAAACTGCAAAATAAAATATAAAAAATAACATTCAAATAGAGGTTGTAAGTCAAATTATTAAAAAAATTATTCAACTTTTTTTAACTCTATTGTAAGGGTTATAATATTTTAATGATTTTATACCTGACTTTCTTCATAAAAAATTTACAAATCTTATAAAATATTTTTTTATTACAAAAATAAAATATTCAAAAAAAGTAAAATTTTGTTTTAAAAGTTCTTGTTTTAGATTTTTTTCTTTATGGAAATCACTATCTTTTACTAAAGAATAATTTATTCATAGAGGAGTTCAGATTTTTTTAGAAACAATATCGTGCGTTAATATAGTTATTCTTTTTTCTCAAGCCTTATTTTTAAGAATTTTTAAAGACATATAATTATTTAAAATACTATGTCAAAAAGGGAATTCTATAAGTAATTCTTTGTCGTTACAATTGTTAATTTTGTTTACTACATCTATAATAGTATCAGTTTGCAAAACTTTTATCATCTTTTATTTGAAAATAACTAAAAATTAAATATATTTTGATTATATGGTAATTTTTTATTTTTCAACTGAATGTTAAATATTTTTTGTATATAAAATATTTAATTTGTCAACTTTAAACCTTCGCAAAATTCTAAAAAATATGGTAAACTAAAACAAAGTTTATCATATTTTTTATGTTATGTCAGAAAAACAAAAACAAAATGAGATTGTAACAGAACAATCAGCACAAGAACAAACACAAACAAATCTTAATTCTATGCTCCAAGAGCTGAAAAAATGAGATATTTCAGATGACAAAAAGGAGCATATTATTCATTATGTTTTAGAACTTGCTCAAATAGAATCAAAATATCAAAGTCAAAAAGAAGAATTAAAGAAAGAAATAAGGTCTTTTATTATGTCTTCTTTTTGAGATACATTTTCATCACATCTTTGAGAATATAATATTAAAAAATTTGATGTTGATGGAAATAATAAAATAGACTCAAAAGAAGAAGATAATTATTCTCAATCAATGAATCAAGCTTTATCACAAATAATTTTATTAATGAGATAAATTTTCAAAAATACATAAAGAATCAGATTCAAAAAGCGGTTTTTCAAATGGAGATAAATGGCTTGCAAGTAAGATAGACTTATGAAATCATATATTATGAGAAAAATGAGATAAAAGATTTGCAGAATCAACCCTTCAAAAATTGTGAGAAATCTCAGAAGAAGAACTTCATAAAATGCAAGAAACAAAATTTCAACCAACGAGTAAAGAAAGTTGGAAGCAGTTATGATTATTACTCGCAAAAGAATTTGGGGATTGAGTAGAAGATGTTTTAAGATTTTTAACAAATATTCCATCTGGAGTAATACTACTTCCAAGATATCTCAAGTATAGAGTAGATATAAATTCAAGTGATGAAGTGACAAAAACAACATGAGAAATAAAAATAAAAGAATTAACAAGTGAAAATACCTCACTAGTTCTTTTAGATTTGCTGTGAGAACAGTGAGTAGAACTGATAAAAAAACTCTGAGAAATGCTGACAAGTGGAAAACAATGAGATATAGCGATGATGATGGTAACGATAGCTGGTTTAGTAGCATTATGATGATGAGCAACAAAACTTGGACTCAATCTTGCAAGAAAATCATCAGTGAAGTCTGCAAGAGCTGCTGGAAGAACAGCAAGAATATCTGGACAAACGACCTCAAGAGCAACCAGAAACTCTCTGAAAACGGTTTCTTGAGTGGTATGAAATTTTGCAAAAAAAGCAGAAAGAATTGATGATATTATCGGATGAGCAGGAATTGGACATTTGACGGGGGCTTATTCATCTAATAAAACTGAAATTAAAATCTCAAAATGAGAAGAAAAAAGTTATAAAGATCTAAATATTTGAGAAAGAAAAAATATTATTTTGGAGATTTTTCAAAAAAAATGAGTTATAGAAAATGAAGTTTTAATGAAAAATATCGATTATATAGTACTTAACTATGAAAATGGACTTACTGATGTATTATCTGATTCATCTATATTAGATATTCTTTCTCAAAAATATATTGAAGATATTTATCAAAAGGAAATACCTCCATACTATTTCTTTTTATATGGAAAAGAAATTTCAGATAGTATTGAAAATTACGGAAGTTTCATTAAAAAATTTGATATAAATTTTTTTCATGTTGAGATACTCTTAAATAATCCAGATAAAACTTGAATGGAAATACTACAAATTCTTGAAAATATATTAAATGAAAAAATAAAACAAAGAGTACAGTCAGATGCATTAATGGAAATTATTAAAAGAGATGTAAAAAATAATATTACTCTTTTGATTGATAATTCATATCAATTAAATCAATTAGATGATTTTTGAATAGAATTATTACAGTTTTTTTATGAAAGAATATGAGTTATTCATGATACAAGGGTGTTATCAGATTTTATTGATTTATATAAAAAAGAAATTTATAATATATCTCATATAGATGAAGTAAAAATATATCTTGACACTATTTGAAAATGAGAGTTTTTTCATTATTTTGTTGGATTAAATTATTTTTCAAATGATAAATTTCAAGATATTGGGAAATGATTTAAAGTTTCACACATTAAAGAAATTTTTGATATGTGATTTTTTGACCAATTGAATATGAATGATCCTTTTTTATATCAAAAAATAGAATATATTTTCTTTTCTACTTATTACTGATACTCAACTGATATACAAAAACAAACATCAATGGAAAAAATAACAAGTACTATAAAAAATGATACTATTTTTTCTTTAAAAGAACAATTATGATGATATTATGGTACATTTTTTCTGCAAAATGAAAAAATAATATCATATCTAGAAGCTAATCCAGAAAGTATACAAAAATTAAAAGATATTTGAGGATTATTTCAATGAGACATTCCTTATTATATCTGAGAAATACTTCAAAATAATATTGAAAAATTAGATAATATTCATGAGTGTATTAATAGATTAATTCAATTTGAAAAAAATAATCGATATTTATTATCAAATTGAATTTTTGATAATAAATTTACATTAAATGTAATAAAAAATTATTTAAATGATATAAATATAGATATAGATATAGATATAGAAAAAATTTATGCAATGTCATTTCTACCAACTATTGGACATTTTATTAGGGGTATGGAAGACTTTTCTTCAGAAAAATTATCCAAACTTGAGAAGTTACATTTTATTTTTACTAAGTATCAATCTTCTCATTTTGAAGGAGAAACATTTTGATGAATAAGGTATGTAAAAAAGTGATTATTAGTAGCTATTCAAAAAATAGATATAAAAAATATATTTTCAATAGATTTAGATAAATTAGATGAATTATTATCAATAACTTCTCAAATGAGAAATCTCGATGTTATTAATAATTTAGATTGGGATTTTCATCAAATACAGCAATTAATGAAAAGCAATGATGTAAAAAATAAACTTGAGGTTATTGATACTCAAATAGAAACATATTTTTCACATAAAAAGCAAAATGCAATCATGTATCTCAATATATTATTTTCGCATTTTGAAAGTTTTAAAAATTTGAATGATGTAAAAGCAAATAAGTTAATAGATTTATTTATTAATCCATTACAAAATATAGATGAATTAATAAAAACAGTATTATATTATAATGAAAGAAAATGATTGCATACAGAAAATGAAATAAATTTCAATAAAGATTGATTGGTAGATGCATTGAAAGCTGACGAGCAAATGGCAATTCTCAATATAAATTTTTTTCAAAGTAAAACTTATTTAAACAGAAGTGATTTTTCTTCTTGGCAAGAATACATTATTGCAGAGGTGAAAGAAAGAAGTATCCAAAATAAAGAGAAAATAGTAGAGCAACTCTATTCATTATTAGGAGATAAAACTATTTCAAGACAGCAATTTGAACAGGAACAGAAACAAGTTTTATCCACTTGGGGAGTTACTATAAATACCAATCAACTTTTATTATCTCATATTTTACAAGACTGAGAAGTAAAAAGTATGTGGGAGGTAAAAGATTCATTGAATTACTACACATTTAATAGAAATCATGTTGAGTCAAGATTATGAATTGCTACTGATTTGCATGAAAAGAATATGGAACATGTAGTATATTGATGAATGGTAACAGATGAGAGTTTGGTATGAATGGATTTACTATGAGCTGCACCATGATATAATAAATGAGAAAATATAGTTTTTATGAAGATAAAAGAGCACAAAAAATCAGATATGTTATTTGTTATAGATGATTCTTTTTCAGATTTATTTTCAAGACTTTCAGGAGTGTCAATAAGTGTATTGCATGAAGCTCAAGTAGACATAGAATTGGCTGCATATGCTAAAGTTCTTCAAAATCATAACTGAAAGAGAAATGGTGAACAATCTCATTGAATAAATTATGTAGAAACACATATATTTAATGGAGTGAGAATAGATGATATTGAATGAATTTATTTTGATAAAGTAGAAGATTATAATGATTATTTAGAAAAGTTTCCTCAATATAGAGATTTATTTCATTTAATATGAAAATAATTTTTATTTTTTATATCTTAAATAACCAAAGGGGAAAATCTATGTCTCCAACATAGATTTTTTTAAAATTTTTGCAAAATAAAGACTTTTAAATATACTTAAAACTATAAATTATATTTTAATATATTTTAAGTATGAGTAAAACTATTATTTCAAGAGAAAAATATATAAACCAAATCAAAAACTTTATAAATAAAGATATTGTAAAGGTAATTATTGGTCAAAGAAGAGTCTGAAAAAGCTATATTTTGTTGCAGATTATGGATGAGCTAAAGAGAGATCTTTGAGTAAATGATAAAGAAATTATTTACATCAATAAAGAAGATATTGTATGGGATCATGTGAGAGATTATAATGATTTATATAATGCAGTAAAAGATTTTAGATATATTTTTATTGACGAAATACAAGATATAGAATTTTGGGAAAAAGCTATCAGAAGCCTTCAATCGTCTTGAAATCATGATATATATATAACTGGAAGCAATTCAAATTTATTATCAAGTGAACTTTCTACATTTTTATCTGGAAGATATGTAAGTTTTCAGATATTTCCTCTCACTTATAAAGAATTTCTAGAATTTCATAATTTACAAACAAATAATGAAAGTTTTTCAAAATATATGAAATTTTGATGACTTCCATATTTAACGAACTTAAAACTTGAAGAAGAAATAGTATATAGTTATTTAAAAGATGTGGTAAATACGATTATTCTCAAAGATGTAGTAGCGAGAAATAATATAAGAAATGTTGATTTTTATAAAAAACTTATTACTTATCTTTCGAGTGAAACTGGATCTATTTTTAGTGCAAAAAGTATAAGTGATTATTTAAAATCGCAAAAGATTTCACTTTCTCCAAATATAGTTTTGAATTATTTAGAAAATTCTCTGAATGCTTCATTTTTAAACAAAGTTTCTAGATATGATATAAAGTGAAAAAAAATATTTGAAATAAAAGAGAAGTATTATTTTACAGATATTTGAATAAAAAATGCATTAATTGGTTGATACTCAAAAATACATATTTCTTGAATTTTAGAAAATGTAGTTTTCTCTAATCTAGTTGCTAATTGATGGGAAGTGAAAGTATGAGAAATTGGAGACAAAGAAGTTGATTTTGTATGTGAAAAGGCTTGAAATATTATGTATATCCAAGTTGCATATTTACTTGAAAGTGAAAAAACTCGTGATAGAGAATTTGCTTCGCTTTTGACTATAAATGATTCTTGGCCAAAATATGTGCTGAGTATGGATGATGGAGCTTCTGGAAGTATTGATGGAGTAAAGTGGATGAATATTGAAAAATTTTTGATAGACGAAATAAAATAAATTTTTGTCAACTTCAAACCTTCGCAAAATTCTAAAAAATATGGTAAACTAAAACAAAGTTTATCATATTTTTTATGTTATGTCAGAAAAACAAAAACAAACCTGAACGGAATCAGTTCAAAAACAAGAGAACCAACCACTTTCTCCAGAATAACAAAAAAGATTTGAGAAAGAAAAGCAAGAAATAATTATGCTCTCACAAGCTCAAAGAAACTCATTATCAAATGAGGTTATTTCATCATACCTAAAAAATCATCATAATATAGATATCACAAAATATTCTCCAGAAATCCAAAAAAAGTTTGTAGAAGAAGTAAGTATGCTTTTTGCAGAATTTAAAGACTTTGATACAAATATGATAACAAGCCTAAGAAGTATAAGAGAATGAATGAGTTTTTGAATGGAAGAATGAAAAAAAGATGATTATTATAGAAATATGATTATTTGAAATGCACTGCAATCTAGAATTATAGCTATCAAATTGGCAATTGATACTATAACTTGAGAAAAAATAAAAATATGAAATAAAGAGTATAATAAAGCAGATTATGAAGAATTAAAAACTAAAACAACAAAATTAGATCAAAATCATTGATTAAATATTTTTTCAAAATTAGAGAATTCACCAATTTTAACAAATTACTGAAAAATAGCTTCAGCATTTTCAAATGAATTAAAAGATAAAATAGTAAATCCACAACCAAGTTGAAATTTGAGTTACGATGAAATTATAAGAACTTTACCAAAAGCATGAAATAAATGAGATTTTGAAAAATTAACAAAGGTAACTCTAAAAAACGGACAAACTATAAATTTGGTAGAATTAAGTGAAGAATATATAAAAACATATAAAAATTTTGAAAATAAAAACCAAATATTTGAAAAATGAAATAAACAAATAAGTACTTCACAAAAATGATTTTGATTTTCAGATCCTAAAGTATATTGAATGGATTATGATAAAATCAAAGATGTATATAAAGATAAATTTGAAGAATTAAATCTAGAAAATATGTGAATGGCTGATTTAGTGATTATGATGAGAGTATTATTTTCTATAATTCCAGTAGTTTGAAACAGTGTATGATGATATGATGATGGAAAACAAGCTCTTGCTTGAGTCAATTTTGATGGAAGTATGCACGGAATATGAGAAAATGTATTTATGTACTTGATAAGCTGACTTCAATTAACAATAGTTTGATGATGATTTGCAAAACTAGCAAAATGACCAAAATTAGCAAAAGCTATGATGACTATTTGAAAAATAATAGAAAAACTTTCAAAAAGTCCTGAGATGTTAAAAGATTTAGCAAAAAATGAAAAAGTGATGAAGATGCTTGAGGCTATGAAGTGAGTTGTGCCAAATATAGATAACTTGTTAGCAAAAATTAGAAAAGCAAAAACTCTTTGAGAAAATGCAAATACTTCAGTAGTTTCTGACAAAGATAAGTTTAAAGCAGGAAAACAAGTTTTAAAATGAAAAACAGAAAAAATCCCAGACAATCTCTATAAATCACACTTTTCAACCGAAATCCCAGAAAGTTTAAGAGCTCAAAATCCTATGGCTTGGATAGATACATCTTGAGAGATACATTATAATAAAACATTTTTAGAAGAAAAATTTGGTATAAAAATCACCACAGAAAACGGAAAAACTTTATTTGATGGGAAAAGTTTAAAAGACCATAAAAAAGTTCATGAAATACTTGATTTCTTAAAAGAACTCAAAGCGCACGAAGTCACTCATAGAATACTGGAAGCTAGAGGAATAACTGAAATAAAAGTTTGAGATAAAATATATTCTCAAGAAGATATTTGTAGTATCGTTGATGGAAGTATGAAATTAGAAATAAGAGAACTGGAAGCATTAGAAAAAGTACTGAAAGAAAAACTTTGAGATGATTTTAGACTTTTAAAAAACTGAGAGTTAGATGCTGATTTTTTAAGAAGATATGATACAAAAATGGTTGCAAAATGATTAGATGTGAGTAGAGAAAGTGAGGCTGCAATGCGATGATTAAGTAATAAAATAGACTGACAAATAAATATGGCTAGTGAAGAATTGAAACAAGAGATATTTAGTGCCATAAAGGATAAAAATTTTAGTAAAGTAAAAGAAATTATAGTAGAATCTTGATTTTTATTTGATGAAGATATATTATTAAGATTAATTAATATACCATGAATAAAAGGTAGAAGTTTTATATTGTTAGTTGCAAATAACATTGAAAAATTTCAGTGAAACTATAAAGAGCTTATAACAGCCTTAATAGAATTTTGAGAAACAGATTATATCTTCAGACATTTAAGTAAGTTTAATTGATATGGTAATGAAATAATATTTATTTGCATTAAATTATGAGTTGATATGAAGGATAATTTTTTAGATATATTAAAAAATTTAGATAGACTTAATAAGATTGGTTTAGATTCAAAATTATATTCATTTTTAAATAAACTAAAATGAAGGGAATCAGATATTGAAACTTTATTAAGATATTCAGAACTTTTTATCATAAATGATTGGGATAAAATATTTAATTATTTTTTGCAAAATAAACAAAAATCTCTCATTCCTTTTATGCAAAAATTATTATTAACGATAGATTTATGATTTGAAACAAATTTTAAATTTATTACAAATTTAACAAAAATTGATTGGATACAATGAATGGAAATTTGACCAGCTAAAACTCAATTATCATCAAACTTAGAAAAATTACTCAGCATAACAGAAAATCCACAAAAAGATAAAATATTACAAGAATTTAATAGATATTTATCTACTATAAAAACATTTGATGAAAAAGCTATCACTTGATTGTCAAAATATTTTGAAAAACCAATAATTGATTATTTTGATATAGTTTTTGATAGAAAACTCAAATTAAAAATTATAAATGAACTTTGAATGAGTTCTAGAAATTTTGATTTAGCTAAACTAATGGAAAATAATGAATTTATTGAAATATTTAAGATGTATCACAAAGCGACAATAAATAAACAACAATTTAAATCTATATTAGAATCTTTTGTAAATTGAAGAGATGTAAGAACGGTATTAAATAATCCTAAAAACAATGATTGGTTAGATATGATGAGACAAAAATGAGTAAAAATAGAAACTTTTTTACAAGAAAATAAACAAACTATTCAAATAGCTGGAGATGTTAAAAAAGTTGATAAATTACAAGATGCAGAGCATTTTTTAACTGTTGCAAATAACAAATTGAAATTAATTTGAATACAAGAAACTTTTGCTGACACATGAAAAATGATACATTATTTTGATAGTGATTTTAAAAAGAATAAAGAAGTAATTTTTGAAAAGTCTTGATTACAAAAACAAGAATTTGATAGTTTGTATGCTGATATAGAATTACAAATAAAATCAATGAAAGAAGTTTTAAAGTCTTCAAAAGCTCGTGAAATCAGTTCTATAACCATACATAGAGAAACAGATCCAATGAAAGTTCTTATGATGTGAAATTTGGTTGATGGAAGTTGTCTAAGTTTTTATTCTACTGTATGAAATTTTTGGTCTACTGCAACAAATGCACTCGATATAAATAAATCAGTATTTTATATTTCAGATCAAAATGGAAATATTATTTGAAGAGTTTTAACAGCAATAGATGATAATTGAAAATTAGTGAGATTTCCTATGTATAAAAAATGAAATATAGAAATAGATTTAGATACTTATTTTAATGATTATATAAAAGATTTAACATATAATTCTACTTTATGATTGAATGGAAAGGTTGATGAAGTGACATTATTGGCATAATAGAAAAAAGTGTGTGGCTAAAATAAGGAGTATTTGGTATAATTAA
>JBLJBH010000040.1:0-2326 GCA_047637875.1 Patescibacteria group bacterium
ATTGACTTTTTTATATAATCCTCAAAAGTGTCCGGTTACGGGCTAGAATTTATGCTTGTGTAATATATGGCTTGATAACTTCTACTGATTCATAATATTTTTCATCAAATTGATATCTGTCTACTTGGATATCTTCTATTTTTAAATCACTCATCACCACTCCAGAAGCCGTTTCTTCGAGCTTTAGACTGGCTAAAATATCAAGACTTCTATCTCAAAATTGGAGATTTACTACACTTCCAGTTTGAACAAAATCTATACTTGCAAAGTGCCAATCTGAGACCAGTCCATAATCTCCATAATACTTTCTTTTAAAGGCTTCTTTGTGTTTTATTGGTGATATTTCATCAAAATGTTCTCTCAAATATTGTTTCAAATATTCTTTTTTTACATACTGTAGTTCCTCTTCTTGTAAATCACAAACAAATTTTTGCTCTTCAAAAGAATACCAAATCGCAGAGTTATTACAATCAGCCCTGGTAAAATTTTTATACACTCCCATATCTTTTACTGACGCATTTTCAAAATAATAATACTTATTTGATTGAACTTGTAGTTTAATATTATCAGGAATATACAAAATTATTTCTCTTTTATATGGAGTAAATGGAATTTTTTTTGAAAAAGTTTTATTATTTTCTAAACTCAATTTTATATAATTATCTCAAGCAGAAAAACTAATTTGAGAAAAACCATTTTTTAATTTATCTGCGATTTCATTATTTGCATAAATAGTATTTAATATTTCTATTTTTAAAATACTTCCTGTTGATTTTTCCAGTCTAATTGAGGAAATATTTGAAAAATCTATATCAAAATAATCTCTATTATTTAAATTTTTTAAATCAATTACATAACTTCCAGTATTTTCTATATTTATTTCACTTTTTTGAATAAACTGAGTTTTTTGAGTATACTTCTGAGCTAAATCAAGTCCCGTTGATAAAACAAAAAATACTGCAACTAAAAAAGAAATACCTCAAATTCAAAGTATATATCTATTTACATTTTTTTTATTTATAGCAAATAGTATACTCCAAACAAAAAATACTCCCAGACTTAAAATTCAAAATATAATTGCATAAATAAAATATCATGGAAAACTTTCTAAAAAAACTATATTTTCAAGTGTGAATTGAGTATAGTACATACTTCAAACTCACAAAAGTCAAAATATGGCAATACACAGTAAAAATGCTATAAATCCAAAGAAAAGAAATCTTAATACGGGGATAACATTATGTACGACCCAAGAAAAAATTTTCACCATGCATTTTGATACAAAAGCAAGTATTTTTAGAAAAGTAACACTAATATTATATACTCCATTTCTGATGACTAAAACCATTTGAGTTCTCAAATATCACATATTTGTTTTTCCTGAATAATCTACTCAAACTACAGGAAATAGTATTCAAGCTAAAATATAAAACCAAATACTGATCCCAAGAGGAAAAATCAGCACTAAAAGTAAAATTCTTACTGCTAAAACAGAAATACTAATTTTTTCTCAAAGTGTTTTTGAAATTCATAAAAATATTGCATCTTTATTGTCTCTTGTCCATTTTTGTGATTTAAGTTTTTCATAAATCAGTTCTTTATTTGGTGAAATATTTTCAACATAATCAGCAAAAATCACTTCTGGTTCTCATACTTCTTGAAGCATTTTTATCACTTTCAAATCAGTTATATCCTTTTCTAAAGAGAGTTTTTCAAACACCATTTCTTCTATATCAGCATATAAACTTTTTTCAATTTCGTGTATTGCGATAAAGTTTTTTACTTTGAGTAAATATCCGTTTACCATATCTTTTTGTTTTCCAGTAAGCGAAAGTTTATATTGTTCAAATTTATCCATATATGAGTAATAAAAATATAAATTATTTGTTTAAAATTTTGTGTATCGAGTTTTTTATATCCATCCAACTACTTTCCATAATTGCGAGAATATCTTTACCATCTTGGGTAAGAGTATAATATTTTCTGGGGTGACCACTTTCTGATTCTATCCAATAATAATCAATGAGTTTATCAGTTTTCAGACGCGATAAAAGCGGATAAATTGTTCCTTCAGCAACGATGAGGTCTCCGGATTTTAGTTTTTCTATGATTTCTGCCCCATATATATCTTTCTGACTTATAAGACCCAAGATAATATACTCTAGAATTCATTTTCTCATTTGAGTTGATATTTTTTCCATTTTTTAATATTACTTTGTATTACAAGGTAATATTATTTTATTTTTTTTATTTGTCAAAAAAATTACAAAAAATAAAAATTCTAAAATAAAACCGGACACTTTGAGTATAATAAAAATACTACAGA
>JBLJBH010000041.1:0-21725 GCA_047637875.1 Patescibacteria group bacterium
TAAATTTAATCTAACCCTTTTTTATTTCTTCTACACTTTTATGGGTTCAGTTCAGTTTTAGACTTTATTTTTTGATTGTAATAATTCTCAAAATAATTTTGCATCAAATTTTCCATCTATAAAAGCACCTCAATTTTCAATTTTAGAAACTCTAGCCATCATTTGCATATCAGTAATTTTTTGTGGTAATAAATAATCAATATTTTGCCCCGCTTCTATAAATCAAATATTTTGAAAAGTTGGTATAACTATATTAAATAATTCATAATTTGATAAAAAATCTCAAGTTTTTTCATTTATGCTTAAGTTTAATGCTTGATTTGGTAAATATATAGGAATTAATGACAACATATTTTTAAATTTTTCACCAAAATATCAAAGTCATATTTTATTTAAATAGTCAAATCTTTCAGTTATGTCAGATAATTTTTGGACTCATAATAAATCTTGATTGAATTCAAATTTATATCAAAGTGATGTTGTATAAACTAATTCTTCATTTGCTCAAACTTCTATTTTACCATTTTGAATTTTTTGAGAAAATTGTTTTTCTCAATTATTTCACAAAAGTTTTCAATCATCAGAAACTTGTACATTTAATCACATTTTTGAGAATGAATCTTTAATACCTTTTTGTTTTTCTTTTGAAACTAATGGTTTTTCAGCTGGTTGTGGACGAATTTGTTGTCCACTTCTATTAAGTGTGGAATTTAATCAACTAATATTTTCATCAGTGATTTGTCAAGTTGGTACATAAACTCATCATTCTGATTTTTTTATCAAGTTTAATGAAATATATTTTTGTAATTGTTCTGGATCACCTTTTTGAATAACATCATTAATACTCTTATTAATATTTATATTATTTTCATCTTCTATCAGTTTTATCTTTTTTAAATTTTGTGATATTAAATCTGAATTATTACTTTCAGATGTTAAATTAATATTAAAATATTTTAATATTTTAAGTAAATAAAATCTATCAGATGTAGATAAATTTTTAGATAAATTGTCAACTTCTGTATTTAAAAAATTACTATAATAATTTAATTTATCAGCTCAAGATAAAAATTTAACAATAAATTCTTGTAATTTATAATTTACATCTTTATTTTGAATATTAGATAAAGAAATTAAAACTTGCTTATCATCTTCTTTAAATAAATCTGGATTAATACAAGATAATTCCATTTTTATATTTGTATAAACCTCTTTAATTTTTATTTGTTTTAATAATAAATTCTTATTTTCTAAACTTAAAGTATCTATAAAATCAACTAACTTTATATGATCTGATGAATTTTTATATAATAAATCTATTTTTTTAAGAACTTCAATATCAATAATTGTAAAATCTAGTGTATTTATCCAATGATTTTCATTTTTACAAAAATCTAAATTTGAAATATCTTTTATTTTATCAACTATTCAATATAAAGGAATTCATTTATCTACTGTATATTTAAATCATTTATCTCATCAAATATTTTCTTGTTCAAAAAATAAAAGAGTTTTTGATAAGTCATTTATTTTTGGTTTTATTGTATATTCATAGTGAACTTCTAATAATTTAGGTAATATATCAATATTTTCTTTATTTTTAGTTTTATCATATTCTTTTTCATAAAATAAAACTAAATTATTTACATAATCAAAATCATTTTGAATATATTGTATGATTCAATCTTTATAATTTGGAAATTGTTTTAAAATCTCATTTACTTTATTTTGTCATTCTACTAAAAAATTTTTTGATTCTTCAGTTGTATATTTTGAATTTTTTTGTGTTTCAAAAAGTTGATTTACTCAAAGTTGTGAACGAAACTCAACAATTAATCATTCAACTAAATCTATTTTTTCTTTTAATGTTTTAGCTTTTTTATACTCTGAATCTATTATAGTATCATTACTTTTTCAATCAATAACTCAATCTCAACCAAATAAATGTTCTTCTATAGATTGTAAATCTAAAATTAAACTATCTAATTTTTCCTGAGTAATTTCTCAAACTTGTGTTTCTTGATGCTCTCAAGGTTGTTTTCTTTCTTGTTCTGACATATTAAATTGTTAATAATTAAAATCTATAAGTTCTATTTCTTTTTGTTCACTTTCCATTTCAAGTCTTTCTTTTAATTTTATATTGCTAAGTGTAACATATTTTTTTCTAACTTTCAAGGAGTTTATTATATCGATATATTCCTTTTTCTTATCTTCTAAAAAATCATAAATAGGATTTAAACTTCAGGTTTCAAGAAACTCTAAAATCTGAGACAATTCTTGCAAACTAAAAAGCCCCATATTTTCTTGAAGTCGTTGTTTTATCGGATGATTTATATATTTAAGAATATTTAATATTCTTTTTTCTATAATATCTCTTTGCATAATTAAACATTAATTCAAATTAATCATTTTAAACTTTCATTAAATTTATTTTGTTCAAAAAATCAATTTCTATTTGGATCAAATTTTGAAATAAAAATACTTTCTATTTTACTATTTCCATAAGTATTTACATCTCTCATTGAAGTTATAACTCAAATATTATTATTTTCTTTTATTTCTTCTTTTAAAAGAGTTAATTGAGATGGATTTTTAACTTGAATTCAAATAGATTGCATAATTGCTATTAAAAACATTTTAAGTTCTCTTTCTCAAATATAGTCATCTTTTGTATTTATTAAATTTCCCAATCATAAAAATATTTTTTCTCTATAATCCCATAATTTTGATAATCATAATTCATCTATAGTCTCTTTAAAATTTATTAAATTATCAAGTGCTTCTTTTGATTTACTCACTGTTTTAAATTCTTCATCATTTATTTCTATTTTTCAGAATGATGTATTTAATTCAAAACTAGATCATTTTTGTTCATAATTCAGATTTGTTCCGTCTGAATAAGAAATTTGATTTTGAATAGTTTCTTTCTGTAAATCTGATTTTTCATCTGGGGATTTTGTTTCTTTATACTCTTCAAAAGATTTAAACTTTTCTGGATTTTCTAAATATGATATATATAAATCAATATTTTTATTTTGATATTCTAAAGTAGCAATTGATAATTTTCATTGAAGATAATTTTCAAAAAGTTTTGCTTGTTCTGGAGTTAATTTTCCATTTTCTTTTTGAAAAAGATTTAATATTCTTTTTTTATAATCTTGTGTACTTTCTTCTTTTTCTTTTGGATTTTTAGTAATTAAATCATCTAACTTTTGTGTTGAAAATCAATTTTCTCTAATCATTTGAGAATTATTTTCTAAATCATTTTTAATATTTTCAATTTGTAATTTTTGTAATCCAGAAAGAATTTCAGTAACTTTTTTATTATCTCATTGTGTAACTTTTTTCAATAAACCTAACAATTCTCTACTATTTTCATCATTGATTGGCTTTTTTAATATTTCAAATATTAATTTATTATCTTTCAGAGAAAATCAAGTAATTTTTTCTATTTTTTCAAGAAAAATACTATCTTTTTCTTTTTCTTGAGATTTATTATATTTTTCTTGAAAAGATGAAATACTATTTTTAGCTACTTCAAATTCTTTAATTAATTTATCAAATACTCAAGAAAGTCTTTTTAATGCTTCTTTTTGTCATTCTGATTGAGTAGTTCAATCAAGATTTCTAAAAAATACTTGCATTTTTTGACTCATTTTTGGATGTAAAAAAAGATTATCTACTTTTTCCTCACCATATTTTTTTACTAACTTATCATATATCAAAAGAACAATTCAAATATTTTTTCCTAATTCAATTTGGTCAATTGTATTTAATAGATTAAGATATTGAAAATCCTCTTTCATTTTTACATCTAAAAAAGTATTTACTAATATATCATTTTTTTGTAATGTAGAACTGAGATTTTGAAATTCTTCTGGATGTTTAGAAATCAATTTAATAGCAAAATCTTGATTTGTATATAAATATTTATGAACTCAAGGGAAATCATCTAGTTTATAATGTTGAAATAAAGATAAAATTTTTTCTTCATTTCATTTTATTCAATTCTTATAAACATATAAATTAATGCATAAAATATCTTCACTATTTCTTTTTTGTAGAATATTTTTATAAGCCGTATCAAAATCATTTTGAGTCAATAAATCCATTTGATTTTTGTATTTTAAAAGTCATGAAAAGAATTCTTTATATCATTTCATATTTTCATCATTTTTAAAATATTCAATTAATTCTGAAATTTTTGTATTTTCTAAATAAATAGAAAGTTCTGAAATAATTTTTAAAAAATCTTGCTCTTTTTCCCCAATCAAAAACAATTTTTTTATTTTTTCTCTGTCATCTTTATTATTTATATCTATTTCAAAAAATGATTGTGGAATAAATTTTATATCAAAATTTGGATCTTTTTTACTAACAGCAACGATAATATCAATATCAAGTTGCATATATGAATTAATATTTTTATATGAAACTGTAGGAAGGTTGTTAATACATTCAATAAGAGTTTTTTTATCACTCACTAAATATATTTTTGATGGATCTTTTTGTACTGAAGAAAGTACATTTTTTTCATCTAAAGTATCATAATATTTAAAAAAATCATTTATTTTTTCATTTCAACTAAACGATCATTCTTGAGTAGAAAGAAGCTTTTGTGCTATTGAGTCTGGATTATTTTTCCACAACTCTAATAAATGACGAAATTGATCTGGAGAAAGTTTTTCTAAAATAACTTCTTGAGTAAGTTCTTTTTTTGATGAAACATAAGAAAAATAATTAGCTAAAGCTCTAGAATTTATAGTATCCATTCTTGATCATTCTAATTTTTTTTCAAAAGCAGATATTTCTACAATATAATTTCATTGACTTTCATCAAATCAAGCAATATATTTATCATTAAATGATTTTTGTTTTCATAATATTTTTTCTAAAAGTAATTCTTGAAACATATTTACTTCTCAAAAATCATCAAGTTCATTTATAGTATGATAATTTATAGCAACGCTGTTTCATAAAGTACTTTTTTGTGCCCAAGATCAAGTTTTATAGTTTTGGTTTAAATATGAAAGTGCTGCAATAGAATCTTCCAAAGAATATTCTTTTATATTTTTATCACGGAAAGAAAGCGCTTTTTCTTTTTCTTGTTTTGTATTTGTTTTTCTTAAAAAGTCTCCAATTTTACTTATATTTCATTTTTTTTCAATAACTCAATGACTTTGCGCTAAAAAAACAACATCTGATAATTCCAACATAATTTTTGATCTTTCTTCTTGAGAAAATGTTTTTTCTGATTCAAAAGCTTCTTTTATAGATTGATATAGATCTCTATATTCTTTTTCAAATTTTTTAAATAACTCATGCTCTTTACCATATTTTAACTTTACAGCTGATAAAATTTCCCATCACTCTTTAAGTTGTGATTGAATATCATTAAATTTTCAAATTTTTGTTGAAAGTTCTCAATAAGAATTATATGTCTCTATAGGATTCATATTTTTTGTTAAATTATTAAATTCCTTTTAATCTTATCATATTTTCATTATTAAAGCAAAAATCACTATTGACTTTTTAATTTTTATATTAAAAATAATTTTTTGTTTTATATTTGAAAAAAATAACTTTTTAACTAAAATAAGCTATATTTTTTAAATTTAACCACATTTTTATGAAAATTACAAGTAATGAAATTAGACAAAAATATATTGAGTTTTTTAAGACTAAAAACCACGCGATTATCCCTTCTGCATCAGTAGTACCAGAAAATGACCCAACTGTTTTATTCAACACTGCCTGAATGCAACCTCTGGTACCTTATTTACTTGGAGAAAAACACCCTCTTGGAAAAAGACTAGCAAATTATCAAAAATGTATAAGAACTTGAGATATAGATGATGTTTGAGATAATACTCACTTAACATTTTTTGAAATGCTTTGAAATTGGTCACTTTGAGATTATTTCAAGAAAGAAAGTATTGCTTGGAGTTATGAATTTTTAACTTCAAAAGATTGGTTAGCAATAGACCCAAGAAAAATAGCAGTAACAGTTTTTGAGTGAGACGAAAATGCCCCAAGAGATGATGAAAGTGCTGAAATCTGGAGAAGTCACTGAGTTAATAATATTTCATACCTTCCAAAAGAAGACAATTGGTGGGGGCCAGCAGGTTTAACAGGACCTTGTGGACCGGATACTGAAATATTTTACCGGATTGGAAAAGAGGATTTTCCACCTGCATGAAGTACAGTTTGAAATGACTCAAAAAACTGGATGGAAATTTGGAATAATGTATTTATGGAATATGTAAAAGATGAAAATGGAAACTACAACAAAGCTGCAATGCAAAACGTAGATACTGGTATGTGACTTGAAAGAATTACAAGAACTTTAACCGGAGCTCCTTCAGTATACGAAACTGATGTATTTAATGATATAATTGAAACTGCTGCTAAAAAAATAGGAACTACTTATAATGATGAAACAAGAAAATCGTTAAGAATAATAGCAGATCACACTAGAACTTCTGTGATGATGTTATCTGACTGAATCCTTCCCTCAAATGTAGATCAATGATATATTTTAAGAAGATTAATTAGAAGATCTATTAGAGAAGCTTATAAACTAGGATTTAAAGAAGCATTTTTAAGTGATGTTGCAAGTATAGTTATAAACAAATTTGAAAATATTTATACTCATCTAAAAGATAAAAAAGAGCAAATTTTATCTGACCTGTCAAAAGAAGAAAAACAATTCTCTGAAACTCTAGAAAAATGACTTAAAGAATTTGATAAATTAGTAAATGGATTTCAAATCGCATTTGAAAGAACAGGACAAAAAGTAGATACTATTTCATGAGATAAAGCATTTAAACTTTATGATACTTTTGGTTTCCCAATTGAAATGACTCGTGAATTAGCTGAAGAAAAATGATTAAAAGTTGACACAGAATGATTTAATGAAGCGTTTAAAAAACATCAAGAATTGTCACGTGCTTGAGCTGAGCAAAAATTTAAATGATGACTTGCTGATGATTCAGAAGTTGTTACAGCTCTTCATTCAGCTACTCACTTAATGCTTGCTTGACTTAGAAAATATTTATGAGACCATGTTCATCAAGCTGGGTCAAATATTACATCAGAAAGATTAAGATTTGATTTTACTCATGATGAGAAAGTAGAAAAAGATATTTTAGATAAAGTAGAAGCTTATGTAAATGAAGTTATAAGTGCACAGTGCGATGTAAAACTAGAAGAAATTTCAAAAGTTGATGCAAAAAATGATTCAACTATAGAAGCAAGTTTCTGGGAAAAATATCCTGATATTGTAAAAGTGTATACTTTCACATGAAAAGATGGAAAAATATTTTCAAGAGAACTTTGCTGAGGACCACATGTAAAAAATACTGGAAGCATGGGAAAATTTAAAATCCTAAAAGAAGAAGCTAGTTCTAGATGAGTTAGAAGAATTAAAGCCATTTTAGAAAAATAATAAAAAATTATGACTCATAAAATTAATATAACAACCATCTGAGGTTGAACTGGAACATATAATGTTTTAATGTGATTAAAATCAAATGAAAATCTAAATCTTGCTGCAATTGTTAGTATGTCTGACAGCTGATGAAGTACGGGAGTTTTAAGAGATGAATTTTGAGTACTCCCTCCTTGAGATATTAGAAGAGCAGTTTTAGCACTCAGCAAAGAAAGTCTTGTTTTAAGAAAACTTTTTGAATATAGATTTGATAAAAATTCTTCTGTAAACGGGCATACTGTTTGAAATTTATTACTAACAGCAATGGCTGATATAACAGGAAATTTTGAAGATTGATTAAAAGAAGTTTGTAAAATGTTTAGAGTTCAATGAAAAGTTATTCCTGTGACTTTAGAGAAATCAGACTTGGGGGTTATTTTAGAAGACTGAAAAAAAATTATTTGAGAAACAAATATTGATATTCCTCTTCATGATGGAAATATAGTTATAAAAGAAGCCTTTTTAGAACCAAAAGTAACCATAAACAATAGAGCAAAAAATGCACTTGAAAATTCTGATATAATCATTATCGGACCTGGAGATTTATATACTTCTGTTATTCCAAATTTACTAGTTTCTTGAGTAAGTGAAGCTATTAAAAAATCAAATGCAAAAATAGTTTATTTTTGTAATATTATGACAAAATATGGAGAAACAACAAATTTTGAAGTAATTGACTTTGTAGAAGTTATTGAAAAATATTTATGAGAAAACGTTATTGATTACGTAATTGTAAATAACTGACATATATCTGATGAAATGGTTGAAAAATATAAAGAGGAAGAAAATAAAAAACCTGTAAAAATAAAAAAAATAGAAGATTTTAGTGATAAAAATTATAAAGTAATTGAAAGAGATCTATTAAATGAAAAAGATTTCGTTAGACATAGTTCTAAGAAATTAGCTTTAGTAATTGAAGATATTATTGAGGGGTGGATAAAATAATTTATTATTAAAAAATATGAAAAAAACAAAAATTATAGCAACTGTTGGTCCTGCAACAGAAAGCGAAGAAAAATTAATTGAAATGTATGAATCTGGAGTAAATATTATTCGTTTTAATTTTTCTCATGCAAATCACGAACATTCAAAAATTATTGCTGACAGAATAAAAAAATTAAATGGAAAATGACTTACAAATTTTTCACTTTTACTTGATACCAAAGGTCCAGAAATCAGAACTGGGATTTTATCTGAAAAAATCTCATATGAAGTTTGAGAAAAAGTAAAAATATATATTGATGACTCAAAAAGAAATGAAAAATGACTTTTTTGTGATTACCCTTATTTAGTTGAGGATTTAAATATTTGAAATGAAATTATTATTGATTCTGGTTTATGTAAAGCAAAAGTATTAGAAAAAAATGCTGATTATTTACTAACTGAATTTTTAAATAGTTGTACTTTATGAAGCAAAAGACATATAAATCTTCCTGGAGTTAGATTAAAACTTCCTGGAATCACTGACAAAGATAAAGAAGATGTTTTATTTGCAATTGAAAATGATTATGATTTTATAGCAATGAGTTTTGTCAGAAACAAAGATAATATTTTAGAATTAAGAGATTTTTTAGCAAAAAATAATGCAAATCACATAAAAATTATTTCAAAAATAGAAAACGGGGAAGCTATAGAAAATCTAGAGGAAATTATAAAAAATTCTGACTGAGTAATGGTTGCAAGATGAGATTTATGAATAGAAGTTCCAATTGAAAAACTTCCTTTTTATCAAAAACAAATTTCTTCTTTATGTTTAGAAAACTGAAAATTTTTCATAATTGCTACTCATCTCTTAGAAACTATGATTGAAAATCCATTTCCTACAAGAGCTGAAGTAAATGATATATATAATAGTGTTTTAGCTTGAGCTGATTGTACTATGTTATCTGGAGAAACAACAACTGGGAAATACCCTATTGAATCAGTAAAGATGATGAGTATGGTTATTGATGAAGCTGAAAAAAATGTAAAAAGAGAAAAAATAGACTTTTCAAATAATTGATTAAATAGTCGTGATATTGAAAAAAAAGTTTTAATAAAACATGCTGTTGCTATATCTGAAGAAGTTAATGCAAAAGCAATTATTATACTCACAAAAACTTGATTATTAGCTCGTTTAGCTGCTTGATTTAAACCAAATACAGATATTTATGCTTTTACTAAAAATGATAATAGTCTAAGATTTATGAATATTTTATATTGAGTTAGAGCATTTTTATTAAAAGATTGGTGTGATGATTATTTATATAATTTAGATTGTGCTATAAAACTATTAAAAGAAAAAAATATTTTAATAAAAAATGATAAAATTATAGCTATTACAGATATTCAAAAACATGCAAAAGAATTCCCTATAATTGAAATTGTTGAGATAGAATAAAAAAATAGATGATTACAAATCATCTATTTTTTTATCTAAATCTTCTAAATCTTCCTCATTATCTAACTCTCAAGCTATACGAGCTTTTTCAAGTTCCATTTGAGCTTTGAGCCTTTTTTGTTCCATTTCTGCAATGTATCTTCTGACTTGTCATCTAGTCATTTTGGCTCATTGTCAAGCCGGAATAAATTCTGACATATTTTTATCATTAAAATCTAAATTTCTTTTCTCTCTTTTATTGAATTTATAAGTGTTATATTATCAGCATATTCTAAATATCAACTTGAAAGTCATCTAGAAAGTCTTGTGACTTTCACAAATTTTTTAAGTCATCTTTTTTCAAGTTCTCATAATATATATTGAACTGTTGCTTCTCATTCAATATTTGGATTTGTAGCCATTATTAACTCCAAAGTTCAGTTAAAATCTGAAATTTTTTTAAACAAACTTTCAAAATTAAGATCTCATATAAAAACTCAATTTATAGGAGAAATTGCTCATCCAAGTATATGATAAGTTCAATTAAAAATTTTTGAATTTTCTATTGTTAACATATCAAGATACTCTTCTACAACACAGATAAGATTTTTGTCTCTATTATTATTTAAGCAAATATTACATAAATCTTTTCAAGCATCAACTAAAGCTCAACATTTCTCACATTTACCCACACTTCATTTTAAATTATTTAACAAATTCGCAAAATTCTCTAGATAATTTTTATTTGAATTTAGTAAAAAAAATGCAAGCTTTGTAGCTGATTTTTCTCCAACTCCAGGGAGAAAACTAATCATTTGAATTAATTTTTTTAAACTTTCTGGCATAAAAAATTATTTACTTATATTAACTAATCAAATACACGCTTCATCTAGTCTTTTAAAATCTATTAATTTTTCTATTTCATCTAATACAGGAGTTTCAAATATTTTTACATCTGGTCAATCTTGTTGTATTTCTGCTATTACCTGACCCCATTCATCTACAGAAACTCAAGAATAATTTATTGAAGGAACTAAACCTTTATCATCTCACTTAGGTCAATTTAAATTTTTATCTTTTATAGAACTTGATCAAGTTAAAATAGCATTTAGTTCAGTTTGAGACAAAAAGTTTGGTTCTAATTTTAATACTTTTAATTTTTCTTTTCAATGAGTTATTATTTCCTCTATTCCCCTTTCACTTACTTTTATTACATTTTCAATTATATTATTTTTAACAATTTCTAAAATTGTTTGAAATATTTTTAATATAACGATTTCACGATTTTCAGCTTCAAATTCCTTAGTAAAAGGTGAAAACTTTAATCATAAAATAGTATTTTTATAAACGTCTAAAATATCTTCAAAATCTTTTCAAGAAAGTTTTTTAGAAATATCTTGTAAAAATTTTTTATCACTTAAAACTCTTTCTATTATAGAAAAATCCTTTGAATCAATCAAATCTTTTTTAAATACTTTTTTAAATAAAATTACAAATTTTTCAGATGAAGAATAAATTAAATCTTCTCCTAAAGTACTAAAAAATAAAGCTTGAAAGTTTTCTCAAAAAATAAAAGACTCTAATTTTTGAGAAATAATTAATTCTTGTTTTTCACTACCAATTCAAACAACTCTAACCATAAAACTAACTATAAAAAATAAATTATATTCAAATATAAGAATAAAAAAAATAAGTCAATTGTTTTTTTGACTTACTTTTTGTTTTGGTTTTAATAATTAAATGCATATCATTTCATATCTTTTACTACCAAAAATTCTGCTTTGCCTACTTTTTCCATATTATTTATTCATTCCCATTTCATCAGACTTGAAAGACTTTCTAGTTCAGATATTTTTACTTCAAGCAATTCTTTTTCAACTATTAAATTATTTTTTAGCAATTCTAAGTTTCTTATATTATATCATTTTGTTGCATTTATGTTTAGAGTCCAAACATAATAGATTCCTAAAAATCATATAAAAAGTAATGATAAAATATATGTTGTATTTATTCATAATTTAAAATTTTCTCTGGTAGTTTTTCTTTCAGAGAAAAATCTAAAATGTCCGGATTTTATTATTATTAAATTTGGATTCATATATTTGAATTGTAGTGTTAGATTTTAATTTTTATTTAAATTTTTACAGCACATCTTGCTTTTGCGCTCCTACTTCTTGGATTTATTTTAACTTCATCTTCAGAAGGTAGAATAGGTTTTTTTGTCGAAATTTTTAATTTCTTTTTGTGTTTACAAACACATATTAATTCACTACATATACAATCTCTACTCTCATTTTTAAAAATATTTTTTACAATTCTATCTTCAAGTGAATGAAAACTTATTATAAAAATATTTCCTCATTGTTCTAATAAATCAATTCAATCTTTCAAAGATTTTTCTATCACTTCAAGTTCTTTATTTGTTTCAATTCTTAAAGCTTGGAAAATTCTTGTTTTGCTTTTAGGAAATTTTGAAACTCTTCAAATCAAATCCGATAAATCTTTTGTAGTCTTAAATCTCGTTCCTTTTTTTCTTTCCAGTACTATCTCTTCTGCTATTTTTCTTGATGAAGGTTCTTCACCATATTCCCTAAAAATTCTAATTAAATCATCTTTTTGGTATGAATTTACGATATGACTTGCAGTTATTCACTTTGCCGTATCAAACCTCATATCTAAAGGTCAATCTAATCTAAAACTAAATCATCTTTCTGCTTCATCAACATGTAAAGATGATATTCCTAAATCATAGTAAATTCAAGTTATTTTTTGAATTCAAATATCTTCTAATCTTTGTTTTAAATTTAAAAAATTATCATTTATAAATTTCAACTCAATTCAAGATGTTTCAAACTCTTTTTCTAACTCTGGTTTAACCAGATTTAAGTTTCTTATATCTGCATCAAATCAGATGAATATATCTCACTTATTTAACTTTTTTATAATTTCTCTAGCATGTCCTGCCATTCATAAAGTACAATCAACAATAATATTTTGTTTATTTTTATGAATGTTTATAGCATTAACAAGCTCGTTTAATAATACTGATTTGTGTAATTTACTAAAATTTTTCTCTTCTTTTTTCTTCATTTTTGTTAAAAAAATGTTAATAAGTGATTTTTTTATTTTTGTTTTAGTCATTTCTGATGATTTATATTTACTCTTTTTTAAAATAAAGTCAATTCTATTTTACAAAAAGATTTAAAAAAATACTAGACAAATGAATTATTTATTTTAAGGGAATAAAAATGAGTTTTTAACAAAGTATTAACATTTTAAGTTTTTACCATATTTTTTGGCTTTATTATCTATTGTTCAAAAAATTGAAACAAAAATAAATTAAACTTGAAAAATAATATTTTTGAATAAAATATGACTAATTTAGTAATGTTTTATTTTATATATGATTGATATTAAAAATTTAAAAATAAATGTCTGAGAAAAAGAAATTTTAAAATGAATTAATTTAAACTTCAAAGCTTGAAAAAATTATTTAGTTTTATGAAAAAATGGAAGCTGAAAATCAAGTCTGGCTAATTATTTAATGTGAAACCCAGTTTATGAATACATCTCTTGAGAAACGCATATTGAATGAACTGATATAAATTCACTCTCTCCAAACCAAAGAAGTAATGCCTGACTTTTTTTATCATTTCAAAATGTACCAGAAATAGAATGAATTAATCTATGAGAATATTTAAGAATTATTTATAATAATCATCTAAAATCTTGAAATAAAGAAATTCAACCACTTTCCCCTTTTGTATTTAAAAGATTTTTGAAAAAGTATTTAGAAGAATTAGAAATTCCAGAAAGTTTTTTGTCTCGTGATTTGAATGTATGATTTAGTTGATGAGAAAAAAGAAAAATAGAGCTATTACAAGCTAAACTTTTGCAGCCGAAATATATTATACTTGATGAAATAGATTCTTGACTTGATATTGATGCTTTCAAAGTTGTGTCAAATTTGATTTGAAAATTAAATAGTGAAAATAATTCTATAATAGTAATCACTCATCAATTTAAAATTCTAGATTATTTAAATTTTGATAAAGTTTATATATTAAAAAATTGAATAGTTGAGAAGAGTTGATGATTAGAACTGGTAAAAGAAATAAAAGAAAATTGATTTAAGTAAAATAAAAACCAGGCTTTACCTGGTTTATAAAAAAATTACCGATGTTTTTTTCTTTTTTGTTTCCTTGAGAAAAACTTATTTATCTCTTCAAGTTTCAAAATCTTTACTTCTCCTTCCAGACCAGATTTATGTTTAACTTGAATTCTTATTTTCTGGATATCCCACTTATCATCCATTGAAACAGTCAAAAAACGCTTCCTAGACCTTCCAATGACAAAAGTAACTTTAAAGTCTTTCATGGTAATTCTCCCTTAATTATTAACACAAAAATGGGAAAACATTTTGATTAAAAACTTTTTTATTTATATAAATAACTTATCTTATGTCAAATCCAAATAATATTAACATTTCCTGAACTTGGGACTTTCATGATGAAGTTAATTATAAAACAAAACTAATTTCTTGAATAAATGAAGATGTTGTCAAACAAATTTCATTTTCAAATAAAGAACCATCTTGGATGCTTGAATTAAGATTAAAAGCTTTAGAAATATATAATTCAAAACCACTTCCAAATTGGGGACCAAATCTTGAAAAACTTGACTTAAACTCAATTTATTATTTTGCAAAACCAGAGTGAGCTTGAGATAATAAAACTTGGGATGATGTACCTGAAAATATCAAAAAAACTTTTGATAGACTTGGTATTCCAGAAGCAGAAAAAAAAGCTTTAGCATGAGTTGGAGCTCAATATGATAGTGAAACTGTATATCACTCTTTAAAACAAGAACTTATTGACTTATGAGTTATATTTGATGATATGACACATGCTCTACAAAATCCAAAGTATGAAAAAATTATAAAAAATTATTTTTCAAAATCTATCCCATTAGCAGATCATAAATTTTCTGCCCTTCACTATGCTGTTTGGAGTTGATGAACATTTTTATATGTTCCTGCTTGAGTGAAAATATCAGATCCTTTACAATCATATTTCCGTATGAATGTAAAAGCTTGAGGCCAATTTGAACATACATTAATTGTTTTAGAAGATAACTCTGAAGCTCATTATATAGAATGATGTTCTGCTCCAAAATATGATAAAAATTCTCTTCATGCTGGATGAGTTGAAGTATTTGTGTGAAAAAATGCACATATGAGATATTCTTCAGTTGAAAATTGGAGTCTAGATACTTACAATTTAAATACAAAAAGAGCTTTAGTTTCAGAAAATGGATTTATGGAATGGGTTTGATGAAATCTTTGAAGCAATACAACTATGCTATATCCTTGTAGTGTTTTACTTTGAGATAATGCTAGAGCAGATCATTTATGAATTGCATTTGCAAACTCTGGACAAAATCAAGATACTTGAGCAAAAGTAATCCATATATGAAAAAATACTACTTCAAATGTAGTTTCAAAATCTCTTTCAAAATGATGATGAATTTCAACTTATAGATGATTAATTGATATAAAAAAAACTGCCGTTTGAGCAATTTCAAAAATAGATTGTGATGGATTAATTCTTGATGAAATTTCAGTAAATAATGCGATTCCAAATATAAAAGTTTGAAATAGTTTTTCAACAGTAGCTCATGAAGCAAGTGCTGGAAAAATTGATGAAAAATATTTATTTTATCTAATGAGTAGATGAATAAGTGAATCCGAAGCAACTTCTATGATAGTAAATGGTTTTATTTCACCAATACTCAAAGAGTTACCGCTTGAATATGCTAGTGAAATGAATGTACTTATAAGTATGGAATTCGAAGGAGGATTTTAGATAAATTAAAAGAAGTTGGAAAGATTCCAACTTCTAGTATATCACTAATTTTCAACTGGAGTCAACTCGATTTCTTCGTCGGGTTCTTTCCAGGAAAGAATAGTAGCAAGATCTCCTTTTTCCCCTTGGTGAGGATTATTATCCTTTATCAATACATCGACTTCCTTTCCATCTTCCAAATATTGTTTTGAATGTCTGAGAAATGTAGCAATGTAAACTTTCGATTCTGGCATCATCCTTCTCCTAATTTTTGAGGAATTACTTTATATTTAAATTATTAAAAATGTCAAATAAATTAAAATTGAGTGAAAATATAGTTTTAGATTTAGAAAAAAGGAAAGTTAAAAAAATTAAAATTTTCTTTTATAAATCTTGATGTAGTGGAACAAAAGTAGATATTTTAGAAGAAGATTTTGATGAAAAGTCTTTAGTTCAATTAAAAACAGAATATGATTTTTGAGTTTATGTTGAGGAAAAAGATGAAGAAAAATTTGAAAATACAATCATCACAAAAACCATAAAAAAAGATCATACAGGAAATGAAAAAATACGATATATTTTTACTTCAAATAATATACAAGAAAGATGTGGATGTTGATCAAGTTTCTCTTTTGAAAAACTCAAACCTAAGATAAATATCGAAAAACTCAAAGAATTAAAAAATAAATTTTAAAAAAAATATATGAATATTACAAAAAATTGATTTTATATAATAAAAAATGAAAACGAAATACATATTGAAAAAAATATTTACGTTTCTCTATTTATAGAAAATTGAACAAATACACTGAATATATATCTTGAAGAAAATGCAAAAGTTGATTTTTTTGGTTTTTTTTACTTATCTTGTCCAGAAAATATTATTTTCCATCAAAAATCAGATAAAAGTATACTTCAATGTAAAAGTATTTTTTTTGATTCTTGAAAAGACCTAAATTCAAATATTTTTACTAAAATAGATGGAAAAAATTCAATGGGAAATATGCATATTATCTGAGTAGTTAAAGAAAATAAGATTTCTCTCAATTCAAATATTTCTATTTCTCAAAAAAGTAAAAAAATTGAGGCAAAACTGGATTTAGAAAATATTTTTATTTGAAATACTGGTAAAATCATTTCACAACCAAATTTATTTATTTCTAATCAAGATGTGAAAGTTAGTCATTCAAGTAAAACTCAAAGAATCGATGAAAATAAATTATTTTACCTAAAATCAAGAGGACTCAGTCAACAAGAAAGTATTAAAATTATGATTGAAAGTTATTTTAAAAAAACTTTTTCTTGTATAGAAATGTATGATAAAAAGCTTTTTGAAAATATTTCAAGTACATTTTTAAAATTAAATTAGCTTTTTACAAAAAAGTAAATATAATCTTCTTGTTATAAATTTTAGAACAGTTTTTCAAATAAATCATACTTTAAAAAGTATTAAATATGGCGAAAATAAGCAAGAACTTACCTAAAATTTTAACTTTTAAGGTAATGCGAGCGCTTAATGAATTCCATCTTTAATGCTTTTATTTTTTTGCTTGTTTAACCTTTTATTGAAAATGAATAATATTAATTTATTTTTTCACTATTTATTAATTAATTTTTTATAATGACTGAATTAACTTTTGATTCTTTAGGTTTATCTAAAGAAATTTTAAAATCTATTGAAGAAAAATGATATAAAAATCCTTCTCCAATTCAAGCTTGAGTTATACCTCTAGCACTAACTACGAAGAAAGACATTATCGGACAAGCTCAAACTGGTTCTGGTAAAACTGCAGCTTTTGGGTTACCAATTCTTGATAAAATAAACAAAGATGTTTATTCTCCTCAAGCTTTAATTTTAACTCCAACTAGAGAACTTGCTATTCAAATTGCTGATGAATTAAAATCATTCTCTAAAAATAGTAATATAAATATTATCCTACTTTACTGAGGACAAAATATTAGATCTGAAATGTCAGCTTTAAGAAACTGACCTCAAATAATTGTTTGAACTCCATGAAGAGTAACTGATCACTTACATAAAGAAAGATTAAAACTTGATTCTATAAAATATTTCGTACTTGATGAAGCTGATGAAATGCTAAATGTATGATTTAGAGAAGAAATTGAGGAAATCTTAAAATTTGCACCAATTGAAAAAAGAGTATTTTTATTCTCTGCAACTATGCCTCCATTTATCTTAAGTATAGTAAAAAACTATATGAGAGACTATGAAACTATTTCTATTAAAAAAGAAGAATTAACTAACGATAAAATTTCTCAAGTTTATTATGAAGCTCCAAGAGGTCATAAATTTGATGTTTTATGTAGAATTTTAGATATAACTCCTGATTTTTACGGAATAATATTTTGTAGAACAAAAGCTGAAACTGATGAAGTAGCTTCAAAACTTTCTCAAAAATGATATTTAGCTGAAGCAATTCACTGAGATATTGAACAAGCTATGAGAGAAAAAGTTTTAAATAGATTTAAGAAAAAATCTGTTTCAATACTTGTTGCGACTGATGTTGCTGCTAGATGAATAGATGTAAATGATTTAAGTCATGTAGTAAATTTTGAATTACCAGACAATCCAGAAAGTTATACTCATAGAATTTGAAGAACTGGTAGAGCTTGAAAAACTGGAACAGCTATAAGTATAGTATCAAATGCTGATACAAGAAAACTTTTCTTTATCGAAAGAACTATTAAAGTAAAAATTAAAAAAGAAAACCTTCCAAACTGACAAGAAGTAGTAAATCATAAAAAAACTTGATTAATCCAAGATATAGAGACTATTATTTCTGGAGAAGAAAATGATTATTTAGATATTGCAGGAGAAATACTTGAATGAAAAGATGCAAAAATTTTAGTTTCAGCATTACTTAAAAAATTCTATCGCGATGAATTTAAAGCTGAAAGTTATAGAGATTTTTCTGTAAGAGAAAGATCATCTGATAGAGGTGAAAGATGAGAAAGACCTGAAAGAAGTTATGCTTCAAGAGATGATTGAATGATTAGACTTTTTGTTGCAAAATGAAAAATGGACTGAATTGATGGTCCTGGAAATTTATTATCATTTATTGCAAGAGAAACTGGTCTTTGAGATCTAGGAGCTTGAAAAGTAGATGTACTCACTAATTTTTCTTATGTTGATTTACCTGAAGCAACAGCAAGAATTGTACTTGATCAATTTAAAGATAAAAATCCTGTAAAACCACTTGTAGTTAGAGCAAAAGAAAAAACTGAAGGTAGTGGAGAAAGAAGAAGTTTTGGATGAGATAGAGGTTGAGAAAGAAGAAGTTCTGGAGGATGATATAGAGGAAGAAATGATGATAGAAGAAATTCAGATAGATGAGGATACAGATGAGGAAGCTCTTCTGGATGATACAGAGGAAGAAGTGATGATAGAAGAGGTGGAGATGATAGAGGTTGAGAAAGAAGAAGTTCTGGAGGAAGTAGTTTTAGAAAACCAAGATATTAAAATTATATTTACAAAAAAATTATAAAATGTTTAAATACGATTTAATAAACAATCCTAATTTTTTCATAAATACAGATATTATAAATGAGATTTTTTTTAGTGTATCAAAAAAAATCTCAAAGAAACAATCATGAACTTTAAATATAGTTTTTGTTACCAAAGAAGAAATTCAAAAATTGAATAAAGATTATAGAAATATAGATAAGGTTACTGATGTTCTAAGCTTTCATTATTTTCAAGATTTTTCTAGTTTAGAAAAAGAAGAAATAGCCTGAGAGCTTATTTTTTGTGAAGAAAAAATTATATCTCAAGCTTTAGAATATTGACTTTGAGAAGAAAAGGAGTTTTACAAACTTTTAATACATTCTATATTGCATATTTTATGATATGATCACGAAGAAGATATTGATTATAAAATAATGCAGTGATTTGAAAATCAAATTTGGCAAGAAATATTTGAAAAAAACAACTAAAAATGATATAATATAAAAAATATTTTATAATTTTGTTCTATGCAGTATAAAATTCCTGTTCAAATAGAAAATGAAGATCCCATATTATTATGATTAAGTTTAAAACAATTATGAATAATGATGTGATGATTTGGTATAGCTTATTGAATATTTAAATCATTAGAACCAAATACTTGAGCTGAAATTGCTGCAATTCCTTCTTTGATTGTAGTAGCTATAACTTTATTTGTAGCATTATTTAAACAATATGAAATGACATTTTTACCTTTTATTCTTTCATTATTAAGATTTAATATAAATTTTAAAGAAAGGAGTTGGAAATCTGGAATAGATAGTTTTTCTCCACTAGATATTTGAATAATTGTTGATAATAACAATAAACAAGAACAACAAATAGACTTAAAAACTAGAAGTGAAAAAATCAAATCCTTAGAAGATAACTTAAATAAAATTTAAAATTAACAAAAAAATTATGTCTGTAAAAGCTGCAAAAAAACAAATTCCTGATGCTTCAACTCAAAGATATTTACCATTTTCTCAAATCAGAGATAATGTAATTGTTATGAAAGACTCTTCAGCTAGAGTTGTTTTAAAGTGTTCAACTATAAATTTTTTATTAAAAAGTATTGAAGAACAAGATGCCATAATTATGAGTTTTCAAAGATTTTTAAATTCAATAGACTTCCCTATTCAAATAATTATTCGTTCTACAAAACTTGATATAGAAACTTATTTAAATAAGCTAAATACTTTAGCTATAAAACAAACTAATTCTCTGCTTCAAAATCAAACTTATGAATATATAGAATATTTAAAAAAACTTATTGAGGTTGCTCAAATAATGAGAAAAGATTTTTATATAGTAGTTGCTGTTGATAGTGAATGAGATAATTCTGTTAGAGATTTAAGTTTAATTTGAATGTTTAAAAATTTCTGGGCTTCAATAAATGGACAAGATGAACTTTTAAATATAAAAAACCAAATTAAAACTTTAAATAAACATAAAAAATCTCTTTCTTCAAGAGTAAATGCTGTAAAAACAAGTTTAGAGTCAATTTGAATAAGAGCAACAGAACTTGATAAAACAGATTTAGTAAAATTTTTAAGTGAATATTATAACCCTACTTTAGATAGTTTTACAAACTTAAAAACTGATATAGAAAATTATAATTTAATATAAAAATATGAATAAAATAAAATATATAATTTTGGGAATACTACTTTCAACTCATGCTCAAATATATGCTACTGATGCTTGAGTTTTATGATGAATTAGCCAAGAAAAAATTAGAAAATGAGATATTCATGCAGAAGATATTCCAAAAATTATCTCTTATGCTGTTGATTATTTGATGTGATTTGCAGCAACTATTTCTATAATTTTTATAATTGTATGATCTTATAAAATAGCACTTTGAAGTTTAGAATGAGAAAAGTCAGAATGAAAAAAAACTATATTTTATGCTTTAGGATGATTTATTTTAGCATCATTAAGTTGGCTAATTTTTAAATTAATAATTGATAATTTTTCTTAAAATGAGTAATGAAATAATATATAATTGGGAATTTTCAAATGATAAAAATAGATGAAGTTTTTGGTACATTTGAGCATTATCTGTAATGATTTGACTTGTTATATGGTGATTTTTGTCAAGACAATATCCTTTAAGTTTTTTAGTAATATTAATTACTTGAGTTTATTTTTTTGTTGAAAATAACTCTGAAGATAATACAAATATTTTCATAACAAATTTATGAATAAAAGTAAATAATTCATTTTATGATTATTCTAAAATAAATTCATATACTTTAATATATGATTGAGAAAATGCCGTAATTTTAAGACTGTCTTTATTAAAAAAATGAATTAAATTTTTAGATTTACAAATAAATAATGAAATAGCTGTAGCGCTTAAAGAAATTTTACCAAATTTTATAAAAGAAGATGAAAATTGAGAATTAAGTTTTACTGATAGATTAATAAGAATGTTAAAGTTGTAAGATAGATTAAAAAATCTATCTTTTTCATAAATTCTAGCCCGTAACCGGACACTTTTGAGGATTATATAAAAAAGTCAAT
>JBLJBH010000042.1:0-26776 GCA_047637875.1 Patescibacteria group bacterium
AAGTAGATTATCTACTTTTTTATTTCGACTCTACTTTTCAGGGGGCAGTTCAAATATTGATATTCTTCTTTCCCAAAGATTATTTGACAGAGCTAACTCATACAAAAAACTTCTATCTTTTGCAAAAAAATATTCTCACCAAACATAAGGGATAAAAGTGTCTACTAAATCCCAATTGTTTATGGAAGAAATATTTTTTAAACTGAGTTCAAATAATTCTTTTTTCATACTTTCATTTTTCTCTTTTTCATAATTTATTTTTATGATATTTAGTGCAAGGTATCTATGATCATGAATTTTTGAAGCAAAAAGTTTTTCTATATCAGAAAATGACAAATCTTTGTATTTTTTTGCAACTCATTTCAAAGTTGGTACATTTATTCAAAGAAATATATCTCATTCTCAGTATTCTCACTTCCCTGTTTTAAAAAATCAAGATAGTACTTTTGCTTTGTCTGGATTTGAAAGGTTTTCTAGGTCTTTTAGTAATTTTTGTAGCATAATTAATCATTAAAAAAATATTTTCTATCAATTTTTCCATCAATTATTTCAATTCAATCATTTTTTAATCTTTTAATTTTTTCTTCTAATCACAAATTATATCATCATAAACTTCCATCATTCATAACTACTTTGTAACAAGGAAAAATATCTTGGTTTTTATTTTGCTTCATAATACTTGCAATAGTTCTTGGATGTACTTTAAATTTTTCAGCCAATATCTTATAAGTAGAAACTTTTCAAACTGGAATAGTGAGAAGATATTCTAAAACTTTCTCCCGTAATTCTTTGGTTTTTAAAGTCTTTTTTTGAATTTTAGCAGGAACTTCTAAACTTTTTTCTATCCAAAGTTTTAATTCATTTCTGTCTTCTAAAATATTTTCAGGAATTTTATAATAACACATTTGGTGAAGTTTTCCTTTCACTTCATAAGTAAAAGCTTTTGATCAAATTTCTAAATAATCTTTCAAATTATTTTCTCAAGTTTTAAAATAAAATTCATCATCAACCAAAATTGCAAAAATTTTACCAAATTTATAAATACTATATCATCAAAACATTCAGCGATAAGAGTATCAGATTTGATCATCAAGTAAATCTTCTAAAAAATAACGGAGAATTTCTGGGATTTCTTTTGGCATAATTTGACAAATTAAGAAATATTTTTATATTTAAAGTACACTACACAATGGGAGTGGAACATGAAATATATTGATGAAGTATTTTTACTGTTGTTTCTCTGCCTTTTTGGATTCATGTTCTATGTTGGGTTATACAACATCCAACATATGGACGGTTTCTTTCAGGTTAATGGTTTTCTATGCTATCTGTTCAATACTTACATGATAGCTGTGACTCTCTGCAAATATGCAGACATTAAAAGGGCGAAAGCCCTTTCTTTATTTTAAAAACTCCTCCAAACTTATTACTTCCACTCATAAACTTTTTGCTTTTTCTAGCTTACTTCAAGCTTTTTCTCAAGCAAGTAAAAAATCTGTATTTTTTGAAACTGATGAAACAAAACTTCATCACATTTGCTCTAGTTTTTCAACTAATTCATCACGAGAAAATCCTTCAAAACTTCAAGTTATACACATTCTCTTTCAGTCATACTTTCATCAAATAACTTCTTCTTTGTATTCAACTTTTATATAATTTAAAAGTTTTTTTAATAAATCTTTATTTTTTTCATTATTAAAAAAATTATAAATATTTTTAGCTGTTTCTATTCAAACATCTTTGAGATTTTCTAGTTCTTCTATAGAAAAATTAAAACATAAAAATTCATCATCTCTATTTATAAGTTTAGATAATTCTTTTGCCGATTGTGGTCAAATCCCTGGAATATTTAAAGCAACTAAAAAATTAACTATTTTTTGATTTTTAGCATTTTCTATAGCATTTAATAAATTCTGAACTGATTTTTCTTTATATCATGGTAAAGCTAAAATTAAATCTTTTTTACTTTCTAATTCGAAAATACTTGCTAAATCGCAAATAAATCATTTTTCTAAGAAAAGTTCAACTTGTTCGCTTCAAAGTCAATCAATATTTAAACCTTGTTTTCATACAGAATGAATCAGTTTTTGCTTGATTTGTTCAGGACAATTTAAGTGATTTGGACAATAAAATCTTACTTTATCATCATCTTTTAATATTTCAGTTCAACAACTTGGACAAACTTTTGGAGTGATTATATCTATTTCACTTCAGTTTCTTGTTTCTTTTATAACTCCAACTATTTTTGGAATCACTTCTCAAGCCCTTTTTATAAAAATATTATCTCAAACTTTTACTCATAAATTCGCTATCTCTTCATAATTATGCAAAGTTGCTCTTTTTACCGTAACTCACCCTATAAAAACAGGTTCAAGATTAGCTACTGGTGTAATAGTTCCAGTTCTTCAAACTTGATGTTCTACTGATAAAATCTTTGTAGTTAATATTTCAGCAGGAAATTTATAAGCAATAGCATATCTCGGATGATGAGCAGTAAAACCTATATCTTGCCAAAGTCATACATCATCAACTTTTATAACCAGTCCATCAATATCAAAATCAATTTTACTTTTCACATCTCAAAAATTATCAATATTTTTAATAACTTCTGAAATATTTTTACACTTTAAAAAATAACTTGAAATCTCAAATCCAAAACTTTCTAAATCTTTTATAACATCAAAATAAGTATTTTTTTCTTCTTTTAATCTAAATTCTTCAAAATTTGCTAAATCGTAAGCAAAAAATTTTAGATTTCTTGTAGCAGTTACTGAAGCATCCAGTAGTCTTAAACTTCCAGAAGCTGCATTTCTAGGATTTGAAAATACTTTTCATCAAGACTTTATAGCATTAGCGTTTAATTCTTCAAAAGCTGAAAGTGGCATAACAACCTCTCACCTAACTTCTAAATGTTCTTTATAAGCAATAGTTTTTGGTATATTTTTAATAGTTTTTACATTTACAGTTACATCTTCTCATTCTATTCAATTTCATCTAGTTATAGCCTGAACTAATTCTCAATTTTTATAAATAAGTTCTACTCAAAGTCAGTCAAATTTGAATTCTATTGTGTATGGAATTTCTTGGGCAAACACAAGATCTACCCCTACATTATTTTTTGTAGGGGCAATACCTTGTGTTTGCCCTATAAATGTATTCATCCCTAAAACTCTTTTTATTCTTTCATCAAAATCACGCAAATCTTCCTCATTATAAGTATTATCAAGACTTATCATTGGACGAGAATGCGGAACTTTTGTAAAAGTTGACTGAGTTATATCACTTCAAACTTTGTGAGTTTGACCTTCTTTTATACCAAACTTTTCTTCTAAAATTTGAAGTTTTTTAAAAAGACTATCATATTCAAAATCAGAAATTATCGGTTCTTCTTTGTTATAATACAAATCAGAATGATATTCTAGTAGATTTGCTAGTTTTTCTATATCAAATATCACAAAGTCGTTTATATCTAAATTTAAATAATGTTTTGAAAGTTCAAGTTGGTTCATAAAAATTTAGTAAAATATATTTACTTGATTATATTTTTTTTACTTTTTTTTCAAACTTAATATAATCTTTTCAAATATTATTTTAAAACCACTTATGAAAATATTTCACTTTTCTGACACACATCTTTGAATTTGACTTGAAAACACACCTAGAGAAGAAGATTTTTACAAAAATTTCGAATTTATTATAAATAAAATTTTAGAAATAAAACCGGATATTGTCGTGCATTCTGGAGATCTATTTCATACTTCAAAACCATCAAATAAAGCTATTTCAGTAGTAGTTGAAAATTTTTTGAAACTAGAAAAAGCTTGAATAAAAACCATCATTATTGCTGGAAATCATGATACACCAAGACTAACTCTCACCACTCATCCATTTGAAATATTCAAAAGTATGGAAAACTTTTATGTTTTTTATGAACCAGAAATTAAATCAATAGAAATTTCTTGAGTAAATTTTGTAGTTTTACCTCATATTCATGATGAAAATATTTTTAAAGAAAATTTTGTGAAAATTGGAGATTTTATAAAAGAAAATACAACCAGTATTTTTATTTCTCATTTTGGTATTTCCGCCAAAGAATATGATGAATATACAGATGAAATTTCTGGAATAAATATTACTCTTGATGAACTCAAAACTCTAAAAAAGTTTGATTATGTAGCTTTATGACACTATCATAAACAGTTTTGTATTGGAAATATGTGTTATCCTGGAAGTATAGAACATACGAGTTTTAACCAAAAAAACTATAAAATTGGATATAATATTTTTGATACGAATTCTTGAAAAAAAGAAAGTTTTGAACTTTTTTCAAGACCTATGATAGATTTATGAAATATTGACTGTAAAAACTTTGAGAAAACTCAAGATTTGATGGAATATATTGAAAAAGAAGTTGACAAAAAAACTATTTTCTGAGCTATAGTAAAAGTAATTTTAGAAAATATTACAAATAAATTAATGCTTGAATTTGATGAAAAAATATTTTTAAGTTTTTTTGCTGAAACTTTTTACTTTGAATATAAAAAAATAAAATTTGTAGAAAATAGAGAATTTAAGACTAATATAAATGAAACTTCAAATACTATTTTAGATAATTTTGAAATATTTTTAGATAATTATGATTTTTTAGATAAAAATATAAATAAAGAAAATTTAAAACTAGAATTAAAAGAAAAATTAAAAATTTAACAAAGATTTTATGATTATAGATACTCATAGCCATATTTATTTAAATAAACAAAATTTAGAGAAAGATATTATTTTGTGATTAAAAAAAGATTGAATAGATAAAATTATTTCTATCGGAACTGATTTAGATAATTCTCTAAAATGTATAGAATTATCTAAAGAAAATCAGGGAATTATTTATGCTACGATTTGAATTCACCCAACAGATATTTGACAATACAAAGATGATTTAAGATGAACTATAAATAAGCTTGAAAATATGCTACTTGAAAATTTATCTTGTGTAAAATGAATTTGAGAATGTTGATTTGATTTTCATTGGATAGATAAAAATAACTTTGAAGAAGAAAAACAAATTCAAGAAGAGTTTTTTAAAGCTCAAATACGCTTAGCTGGGAAATATTCTCTACCAATTATTGTTCATACTCGTGATGCAAAAGAAGATACTCTAAGAGTTTTACAAGAAACTGGATGTAAAAAATTTGTTTTACATTGTTTTTCAGAAGATCTGGATTTTGCTTTAAGAGCACTATATTATTCTCCAGAATGTATGATAAGTTTTTCTGGAATTGTTACTTATAAATCAGCACCAAACGTACAAAAAACGGCTGCAAATATTCCACTTGATAGGATTTTAGTAGAAACAGATTGTCCTTTTTTACCTCCTCAGCCAGTTAGATGACAAGAAAATATTCCTAACTATACAAAGTATAATTTGCAAAAAGTTTTTGAGCTAAGACAAGAAAATTGAAAAAAAGAAAGTTTTGAAGAAATAGAAAATAAAGTTTATCAAAATTCCTGCAAATTTTTCTGAATATAAAAAAATTCCTGAAAATTTCAGGAATTTTTTAGTATCATTCAGCAAATCATTTATGTTGTCTTCATCTATTTGGATGATCATAACTTCATTCTTTTCAATAAACTGACCAAGCAATATCTGGTGTTCAATATCTATCATTAATATATCTTAACATTCAAACAGCTTCATTTAAAGGATCTCAAATACCACTTCTTCAATCTGGGTAATATTTATCTACATTTGATAAAAGTAATTGTCAAAGACCTGAGGCTGTTGATCTTGCTCAAATTGGATTATTTGAAGTTGAATTTACAGCTTCTCATTTAAAACTTTCTGGAGTATGTCATTTAATAGTATAATTAAGTCTTCATACTACTCAGTTAGATTCTTTAGATAAAATTCTATGTAAACTTTCATCATTACACCAATCCAAAGGTAAATTTGCAGATTGACAAGCAGCTAAAAATAATACTTGTGCATCTTTAGATCAAGGTGTAAATTTATCTTTCTTTAATATTGCATCAACCTCTTCTTTTGAAATTCAATCAATATTAATTTTCTCTAAATTTACTGGACCTCATCCTAAACTAGGATTATTAACTCTTCTAGCTGTTTTTAAAGAATCTAAATTATATCAATATAATTCTGCTATATTTGATTCTTTTCAAGTTTTTAGAGAGTTTATAACATATCAAGCAAATTTCTCAGATGGTTTTGCTCAATCTAAAATTGCTGTTTCATTTGGAAAATCTTCTTTAAAATTATCTTGTAAACGAGCAATATCAGTTAAAATTTCTTCAATTGTTTCTTTTTTTCAAGATTGTAAAGAAGATATCTTTTCACCAAATAAAGTAACTACAAACTTTGGATCAAATCATTTTTTTAATGATTCTAATGCTAATTCTTCATTAGGAGAATTTTTAAATTCTCCTAAATTCTCATTTATTTTATCTCAAATTTGTTTTAACTCTTCCTCAGTTCAAAATTTTGTAACATCAACTTTTGTTCATTCATGAATTAATAATCTTTTTCAATCTTGAGAAAAAAATTCTCAATTTAATCAAGTTCTTGTATATTCAACTCAATCAACTTTTACATTTCTAACAGTTTCTGGTAGTGTTTGTCATGCAGTTGTTTTAATATATAATTCTCTATTAAATTTTCAATCGTAAGTAAAGGTAAAATCTAAGCTTTCAACTCATCATTTTTTAACATCTGTAGAGTTAATATTTCAAACTGTAATAAATTTTAATCTTTCTGATGGTGGAGTTGAAAGAAATTCTTTTGAGGTAATAGTCTGCATTTGTTTTAACTCAGATTCACTAAGTTTATTTACTTTTGCTAAATCTATACTTCTAAGTAAAACATCTTTTTGTTCCTGAAGTTCTCATAACTCTGCTCTTAATTTTATTATTCTTTCATTTACTTCATAAGCTCATTTTTCAGATAATTCTCTGAAAGAAATTTTTTCATTTGAGTTTTGCTCTAATATAGTCCTTCTATTATCAACAACACCTATAGAAGGATTTACTATATTAAGCTCATGTTGAAGTTCATCAATTCTTTTTTGAAGTTTTTCATATTGTTCTTTTTCTTTTGTTGATAATCAAGTTAAATCTTTAACATCAGTTTTTTGTTCTTGATTAGTTTTTCTTACATCATAATTATCAGTATTTGATGCAACCTCTCAAAAATTACTTTGTAAAAATAAATCAAATTTTATATAGTTAAACATATCTTTAAAATTAATAAGTAAATTTTTTTAGTTAAAATTAGTTTGTAAGTATCAAAATTCTTTAGCTAATTTTTCAAGTTTTTTCATCCAATTATTAAAAGATGGTAATTGTTTAAAATCTAGTTGAATTTTTGTTTTTAATATTTTACTCTTAACTTCTTCTAATACTTCTTTTTCTCTTTTTATTTTTTTCACAGCAAAATTATATGCTGTATCTATTCTTCAAGATAAAACAAATTCTGCAAATGTATTATTATCAACAAAAGATTTATCTTGAAAATCATAAAATATTTTTATCTGGTCATCAAGTTCTTGTAATTTTCTCATAATTTTATTTAAATACTCTATTGAAAAAGTATTTTTTCTATAGTATTGAAGAGATGATAATTCATTTAAAAAATATTGTATAGATTCTCTCATAAAATAAACTGCTTTTTCAATATCATTATGAAGTAAATCTAAAAAATAATCTTTTAAATCATAAACTCCATCAAATCAAAAAAATTTTTGTGAATTTTGAAAAAATATATTATAAAAATCTCAAATACAAGGTTCCTCTAAAAGCATTTGTACTTTTTGCGAAACATTATCTAAAGAGGTTTTTACTTCCAAACTATCAATAGCAACTTCTCTAGAAATAGATGATGGAATAATGTCTTGTACTTTTTGATAAGCTGATGTTCAGCTATGTTGAGAAAGAGTCATATTAATTATATCTATCAAGTAAAGCTAAATTTAAATCGTATACTTCCTGAGAAATAAGTCATTTTCAAAATAAATTTTCCAAACTATCTTTCATAGTAATCATTCAACTTTCTTTTCCAGTTTCCATTGCATTTGGTATTTGATGAGTTTGATCTTTTCTTATCATATTTGCTATTGGAACAGTATTTATTAAAACTTCCGTTGCAGCTACTCTCCCCTTTCCATCAGCAGTTTTTAAAAGTTGTTGCCAAACTACTCATAAAAGTGATTCTGATAATTGTTGTCTAATTTTATCTTTTTCATCTCAAGGAAACATATCAATAATTCTAGCTACAGTTCTAGCTGCACCTGATGTATGAAGTGTAGCAAAAACTAAATTTCCAGTTTCAGCAGCTCTTAAAGCTAGTCTAAAAGTTTCTAAATCTCTCATTTCTCAAATCATTATAACATCTGGTGCTTGTCTTAAAGCATATTTTAGTCAATTATCATAAGTCAGTGTATGAGTTCAAACTTCTCTTTGTTCTATAATTGATTTTTCATTTTTATAAACAAATTCTATTGGATCTTCAATTGTAATAATATGTTTTGAGTCATTTTTATTAATTTCTCATAAGAGTGATGCAAGTGTTGTTGATTTTCAACTTCAAACTGATCAAGTAATTAAAATAAGTCAATTTCTTTTTTTTGTTAATTTTCTAAGTACTTCTGGTAAATTTAAACTATCAAAATCAGGAATTTCAGTTTTAATAGGTCTAAAAACTAAACTATACCCATCTTTTTGAATGAAAGCATTTACTCTAAATCTAGAAAATCATTTTAACTCAATAGAAAAATCAAGTTCCATTTCTCTCAAAAACTTTTCTCTTTGAGATTCGCTCATTATAGATAAAACTATTTTTTTTGAATCTTCTTTTGTAATTACTTCAAAATCATCAAAAAAGAAAATATCTCAATTTACTTTTAAGCTAGGTTTGGTTCAACCTGTTATTATTATATCTGAAGCATTTTTTTCAAGTGCTATTTTTAATATATCTGCTAACATTTTTCAAATATTAATTATATAAATCTTTTTGGTAAATCTCAAAGTATTTTTTCAAAAGCTTTTTGAGTATCAAGAATCTCTTCTGTAATTTCCTCTGAAACTGGTTTTTGAATATTAATTCTTATAAAAATTAAATCATTTCAGTTTTCTCTTTTAAAATTTACTTCTTCTCAAGTTTTTATAATTCAAATATTTTCTTCAATAAAAGTTTTTATATATTCAGGATATTTTTCATCTTTTTCCCTTTCTCAAATCAATTTATATCACATATTTTCCATATCTTCAACCATATTTCTTTCTTCTTGGTTTAAATTTAGATAGTCATAAATATTTTTAAACTCTCAAAAAAGTGATTCAAAAACTATTACTCAATATTCATTTATCAAGATTTTTTCTTTTTTTCTTTCTATTTCAGGAGTTAATAATTCTCATTCTTTTAACATAATAATATATTAATAATAAATTTTAAGTATTTTATCATAAAAACAAAATTAAATCAAATTTTTGACAAATAAAAAAAATCTATACAATATTCTCGTTAATTTTTAACAAAGACATATGAGCTTAGCACAACTTGATACCACTACTACAACTACAACTTCTAAAAATTAGAGGATTTTTGTTGGTGTTAAGAAATTACAAAACTTATAAACAAAAACTTCTAAAAACTAGAAGTTTTTTTATTTATTTTTTATTTAATTTTATATGGAAATATCTACAATTAGACACTCGTTAAGTCATATAATGGCACAAGCAGTAAAAAGCTTATATGGAAATGATGTAAAAATGGCAATTGGTCCAGATACTGATACTGGATTTTATTATGATTTTGATTTTTGAGGAATTGAATTTAAAGAAGAAGATTTAAAAACTCTAGAAAAAAAGATGAAACAAATCATTAAACAAAATCAAAAATTTGAACAATATGATCTATCTTTTGCAGAAGCAAAAGATTATTTATCATCTCAAGGTGAAGAATACAAAGTAGAAATGGCAGAAGAATTATTTGCCAAAGGTTTTAAAACTATCAGTTTTTATAAAAATATTATGCAAAATGGTGAATCATCATTTATAGATATGTGTGCTGGTCCTCATGTTGATAATACAAATAAAATTGATACTAATGCATTTTGTTTAGAAAAAATTGCTGGAGCTTATTGGAAAGGTGATGCATCAAGAAAAATGCTGACTCGTATTTATGGACTTGCTTTTGAAACAAAAGAACAACTTGATCATCATATAAAAATGATTGAAGAAGCGAAAAAAAGAGATCATAGAATACTTTGAAAAAAATTAAAATTATTTACTATTTCTGATATGGTATGAGCTGGACTTCCACTTATGCAACCAGCTGGAATGATTGTAAGAAAAGAAATTGAAAATTATTTATGGGATCTTCATAAAAAACATGGATATGACAGAGTTTGGACTCCACATTTAGCAAAAGAAGATTTATATGTATGTTCATGACATGCTGGACATTATTTAGAAGATATGTTTAGCGTTTATGGGTGAACTTCAAAAGAAAAATTTCACCTAAAACCTATGAACTGTCCTCATCATATGCAAATATTTGCTGATAATCAATTTTCATACAGAGACATGCCAGTGAGATATTTTGAACCAGCTACTGTTTATAGAGACGAAAAAACTGGACAATTATCAGGTTTAACTAGAGTAAGAAGTATTACTCAAGATGATGGACATCTTTTTTGTAGAGTTTCTCAAATAAAAGATGAAGTAAAACTGATTACTGATATCATAAAACAATTTTACACTACTATGTGACTGATGAATGATTATTGGGTTTCACTTTCAGTAAGAGATGATGAAGATAAAAGTAAATATCTTGGATCTGATGAAGTATGGGCCCGTGCTGAAAGCGCTTTAGAAGAAGCGGCAAAAGCAAATGAGCTACCTTACAAAAGAATGCCGGGAGAAGCAGCTTTTTATTGACCAAAACTTGATTTTATGTTTAAAGATTGTCTCGGAAGAGAATGGCAACTTGCAACTATTCAATGTGATTTTAATCTACCTGAAAGATTTAAATTAAGTTTCACTAACGAAGAAGGAAATGAAGAAAGACCTGTTGTAATTCATAGAGCAATTTCAGGAAGTTTAGAAAGATTTATGTGAATAATTATTGAGCATTTTGCTGGAGCTTTTCCTTTATGGATGTCTCCAAGACAAGTTATGATAGTTCCAGTTGCTGAAAAATTTGAAGAATATGCTAGAAATCTCAATAATACTCTCAAAAATCTTGATATAAGAAGTGATATAGATTTTTCAGCTGATAGTTTTTCTAAAAAAATAAGAAATTGAGAAATGGAAAAATATAATTATATAGTTATCGTTTGAGAAGAAGAAGTAATGAATAATACCGTTTCTATAAGAAATGTTAGAAGCAAAGAACAATCAACGATGAAAATTGATGAGTTTATTTATAAACTTAATTCAGAGATAAAAGAAAAATCATTATAAAAAAACTCCTGAAAAATTTTTCAGGAGTTTTTTTATTTCAAAATTAAATATTTAAACCTTTTTTACAATCAGGTGCATCTAAAACTTGTTTTATTTCTTCTTTGGTTAATCTAGTAAAAAAATCTGTACTAATTACATTTTCTTTATTAGATAAATAAATCTTACTTCAATTAAAATCTTTACAAGCATAATACATACCAGAATGAATTTTATCACTTTCTGTAAAAATAAGTGTATCTCAAACTAATTGAAACACCTCATTAGAAACAAATTCTTTTTCTTTTTTAATTTCTGGTAACTCATTAGATGCTTCTCAACATCAATTTAAAGCAATTCAAGACACTAATAAAGCTGCTCAAAATATTCTTTTAATACTCATATAATAAAAATTAAAAATAATAGAAGTTATATATAATTATTTTAATATTTTTGTCAATAGTTTTTTATAATTTAAAAAATAAAAGTTAGTTGGAAAAAGTAGTTTTTTAAGTATTATGCAAAAAATTTAACATTTAAATCCATCAAAAATATGAAAAATCTTTTAAAAATAGGAAGAGTTTCTTGGATACATTTTGAAAATCCAAAAAAATCAGAACTTTTGGAAATTTGACAAGAGTATGATTTACATGAAATCATCCTGGATGATATCGTAGAATACTGAGTTCAAGATAAAATAGATACTTATGATAATCATATTTTTATGGTTTTTCATTTTCCTAAATATGATGAAAAACAAAAAAGATATATATCAAATGAATTTTGTATCATTTTATGAAAAAACTTTATCATAACTATTACAAGTCATAAAACTAATCATATAGAAAAAATAAGAGAAGAATATATAAGCGAAACAAAAGATCTAGATGATCCTGAAAAATATAAAATTTCTCCTTATTATATTCTTTATAAAATAATAGATGTAATGTTTGATAAAACATTAAAAATCTTAAATAAAAACTCAAAAGATATTATGTTTTTAGAAGAAGAAATTTTTTCTAATAATTGACTTAATAAAAAACTTTTAGAAGAACTAATGATTAAAAGAAGAAACTTAGTATTTTTAAAACACCAATTTATTCCTCAAAATGAACTGATTACTGAGTTACAAAAAACTATTGAGAAATTTTTTGACTGACAACTTGATCTCTATTTTGAAGATCTTTTATATAAACTTGATAAAATAGAAAACCAAATCAATATCCTCACAAAAAATATTTCATCTCTTAGTGAAATATATAATTCTTTAATGAATATAAAACTGAACTCAATAATCCAAACTCTAACAGTTTTAACTATAATTATCTGAACTTTAACTTTGATAGCTGGAATTTATGGAATGAATATTGCTTTACCATTTGAAAAATCTCCCAATGCATTTATGATAATTTTTGCAATAATGCTTGGAATTTCTCTTGTTTTATTTATGTTTTTTAAGAAAAAAGGTTGGTTTGATTAAAATCATTCTTTTTTTTGTCACTTTAAAATAAATATATAGTTTAACATATGAGAGTTAAAAATTACAATTTTCTATAACTCTCAGAAAACTTGCTATTTTTAACTCTTAAATTATCCTAATATGTCAGAGCAAGAATTAATAGAACTTTGTCAAAAATGACAACTTGAAAATTTTTCTATACTATATGAAAAATATATTGATCAAATTTATAAGTTTATTTATCTAAAAACTTACGATAAAGAATTATCAGAAGATTTAACAAGCCAAACTTTTTTGCGTGCACTTGATAAAATAAATACTTTTAAAATAGATAAAAATGCCAATTTTAAAGCTTGGATTTATCGTATCGCCTACAATCTAGTTATAGATAATTATAAACAAAAAAAACAAACGCTAAATTTAGATGAAATAATAGAAATTTGATATAGTGAAAACTTTTGACAAAACCTTGATAATAAAGAACAATTAAAAGAAATTTTTGCTTATTTTGACACATTAAAAGAAAGTCATAAACAAATATTAATTATGAGACTTTGGGATGATTTAAGTTATAAGGAAATTAGTGAATTAACTGGAGAGTCGGTAGATAATTGTAAAAAAGTAGTTTCAAGAACTTTATCAAAAGTTCCAAACACTTATATGAGTTTACTATTTATATTATTACTAAATATCTAATTATGGAAAAGAATATTAAAAATATATTATCTGAGCTTTACGAAATTGATGAAAGCTTAAAGGATAAAGAGCAAGAGCTTATAAAAATCATTAAAACAATGATAAATTTAAGGCCAAATATAAAAATTGACGAAGATTTTAAATCTGAGTTAAGAGCTCAAATTTCAGAGAAAATTACATCTGAAAAATTAAAAAATTATGGGAAATCTGCAAAACCTAATATATGGCAAATACTTACATATGTTTTTGGAACAGCTTCAGTAGCTGCATTTTGATTTTTTATATTTAATGAAAACTTTGTAAATAATTTACCAAAAGATTCTAGCGAAGTAAAAACTGCAAATATTTTAAAAGAAAAAACTAAAATGCTTACTTTTGAAAATGGAGTAAAAGAAGTAAGTGGATGATTTTGAAATTTAAAAAATTTATCAGTAGATGAAAATGCAAAATGATGAATGTGATGAGCCCCAGAAATAGACACTAAAGTCGCTCAAACTGAAAGTGTATCAAGTGAAGTTTCTATGACAAGAGAATTAAGTGTAAATGATAGTATGATGTCTGATGAACCTATGGTTTGAAAGATGATTATGCCAGTTGATCCAAACTATATTCCAGAAGTTTATAGATATACTCTTTCTGGGGAACTGAATCTAGAGCTTACTGCTTCAATGCCAGTTTATAAAAAAGAAAATGTAAAATCTCTATGAAAAGAAATGATAAATAATATTTGAAATTTTAATTTTAATTGAGTAAATATATCAAATTTCTCTAATTTATGAGTTTCAAATATGAGTTTAAATCAAGATAAACCTTACGGGTATAGTCTAAATATTGATTTTGATAATTGAGTTTTTAGTATTTATAAAAATTGGGCAAAATGGCCACAAATTGATTATAATGAAAATCAAAAACAAATATTTCTACCAGAAACTGAAGTTATACAAATCGCTAAAAACTTCATAAAAGAATATAATATTGATGTATCAACTTATTGAGAAGCTAAAGTTGATAGTAATTATGCAAATATTTTAGCAAAATACACATCTGCAAAAATCATGCCTGACTATGTAAATAATAATACAAGTGTAGTATTTCCTTTAATAGTTGATGGAAAAGAAATCTCTGAAGAATACGGACAAATTTCTTGAGTAAGAGTTGAAGTTGATTTAAGTGAGAAAAAGGTAGTTTCTTTAAATGGACTTAGTGTAAATAATTACTTAAAATCAAATTACGAAACTGAAACAAATAAAGAAAATATCTTAAAAGTTGCAAATGTTTGAGGAAGATTTGGATTTTACACTCCAGAAACTGATAAAGTAAAATATGTAGATATTGGGCTTAAAAATCCAACTCTAAAATACATAAATGTTTATGAATATAAAAACAACTCTCAGGAACAATTTTTAATTCCTGCTGTTGTATTTGAAATAGAAAAAGCTTGAGTAGAAAATTATTACTGAGATAGCATAACAGTGCCTTTAGTAAAAGATTTTTATAAATACGATAGTAGTTGAAATATTGTATGAAATAGTCAAGATTAATATATTTGATTAATTTGTAAAAAGATTAGTATATTAGATACCATTATTAAATAATTTTTTAATTTATGATGTTTTCTTGAGTTGTTTTAATACTTTTAATTTTTATTTTTCTAACTATTTTTATTATGAAAATTGAATGAAATAGATTATATCACATATATTTAGCCGTAGTTTCTTTTGTATCTATTGTTGCTGTTGCTATAACTTTATGAGTTGTTCTAACTAGTGTTTGAAAATACTTTATAATTTCTGATGAAGAATATCTTCAATATAGAGAGTCTTATAAACTAGAAAATTGTAAAAATCCTATTTACTGAGAAAAATGAGTTACTTCGCCAGTAACAGTTGATGGAACTGAAACTCCAGCTAGAACTCCTTCTGAAGAAGAAATAGCTAAATGTGAGGAAAAAGTGAGAAAAGAAGTTTCTTTCTCTAGAGCGTATGATTTAAAAGATATGTTTATTACATCTTCTGCTTGGTTTATAGTGTTTTTAGTTTTATTTATATTCCACTACCCAAAATTTTTAAAAACTAGAGAATAGTTTTCAAACTAAATAAACTTCCAAATTGGAAGTTTATTTTTTTATTTTTTCAAAAAACATCTTACAAGCATCAATTACATTTTTAAATCTATCAGTTTGTAATTTTATTCAGCCAAAATACCTTGTAACAACTAAAACCATATTTATTCAGTTTTCTCTTTGAATTTCCCTTAAAATACACATTCCAGCTCCAATTTCCCCATCATCATTTTTTCACTCTAAAATACTTCCATTTTCTTGTTTAATACGATAAGCAAAACTATTATGAGTTGAATCACGAAAATATTTATCTTTTTTGAGATATTTGAGAAACTCTCCTACTTCTTCATAATTTTCAACATATCATCCAACTATAGTGTATTTTGACTTTCTATCAATAATAATATCTTTGAATATTATAAGTTTTTTTGGTAATTCCCTTTGTTCTCACATATCAAGAGTAATTTGATTTTCGTTAAACATATTTTTTTATTTCATTATAATTAAATCATTTTTGAGTGAGTTTTTGGGTAATTTTTTGCTTGTCAAGATTTTTATTTTTTAATTTTTCTAACTCTCTCAAAATATTTTCTTTTTCTCAAGAATCAAATATTTCTTCAATAATTCATTCAACAACTCCCCTATCTTCTGGTCTTTCTACTAATTTTTGACGAATATAATTTATAGATTTTCAAGCTTTTTTATAGTTTTCTATTTTTATAAAAAGACTTTTTTTATTCAGTAAACTTTCTCACTCTTGCAAAAAATCCTGAGCTAAAATTTCCTGAACTAAGTATTTATCAAATCAAGCAAGTATAAGTTTATTTTTTATATAATTTAGATTTTTATTTCTCATCAGATACAACCTGATTTTATCTCAAATCACTTGTTTATCATTTATAAGGTGAGAAATATTTTCAAAAACTTTTTTTGATAATTCCCTATCCTCAACCTTTTCTTCTAGTTTTTGGAGTAATTTTTTACTTGATGGAAAATAGCGAAAATAGTACCAGAGCGCATAGTTTTTTAAAGTTTCAAAATTGTATTTCATAGCAAAGAGTATATTATAAAACAAATTGATTATAGTGAAATAGTAAAAAATTTGAAATATTTTTGTCACTTTTTATAATGATAGATGTTTTAATATATGCAGCTTATCTTATTTTATAATTTTATATATTATGAAAAAAATTATTATTTTAATGTTTGTATTATTTGGAATAATGCAAACTTATGCATCTGAAGATATGGTTATGTGTACCATGGATGCAAAACAATGTAGTGACTGATCTTGGGTTGGAAGAACTGGTCCAAATTGTGAGTTTGTTTGTCCTGGAGAAATAAAAAAAATGCACTCAAGCTGGGATGCTGATAACGACGGGATAAATGATTGTGAAAAAAATGGAACTTGTGATGATTCTGTTGATTACACACTTCCAAAACAAAAAGCTTGTACAAGAGAATATATGCCAGTTTGTGCAGAAGTACAAGTTCAATGTATAAAAGAGCCTTGTTATCCAGTAAAAGAAACTTTTTCTAATAAATGTGAAATGGAAAATAATTCTCTAGCTACATTTTTACATGAATGAAGTTGTGATGCTAATGAAAATACTTCAATAGAAGAAGAAGATGCTATTATGTGTCCAATGAATTATATGCCTGTTTGTTGAAATGATGGGCAAACCTATGGAAATACATGCATGGCACAAAAAGTTTGAGTACAATATGATTGAATTTGTGTTTCTTCAAAATACCAAAAAGCTGTATATAAAGCTTGGCAAGAAACAACTTTAAAACATTTTTCAAAATCTTCTGAAATAATTATAATTCAAACTTTAGAAAGAGTTATTAAAAATGCAGAAAAATTAGCTTCAAAAGAAAATTTTGAATCTCAAAAATGAGCTATTTTAAATTATATTTTACATCTTGCAAAAACTATGTTGCATGAAAATATTTATGAAAAATACATTGAAAAAAATATTTCTACAATTTCTCCTGTAAAACCTGTTTTATGAGGAAAATGGTATGTAACAAAAATAACTTGGCTTGATACTAATACAGCAAAAGTAGAATATGAAGATGGACATATAGTAGAAAATATGAAAATAAATATTTCTCTAAAAAATGGAAATCTTGAAGTTATTGATTTAGAAAAAAGAGTAGAAATACCAGCAAAATTTGATAATAAAGATATGATAGTAAAATTAAAAGTTCCTACTGCTTGGGAATGAAAATATAGTTATAATTTTATAAATCCTTGAGTTCTTCAATTTAGTTTTAATTCAAATGGAGAATGAAATGCTATGTTATTTAATATAAATATTCACACAAAAGCTGATTGGGAAAAACAAGAAAAAGAATGATTATTTAATATTACTAAATTAAGTTCTACTTGAGATTATGTAATATCATATTCTCATGCTCTTGATGTACCATTTTTTCAAGATAATAATGTAAAAGCATATAGTTTAATGTTTGAAGATATGCAAAATATTAAAGAAACTATTGATTTAATAGTAAAATAAAAGTTCGGAATAAAAAAATCTAAAATTTGCATTTTTTAAAAAAGTATTTTACCATATAAAAGTAATATATTTTTAAACTTTAAAAAATGCATACAACAAATACACAAAGAAAAAATTGAGATTGGATAGCCTTATATGCCAAACTCAGAAGAGAAGAAGAATTAATATGAAAAACTCACTATGAAACTCAACGTAAAATTAGTCTAGTTCTCTCACCAAAAATAAGAGAAAATTTAAAAATAAAATTAAAACAATTATATTCAGAAGCAGCTTTAGTAAAAGAAAAAATATTAGCATTAATTTCTTCAAATTCTTTGCATTAAAAGAAAAAATACATATATTTATTTATATGTATTTTTTTATTATTTTTATTATGAAAAAACTAATTTTCTTACTTATTTTATGCATTCCAAGCGTAACTTTTGCAAATACTTATATAGAAAAAAAAGTGTGAGGTTACAAAATAAAAGTTATACAATACAATTTATCAAATCAAATTTATGATATAAAAATCGTAAAAACTGATGATTCTACAAATTTATGAAATTTACTCAAACAAAATAACGCTATAACTTGAGTAAATTGAGTATTTTTTTGTCCAACTGATTATTCTTGGTGTAATACTACAAAAAGTTTTACTGATAACGAAAGATATATTGAATGAGAAAAATTCGCAACATATCTGACAACTTGAGATAGAGCAGTTTTTTGATGGACAAAAGATAAAGTTCCATTTATTTATCAATCTGGAAAAATAAATATAGATGACGAAGATAAAATTTATTATTGACTTGGAAATTATCCACTTTTATTAAATGATTGAAAAAACATGTTAGAAGAATATTGGGATTTATGACTTATAGACACAAAAATGAAAGTAAAGTCAACAAGAAATTTTATATGTTCTGATGAAAAAAAAGAAAATATTTATTTTTGACTAGTTTATGACGCAAATATTGAGGAATTAACTCAAGTAATAAAAGAATTTTGATGTTTTGATGCACTAAACCTTGATGCATGACTATCAACTGTATTTATGTATAATAATAGATATCTAGTTTGACCACAAAAAAGAGATATACTAGATGCTGTTGTTATAGAGAGAGTTTGACTTAATGTATTAGAAATTGAAGAAATTTGAAAAAATATTACAAAAATAATTATTTCTGATATAGAAAAAAGATGAAAAAATAATTTGTTAAGAAAAGAAAAATTAATAGATAATTATATTTTAGCTTTTGATAACCTAAGAAAAAAGTTATATGAAAAATATTCTACAGATATTTATGAAAAAAATACTCTAGTTTGAGAGCTTGAAAAAGTTTGATATAAAATAGAAATAAATAATCTAAAAAGTCTGAAATTTATTACTCTTATAAATAACATAAACGAAAATATTAAAATTTTAAGAAATGAAATAAGAGTAAAAATAAATGAAGAGAATTTATATTAATTAACTAAAAGATATGAACTACAAACAAAAATTAACCATAATATTTTTTATAATTATTTTTTCTGGAAGTTTTTATATTTCTTGATTTTTATCAATTCCAAGTTTGGTATTTTCACTAGCTTTTTATTCAATATTAACTTATATTTTATACTGATTGTATAAAAAAATCATTGAAAAAAATTTTATTTTTTTATCAAAACAAAACTATAATTTATTTTTAAAAGATTTTTTATATAAAGTTTCAAGTTTAATTATTTTACTTATTTTTATAATTTGATGATTTGCATTTTATCAAAATGATTTAAATCCCGCTAAAATGCCTATTTATACACTTTCAAATTGAGATAAAACTGTTGTTTTTCAAACTATGAGTCATATTTGAAGTTTAGATTTTTATAATAGTGTAAAAAATAATATTTCAAACTTAAAAAAAGAAGGTTATGTTTTATATTTTGAATGAGTAAGACCTGGAAGTGAAGAAAATCATAATAATTTCAATAAAGCTTTATGAGTGAAACTTGATGAAAAAACTTATGAAAATATGTCAAAACTTTACTGACTTGTAAACCAAGATAATAAAATGTTTTTGTGACTTGAAAATAAATTAGATTACAATGTTGATATTTCTATTGATGAAGTAATGGAAAAGTATGGAAATATAAAAAAAGCTTCTTGAATAGAAAATAGAAGTTACCAATCTCCTATTGATGCTTGAGAGCTAATTATAAACGAACTATCAAAATTAAGAGAAAATGAACTAAAAGTTTTAAGATATATAAACAAATCTTTTGTAAATATGATTGTAAAAAATGAAAAACTTCAAAAAGCTATACAAGACAATTTTGCAAATAAGGAACTTTTTGAAGTTATTTTACATGAAAGAAATAAAGTTATTGCTGATAAAATTATTAATTCAGAAGATAAACAAATCATAACAATTTATTGAATGCTTCATTTTGATTGAGTTTTTGAAATATTAAAACAAAACGATATAAAATGGCAAATAAAAAAGATTGATTATTTATATTCAATACAATAATTTTTTGACTTTTAAACAAAAAAGCTATTATTTAAATATTATATTTTAACTTAAATTATATGTTTAGTTATATAAAAATTTTTCTTTCAAATATGTTTGGTAAAAATACAACTATTTATGAAAAACCTCTAAATACTCTTTCAATTATATTAGTAATAGCTTTTGATATATTTTTGTTTTACAACATACTATCTTGATACAATTATCAAAAAGATTTAGTAGTTTCACCTTATGAAAAATATAGCTGTATAAATTATTTTTATGATAATGATAATTCTTTATTAAATCAAATTGGTTATTATTATCAAAATGATCAATTTGTTGGAATTGATATGTATTGAAATAAAGAAACTGTAAATTATGATTGAGATATATGTAAAACGCTAAATTCAAAAATAGAAAAAATTAAACAAACTCAAGAATATATAAATTTTAAATCATCACTTGACTCTAAAGAAAGTGAAATATCAAGTTTAAATAGTCAAAAATATCAATATGAAAGCCAATATAACGATTTTTTAGAAGAATCAAAAGCTTGAATAATTGATGAAAATTCTAGACTTTCAGATATAAACAAAGAAAATGCTAGAAGAGATTATAACAACATAAAAGATCAAATAAACTTAGCAAATTTAAAAAAAGATGAATTAGTTAATAATTTTTTAGCAACTAATAGTGATTTTAGAGATTTAAGTGATTATATAAATCAAAATAAAGAAAGTTTTTTAAAGAATTATGATAAAGAAATATTTTGGTATCCTGTAAAAATAACTGGATTTCAGACATTATTACTTTTACCACTTTTTTTAATATCATTATTCTTTTACAAATTCTTTTTAAGAAGACAAAATAAAATATTTACAATTTTATTTTCAAATCTAACTTTCATTACTTGAATATTTGTATTTGTATTATTTTTAAAAGTAGTTTATTTTATACTTCCAAAAAAATTCTTTGCTTCACTTATAGCTTTACTTAAGAGTTTATCACTTTGATTTTTATGGAATTATATTTTAGTAATTATCTGAGTTTGAGTTTTTGGTTTTGTAATTTATTTATCTCAAAAATGAATTGATAAAATTCAAAAAATTAAAGAAGAACAAGAAAAACTAAGAATTGAGCAAAATAAGAAAAAAGTTCAAGTAGATAGATTTGGAAAATGATTATGTATTGAGTGTAATTCAAAATTACTTCCAGAAAGCAGATACTGTCAAGTATGTTGAGAAGATCAATACTACGTGTGTAATAAATGCAAAAATTTAATACCAAAAGTATTTGAGTATTGTAATAAATGTTGAAATAATAATAAATAAAATGAGAATAACTTGGATAGATAATTTAAAAGGATTGTGAATGATTTTGATACTAGTATGACACAGCATGTTTCCGTTAGGAAACTTGCTTTTTTGATATATTTTTTCTTTTCATGTTGCGTTGTTTTTCTTTTTATCTTGATATTTATTTAACGAAGAAAAACATAAAAGTATAAAAAACTTTATAAAAGATAAAGCAAAAAGACTTTTGATTCCATATTTTGCTTTCAATATAATTTTTTATATTTTTATATTAATTACAAAAACAGAACATCATGATTTTTTTAGTATTTTAAAATGAACTTTATTTGGAAGTTGGCTTAGATGAAATGAAGAAATATTTTTATTAAATGTTTCAACATGGTTTTTAATGGCTTTATTTTTCACTAGTATTTTTTATTTTTTATTAAATAGATTTATAAAAAATAAGAATTATAAAATTATCTTTTTGATAATATTATCAATAATCATTCATTATTTAAGTATAAACTTTAGAGATTTTAGACTTCCTTTTAGTTTAGAACCTGCATTAATGGCAACATTATTTTATTGAATATGACATATTTATAAACAAAAAATTTGAAAATTAATAGAAAAAATAAATTATACATATTTAGTAATTTTACCTATTTTAATATTTATAAATTTAAATTTTTTAAGTTGAACTAATTTCTCTACCAACGAATATTGAGATAATTATTTAATATTTTTATTTAGTTCAATTTTATGAATTATTACTTGGATAATTATTGCAAAACTTATACCAAAAAACTCATTTTTAGATTTTTTTGGAAAAAACTCTATAATTATTTTATGAATGGAGTTTTTAAAAACTCGGGTTTTATGAGTAATAGCTATGTTTTCTTACTGATATATAGTTTATGAAAGAAGTTATATTTCTTGAAGTATACAAGTAATTTGAACTATTTTTATACTAATTCCAATAATATTTTTTATAAACAAATTTATACCTTTTATTTTATGAAATTTTAAATCTAAATAAATTTGACTTTTAAAATTAGCATATATAATATTTAAGTGCTAATTTATTTAGCAATATTTTATTTTTTTAACTTTTACTTTATGAATATAAAGCCATTAGCTGATAGAATTCTACTGAAAGCAGTAGAAAAAGAAAATATAACAACTTCTGGAATTTACATACCAGAAGGAAGCAACAAAGAGCGTCCATACATATACGAAGTAGTAGCTGTATGAACAGGAAAAAAAGACAAAGAGATGAATGTGAAAGTTTGAGATAAAGTTTTAAGCTGACAATACTCATGAGATGACGTAAAAGTTGATGGACAAGAATACAAAATAGTAGGAATTGATTATATTTTAGCTATTGTTGAGTAAATTTATATTATAAACTCTAATCCCCCGGTCTCCGACCACCCCCTTTGAAAAAGGGGGATGAAAAAATACAACCTTACTAATCTCCCTTTTGAGAAAGGCAAAGTACCCGCAAGGGGGAGGGATTTATTTTAAAAACTAACTTTAAAAATATGTCAAAACAAATAAAATACTGAGATGAACTCAGAGCAAAAATGTTTGCTTGAATAGAAGTAGTTGCAAAAACTGTAACTTTAACTATGTGACCAAAATGAAGAAATGTAATTTTAGATAAATGATACTGAATTCCTCAAGTGACTAATGACTGAGTGACAATTGCAAGAGAAATAGAACTTGAAGACAAATTTGAATCCCTATGAGCTGAACTTGTAAAAGAAGCTGCCAGTAAAACAAATGACTTGGCATGAGACGGAACTACAACTGCAACTCTATTAACTTATGCTCTAGCAAAAGAAGGTTTAAGAGAAATAAGAACTTGAATCAATGCAATTGAATTAAAAAATGGTATGAGAAAAGCTGGAAGTAAAGTAATAAAAGAACTTGATAAAATCTCTAAAAAAATTACCACTACTGATGAAATAGCTCAAGTTGCTTCTCTATCTGCTCAAGACTCAGAAGTTTGAGATATTATTGCAAAAGCTATGGAAAAAGTTTGAAATAATTGAGTAATTTCGGTTGAAGAAGGACAAACTTTTTGACTAGAACTTGAAGTAACTGAATGAATGGAATTCGACACTGGATATATTTCTCCATATATGATTACGAATGGTGAAAAAATGACTGCTGAATTTCGTGACGCAAAAATACTTATTACAGACCAAAAAATCTCTTCAATGAAAGATTTACTTCCTCTTTTAGAACAACTTTTATGAGAATGAAGAAAAGATTTAGTAATTATTGCTGAAGATATTGACGGAGAAGCTTTAACTACAATTATCTTAAATAAATTAAAATGAGTTTTAAATATTTTAGGTATAAAAGCTCCTTGATTTGGTGATAAGAAAAAAGAAATGTTGAAAGATATAGCTATTTTAACTGGAGCAAATATTATAATGTCGGAACTTTGAATGAAATTAGAAAATGCTTCAATAAATGATTTATGAGGAGCTAAAAATGTGATTTCTGAAAAATGAAAAACTACAGTTATAGGTTGAGCTTGAGATCAAACTCAAATAAAAGCTAGAGTTTTTGAATTAAGAAAAGCAATTGAAAATACTGATTCAAAATACGATAAAGAGAAATTACAAGAAAGACTTGCAAAACTTGATGGATGAGTTGCTGTTATAAAAGTTGGAGCCGCAAGCGAAGTAGAAATGAAAGAAAAGAAATTAAGAATCGAAGATGCTCTCAATGCTACCAGAGCAGCAGTAGAAGAATGAGTTGTTGCCTGAGGTTGAGTAGCTTTACTAAAAGCTTCAAAAGTACTTGAAAATGTTGATTTTTGAAATATTGACCAAAATATTGGTGCTAGAATTGTAAAAAATGCTTTAAGTTATCCTCTCAAACAAATAGTGGAAAATGCAGGAAAAGAACCTTCTGTTATAACAAATAAAGTTTTAGAAAATACTTCTGCAAATTTTGGATACGATGCTGCAAAAGATACTTATGTTGATATGATAGAATCTGGAATTATTGACCCTAAAAAAGTGGAAAGAGTAGCGCTTGAAGAAGCTATTAGTTTAGCTTGAATGTTTTTAACAACAGAAAGTTGAGTAGTAGAATTACCAAAAAAAGATTCAGGATGTTCTTGAGCTTGTCAAACTTGATGAGGTATATGAGGAATGCCTGGAATGGGAATGTATTAAAAAATAAAGTCTGAAAATTCAGACTTTATTTTTTTTGATAATACTCTACCAAACTTCTTGCTCACCAATCTTTTAAATCAGCTTCAAGAAATCAAAGCAGATGAGCCACTTCAACGATTACTTCCCTATTTATAGCTTCAATTTCAAGAAGTGTTGGTATTTGTAAGCCGTCTAAATCGCTATAATCATCCAGCACTATTTTTACTTCTCATTTTCCATCAGTAGTCAAATCAAGTAAATATTGAGTTCTTTCTTTTACCGAAAAAGAAATTTCTTTAAATCCGATAGCTTTGGCAAAATCAAGCGCTTCTTTGAAATCATATACTTCTTTTGGAGTTTCGTCTGCTTCTTTTACTCAACCAGTAGATGATATAATCTTTTTGGTTTCTTCCATAACTCTTGCTCACTCTTTTCTAATTCTGTATTTGTATCCAAGCTCATTTTCTACCCAAACTGCGGTAAATTTTTGTTTATAAAATTCTAACACTCATCCAATTTTGACGATTTTTTTACTCATTTCTTCAAAATTAACTTCGATGATTTTTGACTCCACCTCTTTATTGATTGCCATATTTTTTCTTTAAAAATTAAATACATAACTATTGTATCAGAAAAAATAAAATTACACAAGAAATAGAAAATATGTTACAAAAATAATTTTGCATTTTTTAATATTTCTCTTACAATCACGAAGAATAATATCTTTAAAAAATAGAACAAAATGTTACAAAATAAAAACTTCCTCCCAATTCTAAAAGCCGTGTGACTCACTGAAAGCGATGCTAACATCTATCTTTCTCTAGTTGAAAATGGGCTCAGTGCACTTTCAGATATTGCTACACAAACAGGATATCATAGAATACAAATCTACAGAAGATTACCATTTTTACTCGAGTCAGGATTTCTTATTGAAGTAAAAAAAGGAAAAAGGAATTTTTACAAAGCGTGTCATCCTGAAAAAATCAACGAAATCTATGAAAGAAATTTTCAAAATAATAAAGCTATCATAGAAAGTCTCTCTCAAAAATATGAAAGTGCAGAGAAGAAAACCAATATCAGCTTTCAAACTGGACTCAAATGAATCCAAAATGTATATTATGATATCCTAAATTCTAGCAAAAAATGAGATACTTTTTTTCGTATTACCAGTGAAGTCGATGTGGATAAAATCAATGAGTATTATATTCCAAAAGATTATAGAGAAAAAAGAGACAAAAAACAAATCCAAAGATATATCATCATGACCGAAAAAACTGCGAACAAAAAGAAACCAAAACTCGAAAGAGAAGTAAAAATTATTGACGGTAAAAAAGAGAAATTTGATGATAATATCAGTTTTACAATTTACTCAGATAAAATATCTTTTGTTGATTTTAACAAAGAAACTTCTATAATTATTGAAAGCAAAGAAATTGCTGATTTTCAAAGAAAAATATTTCAGCTTTTATTTAAAAAACTCTAATAAAAATAACAAATAATTCAAAGCAAGAACAGTATTTAAATACTCTAGATGTAAACAATTATCATTTATGAATAAATCAGATTAAAGATATTAAAAAAATTTGACTTTGTTATTTTAAAATAGAAATGTCACCCTTTTTGTAAAAATAGAAATGTCACTTT
>JBLJBH010000043.1:0-42824 GCA_047637875.1 Patescibacteria group bacterium
ATTGACTTTTTTATATAATCCTCAAAAGTGTCCGGTTACGGGCTAGAATTTATGACTAAAAATAGTTTTTAAATATAATCTTTTGCACTTAAAAAATAACTTATTTTTATGATAATTTTTATTTGAATTTTAACTTCAATTATAGTTTTCTCAGTCATTATTTTAGTTCATGAATATGGACATTTTAAAACTGCTCGTATTTTTGGAGTTAGAGTACAAGAATTTGGACTTTGAATTCCTCCGAAAGCTCGCAAATTATGGATAGATAAACACGGAACAGAGTATACTTTAAATTGGCTCCCACTTGGTTGATTTGTTAGATTAAAATGAGAAAATATAAATACATTTAATGTTTATGATAAAAATAAAAAATTATATAACAATCAAAATCTAGAAAAAGATTTAAAAAACGATATAGATATTTTTGATGTTGATTGAAATATTATTCCATGAGAAGTAAAAAAAGAAATTTATGAAAAATTAAAAGATAATTTTGCTAAAGATTCACTACTAACAAAACCAGCATGGCAACAAGCTATTATAATGCTAGCTTGAGTTTTTATGAATTTTTTACTAGCTATTTTTATATTTTCAATTTTATTTTTTATATGAATTTGACCTATATGAATAAATGATAAAATAGAAACTTCTCAAGATCTAAAACTTATACCAACTCCAGAAAAAGCTTTAGAAATATGATTAATCAAAGAAAATACGTGAGTATACTTATTACCAGTAAAAGATTCTATTGCTAAAAAAGCTTGAATAAAAAATTATGATTTAGTTTTAAAAGCAAATTGAATTGAGATAAAAAATTATGAAGAATTAAAAAATATTATCTTAGAAAATAAAGAAAATAATATAATATTAGAAATAAAAAGAAGTTTAAATAATTGTGATATAACTAAAAATCAAAATTGTGATTTTGAAAATATTTTCATAAATTTAATACCAAGTAGTGAATGAAAAATTTGAAGTTATTTAATTCCAAATACTGAAATTAATAAAGATTTTAAATACGATTTTTCTTTTATAGAATCTATAAAATATTGAACACTAGAAACTTACGGACAAATAATTCTAACATTTAAATGAATTTGAATGTTAGCAAAAAAGATATTTAATCCTGAAACACCAAAGGAAAGACAGGAAGCAATTGCACAGGTTTCTGGTCCAATTTGAATAGTGGATTTTATGACAAAATCTATTTCAAATGGAATAATATTTATTTTAATTATATGAGCTGTTATATCTATAAACTTATGAGTTTTTAATCTACTTCCAATTCCAGCTTTAGACTGATGAAGATTTTTACTTATTACGATAAATTCAATTATAAAAGGATTATTTTGAAAAAAAGCAATTTCAGATAATCTAGAATGAGTGCTACATGTAGGATTTTTTATACTTTTAATTGCTTTAAGTATAATAATCGCATATAATGATATCAATAAAATTATTAATAACTAAAATATATGAATGAAAAAATAATTCACTGAGTGAAAAAATATGTAAATATGATGATGTGACCTTTAGAAAATCATTATTATCATGCTTATGAACATGCACTAGAAGTAGCTAATAGAGCTGTAGAACTTTGAAAAAAGGAATGAGTTTCTGAAGATGAATTAGAAACTTTATATATAGCTTGACTGTTCCATGATATATGATTTGTAATTCAATATGATGAAAATGAAACTATTTGAGCAACTATTGCGAAAAATTACTTAAAATCTATTTTTTATCCTGCTGAAAAAATTAAAATAGTTGAAGAATTAATTATTGCAACTATTTATACAAGAAAACCTGAAAATTTACTTGAAAGTATTATAAGAGATGCTGATACTGACAATTTATGAAGAGATGATTTTTTTGAAAAATGAGAAAGATTAAAAATGGAAATAGAACATATTAAAAATATAAAAATTCTTGATCCTGACTGGAATCACTATTCAATAAATTTTCTTCGTGAACATAAATACGTTACTTCAAGTGAAATCGAAGAAAGACAAAATAAAAAAGAAGAAAATTTAAAAGTTTTAGAAGAAAGGGTAAAATAATCCCTCGGCTTTCAGCCACTCCCTTTGGAAAAGGGAGAAATAACAATTTTACTTAAAATCTCCCTTTTCCAAAGGGAGTACCCAAGGAACGAGGGGGAGGGATTAAAATTAACAAAACATTATGTTTAAATTTGAACTAAAAAATACCAACAATAAAGCCAGAGCTTGAGTTTTTGAAACACCTCACGGGAAAATTGAAACTCCTGTTTTTATGCCTGTTTGAACTAAATCAACAGTAAAATGAATTCACCCGGAAGAACTTGATGAAATGTGAGCACAAATTATTTTAAACAATACTTATCATCTTTATCTAAGACCTGGAGATGAAGTTGTAAAACATTTTTGAGGGATTCATAAGTTTTCAAATTATAATAAACCAATGCTCACTGATAGTGGAGGTTTTCAAGTATTTTCTTTATGACAAACAGGAATGAATGGTTTTAAAAATAAAGAAAGTTTAGTTAAAATTACTGAAGACTGAGTAAAATTTAGAAGTTTTATTGATGGTTCAAGACATTTTTTTAATGCAGAAAATGTTATGGATATTCAATCAAATCTATGAGCAGATATAATCATGGCTTTTGATGAATGTGCTCCTGGAACTTCTGACTGGCATTACGCTAAAAAAGCAATGGAGAGAACTCATCGTTGGGCTGTAAGAAGTTTAGAACAAGTTCAAAAAAATAATAAAAAAAGACTTGAGGAATGAAGCTATGAACAAGCACTCTTCCCTATTATTCAATGAGTAACTTATGATGATTTGAGAGTTGAGTCAGCTCGTTTTATAAATTCTCTTGACACTCACTGAATAGCAATCTGATGACTTTCTGTATGAGAAGCAAAACCAGAAATGTATAGAATACTCGAAGTTTTAAATCCAGAACTTCCAAATAATAAACCAAGATATTTGATGTGAATTTGAACTCCAGAAGATTTAGTAGAATGTATTTATAGATGAATAGATATGTTTGATTGTGTGCTCCCTACCAGAATTTGAAGACACGGAACAGCATTTTCAGCTAATTGATATATAAAAATCACAAATGAAAAATACAAATTTTCTGATGAAAGTTTAGATAATACTTGTGATTGTAAAACTTGTAAAAAGTATTCTAAATGATATTTAAGACATTTACTTCAAGAAGATGAAATGTTATGAATGCAACTTTTGAGTTATCATAATTTATATTTTCTAGTAAACCTAGCTAAAAAAGCTAGAAATGCAATTTTAGAAAATAAATATGAAGAATTTAGAAATGATTTTTGGAGTAAATATGATTTAAAGTTAAAAAAATAAAATTTCAACTTGCATTTTTATAAAAAAGAATATTATCTGTCCGTCATCAATTTTTGAGTGATAAAAGGAGATCTCCGATGACCAACATCATCGAACAACTTCTTGGAAATCAGGATGGAACTGCTATCCTTGGCTACAACTGAGTAGCCAGCCAAGAAGTAAAAATCCCAAGCGTTTGCTTGGGATTTTTTATTGAAACACTATTAAAATGACTCTATATATTATTTTTATTCTTTAGATGCTTGTTTAATTTCTCTATACTGATGATGATTAAATGAATATAATACTGCATTTAAAGAATGATGAGTTGATATTTCATTGAGTTTTTGAGCTAAAGTTTTTTGAGAATTTTGTTCACCCCCACTACTTTCTCTATTTATAGATTCTATAGACATATGTAAAACTTATATAATATTAACAATATAAGTATATTTTTAAAAAAATAAAGTCAAGAAATTATTTTTTCGTCATAATTCGTACAAAATTAAGAGTTTTAAAACAAATTTGCAGATTAAATTTGCTTTTTAAAATATTACTATATAATATATAGCAATTTATTATTAATGAATATATATGAATTACTTTGAACAAAGCCTTATAGAGCATAAAAAATATCACTGAAAACTTGAAACTATTTCTAAAGTTCCTCTTGAAAATAAAGATGATTTAAGTACTTACTATTCTCCTTGAGTAGCTGAGCCTTGTAGAGAGATAGCCAAAGACAAATCTAAAGTATATGATTATACTCTGAAAGCTAATACTGTAGCTGTAATTTCAGACTGAACTGCAGTTTTAGGACTTTGAGATATTGGTCCAGAAGCTTGACTTCCAGTTATGGAATGAAAATGTGTATTATTTAAAAAATTTGCTGGAATAAATGCTTTTCCTATTGTTTTAAATACAAAAGATACAGAAGAAATAATAAGAACTATAAAAAATATTGCTCCAACTTTTGGTTGAATAAATCTAGAAGATATTTCAGCTCCAAGATGTTTTGAGATAGAAGAAAGATTAAAAGCTGAACTTGATATACCTGTAATGCATGATGACCAACACGGAACTGCTATAGTATGCCTCGCTTGAATAATTAACTGACTAAAAATAACTGGTAAGAAAAAAGAGGATGTAAAAGTAGTAGTAAATGGGGTTTGAGCTGCATGAGTTGCTATTACAAAACTTTTACTTTTATATTGAATAAAAGATATAGTTATGGTTGATAGTGTTTGAGCAATTCATAAATGAAGAAAAGATTTAAACCCAGTAAAAGAAATGCTAACAAATATTACAAATACTGCTTGTATTTTAGACCCAAATAGTGATAGTTGTATTATAGGATGACTTTCAGAAGCTGTGAAATGAAGAGATATATTTATCTGAGTTTCTGCTCCATGAGTTCTAACTCCAGAAATGGTTAAATCTATGAACAAAGACTCTATGATTTTTGCTATGGCAAATCCAACTCCAGAAATTATGCCTGTTTTAGCCAAAGAAGCTTGAGCAAAAATAATAGCAACTGGTAGAAGTGATTTTCCAAATCAACTAAATAATGTACTTGTTTTCCCTGGAGTATTTAAATGAGCTTTAAAAAATTGAGTGAAAAAAATTAGTGATGAAATGAAATTAAAAGCAGCAGAAAAATTAGCAAATGCTGTTAAAAATCCAAATCCTGATAAAATTATTCCTTCTCCTTTTGAAGAGTGAATTGCTGATTTAGTAGCAGAAGCGATAAAATAATTTGATATTTTTATAAAAGACTATAAGATAAGAAAAATTTATTTTATAGTCTTTTTTTATGAACGAATTATTTAAAAGTTATGGTATTGAAATTACTCCAGAACAAGAAAAAAAATTTAGCGATTTTCTAAAAATATTTATAGAAACTAACAGCCAAATCAATCTTTCAGCTATAAGAGATGAAGCCTGAATTATTGAAAAGCATTTTATTGATAGTATTATGATACAAAAGTTTTGCTCGATAGAATGAAAAATACTTGATCTTGGAACTGGTGGATGATTTCCTGGAATTCCTCTAAAAATTATGGATAAAAATAATGGTGACTTTACTCTTGTTGATAGTATTTGAAAAAAAGTAAAAGTAGTGAATGAATTTATAGAAAAGTTAGATTTAAAAAATATAAAGGCAATTCAAGCTAGAGCCGAAGAACTTGGGCACGATAAAGAACATAGATGAAAATACAATATGATAGTTTCTCGCGCTACAGCTTATTTACCAACTCTTTTAGAATATACCATTCCTCTTTTATCAGTAGGATGAATTTTTGTTTCATATAAACTTGATAATGATGAAGAAATAAAAGAGGCTCAGAAAGCCCTTCATGTACTTGATGCTGAAATCATTGCCATAAAAAAGTACGAACTTGCCTGACAAAAAAGAGCATTTTTATTTATACAAAAAGTTTGAGAAACTCATAAAAAATATCCAAGAATGATTGGTGAACCACTCAAAAATCCAATAAAATAAAGAGTTCTTTGAACTCTTTATTTTATTGTTTTACACAATATAAAAGTGCTACATTTTTTGGACGAGTTTCAGTTCATCAAAAATTATCTGTATAATCTGCCCATCATCATCAAGGTCAATAAATATTCATATTTGTTCAAGAAACGTTTATAGATCAAATTTGTTTTAATGTATGTTTATGTTGTTTAATTTGATCATCTTGCAAATCACCAGCTACCCTAATAGTATCGTTAGTTCAAGTAGAATCTATTCATCTTATAAATCTTCATCTTGCAGGTGTATATTCAATCCAACCCGTAGGACAAGAAGATAGATTAAAGGAAATAACAGCTCAAGGAGAAATATTTTCTAAAGATGAAATTGTATTTTGTAATATGTTAATTGTATTTCACAATTCATTAATTCTATCAACCTTTTCATTCCACCTAGTATCAGTTAAAGTATCTGTTGGCTCAACATGTGATAAATTATTCCAAGCTCAGTATGCTAAAAAACTTAACATAATTGTTCAAGAAAATATCAATCCAGATAAAAAACTTTGTTTTAGTTTATTCATATTTTTTAGTTATATATTAATTTTTTACACAATATAAAAGTGCTACATTACGTGGACGAGTTTCTCATATAAATGTTGAATTTATATTTCATCTATAAGAATCTGTAGCTCATCAATAATTTGGATGCACATTCATTTTAGGAGCAAATACATTCATACTTAAAGATCAATAAGCATAAGGAGTTCTTATTTCCATAAAATCCTCCAATCAACGTGATCATATACGATCAAACTGTAAATTTCCCAAATTTCTATCTATATCAACTCACCTTCAATTATCCCATCATCTAATAAATTCTCATCTTAGATCTAAATTTCATAAAGTTCAGTCTGTCTTTTTTTCATCACCACTTCAGTCAGCCTTTGTCCATCAAGTTGGACAATCTTCTCAATAAAATGCAGAAACCATTCAAGTAGGAATTTTCGAATTTCACAATTCATTAATTCTATCAACCATTTCATTCCACCTAGTATCAGTTAAAGTATCTGTTGACTCAACATGTGATAAATTATTCCAAGCTCAGTATGCTAAAAAACTTAGCATAATTGTTCAAGAAAATATTAATCCAGATAAAAAACTTTGTTTTAGTTTATTCATATTTTTTAAAATTAAGTTTTAAAACTACAAGTGAATTTTATATGTTTAAAAAAATAAATCAAACTTTTTTTACTTTTTAAAAAGTTTGATATAATAAAAAAAATATTATTAAAAAACTAATTATGATTTACATACTCCCGACCGATACTTGTTTTTGAATTTGATGTGCTTTTGACGATACAAAAAGCTATCATAAAATATATGAAATTAAAAAAAGACCTCCTGAAAAACCTCTTGCTATTATGATAGAAAGTTTTGATTGGTTAGAAAAAAATACTCCTCTGAGTAAAAAACAAATAGAATTTTTAAAAGCTTATAAAAGACCTTTTACTATAATGACTCAATGTCCACATATACAAATGGTTTTGAATCTTGAGCAAGAAGATTTTTGTTACGAAAATAAACAATTTTACAAAAAAATAGCTTTTCGAGTAGCACACAATGATATACAAAAAAAACTTATTTCTGAAGTTTGACCTATATTTCTCACCAGTGCAAATTTTTCTGGAGAAAAAGAAATTTATGATATTATGCAAGCAAAAAAACAATTTGAGAAATTTGGAAAAGAAATAACTTATTTATGAGACTGAGTAACTCTTGATAGTTTAGTAAAACCTTCTGATATTTTTGAATTTATATGAGAAAGTATTGAAATACAATATGTAAGACAATAAAAAAATAATGCAATTTAAATTGCATTATTTTTTTATTCCTCAACTTTTCTTGATACCCTGATTGATTTCTTAATACTATTTTTTGTTTCACTTTCTACTTCATTCATATCAGATAAAACTAATTTTGATTTTGTAATAATTTTATCAGCATCACGAAGTAATTCTAAAATCAGATAGAAACTACTAATTCATATAACAAGACCTGCAAATCACATAAAATGTTCTGATAATATTAAAACTAAAAATGTTAAACTAAGTGGTAGTTTTATATAAGATGAAACTATTTTAGGATTTAAATAATAAGCTTCAACTGCATGTATAAAAGCTATTAAAAATATTATTTCAAAAACAACTGTTAAAGTTCCAAATGTCGTATACCCAATAATTAAAATAGGAAAACTAGAAATAAATGTTCATAAAACTGGTATAAATCAACAAATAAATACAATAATAGCTAAAGTATAAATAAATGGAAATGATGAATTATGAACAAGTCAAATTATAAATAATCCTATAGTTGTTAATCAAGCATTAGTAAGAGCTATCATACTTTGAGCCTTAAAAACAAGACCAAAAGTTTTTACAATTTTTTCTATAATAATTTTGTATTCATGGTATAAGAATCAGAAATTTGATTTTTCAAGTCATTTTAAATATTCTCAAAGTTTATCTCTATCTATTATAAATATATAACTTAATATTAAAGAAATCATTATTTTTATAAATACAGCTCAAAAAGCTTTCAATTTATCAAAAAATTGCATAATAATATCTATATCTTGTTTTGAAAATATTTCATTAATACTTCAACCAATTTCAGAATTAATATTTTTAATTTCCTCAAGTTTTGATGTAATCATCATAACAGGCTCTTTTAAAGCTGGTAAATAATTTGGTAAGTCTCTAAGTTCACGAGTCAATTGTGGTAGTAAATCTGAAAGTGCAAAAAATATAGTTCAAATAAACACTAAATACAAAAAGATTATAATTATATTTAATGAAAAAAATCTTTTTAAAAAGAGAATTTGTCCATTATTTCTAAGTATCTTAGATATAAAATTATCAAATTTTTCTTTTATAAAATTTCCAGATGTTAAAAATAAATATGAAAATATAAAAGTTAAAAACAAAACAAGTAAAAAATCTTGTAAAAAATAAAATCATAATATCAAAAGAATATATGCAACTAATTTTTGTAAAAAATACTTATTTAAAAATAGTCTTGAAGCTTTTTTTAGTATAGACATAAAATTAAGTTAATTTTAAAGTTTTTTTTATTTTATAATTTTTTCTAAAAAATCAAAATTTAATCTTCTTTTATCCATTTCCACGTTTGCAATTTTTATTTTTAAACTATCTCATATTTGAAAAGCAAAATCTTTTGTAAATTCAAACTTCATATATTCTGGATTGTAATTATACTTATTTTTTCAAATAATACTTGAAACTTGTTCAATAGAAACAAATCCTTCAGCAGTATTTTCTAGCTCTACAAAAAATCCGCTTTCAATCATACCTGAAATAATTCCCTCATATTCTTCTCCAATACGACTTTCATAGTATTTACAAATCATTAAGTCTCTTACTGCATACTCTAATTTTTCAGCTTTTCTTTCTATGTCAGACGTATTTTTTGAAACTGATGATAAAATAGTTTTATAATGCTCAATTCTAGTTTTATCAAGTTTTCAAGATAATTTTTCCTTTATAATTCTATGAATTTGAAGATCTGGATATCTTCTAATTGGTGAAGTAAAATGAGAATAAAATTCTAGATTTAGTCAAAAATGCCCTACATTTTCTTCTGAATAAACAGCTTTTTCTAGACTCCTTAGTATAAGTTTTTGAAGCAGTTTTTCTTTAGAATTTCACTCAATCTCTTTTAAAATCTCAGCTAAAATTTTTGGAGTTAAAGTTTTGTATGGTAATTTAAAACCAAAAATATTGAGAGTATTTCTAAGTTTTTCTACATCATCTTCATTTGGTACTGGATGAATTCTATAAACAAAAGGAAGTTTTGAATAAAGTTCTCACACAGATTCATTTGCTAAAATCATAAATTCTTCAATAATTTTCATACTCGCATATCTTTCATATTTTTCTATTGATATTGGATTTCACAAATCATCTAATTTAATTTTTGTTTCTGGAAAATCAAAATCAAGTATTCAAGCTTTTTTCTTTTTTGATGTAATTATAGTTTTTAGTTCATAAGATAGATTCACGGCTTCAGTTAATTCTGGAGTTATAATTCATCAAAATTTTAACTCATTTCATACACTTAGTTTCTTATCAAGTATTTCTTGCACTTCCCTGTATGTTAAACGAAATTTTGAAGAAATTACACTTTCATAAACTTTTTTTGAAATAACATTTCAAGTATTATCAATAATCATTTCACAAGTTAGTGTAAGCTTTTTTGTGTTTGGATTTAGCGAACAAAGATCATTTGATAATTTCTCTGGAAGCATCGGTATAACTCTATCAACTAAATAGATAGAATTTCATCTTTTTAATGCTTCTTTATCTAAAAAACTTCATTCCTTTACATACTCAGAAACATCAGCTATTGAAACAATTAGTTTATAATTTTTTCAATCTTTCTCAACTAAAACTGCATCATCTAAATCTTTTGCATCTTCTCAGTCAATAGTAAAAATAAGTTTTTTTGTTAAATCAACTCTAGAGTTTTGCTCTTCGAATTTTAGTTTTTCCGCTTCAGCTAATATATTTTCTCAAAATCTAATTCTAGCTCATCACTCAAGAGCAATTCACATAATATCAACTCAAGGTTTTTCACTATCTCAAAGAACTTCAAAAATACTTCATTCAGGATTTTTTCCTTCCCAAGCAGTAATCTTTATAGCTACTTTATCTCAAGTTTTTATAAGTCATTTAAATTTTGAAAGTTTTTTATTTGAAATATGCACATCGGTTTTAAAAGCAGGACTGTCTAAGATAACAAAAGCAAAATCTTTCACGAGTTCAATTTTTCAAACTAATATTCTATCAGCTCTTTTTAGTACTTTTGTGATTACAGCTTCTTTTCTACAATTAAATATTTTTATAACAGCTTCAACCTCGTCTCAGTCAAAAGCTCAATTTAGGTTTTTAGGATAAACAAAATATCCCTTTTCTTGCCCTTCTACATCTACAAATCAAAAATCATTATTTTTAGCACTTGAATAAACTCAAACTATTTTTTCTAAGTTTGAATAATCTTCTTCTTTTTTAATATAGTTTTTATATCTTGAATTTGATTTAGTATTTGAAAATGATTTTTTTTCATCTTTTGAGAATTTATTTTCTCACCTATTTTTTTTGAAGTCCTTTTTCACTTGTTGATAATTAAGAATTATTTCTTTTATTGTAGTAAAAAAGTAGAAAATAGCAAAAAATAAAAGGGCTTTCGCCCTTTTAAGTAAAAAGTGAAATTATTGAATTTAGTAAAAATGTAAAAGAAAATAATATTGCAAAAAGAAAATATATAATGCCAATAAATAATTTCTCTAAACAAATCATCAAACCATTTTTTATCAATCTTATCACCTTTTTTCTCCTTTTTTCTCATTTTTTGAGAATGGGAGTATATTTATTTAGTTTTGAAAATCAAGTTTAAATATTGCAATAAAATAAAAACTATTATAATAAAATTATCTTAATAAAATAAATATGAAAAAAATATTAAATATATTTATTATAAGCTTATTTGTATTATTTTTTTGAAAAACTTCTTGATTTGATATAAATAGTTTATTACCAGTAAAAAGTTATGTTGTTGATCAAGTTTGAATATTAGATAAAAATCAAAAAAATCAACTAGAAAAACAAATTCAAGACCTAAAAGATAAATATACTGCTGAAATATTAGTTATAATTATCCCTAGTACTGATTGAGCTGATATTTCAACACTTTGAACTGAAATATGACAAAAAGTTTGAGTTTGAAAATCTGATAAAGATAACTGAGTAGTTATATTAATTGCAATTAATGATAGAGCTTGGAATATTTCAACTTGATATTGAGTAGAATGAGTATTACCTGATTTACTCACAAAAAGAATTTGAGAAAAAAATTTCACATTATTTAAAGATCAAAAATATTTTGATTGAATTTTCTGAGCAATAAATGATTTTCAAAAAGCATTTGATTGAGATCCTAGCATTATTCCTTTACAAAAAGAAAAATCTGAGGAAGAATTTCCTCCAATACTAATTTTTATATTTTTTATATCAGTAATACTTTCTTCAATTTTTTTAAAACCTTTATTTAAAAATAAAGAATATAAAAAAGCATTTAAGTTTATTTTAATTGCTTACTTAATCACTCTTCCAATAGCTTATATAGCTATATGAATTTTTTCTATTTTAGCTAATATATTTATTTGGATTTTCTGAGTGGTATTTTGAGTATTTTGAAATGCATCTGGAAAATGAAATAGATGAGGTTATAGATGATGAAGTTCTGGATGAGGATTTTGAGGATTTAGTTGAGGAAGGTTTGGATGAGGATGAAGTTCTTGAAAATGGTAATAATATTTTATATTTTTATATTTATTTTTTAATATTTTATTATGAAAAAAACATTAATAATTATATTGTGAGTTTTGGTATTTTTAGGAATAATTTTTTCTTGAAAATATAATAGTTTAGTCTCAAAAGAAGAAGCAGTAAATACAGCTTGGGCACAAGTTGAAAATCAATATCAAAGAAGATTTGATTTAATACCAAATATAGTTGCTTCAGTTAAGTGAGAAGCTAATTTTGAAAAATCTACACTAGAAGCCGTTATAAATGCTAGAGCATCTGCAACTAAAACTACTATTGATATAAATGACGCAAAAGAGTTTGAAGAATTCCAAAAAGAGCAATCTGGAATTTCTCAGGCACTTTCTAGGCTTTTAATGGTTACTGAAAATTATCCAAATTTAAAGGCAAACCAAGCATTTAGTGATTTAAGAGTTCAACTTGAATGAACAGAAAATAGAATCTCAACAGAAAGAATGAGATACAATGAAGCAGTTCAAGTTTTTAATGTATATATAAGAAGTTTTCCAAATAATATTTTTGCGTCTATGCTATGATTTGAAAAGAAAAATTTATTTGAAAGTGATGAAGAAGCAGAGAAAGCACCAAGTGTTAATTTTGAATAAAAAAAAGAGTGAAAAATTTCACTCTTTTTTTTATTCATATTTTTGGTGCCCAAGATGGGACTCGAACCCACACACTTTTCAGCATACGCACCTCAAGCGTACGTGTCTACCAATTCCACCACCTGGGCAAGTTATTATTTATTTGGTGCCCCGAGCGAGAATCGAACTCGCACTCCGGTAAAGGAATGGGATTTTGAGTCCCACGTGTCTACCAATTCCACCATCGAGGCTTGAAGCTTTGAAATTATAAAAAAAAAATTTGCAAAAGCAAATTATTTTAAACTATAGTTCTATATATATTTTGTGTTGTATTTTCTTCTTTTTTAGGATTTTCTGGAGAAATAATATATAAACTTTCTATTTTATACCAATTATCTACTTTCTTAAAAGTAATTTTTAAAGTATATTTTGAATAATCTTTTCCATCAAATATATTATATTTTCAATCTCAGTATCTCATACTAAGTAAAATATTGAATGTAGATTTCATTGAGATCATCAACTCAATAAGCTCTGGTTGAAGAGAATATTCTAATTCTAAACCATTTTTTTTAATAGCCTCTTCAAAAGTAAGAATTAAAAAGTTTTCAAAATATTCTAAATCACTTGGTAAATTATCATAATAAGTTCATTCATCTTTGGATTTTTGCAAAATAGATTGCATAAATCAGTCTTGTTTTTCTGTAAATAAATATTTAAGTTCATTTAAAACCTCATTTTGATTTTTTCATATTTGATTTTGTGTATTTATTGAATCAACTTCAAGAGAATCAGTTTTTGTATCATCAGCATATGAAACTCAACCTAATGCAATTCATGCACTCAAAGAAAAAGCCTGAATGAGCTTTCTTGTCTTTTTAGAAATTTCTGAAGGCTTTTTTTTATTTTCTGAAGATGTAGATAGTTTTTCTGGCATAAAAATTATTTATTATTTTAATCAAGCATCTTGCATTTGAGCATCTAATTGTGCTTGTCTAGTAGCATGTCATCAAAATAATCCATCTGAAGGTTTACTTTTATTAGCTAAAACATATCTATCAACTGATTGTTGAGTTGATAAAGAATTAGTTGCTTCTTTTATAGCACCTTTAGCAGCTAAACATCAATTTTTTGCATCTTCTCTGATTTGAGGCATTAATCATTTTAATGTACTATCTAATGTTATTTCTAACTTACTTGCATTCACTCATTTTCCTGGGATCAATGATGTAACATCCTTAAGTTTTTTATCAAAATCACTTCTAGAATTACCTACTTGATCTTTTAAAGGAGTAAGATTTTGTTTTTCAGATGGATTACAAAGTTGTTCAACTTGTTTCATTCAATCTAAATTTCCCATAGTTATAAAAATTAAAAGTTAAAATTATTTAAAATATTTTCTTCATCTTCTTTTTCAGATTTTTCTAATTCTTTATTTAGTTGTTTTTTTATATTTCAAAGAGTGTTTGTCATTTTTTTATAGGTTTCTAGAAATATACCCATAATTTTTCAATACAACTCTTCTAGTTCTTCATCAGAAAGTTTCACTAAATCACTTCAAATATCTTTAAAATCATCAATATTTGTAAATTCATTTCATCCATATTTCTCAAGTTTTACTAAATTGAGAATAATTTCATAAACATATTTTTCTTTTTCATCCCTTTTCATAAAACTATATTTAAAAATAAACTCCCCCTTATTAAACCATATTTTTCTTCTTTTTGCAAATTTTTGCTGGTTTTTAATAAAATAAATTTGTTTTTTTTATAAAAAATATACAATATTTATATATATTTTAATCTAAAAACTATGTATATCTGTAATAACTGCTGAAATGAAAGCGTAAAATGGACAGGACAATGTTCTTTTTGTAAAGAGTGGAATACTTTACAAGAATTTAAAGAATCAAAAACAAAATGAAATATTTCTGGTATAAAAAAAGAACTCACAAAAATAACTGATTCTCTTGGGAAAACAGAGGAAAAAATCATCTCAAAATCTAGCGAATTAAATAATCTTTTAGGATGATGAATTACAAAATGAAGTATTATTTTATTATCATGAGAACCTGGAATTTGAAAATCAACTCTCGCTTTACAACTGGGAAACTTAATAGAAAAAGATATCATTTATATTTCCTGAGAAGAAAATGAAAATCAAATTATCTCAAGAGCAAAAAGACTTGGGATAAACTCTAGTAGTATTTTCCTACTTTGTGAAAACAATCTAGAAAATATTTTACAAACTCTAAAAAATACAAAAAGTGATGTTATCGTTTTAGACTCAATTTCTGTTATCATATCTGATAATGCGAACGGAACAGCCGGAAGTATTTCACAAGTTAAAGAAGTCGCTGAAAAAATAGTTGATTTTGGGAAATCTACCAACACTACAATTGTAATTATTTGACATGTAAATAAAGACTGAAATCTTGCTGGACCAAAAACTTTAGAACATTTAGTTGATACAGTTTTGTATTTTGAATGAGAAAGATATGAGGAAATTCGTATTTTAAGAAGTCTCAAAAATAGATTTGGTTCAACTGGAGAAATTGCAATTTTTAAAATGCAAGAAAATTGACTGATTGACCTTCCAAATCCGGGATTAGAATTTATTTCAAGCGAAAATGATAATACGACTATCGGTTCCAGTCTGAGTATCACCATGGAATGAGCCAGACCAATCGTTGTTGAAATAGAAAGTCTCACGACTTATACAAAATTTTGATATCCAAAAAGAAGTGCGAGAGGAATACAAACGGCAAAACTTGATCTCATTTTAGCCGTACTTTGAAAATATTCTCGTGTAAACCTAGATAGCTATGATGTTTATGTTAACATTGTTAGATGAATAAAAGTGGATGAACCTGGAATTGATTTAAGTATCTGAGCTTCTATTATATCATCAAAACTTGCAAAACCAATTCCCAGAAATACTATTTTTATCGGAGAAATATCCCTCACTGGAAGAATAAAAAATTGCTTCAACCTAGAAAAAAGAGTCAAAGAAGCAATAAAACTTGGATTTGAAAATATAATTATTCCAGATGTGGACATCAAACTCAAAGAAAAAGTAAATATCATAAAAATAAAAAATATCTGAGATTTAGTTGAAAAAATTATTTGATAAGATTGACATTATAAAAATTAATGTATAATTCATTCTTATTTCATTTTCAAAAAATATCTATGTCCGAAACATATAAATCTCTCAGCGTCATTCCTGATCATAGTGTAGACAGAGAAACTTGAGAAATAACACGACTGGAAAGAGAACAAAGAGGAGTATGAAAAAAAGTAAATTATGTTCTTTCCAATGAAGACGAAAAAATAAATCACACTGCAAGGCAAGTTTGTGGAAATTATGGAGAAGAAATAGTAAGAAGCATACTTAGAGAAATGATTTTTAATAGAAATAAAAAAATAGATAAAAACTTTGATTTTTTACTAAAAACTTGAGAATTTTGTGAAAATAAAACAGGAAGAATATGAAATGTTTGTGTGATTATAAAAGATCAACTAGAAAAAATGCCAAGTTTATGATTTTATTCATTGGTTTATTATGAGATAGAATGATTTAAAACAGCGAGTGAATGTTTAAAATATGCCAAAGAACATCTAAAAATTTTTCCTGAGACCTATTTGAAACAAAAAATTAAAATAAAATCTATATTTATTTTTCCAAAATCAGATATAGTTTGGTTTTATAACAAATCAAATAAAATTCAAAGAAAAATAGAGTGAAAAAAGAAAAAGCCAAGAGTATTTGAATATGCTCCTTTGAAAATTGGTCATACAAGAAAATTATTTCAAGAAAATCCATGAACTCATAAACAATCCCAATTTTGTTTTTGATTAAAAGAAAAAAATAGTATTGAAGTATTTGTTTCTTGAATTGATATAATTTTATAAAAAGACTAATATAAAATTAGTCTTTTTTTGTATCTAAATAATGTTTTATATAATCATACTCTTTCCCAGATTTTTTATCTAAAATATCAAATACCCAGTCAAATAAAAACATAAAAAAACTACAATGTTCATCAAATATTTGGTTTGTGTAAATATTTCCTCTAGCTTGGTATGATTCTACTGGACAAACTCAACAAAATGGAGCATAAGCACAAACATCGCAAGGTAAACTCTCAACAATTGATGAATCCATCATAGCTCAAACTACTTCATTTTGTACAAGTTCTTGTAAATTATTTGAAGTATCTCACATCATAAAAACATCATCCTCAACCATTCTTCATTCATCACAAGTATAAATTTTCCCAGTATGATCATAAGCTATTTGTCATATTCAAGCTCAACATGGACTTCTTAAATCCATAAAATTCATCTCTTGAGGTTTAATAATTTTTTTAATTATTATATCTAAAAAACCATCTCTTATATATAAACCTTCAGAGTTTTTTTCTATTAAATAATGAAAATAATTCTTATAAAAATCTAAAAGTTCTTCTTTAGAATATCACAAAACATTTTTTGTATTGCTGGCAAATCAAAGTCAATTTATCTTTTTTAAAAATATAGCATCAAATCATAGTTCTATATAAGTATCAACAAGCTCTTTATATCTTGAAAGCGTTTTATTGGTAATAACTCACATAGCTCAATATAAAATCTTTTTTCACACTTCTTTTTCTTTTTCTCTAATAAATTTTATTTTCTGCGATAATGTATCAAAACTAGATAGCGTTTTTCTATCTGAAATTAAAAGTCTATTAAAATCGTGTACTTTTTTATCCCCATCAAGTGAAGTTGATATACTTAAATTTGGAAAAGTCATAAGTTTATCAAGCATTTTTTCATCTATCATAGTTAGATTTGAAACCAGTGCATAACTGATATTTTTTTTGGTAACTTTATTTTGTTTTTCAGTGTATAAAATAATATGTTCCAGTATTTCCATATTTGAAGTTGGTTCTCATCATTGAAACTCTATAGTTAAACTCTTAGATGGAGAAGATAAAATGATATCAACAATTTTTTCTGCATCATCTTTTTTTAATTTTAAACTTTCATCGGTATATCTATAATCAGCTGCAGCATGACAATATTTGCATTGATGATTACATCATTTTGTTAAAACTATAATATGTAAAGTGGGACCGACGAAATTTATTTTATTTCTCTGAATATATTTTTCTGTAGATTTTTCTTCATAGTCTGAAGTTTTATAAAACATTTTTTCTTCTAAATCTTTCTTTAAAGAATTATTTAATTCTCATCCATTTATATAATTATCAAATTCAACATTTCATAAAACTATAGAATCTCAAAAAATATTTGTCATAACAATTCTATCGTCTCACAAATGATTAAATCTAATAAATGGTATATTTTCATTTAAGCTCATTTTTTATTTATTAAATTTTAATTTATTCTACATTTACACTTCCTAAAGCTTTTGAAATAATAACTTTTCTTAGATCTTTATTGTTATTTGCTATTTCAAATCTCAAATTATTAAATGTTAATTCTTTTTTAAATAATGAAAATATTTTTTCATCTACATTCGAATGAAAACTAATGAATATTTCAGTATCATTTTCAGAAATTTCATAATCATAATCTTCTAAATACAAATTAATCGTATATAAAATTGCTTCTTTTGTGTAGAGACTTTTTATAAGTTTTATTTGTTTTTCCATAATTTTTTTATAAAATAATAACGATAACGATATAGATTATATAATTTTTAAAATATTATTCAAATTAAAAATGATAATTGTTCCAACAAGAGTTTGTAATACTGATACATGTAATTATTGTTGAGTTTATAAGAAAGATTTTGAAGCTCTATTTTTTAGAGATTTTTCACTTGATGATTTTTTTGATAAAATTGAAATTCTCTCAAGTAAATGAAATGATTATGAACTGAGATTTTTTGGATGAGAACCATTGCTCAAATTTGAAACTATAAAAAAAATTATTTTATTTATAAAATCAAAATCAAATAAATACATTTTTACTATTAACACAAACGGATCACTTATAGATAAAGAAAAAATAAACTTTTTTAAAGAAAATGATGTAAAACTTATAATTAGCTGTAATTGAAAATTAAAAGACCACTCTGAAACGAGATGAATTTCCTTTTTACAAACACTAAAATTATACAAAAATATAAAACAAATTACTTCAAACAATATCAATCATCAAATAAATATTGTAGTGAATAATGAAACTGCAAAAAACTTGTGTGAAAATGTGTATTTTTTAGAAAAATTTTTAAAAGTAAAAAATATAAACTTGCTTCCTGTAAATTATAATGGTTGGAGTGAAAACTGACTTTCAGAACTTGAAAAATCTTTTGAAGAGTTATCAAAAAAAATGAATTCAAAAGAAATAAAAATAAATTTTATAAATAAAAATATTAACAACGAAGTTCAATTATTTAATAGTGAGTTCGTAATAGATAGCGATGGAAAAGTATATCCAAGTATGGTGATACTAGAAAGTTTCTTTTTAGAAGAAAAGCAAAAAATTTTAGTTTCAGATATGAATAAAAACAAAGAAGATTTTATAAAAGATTTACAATTTTATGATAGTGAATACAATACAATTTATTCAAAATTTATAAATACCTTTTTAGAAAAAAATTTTTCTAGTATAATTGAAAATGATTACAAATCATGAAAAATATTTGGTAATTTCTTAAAAACTATTTAAGCATGAAAATATTAGCTCCTGTAAAAAATCTAATTTCCTGAATAGAAATAATAAAATCTTGAGTTTGAGAGATTTATTTTTGAGTGGTTTCTGATGATTGGCAAAAAAAACACTGATTTAAAAGTATATTAAATCGTAGAGATGGAAGCCTTGCTAATATTTCATCATATTCTGACGCAAAAAAACTTATAGATTATGCTAAAAGTGCTGGAGTAGAAAGTTATATTACATTAAATAATTCTCCTGTTATTAATGATGAAAATTTGATAAAAGAAGAAATTAAAAATTGTATTGATATCAAACCAGATGCTTTAATTGTAAAAGATATTTATATCGCAAAACTTATTAGAGATATTGATAAAAATATTGGGATTCATTGTAGTTCATTAAACCAAGTAATCAATAGCGAAAGTATAAAGTTTTGGAGAGAAAATTTTAATATTTCCCGTATGATTTTTCCAAGAAATATTTCACTAAACGAAGTAAAAAATTTATGTAGTTTATTTCCAGATTTAGAATTTGAAATATTTATAAAAAATGATTGGTGTTATAATAGTGACTGAGTCTGTTCTTCTCTACATCTAGAATGACTCAAAGATGGGATTCCTTATGTTTGTAATAGAGAAGCAATTTACAAAAGTGATGATGAAGAGTTTAATTCTTGATATATGACTTTAGTAAAAAATATGAATGATTGTAAAGTTTGTTTTACAAAATCACTTCTCGATATAAAAAATCTTGTTTCTCTGAAAATAGTTGGAAGAGAAAAACCTCTTGAAACTCTTTTAAATGATATAAAATTTATAAAATCTTCTCTAGAATTTGCTCCTCTAGCTGATTCAAACAAAGAATTTATTGATTTTAATATTATAAATCACAAAAAAACGATAAGAAAAGATTGTTCTCACAAAAATTGTGAGATATTTAATATGTATTATAACTAAAATGGAAAAAGCTTATTTAATAACAGAAAATACATCACTAGAAAATTTAGAAAAATCTATAAATCAATACAATAGACTCTATTTTTGAGATGCGTATTGTGAGCATAATTTATTATATTTTTTAAGAAATGAAGATTTTATAAAAAAAGTTTTAGATTTCAAAAAACCTCTTACTCTCACAACACCTATTATCTCAGAGAAAAATCTAGTAAAATTAAAAGATTTTATTTCAAAGCTAAAGGATCTGGATTGATTTGAAGTGGTAGTAAATGATTACTGAGTTTTACATATGATAGAAAATGAATTTCCAAAAATAAAAATGATTTGGTGAAACTTTTTATCTGGACAAAATAAAGATCCGTTTTTAAAAATTTTTAAAGATAAAGAAGTTCATAAACAAATTACGATTGATAATGATTTTTATTTTGATTATTTATTCAGAAAAAATATTGATTTGATTGAAATGTATAATACTTTTCAATGATTTGAAATAAAAAAAGATTATAATATAAGTCTGTATTTTCCATATAGTGTTTATTCAATAAACAGATATTGTCCAACAAAACTTGTTTATGATAAAAAAAATTACTTAACAGTAGTTGAGGATTGTGACGGATGCATGGGAAAAATTCCTACAAATTTCAATATGAATTTAAAAATGAAAGCTGATCATTCTAAAAATTTTTTTAGGTGAAATAAACAATTCTATGAAAACTTAGATTTGATACAAAATCCTAAAATAAAAAGAATTATTTATAATTATGATTTAGTATGATAAACAAAAATTACAACCAAAAATTCAGAAACTTTTTTGAAAAGTTTTTTGATAATTACACAAAAGCAAGCAATCAAGAAGAAAGAGAGTTTTTATGGAAACTTGCGGTTATTTTTGTTGAAAAAAACAGAGATTTTGTTATGCAGTATCCTTTAGTGAATTATTGGGAAGATATTTGAGAAAAGGATTATCAAAAAACAAAAAATGAATTATTAAGCGAATATGAAAATAAAAACATAAATCTTTATTTTCATATTCCTTTTTGTAAAACAAAATGTACTTATTGTAATTTTCATATCATTACTTGAGATAAAAATAAAGATTTTATGCAGAAATTATATATTCATAAATTAAAATATGAAATTGATGATTTTTTAAAAAATGTAAAAAATTTTTCTATTGATAGTATTTTTATAGGATGATGAACTCCAACTTACCTTGATGAAGAGTATTTAGAAGATTTACTCAAATATATTCAAGATAAATTATATAAATATTTTTCAAAAAATATTGAGTTTAGTTTTGAATGAAATCCTGATTCCATAAACCAAGAAAAACTAGAAATATTAAAAAAATATAAAGTAAACAGACTTTCAATTTGAGTTCAAACTTTTGATAATGAAATACTCAAAAAAATAAACAGAACCTATGAAAAAGATATTGTTTTAGATGTACTAAAAAAAGCAAAAGAAACTTGATTTGAAAATATAAATATTGATATGATCTACGGACTTCCAGGTTCAAATTATGAAAATATGAAAATTGATTTAAATATTGTAAAAAATTTAGATATAACTCATGTAACCTATTATCCATTATATTATTATGAAGATTCTATATTATCAAAAACTGGAAAATTTGAAGACAATATAGAACTTATTTATAATTTTTATGATGAAGTCACTTCCACTCTAAAAGGAAAATGATTTACTCAGTATGGAAGAGAATATTTTTGTAAAAACTGACTCATACATAATTACCAAAATAATTATGTATCAAATAAACTTCTTTATGGTTTTTGACATTCAGCCTATTCTTTTAATGGAAAGAACGCTTTTTATAAAAATCAAGATTTAAAAAATTATCTAAAAACTCTTGACAATATTAAAAAAATATTCTACTATAACAACGAAAATCTTGATAGAAGACTTTTTGTATTATGAAGTAGGAATATAAATATAATAAAAGTCAATATAAAAAATATTGAACACCTTGAAAAAAGCCTTAGAATGTCTGATAATTTAAATTTAATTAAAAATGATTTAAATAATTATATCTTAACTGATTTCTGATTAAAGTATCAAGAATTAGTTGCACATTTATTTGTTTAACTTTTTTTATGTATGAATTGAAATAAAAAAACAAAATATTTTCTTATTTTAATAATTTCAATTATAACAATAATAATAACTTTTATAGCAATAAATTGATTTAAAAAGGAAGAAAAATTTATATGAACTATTATTCCTGAAAAAGAATATAATTTAAATATATTATATCCTAGAGAAGAGTGAGATAATGAAAGTAATAATTTGAATAGTTGAAGTATTCTTGTAAGTGAAACTTTAAAAGCTGATGAAAGAGAAAGTATAATAAAAAATTTAAAATTACTTTGTGATTTTTGAAGTGCAAAAATGATAAGATCAAGTACTATGGGGCCTATCTTGAAAAAAAATATAGTAGAAAATCTTAATGAAAGATATAAATTATGAACTCTTCCTGATTTAGTATTAGAAACATGTTCTTGAATGGATGATTTATATTTAGAACAAATTATAAAATATCTAAGATGAGATGATGAAGTGATAGTTATTTATAATGAAGAAAATAATAAAAAAATTGATGAATTAATAAAAAACCTAAAATTTAATGATAAATGAATTGATAATAAAAAACTAAAAAATGATAGTGAATATTTTAAAGAAGTATTTTTTAAAATAAATTTAATACCTATTATGTCAGTTTATTTTTCAGATTACATGATTTACAAAAATGAACCAAAAGAATTCTTTAAAGCTTACTCTTTTAATTCTTTTGATGTAAAAAATCAATACACTGAAAAACTGCTACAAAAATTTAATACATTTCTAAAAGATTTAGATTTTCAATGAATTGAGGATTTTAGAAATAGTTTAATGAAAAGTTATAATATTAGTAATGTAGATGAACTTGTTAGAGATATTAATGAAAAATATTCACAACTGGAACAGAAATTATCAGATAAACAAAAAATTGATTTAAAAGAAAAATTAAAACATGTACAAGCTATGGAAAATTTTTACTTATCAAATGATTTTCAAAATTTAAAAAATGATGTAGAATTATATAATGCTTTTATTGAACTATGAAGATTACATTTAATTTTTTCTATAGTAAATAATGATTATGCCGATGGACTTGATGAACCTTGGTCTTGAAAAGAATTCTTTAAAAATGAATCTAATTGAAAATATATACCTAGAGTATGATATATTTATATGCTAGAACAATCTAATTTATAATATTTTATTATTTAACTTTATTTATTATGAAAAAGAATATAAAAAGTTTTCTTAGAGAAGAAGATGGAAAAACTATTAAAAAAAGTATTTTAATTTCATCTTTATGACTTATAACTTGATTTGCACTAACAGCTTGAACAGATGCTTCTCATGGAAATAATCACCTTAGTTGAACTGGTACAGATTACCATTCATCTACTCATGCAAACCATAGTAATCATTCGTCTTATTAGTTAATTTAAACTTATATGAAAAAAAAATTAATATTATTTGTAATTTTTTTGTTCTTTATTTACTCTGAAAATACAAATGCATCTCAGATATCTTATTGACTAACAACTTGAATAACTTCTTGTCCTTTGTGATGGGAACTTATTCCATCACAAAGATGAAAATCATGATTATCTACCGGTGGAACATTAACTTGTCAAAAAGCAGTAGCTAGATTATGAGTTAATTATTGAGCATCTTTTTCTTATTCAATAAATAGTTGAAAAACTTCTTGCCCTGCTTGACAAGAAATTTTAACAAGTGCTCTTAAAAAACATCCTTGAACTAGTTGAAATATTTCGTGTATGAAAGTTGATGATGATGTTCCTGTTATTGATGTAAATCTAAATTGATACACAAATGATGTTTGGACAAATAAAGACGTTAAATTAAATATCTCTGTTTCAGATGTTTGGACATGAATAAAAAAAGTTACTTATAAAGTAAATTGAACTTCGTATGTATGAAGCAGTAATTTTGAACTAAATTTCACAGAAGAATGAATTTATAATGTTGAAATTCAAGCAGAAGACAAATCAACTCATGAATTGTGGTTTTGAACTCCTGTAGATACATGAAATATCTCAAAAAAAAGTTATATAATTAAGATAGATAAATCTGCTCCTGCATTAGTTACTTTCTCTGCTACAGACAGTGTAAATTGGTTAACGCAAAGACCTGTAATTAGTTATAAAATTGTAGATACTTACAAGTGAGTTTCTATTGAACAGAAAACTTTTATGTGTAGTTGAAAACCTGAAAATTCTGAATGGTTATCACCTACTTTATTAACTTGAGAATTAACTTGAACTTGTGATCCTAACTCTTTAGATTGTACTAATGATTATAATTTTACACCTAACCCTAATCACACAACCTTATGATGTAGATGGGCTTGTTCTTGATGATATACAAAATGAGAAGATGATAAATGTTATTTAACAAATATTGTAAATACTTGTTCTTGAATATTAACTTGAATGTATAAGTATAATAAAAATGATTATTTAGAAAAATTAAATGATGATGTAGCAGCTTATTGGACTGGTCCTACATGAGTAATGGAAGATTGAGATTTTGCATCTAAAATTAATCCTTTAACTTTAGAGTACTCACCAGATATCACCATGTGTCAACAACAATGTAACCCAGGAACAATTTATGAATTTTGAAAATGCGTAAACGAAAATGCTTTAGTTTGTTGTCAGTCAACTTATCCACTATCTACTTATAAAACTGTTTGAGTTGAAGTTGATTGTTCTCTACCAGAAAATTCAAATGATGTTTCGTGTGTAAAAAATGAATTTTGTTGATGATATGTAAAAGATGTAATGAAAATATGGGATTTTAATAAATGGATTTATACAGATGGTATAAATAATGAAGATACTTTAACAGAAATTTGTTGACAAGAACCTATAGAAAACTCAAATTGATTCACTTGTAATTCTAAATATTATTTAACTTGATCTTGAACTGCAAATCAAAAATGTGAAATTGTACCTATATGAGAATATTCAGCCCAAGATAATGAAAAATATTTATGTGATAATAAACCAAACAATTCTTATTATACTTCAAATGGAGATAATAACAATTGTAATTGGACTTGTAATAGTTGATATTATCAAAGTTGATGAAAATGTCTTAGTATTAATAGAATAAGTAGCTGTAATGATAAACCACATAATACAGTATGGAATACTGTTAGTGAAATTCCACAAGTTAGAATTTGAGGAAGTTGGTTACCAACTAGAAATCCAGTTTATAATATAGAACCAAGTACAACTGAATGTAGATTTAAATGTGCTAAAAATTACTCTTGGGATTGAAGTAATTGTATTAGAGATAGATACCAGACAACTATATATAATTGAACTGAACTTTTTGCATTAAATGAAACTAAAGATTTTTTAAAAATTCATGATAAATGTGTAATATTAGATGTTTATAATGATAAAACTGACAATAAAGTAATTTTAACTAATAATTCAAATGAATGGAATTTAAAAATAACTGACAAATGAACTGAAAAAAGAACTAGAGTTTATATGTTGTGTAGTAATAAAGTTTCTAATTGATGAAGTACAAGTATATGATATCCTTGTATAAGAAATTCATTAGAATGAATATTTTATGACTGAGAATGTAATGTATGAAATTACTGGGAAGAACCTGATTTATTAAATAAAACTAATATTTCTAGTTATTGTTTTTGAGATCCTTGAAAATGTGAGTAAAAAATTAATTTTTAATTTAAAAATTATGAAAAAAAATCATATATCATTTTTAATTATAATATTTTTAATTATATATTGATATAATTCAATTTATGCTTCTTTTACACCAATTCAAAATACTAGCTGAAATAGGGCTTGTCTTTATTCTATGAGTTGACAAAAGGTAGATTGAACTACGTTTTTTGAAGACTGGGAACCTGTTGAGTGTGAAAAAACTTTAGATTTTAGAGTTCTTGTAGATGATTGAGAACATCGTCCAGATGGAATATATACTTTTAGTATTAAAGCAAATGATAGTAATCAAGCTTGAGATAATAAAAGTTATGTATGAGAAGCTACTATTGATAAATCTAATAAATATTGAATATCAACTTGGTGACCTTATAAAGTTGATACAACTCCACCTTCTTGTATTCTTAAAGAAATAAGGATACCAGCTTGAAAATGAAATAATTTATATTATAATAATTGAAGATTATATTATAAATCTATAGATTGAATAGGAGAGTTTCGTATAACATTAGAAGCAGATGATACAAATAACTGAACTTACCCAAATACTAGTAAATTAAAAAAAATCGAATTTCCAACATTATTATGAGTTACTCCTGATAGTACAATTTATTCAGCACCAACTTGATGAAAACAAACAATTACTTGAATATATAATTGGAGTTGAAATAATAGTTCTACTTGAGATATATTAAATAATTCTAATAGAAATTTTTGTTTTGATTATGCTTGAAACGAAACTCCTCTAAAAACTGATTCAAATACAAAGTTAATAATTGAAGATTGAAATCATACAATAACATGAATAACATCTTTAATTTTGACACCTGATTCTCAAGCACCAACAGTTGCTTGAAACTCATATAATCCTTTATCAAACTGAATAAAATATATCTCTTGAAATAACTGAGATTGATTAGAAGATACAATTTATGATTGAGATACATCTAAATCTAAGTTTTTTGCTGCATTAGATAACAGAAGAATAATAATTCCTTCTTTTAGAGATACTTGAAGTTGATTAAAAAGTTTTCAAGTAAAAATAGAAAAATATGATGATAAATCTGTTTTAAGAGTTTATGATAGAGTTTTATCAACTAAAGATTCTAAAGTTGATAATTTAAGTAATGTAAATATTGACCATAATTTTAGTTTAATTGATTTAGATTTAAATACAAATTGATATAGAAATTATACTTGGAATATAGAAACTCTAAACCTTTGATGAAATACGGTAAAAACAGATGAAATTTGTGATATGGTTTGAAATTGTATATCAACTCCTACCCCTGATTTTAAAGTTGTAGCCAATTCTCCAATTTTAGCAACAAATACAAGTATAACAAGTTGAAATAATTGAACTAAACATAATCTAAATTCAGACTATAGCTGAAATGAAAATATGGTTTCTAACTTAAGAGATAAACATACTTCTTTGGTATTTTTTGAAGATAAATATTGAAATGGTATTAATTCTGTTTCTTGAGTAAAAAATATAGAACTAAAAATAAATCTTGAAAATACTTTATGATGTGATCAATATAATGAACCTGAAAAATGAGATTGCGTAGATTTTAAGTTTAAAAATTGAAATCAACTTTTAAACTGAACTTTAAATCCTACAGCTTTAGAATATAAAGATTTTACATATCTTTTTACAAATTATAACCAATTTAAAGGTTGAGAATTAAATTATGATTTAAAATCAGCTATTCCTACAAAAAATGAATATAAAATTTCATGATGAAGTGATAGTCTATATTGAAATGACTTAACTGCAAAATTACAATTAAATAATTTATCAATCAAAGTTGATAATTTGCTATCTTATGATTGAATCTGAGAAAATCCTTCTGATTTCAATATTGCAAACAATACCTCAAATAAACCAATTTATAAATGGGATCCAATAGTAAATTATAACTTGTTATGATCTATATATCCTTTAGTAGAATGACAACAAAAAACAGTTAATATATGAAAAATTGGTAATGATAATGATAATTTACTTATAAAGTATGAATTAGAAACTAGATTATGAACAAATAATTTTTTCTTGCAATTTAATAATATTGCTCTGTTAAATTGAAATATTGAAACTGGTTGAAAAACTCCAGCTTGAAGTGAAAATTATTATTTAATAAAAAATTCTCTACTTACATGAGTTTGAAGATGAGAAATTCCTTTTAATTCTGGATCTGATAAATATAATTTTATACCAAAAACTATTTGATGAATTAATGATTGATCTACAAAATTAGCATTATATTCTGTATTAAATTATATAGTTTGATGAAAAAATGTAAAAATACCATCTGTTCAATCTTGATTTAAATGATATTGACCATATGTAGAATCTGATTTTTTAGATAACTCATCATATCACAATGATAGTAATATAGTTTTATCAGAAATTGATATAAGATGAATAACTCAAACTAGAACTACATCATTATGAGGCGTAACTTGAGAATGAGCAGTTTCTACTGATAATAGTACATATAAAGATGTATCAAGTATTAAACTTTATGATTTAAAAACTCAAGTAAATAAAAATGTAGAAACTCTATTAGCTTGAAGTGATAGAAATGAATGAACAAAATGAAGTTCTACAATTACATCTTTTGATTTTTCAACTCAATGATGATTAAAATTAAATCAAAATAATTTAATATATTTTAAAGATAGAGATGTAACTATAGACTGCTGAAATACTTGTAATATATCTTGAAAAAAGACTATAGTAGTTGAAAACTGAAATATAATATTAAGATCTAATTTAAATTACAATAATAATAATTCTATAATTTGATTTATATTAATATGAAATAAAGACTGAAATACTTCTCAATTTAGAATTTCAGAAAATATAACTAATTGAGTTTGAGTAATTTATTCAGAATGACCAATAGTTAGTATAAATAACTCAAATACTAAAGTTTATAATTGAGCAAATACTGAAAATACAAATTTAGTAAATCAATTATATTGGAAATGAAGTTTTGCTTCTAGAAATACTGTATGATGAGCAATTAAAGATAATGCAGGAGTATGTCCTTATGGAACAGCTGAATACAATACATCTAACTGTACTATAGAAAAAGCTCAATGATATGATTTAATATATTTAAGAAGATATGCAAGAGTAATTAAAGACTTATATTGAGTAACAAATAACTTAATGTGAGATGATAAAATACCTTTAAATATAGATAAAGTAAAAGTAAAAATTGCTTGATGAGATGAATTTGAAAAATCTTGAAATATTTTGGTAAAAACTATTAACTGAACTTTAGCTAAACCAGAAAAAAATAATTTAAATGCACCTTTAATTATTGAGTACGATTCAAAACTACAAAGTTCACCTCCATTATGATTTTTTAGCAATTAATAATTTTACATATGAGTAAAAATAAAATTTTTATAACTATTTGATTAATAACTTGTTTATTAATTTGAATTTTTGCATATTCTTCATATTCAAAAATTCAAAAAAAAGAAAAAGAAATAGCTCAAAGATTAATTAATGAAGCTGAAATAAATAAAAAATTAAATGATTTAGAAGTAAAACCCGTTATTGTAGAAGAAAAAACTGAAGTTTCGACTTGAAGTAACACAATAATTTCTGAAGATAATTCTAAAAAAACTCTTCAAGATACTTTAAAAAATGAATCAATTAGTATATTAACTTTTACAAATGTAAAACAATGTGATGATTTAATATATTTAAAAGAGAAATGTAAAAATAAATTTTTGTACTCTTTAGCTATAGAAAGTAATAATCTAAGTTATTGTGATAAATTATTAACTCAAGATGAAATAAATAGTTGTAATGATGAAATAAATTATAATAAAAATAACTGTACTGCTATATCAAATACATTTTTAAAAGAAAAATGTGTAAATAATAATAAAGTTTTACAAGAATCTAAAAAAGTAACTGAAATATTATCCAGTAATAATACTAATGCTAGTTTATGTACAACATTAAGTAACTATTCAGATAAAGAAAGTTGTCTTAAAAAAGTTATATTAGTAAAAAAAGATTTATCTTTATGTAATAGTGTTTTCACTGATAAAAAAGAACAAGAAAAATGTGTAAAAAATGTATCTTATGATTATAATAGAAGTATTATAAATGAAGCTTATGTAAAAAAAGATTTATCTTTATGTGATAAATTAACAACTTCTGAATTAAAAACTCAATGTAAAAGTATGACTTTTTAAAATATGACATTAATAAATTTTATTGTAATTTCACTACTAATAATACCTTTAATCTGAGTTATATCAGATCTAAAAACAGGAAAGATAAAAAATAGATTTATCTTTCCTTATTTAGTATGTTTAATAATTTTAACATTTTTTATAAAATGATTTTATAATTATTCAATTAACTTAATTGAAATATTTATTGTATTACTTTTTTGATATTTATTTTACATAAACAATAAATGGTGAGCTTGAGATGGGAAATATTTAATAGTTTTATGATTGTCTTGAACTATAATTTGATATTTAAAATGATATGAAAATGTAATAATTTTATTTTTATCTTATAGTTTTTTGATTATTTCTACTTTTATAACTTTTTATCTTATAAAAAATTATAGAGAATTAAAATGAATTAAAACAAAAAAATTAGATTTATTAAATAATTTTTTTTATTTTAATATAATATTTTTAATATGAAATATAATAAATATATATTTTAAAAATAGTTATACATTTTTGGTGATTTTCTGAATTATGTATTTAATAATACCAAGTATAAATAAAATTAAAATAAATATTTATTTCAAATTTATTTTTAGTTTATTTTTAGTATTTATATTTTATTATTATGATTTACTAAATATTTGGTATGATATTTGATTTATAATTTATTTAACTTTTATATTTTTATCTTGAATTATTGAAAATATTTTTGATAAAATTGATATAAAAGAAATTAGAGTTATAGATATAAAACAATGAGATATTTTAACTAATGATAGTATAAAAGAAATTAAAAATAAAATTGAAATAGAACTACAAGAATCCCCCTTACAATGAAACGATGTTTATGAAATAATTAAAGCCTATAAAGAAAGTGAAATGAATAAAGTTATCACTATTTATAAAGATATAAGAATTTGAATATTTTTATATATTTGATTTGTAATTACAATTATTAGCTTAATACTAAAAAACTAGAACCTACGGTTCTAGTTTTTTAGTATATTTTTTATAAATAAATTAACAACTTTAGAACTATCATTTCATCTCATTTTAGCAAGTTCAGATAAAATTTTATCTAATGAAAGTCATTCATCTCAAATACTACCAGACATTAATTTTACTAAAAAACTACAAAATTCTTTAGAAAATTCTGGATGGAATTGACATCCCCAAGCATTATCTCAAAGTCTTATAATTTGATTTGGAGTATGATAATTATTCCCTAAAACTTCAGCTTCTCATGGATTAGAAACATATTGTTTATGTGACCAAATAGATTCAAAATTATCATTCATTTGTCAAAAAAGTTTATCTGCTTGCCCCCTAGCATTTAGAAAAACTTTATCTCTTCAAATATTTCTTGAGTGAGCATTTTCGACAGTTCCTCCAAAAGCAGAAGCTAAAATTTGGTGTCAAAAACAAAATCAAATAGCAGATTTTCAAGAATTAATTTCATCATGGATAAATTTTTCTAAATTTATCATCCAAGGAGCTCTTTCATTTACCATACTTGGAGAACCTCATAAAATATATCAGTCATATCATCATTTTCTTGGTAATCACTCTAAAACATTTACTACTTCAAAAGTTGTATTTTCTTTTACGTAATCAATATCTAATGTATCTTTCCAGACATCAACTTCATTCATAAGTGCTTTTTGTCTTTCTTCTTGAGTAAATCTTTCATCATTTGCAAAACTTGCAAAAATTCAAGGTTTAACTGATGATAAAACTGCAATTTTAGCTTTATTCATTATATTTTAATTAAATTTTAATAAATTAGCTTTACCAAATTTTTCTATTCAAGAAAGTCAAAGTGGAAAAATTCAAGTTTCAAAAGAATTTTTAATAACTTTATTATTTAAATAATTCCCTACTTTTTCAGATTCTCATTCATAATTATAAAATTCCCATTCAGATTTTAAACTTGATTTTAATAACATTGAAGTTATTGCCGGATAAGTTGCTCAAGTAAATCTTGCATTTACTTCTGTCGCGTAAACTTTTTTAGTTTTATCCACAATAAAATCAATTCAGGCAAATCAAGTATATCATAAATTTGCAATATATTCAATTATTTGAACTGATTGTATTAAAAGCTCATCTCAAACTTCATTATTTGTATAAACTGAAGGCGATTTATTTCATAAATAAATTTTTCAATTTTCTAGTAATTGGTCAGTTATTCAAAATATTATAGAATATTTTTTATCTTCACTAATAAAAAATTGTACAGAAGGTGATGATTCCTTTTCTATAAATTTTTCTATAATAAGTTCTTTTCAAGCATAGTTTTTTTCTAATTCTTCAAATGTATTTTCTTTATTATCCCAAAATCAATACCCTGAAACTCAAAGTGGATCTTTAAATAAATATCTTTCAGTTTTTTCAAAATATTTTTTTAATACTTCTATATCAGATGTAAAATCTCCATCAATAGTTGGTAATCAAGTTTCAAGTAAATATTTTTTTAAAAGTAGTTTATCATTTGCTTTTACAAATATATTTTTTGAAACATTGAGTGGAACATCAAGTATTTTTGATAATTCATCCATATCATCATTCACAAAAAATGGAACTATTTTTTTAAATTTATATGATTTTAGTTTCTCTAATAAATCTTTATTTTGTCATATATTTTTTGCTAATGTTATTTCTTTTATATTGTCTGTTAAAATAACATTTACATTTTGAATTAATCATAGATTTTTATAATAGTTTTGTACTTCTAGTGAAAATGGTTCAGTAAAAATTACATTTGTATTTTTTAGCATCGAAAAAACTCTTTGATCATATGTACATACAAATTCAATAAATGGTAAAACACTTGGTATTATCATTCATCTTGTATCATTTATAACGAGTGTATCTTTATCTAAAAAGTTTTCTAAACAAATTTTTAAAGTTTGTATTGCTCAGGTTTCATCTGTTTTAAAATTAATTATATGCATATTTTAAATTAAGAAAATTATAAGAGTTTTTTTATAAATATTGAAAATCAAATGATTTTCAATATTATATGAAAAATTATTTTTTAACAATTAAAAGTATGAAAATAAAATTATTAATAGTTTTAATAATATTATCAAGTCTAGTTTCTTGACTTGTTTGAAGTTATATTTTCCTGTATTATGTAAGCCCTGAATTAAATAATGTAATAACAAATACTATAACAAAAGAAGTTATAAAAGATTGAAAAAGTATTACAATAACAGACCTACAAAGTGAAGTCACAAAACTTGTAAATATAGCTTGACCAAGCGTAGTAAATATAATTATTAAAAAAGATATTGATCTTTATAGAAGAGATCCTTGGGGGTTTTTTGGAGAAAAAGTTTGAAGCGTAGAAAGACAAATATGATGATGAAGTTGATTTTTTGTTTCAAAAGATGGTTATATTATGACTAATAAACATGTAGTATCTGATGCTAGTGCAAAATATACTATTATAACAAATACATGAATTGAATACGAAGCTTGAGTTGTTGCTTTAGATCCATTAACAGATCTAGCTATTATAAAAGTAGAACATCCAAATGTAAACTTTGATATATTAAAAATTATTGATGATGAAAAATATATAAATGTCTGACAATTTGCGATTGCTATTTGAAATGCTTTAGCTGAATTTCAAAACTCAGTATCTTTTTGAGTAATTAGTTGAAAAAATAGGTCTATAGAAGCAACAAACAATAATTCTCAGACAGAAAAGCTAACTTGATTATTACAAACAGATACTGCTATAAACCCTTGAAATAGTTGAGGACCTTTATTAAACTTAAATTGAGAAGTTGTTTGAATAAATACAGCAATTGCTTGAAATGGTCAATGACTTTGATTTGCAATACCACTAACTCAAAAAAGAGTTGATTATATTTTAAGCTCGATAAAAAAACATGGTAATATAAAAAAACCATTTATATGAATTAATTATATTCCTATAAATGAAGCTGTTAAAAATGAGTTATGATTAAATGTAAATTATTGAGCATATATACCAAAAAAAGAATGAAGTGTTTTAGCCTGAAGTATAGCTGAAAAATCTTGAATATCACCTTGAGATATTATTTTAGAAATAGATGCTATAAAAATATCTTTATCAACACCTATTTCATCAATAATACAAAATAAAATTCCATGAGATAAAATTCAATTAAAAATTATAAAAGAAACTTGAGAAGAAAAATTATTAAACTTAGAACTTTGAGAATATTAAAAAACAACTTTTAAAAAGTTGTTTTTTTCTTTGCAAAACACTAAAAAAAACTATAATCAAACTATAATAAATTTTAATGAAAAAACTATGTGCTGAATATTTGCCTACTCTTGAGCTTGAAATGCTTCAAAATACTTAATTGATGGACTTACGAGTCTTGAATATAGATGATATGATAGTGCTTGAATTATGCTAATTGATAATTCAGGAAAGACATACTTACAAAAAGCTATTGGAAGAGTCTCAAATTTAGCTTCAAAAGTTGAAAATAATAAAAAGGATTTAAGTGAAATGCATTCTTGAATTGCACATACTAGATGGGCAACTCATGGTTGAGTAACTTTAGAAAACACGCACCCACACTATTCTCAAAATGGGAGATTTTTTTTGGTTCACAATTGAATTATTGAAAACTATATTGAATTAAAAAAAGAACTTATTTGAAAGTGATATAAATTCTATTGAGATACTGATAGCGAAGTTGTTGCTAATTTAATTGAATATGTTTTTGAAAAAGATTTAGAAACTACAGTTAAAAAAGTTAAAGAACTTATCACTTGAGCTTACGCTCTGGCTATTATTGATACAAAAAATCCAGATCAAATAATTGCTATAAAACTTGGAAGTCCACTTGTAGTTTGAATAAATAAGGATGAATTATTTTTATCATCTGATGCTAATGCTCTAGCTAATATCACTCAAAAATATATCCCAATAGATGATAACGAAATGGTTATTATTGATAAAAATGCATATAAAATAATTAATGCCTGAAAAGAAGTGGAAAAAAATAGTTTTGAATCTCTAAAAATAGAATCAAATGATGATATCTGAGATTTTAAACATTTTATGCTAAAAGAAATATTTGAAGTCCCAAGTATTATAGAAAATATTTTAGGTTGAAGAATTAATTTTCAAAATCATGAAATAAAAAGTAATTCACTTGATAAACTTGATATAAAAAATATTGAAAAAATAGAAATTATAGCTTCTGGAACAAGTTATAATGCTTGATATATTTGAACGTATTTATTTGAGGAACTAGCAAATATTCCTTGTCAAATACATATTTCTACTGAGTTTAAATATAAAAAGCAATTTATAAATGATAAAACTTTATACATATTTATCTCTCAATCAGGAGAAACAGCTGACGCTCTAGAATGTTTAAAAATAGTAAAAAATAGAGGTTGAAAAACTTTCTGAATTGTTAATGTTGTAGGTTCTTCAATTGCTAGAATGTGTGATAACTGACTTTATACTCACTGTTGAGTAGAAGTTTGAGTAGCATCAACAAAAGCTTTTATTGGTCAACTTCTAACTCTCTTAATTATTTCTCTTTATATGTGAAATAAAAAAGAACTTGATTATTCTAAATATAGAGAAATAATTGATGGAATTGCAAAATTAAAAGATGATATAAATATGGTACTTTTAAATAGTCATAAAATAGATGAAATAGCTAAAAAATATTCAAAATACAAAAATATGTTCTTTCTTTGAAGAAATATGTTTTACCCAATGGCAATGGAGTGAAGCTTAAAATGTAAAGAAATTACTTACAATCATACTGAAAGCTATTCAGCTTGAGAATTAAAACACGGACCTTTAAGTTTAATAGAAGAAAACCTACCAACTATTTTACTAAATCCAGCTTCAAAACTTTATGAAAAAAATATATCAACTCTCAAAGAAGTTCAAGCAAGAAACGGGAAAGTTATCTGATTTTTATCTACTTGAGATGAACATAAAAAAGAATATGATGATATAATAGAACTACCAAAAACAAACGAGTATAATGCCCTATTTACTTCAGCTGTAGCATTACAACTATTTGCTTATTATATGGCTGACTTTTTAGGAAGAGAAATCGATAAACCTAGAAATCTTGCTAAAAGTGTAACTGTTGAATAATAAAAAACTTCCTGAAAATCAGGAAGTTTTTTTGGATATTTTTTATATATAGAATAAAAACATTGATGTTAAAATTCAAAGTAGACTTCAAGCAAATGCTTCGCTTGGAAGATGTCCTAATGATTCTTTAAATTTTTCTCATAAAAGTTTATTTATGGCAACTGCATGTAATCAAGCTTCATAACGAATATTTATAGCATCATAAATTATGATAACTGTAAAACCTAAACTTATAGCAAATAAATCAGATGAAACTCAATATTTTAAAGCTACAGCTGTAGTAAGTGATGTTACAACAGCACTATGTACTGAAGGCATTCATCAGCTTGATAAAGCTTTTCTAATATTAAATTTTCAAGATAAATACATAGAAGAAAATCCTTTTATAATAACAGCTAACAAAAATGCAACTGCAGGAATTGATATAAGATGTGAGTAAAAAATATTAAATTCCATAAGTATAAGTTAAAAACTAAAAATACAAAATAATGAAAAAATTAAAATTATTTTATTTCTTCTATTTTATATTCAAACATACCTCCTGGAGTTTTTACTTTAATTTTATCTCATTTTTTCTTTCAAATAAGAGCTTTACCAATTGGTGATTCATTAGAAATTTTTGGGGTAGAAGCTAGTATATCTGCTTCTGTAGTTCAAACTATTTTAAAATTTTCAGTTTCTTTTTTTTCTAATTCTGTAATTGTAACAATTGCACCAATTTTTACTTTATTCTCATCTTTTTTAGATTCATCAATTAAAGCTACATTTTTTAATTGTTCTTCAAGGTCAATAATTCTTTTTTCAACTTGTGCTTGCTCATTTCTAGCATCTTCATATTCAGAGTTTTCTGATAAATCTCAAAAAGATATAGCCTCTTTAAGTTTTTCTGCTATTTCTACTCTTTTTGTATCTTTTAAATAATTAAGTTCTTCTTGTAATTTAGCTAATCACTCAGCTGTAACATAAATTAAATTTTCACTCATAAGTGTTAAATTAAAAAATTAAAAGTTTTGTAGTATTTTTTTTATATCTCAATAATAACCTTTTTTTATTTTCAGTCAAAATAAAATATTTCAATCATCTATAACCAATCTAACAAATTCATCTTGAGTTTTTAGATTTATAAAAAATGATTGTTTTCAAAAATTATTAGTTTTATTTAAATCAAATTTATTCGTAATCAAATCATCATTTATCAAAAAATTAAAAATATTATATATTTCATCAAAATTTGATAAAGGAAAAAAATATATTTCTAAATCTCAAGCTTGATAAGTAGTATATTTATTTGGATATTCATCAGTTATATCAAATATTTTATAATATTCATCATAAGATTTTTCTAAAAGTTTATAGTTAGAAAACTTTTTAATATATTCATTTATTTTTTGATTGTTTTGGTTTATAATTTCATTTTGAATATTTTCTTGTGATTGTACTGGTTTAACATCTATTAAATCATCTACTTTTTCAGAATTATTTTCTAAATTTTGATTATTATCACAAACTAAAGGTTCACAATTACAATCTTTTTCTAAAGAAGTTAATGAACTTAATAAATATTCATCAGTAATTTTATTTTTATCAAGTAAACTAGTTTCTTCTCAATATTTAATTTTTTTAAGAAAAAAACTATAACTATCACTATAAAAATACAACCCTATATTTAATAGAAAAACAAAAGAAACAATAAGTATAGAATAAACTATTTTTCTCATATTTATTAAAATTATTTTACTTTAACTTGTCAAAAATCTAGTTCTACAGGAGTATCTCTTCAAAGTAAATTGATATTTAACTTTAAAATTCATTTTTTATCATTTATTTCTGAAATAATTCACTCATTTCATTCAAAAGGTCCTTTTGTAATTGTTGCAATATCTCAAACTTTGTATTTTGATGAAAAAGTTTCAGCATTTTTTTCAAGCATTCATTTTAATTGTGCTAATTCTTCTCCAGAAACTGGAACTGGAACATTTCAAGCTCCAAGGAAACCTGTAACATTTGGAGTATTTCTAACAATATACCAACTTTCATTTGTTACAACCATTTGAACTAAAATATAACCTGGGAAAATATTTTTTTGTTTTTTAACTTTAACTCATCCTGCTCTAACAGAAACTACATCGTGAGTTGGAACAAAAACATCCAATATATAATCTTGTAAAGAAAAACTTTCTCTTCTTTGAAATAGAGATTGTTTAACATTTTCTTCTGTTCAAGAAATTACTTGTATAACATACCATTCTGCCTTCATATTTTTTAGTTATTTATTAAATCTTTTAAGTAAAATATTACATTAGTAAACAATGTAGAAAATACAAATATATATAATCCAAAAAGTACAAGTAATGTAACTACTATTAAGAAATATTTTTTAGTTTCAGCAGTTGTAGGCCAAACTACGTGTTTAATTTCTCTAAAAGAATCTTTTAAGAATTTCATAAATAAAAAATTTAATAATAAAAAAGTGTCACAATATGATTTTGCGACACTTGTCAATAATGATTATATGAAAATCTTTTATTTGTCAAAAGGAAATTATCTTTAAAATTTTTCCCTAAAAATATTATCATTACTTACTCACTGAGTTTGTAATTTTCATACAACTTCCTCTATCATATTTGGATTTCAACAAATATAATACTCCTCAAATTTTGAAATATTTTCACTTGTTAAAAAATCTCCAACATATCATTTTTGAAATCATACTTTTTCCTCACGACTTAAAAATATTTCCACGTCAAAATTTGGATATTTTTCCTTAAAATCTCTAAATTCATCTAAATAATATAAATCATTCGCTTCCCTGTTTCATAAAATAAGTTTTAAGTTTTTATTAAATCAACTTTCTAGTAAACTTCTTATCATAAAATAAAGTGGCACCATTCATGTTCCAGTTGCAATAAAAAGTTTAGAAACATCTTTTTTGCTATCAACAAAATGCCCTGTTGGTCAAACTCATTTAAGTATCTTCCCTTCCTCATAATCACAAATTTCTTTACTTCCTCATCTTCAATTTTCAAGTCTTTTTATGATAAAATAAATATTTTTTCACTCTTTAAAAAGCACTGAGTAAGCTCTTGCAAATCAAGTTTTTGGCAACATAAAAGTCATAAATTTTCAAGGGACTATATCTAATTCAATCACAGATTGAAAAACTAATTCAAAAACATCCGGTGTTAATTTTTTCTTTTTTATGAGTTTAAAATCTATAAATCACATATTTACAATAGTTATATTTTAGTTTGAATTTTGTATTTAATTGAATAATATATAAAAAGTAAAACTAATCAAAATAAAAATGAAAAAAATATTAATATTTATAACATTTGCTTTTCTACAAATAAACCTTGTTTTAGCAAATTTAGAAGTAAAAACAAATCTAGAATCTTGAATATATGATTTTCCAATTGAAATAAATATTATAGTAAACCAAAAAGATGCTAAAATTTTTTATTACACAGACTGAGAATGAAGGATGGATAACATAAAGGAATTTAAAAAACCAATTTTAATAAAAGAAGATACGCAAATTGATTATTATGCTACAAACAAAGATTATGAAGACACGCTTATAAAAACTTCAATTTATACTTTTAATTATTCAAAAAATATTGATATAAATTGAGAAAAAAATAACATAATTATCAAAAATAATTCCTGAGATATTCAAAATATTTGATATTGGAGAGTTGAAGCAAACAACCTAAATTATGAAATAAATCCAAATACTTTTTTGGAAAAAAATAAAACTTTTAATATAAATTATAATTTATCAGATAATGAAGAAATAAAACTTATTTCTCCAGATAAAAAAGTGATAAAAACTTTTGTTTATAAAATTCCCAAAGAAGTTTCAGAAAATCTAGAAGAAAAAATTGAAGAAAATCAAAAAGTTGAAGAAATTTTAAACTCTACATGAGTAGAAAATCTACCTATCATAAATGAAATACAAATTGAAAATAAAGAATTAATAAAAAATGAAGGTGAAAAAATTATAGAAAATATAGAAAATTCTTGATTTAGTTTAAATGAAAACTTAAAAAGCTCAACTCTTGATACAAAAAAAACTTGAAATAAAAATAATATTTACATAATTATACTGATTTTTTGAAGTTTGATTTTATACAATGTTTGACTACTCTTAACAAAAACTGAAACTTATAAAAAAATTAAAAATAAAAAATAAAAACATTTTTTTAACCCTTCCCATCCTTCCCTTAGACTTAAGGGAAGGTGTCCGATAGGAATGATAGGTTATTACTTTAACATTTCTAACTATATGAATTCACATTTAATACCAATATTTTCTTTTTCACTTACGACATTTATAATAGGACTTTTTATAATTCCTCACTTTATAGAAATTTTAAAAAAATACAAAATCTGAAAACAAATCAGAGAAGAAGCAACTATATGAAAAGCAACAGAATTTGCAAAACTGCATAAAACAAAAACCTGAACCCCAACTATGTGATGAGCTATCATTTTAATAATTGTATTTTTAATGGTTATTTTAAGTATAATTTTACAAAAATTTGGTTTTACAAACAACTCTCTTTTTAATCAAAAAGAAACTTATTTAACACTTTTTACTCTTTGAACTGTTTGAATACTTTGAGCTATTGATGACTTTTTGAATGTTAGATGAATTTGAAGAACAAAAGGATTATCAGCACGTTTTAAGATGTTTTGGCTTTTAATATTTTCTTGAGCTTGAGCTTGGTGGTTTTATGATAAACTTGAATGGTCAACTAGACTGCTTGATATGCCCTTTACATCTTGAATTGAAATTTGAATTTATTTTATTCCACTTTTTATATTTATCATAATTGCTTGTGCTAACAGTGTAAATATTACTGATGGACTTGATGGACTCGCTGGAGGACTTTTACTCTTTGCTTACTGAGTTTATGCTTATATAACTTATGATCAATGATTATATTTACTTTCAACTTTATGTGTAACAATTATTTGAGCATTGGTTGCGTTTTTATGGTTTAATATAAAACCAGCAAAATTTTATATGTGAGATGTTGGTAGTCTCGCACTCTGAGCAAACCTTTGAATAATGGCTATGCTTACAAATACTATAGTAGTTTTAATAATTGTTTCAGCTATATTTATTTTTGAAACATTAAGTGTAATAATTCAATTAATTTCAAAGAAATTTAGAAATGGAAAAAAAGTTTTTAAAATCGCTCCTTTTCACCATCATCTTGAAGCAATAGGATGGAGTGAAGAAACAGTTGTTTTTAAACTTTGGCTTTTATGAATTGTACTGAGTGCAATTTGACTGATAGTGTATAGATTATAAAAAAAGTTAGAATTAATTCTAACTTTTTTAGTCTTCTTTACAATGTTTATGAGCTTTTGCATGATGAGATTCGCAATGATATCTTTTATGAAGTAAATATTCTCAAACAAAAATAAATATTCATAAGACTATTGTTGATATAATTAACCAAAACTCTGTAGTATGAGAATGAACTTCTATATGTTTAATTGTTTCTTCTCAAATATAAATATGTCAAACTATATGAAAAACTACAGGAGAATAAGTTGCTAAGAATCTTACTTTATAATTATTAATTGATTCTCTTATATATCAAGCTATAAATATAAATATCCAATAAGATAAGTGAATTATTCATAAGTCTTCAAAAAAGCTAATTTCTGGAAATTCATGTAATATAATAAAAATAAAAGAAATCTCTATAACAACAAATAAAAGTATATGTAAAAAAGATGAAATTAATTTTTGTTTCATAAAGTCTAGTTAAAAAATACAAGAAGTATTATATTTTTTAAAAATAAATGTCAATTAAATGATTTTCTTGATTTTTAAACTAACTTAATTACTATCAAAAAAATATTATTAATGGAAAAAAATATGTCTTTTAAAATGATAAATGAAAGTTTTATCTGTGAAAATTGTGGTAAAACCATAGAAAAACATCCAGAATGAAGTGCAAGAAATCATTGCCCTTTTTGTCTGTGTTCAAAACACTTAGATGAAGACTTTCCTGGAGATAGACTTTCTGATTGTAAAGGGATAATGAAACCAATTTGAATAGATCACAAAAAAAATAAATGATGGATGATAAAACACAAATGTATAAAATGTGGAAAAGAAATTTTAAATAAAGTTGCTCCTGATGATAATTATTTAGAATTTATCAAAAAATTAAATAACATAAATTCTAGCCCGTAACCGGACACTTTTGAGGATTATATAAAAAAGTC